>USGY01000007.1 GCA_900554365.1 uncultured Clostridium sp. | reverse complement strand
AAATTTTTCATTTTTCTCTTTTGTAGATGTATATAAGCATACTCTTGCAACTTTTTTTTATTTTTATAATAATTAATTGAATATATTTTTCCTTGTTCAAAAATAAAAATCTTATTAATGTTTTCTTTTTCAAATTTTTCATTTTCGTATTTTATGATATTCATTTGTGTTTTTCTACAATTTATATCTGCAACATTTACTTCATAATTAAATATATTTAAATTATTATTTTTAAAAATACTATTAATTCCATAATTACCAATTTCATCAAATCCAAAATGATGTGGATTTGATAATATATCTATATATGAAATTGTATTTAAAGGTGTTTTTTTAAACATACTATTAATTTGAGGATTATTTTTATATAAACAAAAATGTCCCAAATAAGATATTTTATCATATTCATTTATTGGCAAAAATTTAAGTAAATTCCCAAAAATAATATCTAAATCGCAATATCCCCAATAAGACTTTCCCTCAATATATTCTGGGAAAGCATATCCATATATTGGTTTAAAATCGCACAATTTATAAGGAGTATCTAAACTAATTTTAAAATCAAATTTTTTTTGTATTTTTTCTTTAAAGTCTTCAAAAGAAATTTTTATTATTTCTACATTAATAGGTTTATCCCATTGCCTATTATCATCGGTAAATACTATGAATTTTATTTCAGCATTATACAAACACGATTTTAACCATAAATTAAAATTATCTGGTAACTTACCAAAATACGGGCTAAATACAACATATTTATAATCCATAATTTCTCCTTTTCCTTATTTATTTCTATATCTATTTTCATATATAATTTTTCTTAATCTATTAGGAATAATAGCTCCTATACATCTTTTAGTAATATTATTTATAAATTCAAATTTATTTATAAGATTTAGCTTATATATTAATATTTCAAAATTAATAATATATTTGCAATATTTAAATCCTCCACGCCTTTTATACATAGCGTTACTAGTTCTAAATTTATATAAATATTCTTGCATATTATAAAACTGACATCCATTTTTAATTAATTTAGCCCATAAATAATAATCTTCAAAAAATAAACAATTACTATATCCTCCGGCTTTTTCAACAGAGCTTTTTTTAAAAATCACAGTCGGATGATTGAAAGGATTTCTATTTTTAAAATAGACCTTTATATCTTTATTTTTTTCTGGTACATCCTTATTTCTTAATTTAAATTTCATTTGTTCATCATATTCTTCAATATTACATCCCAAAACATCGATATTATTATGTGTTGACAAAAATTTCATTTGTTTTTCAAATCTATCTTTGTTTGAGCTATCATCTGAATCCATTCTAGCAATATATTCATTTTTACACTCTTTAATCCCAACATTTAAAGCATTTCCTAATCCTGAATTTTTTTCTATAGAAATAACTTTAAATGTTTCTAAAAACAAATCTTGAAATTTTGTTATAACATTTTCTAATTCTTTCGTTAATTCTCCATCTTTTACTAAAACAACTTCATTTGGCAATAAAGTTTGATTAAATATACTATTAAGTGCTAATTCTAAATATTCTGCTTTTTCTTTATAATATACTGATATTAATACAGAAAATGGCTCTATTCTTTCACTCATTTTATATCTCCTATACAACTTCTTTATATTTTATATTTTCTGTTTTAACATTTTGAACTTGTAAATCATGTATTTCTTCCTTTATTCCCTGTTCTGATATTTCTGCATTAACTTTAGAAAATACCGTTTTTATTGTTTCAAATACTATTTTAACGTCTTCTTTAAAACTAATATTATCAACATATTTTATATCATATTCTATTTTTTTAAATATACTAATGCCATTTCTTCCTCTTACTTGAGCTAGTCCTGATATTCCTGGTAAAACATCTGCCCTTCTTTTTTGTTCATCTGTAAACCATACATAATATTCTGATATCCAAGGGCGTGGTCCTATAAAACTCATTTCACCTTTTAATATGTTAAATAATTGTGGTAATTCATCTAATGATGTTTTTCTTATAACTTTTCCTACTTTTGTCACCATTTGTTCATGTGATAAATTACTATGTAACTCTTCCCTTTTTGTTGTCATTGATCTAAATTTATATACATAAAATTCTTTTAGTCCTTTTCCCATTCTTTTGGATTTATATATAACTTGTCCACCATCTTCTAACTTTATACAAACAGCTATTATACACATTGGTATTCCTAAAACAATTAGTAGCCCTAATGCTAAAATGAAATCCATAACTCTTTTCATCTTTATATACATTTTTAACTTCCCCCTTTAATTTTTATTTTAACATAACGTTAAATTAGGTTCAACAATTTTGTCAAATTTCATCTGGTATTTTTTACATATTTTTCGTATATTTTCGCGCTTACTTTTCCAATTAGCATTCCCACTGTTACGCCCATAGAATCTATCAAAACATCTGTAAACATCGGACCTCTTCCAGGCACAAAAACTTGATGAATTTCATCAGAAGTCGCATAAATTATTCCTATTATTAAACATATTGCAATTCTATCGAATTCCTTTATGTTGTATGTTTTACATAACAGCATTAACAATAGTCCTACTACTGTATATATAGAAAAATGTGCTATTTTTCGTATTATATGTTCAACATTATGAAGTATTTGAGCTTTTTCAGTTTCATTTTTTTCTTGTATTGATTTTATATTTGATGTTATTTTGATTGTTATTTTCCTACTTATTCCTGATGATTTAGTGCTATTTTGACTTGAAAATCCAAATATAATTCCAAATGTGCATAATAGTAATGCAATTAAAATTACTCTTATAATTTTTATTTTCATTTTTTCACTCCATTTCATAAATAGCAATAGTTGTTTATATTTCAACTATTGCTATTTATTTATTTGCTATATCCTGTTTTTTCAATTATTTTATTACTAATGTCTTTTATTGTATCTGATGGTACATAATCTGTTTCTCCAAATGCTTCTTTGTGTAATTGTGTTACATTGCTTTCTAGTGTTATTGGTATTCCATACCATCTATCCATTGTTATTCCTTTAGTTTTATATGGCCATCCTATACTGTCTGTTATTTTATAATTTGCTATGCTTGGCATCATACTAAATATTTCACTTGATGTTACATTTGTATATACTTTTGGTAATATTGTATCTACAAATCCATTTAGTTTGCTTATATTTAAACTTTTTACTTTATTTACTGTAGCTGTTAAAACATTTCTCATTCTTTCTGTTCTCTTGTAATCACCACCTGTTGCATGTCTTATTCTTGAATATGCTAAGGCTTGTTCTCCATTTAATGTATATGTTCCAGCTTTAGTTATTCCAGGTATTTGTGATACTTCTTCTGATGTAATTGGCATACTAATTCCGCCTATATAGTCTACTGTTTCTTTTACTACATCAAAGTTTACAGTTGCAAATTCTTTAATGTTTAAATCTAAATTTGAGTTTAATGTTTTTATTGCAAGTGGTGCTTCTCCATATGAATATGCATGTGTGATTTTATCTAACCCATGTCCTTCTATTTGTACATATGTATCTCTATATACAGATATTAATTTTACTACTTTTGTTTTATTGTTAATACTTGCTATAATAATACAGTCACTTCTATTTCCTTTATCATAGCTATCATCTCTTGAGTCTACACCAAATATAGCTATATTTCTATAGTCTGCTAGTTTTTCTTCTGTTTGTGCAGATACATTTAAGTCATTTTCATTTAGGTCGACTTTTTGCATTTTTGCTAATTTACTATTTATAAAAACATATGTTCCACCAACTAATATAGCTAATATAATTAATAATACTAATACAGTTATTCCAAAGGCCTTAAGACCTTTTTTTTGTTTTTTTTCTATATTTTTTTCCATAAAACTTCCTCTTTCTTTATTTTTTTATAAAATAATTATACTATTTTTGATATTACTTGACAATAGTTTATGGCACAAAAAAATAAAGCAAGCTTAAATTGTGATTTAGCTTGCTCTATTTTTATTTTTTATATTAATTTGTATCTTTTTAATAGATCTTCTATAACTGTTCCTTCTGTTGCTTTTATTGCCTTTTTTAGAACTAATTCTTTAGCAAATGGTAGTTTTAAATCCGTTATTTTCTTGCCGTCCATCATTTTGTATGTTGAATCTAATAATACACGAATATCATAACATGATCCAAATACTTCTGGAACCCCTCTGTCTACATCAAGTAATGTATATACAGCTTCCATTGCTGTTCTTACTGAATATTCTGTTGTAAATACTGTATCTCTTATTGTATCGGCAAATTGTCCTAAAAATGCGAAGTTTGTGCATCCATCTGGTACAACTTTTGGTCTATCTCCTGCTGTTCTTGGCATAAAGAATGCTGTTATATATGGCATCATACATGGTACACATTTTGCTGAATGTTCTGCTAGATCTTCTATTTGATCTTTTGGAACTCCTAAATGATATAACCATTCTTCTGTAATTTCTTTACCTGTACATTCTCTCATTGGTTTTTTAACATAATTTCCTTTGACATTTGTAAATAGTCCATATACCCAAACTACTAATTGATCTTTTGGTTGATTTTTAAAGTGTGGTTGTCTATTTACTGTCCAGCTCATCATCCAGTTTGAATCTTTTACTGATACAATTCCTCCTGTTACGACTCTACCACTAAATGGATCTCTTTTGCATATTTTTTGAATATATTGTGGTATTTTATCATCTAAAGTTGTAACTGTAGCTGATTCCCAGTTTGTTTCTTTTATGCTTGTACAGAATTTATCTGGATGTCCAAATTCTTCGTTTTGTATAGCTATGTTTCTCCATAACTCCCAGCTATCTCCTTCTCCGTTTTTTATGTTTAAGTCTGGTGCTGTGTTTTGGTCACCTAGCATTGATCTTTCTGTACAGCTTCCATTTGTTACAAACACTAAGTCATTTACTGTTAAATCTATTACTTCGTCTTTTCCTTCATGTACACATATAATTTGTTTTGCTGTTTTCTTGTCTCCATCAATATCAAATTTTACATTTTTTACTTGTGTATCATATTGAAAATGTACTCCATGACTTTCTAGATATTTTACCATTGGTAAAATTAGTGATTCATATTGATTGTATTTTGTGAATTTTAAAGCTGAAAAGTCAGGTAATCCTCCAATATGATGTATAAATCTTTGAATATATAATTTCATTTCTAGTGCACTGTGCCATGTTTCAAATGCAAACATAGTTCTCCAGTATAGCCAGAAATTAGATTGGAAAAATTCTTCTGTAAAGACATCACTGATTTTTTTGTCATATAAATCTTCGTCTTTTGTAAAGAATAATTTTACAATTTCTAAAGATGCTTGATCTGATAATCCGAATTTTCCGTCAGTATGTGCATCTTGTCCTCTATTTTCTGTTGCTCTCATTAATGAATAGTTTGGATCTTTTTTATTTAGCCAATAGTATTCATCTAATACAGAAGCTCCTTCTGTTTCTAATGATGGTATTGAATGGAATAAATCCCATAAACATTCAAAGTGATTTTCCATTTCACGTCCACCACGGATTATAAATCCTTTTTGTGGATCGTCTATTCCATCACAAGCTCCTCCTGGTAATTTTCCTGATTCTAATATGTGAATATTTTCACCTTTCATTTGTCCATCTCTTACTAAGAAGCATGCTGCTGCTAATGATGCAAGTCCAGCTCCTACTAAGTATGCAGATTTATTATCTACTCCTTCTGGTTTTCTAGGACGTGCAAATGCTTCATAGTTTCCATTACTATAATACATAATAATTACCTCCAATATCTTTAGTTTACCCATCTATTATATTTTTAAAACAATTATTTTTCAAGATACAAATTTCATTTTTTGTAGTTTTTTGTTGATATTTATTTTATCCAATTTGCTTTTCGTCATAAATTTTTCTTTTTATGTGTATCATTAAATAACTAATTATTGCTAAAATACATACAACAATTACTTCCGCACCATTTAAAGGTGATAATTGCAACAATTTATTAAATAATAATGCTGCTACATAAAATCCTATTGTTGTTGTTGCAAATAAAAATATATGCATTTTGTTAAATGGTGTACAAACCTCTTGAACAGCTAATATACTTACAAATCCAATTAATATATACATCATTGTTGTTAATTCAGTTTGTGGAATTCCAACAATATTTCCTGCTATTGTTAATATTATAATGTTAATCATTATTGCTAAAGCAAATGGTAATGCATTTGTCAGTGCTTTTGTTAAAAATGCTCCAATTATTGGTGTTTTATTACTTTCAAATGTAATAAAAAATGATGTATATCCTTCTATTATCAAGTCAATTAATGTTATTTGTATTGGTATAAATGGAAATCCTGTATTTGTTACTATACAAAATAGTGATAATAGTATTGAATATATAGTTTTTATAAAGAATATTCTTGCAACTTTTGTTATATTATTTACAACTCTCCTACCTTCCATTAATACATCTTTTAAGACACTAAAATCAGGATTTAATAATACAATTTGTGAAACTTGTTTTGCTGCATCACTAGCATCAGGTAATGTTATACTACAATCTGATTCTCTCAACGCAATAACATCATTTACGCCGTCACCTGTCATAGCTACTTTGTGTTCTTTAGCTTGAAGTGCTTTTACTATAATACTTTTTTGATGTGGTAACACTCTAGCAAAAATACTATATCTATCTACTAAATTTACGATTTCTGCGTCAGTACTAATTGTTGATAAATCTATATATGATTCATAATCTTCAAGTCCTGCTTTTTTGGCTATATTTGATACTGTAAGTGGATTATCTCCAGAAATTATTTTTACATCTATTCCTTGTTTTTTGAAATATCCTAACATTTCTTTTGCATTTTTTCTTAAAGGATCTTCTAATACAATAGATGCTACTATTTGTAATTCTGGTAGTTCATCATTTGATATTATTTCTTTGGTATATGCAACTCCTAAGACTCTTTTTCCGTCTTTTTGAAGGTCTGTAATTCTTGCTGGCATTTCATCTTTACTTTTTTGAAATAATCTTTCTGGTGCTCCTACTACTATTGTTCCTTCTTTTTTAAATGATATTGAACTCCATTTTCTTTCTGATGAAAATGATACATTATCTTGTTTTTCATATGTTGTTTTTCCGTCAAAATGTTCTTGTAATGCTCTAAATGTTGAATTTGTATCATCCATACCATTTACAAATGCTTCTAACATATTGTTAAATGGATGTGGTAATATTTTTTCATTATATATTTTTATTTCTGAAACAGACATTTTTCCATTTGTAATTGTACCTGTTTTATCTAAACAAATTGTATCTATATGTGCTAAAGATTCTATACTATATAGTTCTTGCACTAATACATTTTTATTTGCAAGTTTTATAACTCCTGATTCTAGTGCTATTGTAATTAATAGTACTAGACCTTTTGGTAACATCCCTAATAATGCTGCTGATGAAGCAACTACTGCTTGTGCAATTGTGGCTTCTCTAAAGAAAAATGCTTGTACAAACAAAATTATTCCTACCGGTATAATTACCCAACTTGTAAATTTTGTAACTTTTTTCATTGAATTTATTAATTCAGAGTTGTTTTCTTTTTCTTGCTTTGTTGCATTTACTATTTGGTTAGCAAAATTGTCATCACCAACTTTTTCTACTATTGCATAACATTTTCCACTAACAATGTAGCTTCCTGAAAGTAATTTATCTTCTTTTCCCTTTAAAATTGAATCAGATTCTCCTGTAAGTAATGCTTCATTAACTTCAACTTCTCCTTGAATTACATATGAATCTGATGGAATTTGATCTCCTTGTTTTAATAATATTGTATCTCCTAATACTACTTCATCTATACCTATTTCTTTTTGTTTTCCATCTCTAATTACTGTTGCCTTTGATGCTGTTAATATTGATAATTTTTTTACTAGGTTTCTTCCATGTATTTCTTGTACTATTCCAATTAATACATTTAAAACTATTATTGCAAAGAAAAATGTATTTGTATATGCTTTTACCATAACTAAAGCAATTGCTATGATTAAATTGTATAAATTAAACAAAGTAAAAACATTGTCACGTATAATTTGCCAATTAGTTTTTAATTTGTCTTTACCGCTTTTATTTACCTTTCCATTTTTTATTCTTTGCTCAACCTCTTCTTGTGAAAGTCCTTGAATATTTTTTTCATTCATATTTTTATTCCTCTCTTTATTTTGATATTTTATTTATATCATAAAAAATAAAAAAAGAATAGTATTTTAATAACTATTCTTTTTTATTTTATTATCTATTTTATTAATTCATATATTTTGGGTAAAAATATAATTAAGCCTATTATTGCACTTCCTATTGCAGAAATTAATACGGCTCCTGCAGATACATCTTTTGCTATTTTAGCTTTTTCGTTTTTTTGTGTTGTTATCATATCTACAACCGTTTCTACTGCTGTATTGAATAATTCTGATAAAATAACTATTGTAAATAAAATTACACAAATAATCCATTCAAGTTTGCTAATTTTTAATATTATTCCTACAATTATTACTAATATCATAATTGTTATATGAATTTTCATATTTCTTTCAGTTTTTAATGCTGTTTTTATTCCATTGAAGGCATATTTAAAACTATTTAAAATATTTTTGCTTTTCATTTAATTCTCCTAATTAGTTTTTTACTACTTTAAATCCCGCTTCTTCTACAGCTTTTGCTAGTACTTCATCTCCTACTTCTTCTTTTAAGACTATTTTTGCTGTTTTTTCTTCTAAGTTTACCTTTGCTGATTTTACCTCTGGTATTTCTTTTAATGCACTTTCTACTGTGTTTACACAGTGCATACAATGCATTCCTTCTATTTTTATTGTTTTGGTTATTTTGTTACTTCCAAACATAATAATTCTCCCTTCTTAATTTATAAATTATAATTTTATATTTTTTAATCTTAATGAATTTAAAATAACTGTTAAACTGCTTAATGTCATTGCTAAGCCTGCTATCATTGGGTTTATGCTGATTCCTATTGGTTTTAATAATCCTATTGCAATTGGTATCATTAAAATATTATAGAAAAATGCCCAAAATAGATTTTGTTTTATGTTTCTGATTGTTTTTTTGCTTATTGTAATTAAATCCATTATTTTGCTTAAATCATTTTTCATTAATATTACATCTGAAGAATCCATTGCAATATCTGTTCCACTATTAACACTAATTCCTATATTACTACTTGCTAATGCTGGACTATCGTTAATTCCATCTCCACACATAATAACTCTTTTTCCTTGTTTTTTCAAGTCTTTTATTGTTTTGGTTTTTTCTGTTGGTATAACATTTGCTATAACTTGTTTTATTCCTATTTCTTTGGCTATTCTTTGTGCAGTTTGTTTATTGTCTCCTGTTAGCATAATTGTTTCAATGTGGTTTTTATTAAATTTTTCAATAACATCTTTTACATTGTCTCTTATTATGTCATTTACTCCTATTAATGCAATTATGTTATTTTCTTTTACTACATATATTATGCTATTTCCTTGGTTTGCTAGTTTTTCTTCATCTTCTTTATGAGTGTTTTTTATGTTAAAATGTTCTAATATTTTATAATTTCCTAAGATTATTTTTTCATTGTTTATATTTCCTGTAATACCTAGTCCTGTTATATTTTCAAATTCATTTACATTTATTTTTTCTATTTTGTTTTCTTTTAAGTAATCTTTAAAAGCTTGACCAATTGGATGTGTTGATTTACTTTCAAGGCTTCCTGTTATTTGCATTAATTCTGTTTTTGGTAATTTGCTATAATTTATTATTTCTGCTACTTTTAATTTACCATATGTTAATGTTCCTGTCTTATCAAATACAACTGTATCTATTTTTGATGCATTTTCTAATATTTCGCTCTTTTTTACTAATATTCCTTTATTTGCACATGTTCCCTCACTTACAACAATTGCTAGTGGAGTTGCTAAACCTAATGCACATGGACAAGCTACTACTAATACAGATACAAATGCTGTTATTGCTGTTCCACTTCCAGCTCCAATAAATAAGTATACTAACAATGTAAGAACTGCAATTAATATTACAACTGGTACAAAATATCCACTTACTGTATCTGCTACTTTTGCAATAGGTGCTTTTGTATTTGTTGCTTCAACTACCAATTGCACAATTTGTGATATTGTTGAATCTCTTCCTATTTTTTCTGCTTTATATTCTAAATATCCATCATAATTTATACTTCCTGCAATTACTTTATTTCCTCCAGCTTTAGTTACTGGCTTGCTTTCTCCTGTTAAAAAGCTTTCGTCTAAATGTGCTTTTCCTTGTATTATTTCTCCATCAACAGAAATTCTATCTCCCGCATGGCTTATTACTATATCGCCTTTTTTTATTTCATCTATTGTAACTTCTTTTTCTTTGCCATCAACTTTTATTATTGCTTTACTTGGTGTTATTTGAACGAGTTTCTGAATAGCTGTTTTTGTTTTGTCTTTGCTTATTCTATCTAAATATCTACCTAATTTAATGAAAAATAGTACAATTGCTGCTGACTCAAAATATAGTTGATGAATATAATGGTTATGTCCTTGTAAAATCATTACCATGCTATAACAACTATATATAAAACTACTTATTACACCAATTGCAACTAATGTATCCATATTTGGTGCTTTATGAAATAAATTTTTAAAGCCACTTTTTATTATATCTAATCCATATATTAAAAATAAAATTGTTAGTACACATAATGTAACTGAATATATTTTAGGATTTAATTCCATATTTAACAATTTTATTATTGGCATTCCTATCATTTGCCCCATTGCAATATATAATAAGATAACTGCTAAAATACCAAAAACTATAAACCAAATTTTATCTTTTTTATGTTTATTTTCTTCTTCTTTTGGGTTGTATATACCTAGGCTTTTAAAACCTGCTTTTTTTATAAATTCATCTAATTTTTTTCTATCTATTTTAGTTTCATCATATTCTATTAAGGCATTTGCCATTACTAAATTTACATTTGCATTTTGGATTCCGTCTTGTTTGTTCAAATATTTTTCTAATCCATTTGAACAAGCACTACATGTCATTCCTCCAATTGTCAAAACTATTTTTTTCATGTTTTTGCCCTTCTTTCCTACTTTATTTTTCTTATTTTAGCTATAAAAAATCCTTCATATTCTTCATTTGGACATACACATAAAGTTCCTTTTATTTTTGTTGGCAACACTGGTATATTTTTATCTATTTCTATTGGTACAATTTCTACTTTTTTATTTTTTAATATGTTATTTACTATATCTTCATTTTCTTCTTGTAAAATTGAGCATGTTGAATATGTCATTTCTTTTCCAGGTTTTAATATGTTTATAGCTTTTTTTAAAAGTTGTGTTTGTGCTTTTATTGATTTTTGAATTAGCTTAGGTGTAAATGTTTTTTCTATTTTCTCATCTTCACTATACAATGTTCCACTGCCACTACATGGTGCGTCAAGCAATATACGGTCAAATGAGAAGAAGTCGTCTATTTTTCTACTATCAGTTATCATTACATATACAGAGCTTGCTCCTTGTTTTTCTATATTGTATTTTAGCCTTTCTGCTCTTATGGCATTCATTTCACATGCTGTTATTCTAGCTTTGTTATTTATTAATGCTGCCATTTGAGTTGTTTTTCCACCTGGTGCAGCTGCCATATCTAATATATCTTCATTTTCTTCAGGTTTCAAAATTATTGGTGGCAACATAGATGATAAACTTTGTAAATATATTTTTCCTTCTTCATATATTTTAAGTTTAATTATTTCTGCTTCTCTTACATTTTCTATTATTAGAGCTTCTTTGCTCCATCCCGCAGTTTTATATTTTATATTATTTTTTTGTAACACATCTTCTATTTCTTTAATATTGGATTTTAATGTATTTACTCTTAATGTTACTTTTCTTTTTTTATTATATCCTTCTATAATTTTTTTAGTTAATTCTTCTCCATATTGATTTTGCAATTTTTGTATTAAAAATTCTGGTATCATATTTCCTCCTGTATATAGAATTTTTCTTTGGTTAAATTATACTAAGCATATTATTGAAAGTCAATGATTTCCTATTAATATTTTGGGGTTGCAATCATTATATATTTTTTATATAATAGCACTGTATTTTAAGAATAAACATAAAAACAAAGGAGAAATTTATGGAACATTGGAGTATTGAAGATTATAAAAATTTTACAAATAATAAAACAAAAAAGAGTAAATATAGAGCTAATAAGGTTTCTGTAGATGGTCACACTTTTGATAGTCAAAAAGAAGCCGACTTTTATTGCGAGTTAAAGTTTAGATTACAATCTAAAGAAATTAATGGCTTTTGCTTACAGCCTATTTTTATGTTAGCACCCGGACTAAAATATAAACCTGATTTTATTATTTTTAATAAAGATGGTTCTACAGAAGTTATTGATGTTAAAGGTTTTAAAACAAAAGAATATATTACTAAGAAAAAAGTTTTTGAAGATAAATATAATTTAAAAATTATAGAAATATAAAAATATCCCCTCAACCTATTGCAAGGCTGAGGGGACTTATGATTTTGACTGCTTTTAGATCATTTTTCCTTCAATAAACTCATTAATGATAATAAAAATGCAGGTTCCGTGACCTTTTGCTTTATATTTAATTGTATAAAGTTTATCTTCCTTCAATTTTTTGCTATGAACAATTAAGAAAACTGGTCTGACAGATTCTAACTCATTTATTTGCCTATACCCTTCCAAAGTACTTTCATACTTATTAGAATAGAAGTTTTTAATTGCATCATAAATGGTTTTGTTATCTAAAACATTGCAAAGTCGTTTCCAAGTTTCACCATCAAAGATTTTATTTGGATATTTTGCAATTGATTTCAGTTTTTCTGCCCTTTTGTCACTATATTTGTCCATATAAGGAAATGCTCTGGCCATTACTGCAATATCTAGTTTACTCCAGCTTTGACCTTTTTCCATTTCATTATCAATGAGTTGTTGAAGTACCTTTTCTTCAGTCATCTCCATAGTAAATACCTTCCTACAAGAATTGATTATAGTCTTTTTAAAAAGCTTTAATCATACGGCAGAATTATACGGATCTTCATTTATGATTGCGAAGATGCAAGGCATCGAGTAGCCCTCAATTTGATAAACCAAAGAATATAGTTTGTTTTTTTCGAGGTTTTCATCATTCTTCAAAATCAAGAACAAAACTTTTTTAGTTTTCAAATTGTGTTCATACCGTTCTTTATATTCAGGATACTTCTTTTCATAAAATTCATCAATTTGCTTACGAATTGATGGATTTTTCATCACTCTCATGAAGTTATTCCAAGTATATCCTGAAAATATTGTGTGGCACCTATCTTTTAATGTCATAAGATATCGGAAATTATCCTTTTCCCTTACAGTTTTTTTGGCTTCATCTGTAAGTCCATCAAGATAATTATGTATCATCAATGAAAGATTGTTTTTCCACCAATATTCCTTGTTAGGTCCTTCGGTAACCTCCTTTATGTGCCGCCTAAGGATTTCATTTACTGTGGCTTCGTCCAATTCTTTTTGCATAGTTGCTCCTTAGTGTTATATAATGGACATATACTTTACAAGAGCTTCAAAAAATTATCCTTAAAGCTCTATTTCTACGTTATGTAGCATATATTATTATACTACTTTTTTTCATATTTTGCAAATTACATGTCTATTATTTGTTCCCATGGAAGATTACTTTTTCCAAAATGACCATAATTAGTTGTTTTTTCATATATTGGTTGTTTTAAATCTAAATATTTTATAATTCCATCTGGAGTTAAGTCAAATTTATTTTTTATTATATTAGCAATTTCTTCATCACTTTTAGTTCCTGTTCCAAATGTATTTACATATATAGATAATGGTTCTTTCATTCCAATTGCATATGCTATTTGGATTTCACATTTTTTAGCATATCCATTTGCTACTATATTTTTAGCAATATATCTTAACATATAAGCCGCACTACGATCTACTTTGCTAGGATCTTTTCCTGAAAAAGCTCCTCCACCATGACGAGCATATCCACCATATGTATCTACTATTATTTTTCTTCCTGTTAATCCTGTATCACCCAGTGGTCCACCTATTACAAATCTTCCTGTTGGATTTACATATATTTTTGTGTTCTCATCAATCATTTCTTTAGGTACTGTTGTTTTTATTACTTTTTCAATTATGTCTTTTTTAAGTTCTTCTTGGCTTATTTCTTCATTATGTTGTGTTGAAATTAAAATTGTTTCTATTCTTTTGGGCTTATCATCTTCATATTCTACTGTCACTTGTGTTTTTCCATCTGGTCTTAAATAAACTAATTCACCACTTTTACGTACTTGTGTTAATTTATATGATAATTTGTGTGCCATATTTATTGCATATGGCATATACTCTTCTGTTTCATTGCTTGCGTATCCAAACATTATTCCTTGGTCTCCAGCTCCTCCGACATTTACACCTAATGCTATATCAGGACTTTGTCTTGTAATATTTATTTTTATGTTACAAGTTCTATAATCCATATCAATGTTTGCATTGTCATATCCTATTTCTTTTATTTTATTTCTTACTAGTTTTTCTATATCTACTTGTCCTTTTGATGTTACTTGTCCTGCAATTGTTATATCATTTCCTGATGCAAATGTTTCTACAGCTACTCTTGAATTTTTGTCTTGTTCTATATATGCATCTAAAATACAATCTGAGATTGTATCACACAATTTATCTGGATGCCCTTCTGTCACACTTTCTGATGTAAAATAATATTTTTTCATTTTATTTCCTCTTTTCTTATTTTATTTATTAATATATTTTTTCGAATTGTTTGTTTATATTTTTTCTTAAGTATTCTTTTACTACCGCTACTGCAATTATATACAATATAATTAGTCCACCTGTTATTAAATAGGCGTTATCTATTGGCATAAGACTTGTAAATGCAACTGCTATCATAATGTTAGCAATTCCAAGTATCATAGGCCATATTAAGTTTAAATTTTGTTTCACAACTGTATACTCTGAACTCCATTCTAATTTTGGTTTATTAAGATCAATTAATATTAATACAAAGCTTTGTAAATATGAGATAATTGACATTAATATAAATGTCATACATATATATAATATTGGCATTTTTGTTAAATATTCTGTTATTGCTACTATAGCTATATTAATAATTGACATAACAATAAAATTAGGCATGATTTTATACTCCATTTGTTTTTCCAATGATACAGGTATATATTTCATAAAAACAATATTTTGACCATCTCTTGATATTGCAGTTATTGAAATATATAAAAACATTGAAAGAAATTGTGCTATACATATTATTAATATTCCTGTTGATATTGATGCTTCACTTTCAACCATGCTTGGTAATTCGGCTATATTTACTCCTTGTGAAGTAATACTTATAAATGCCATTACTATGACTATTATCGGAAACATAATTACAGGTAATATGCATTGCATAAAAAATATTGGATTTCTATATAAAGTTTTAAATTCTTTTCCTATATATGTTCTCCATAAAGTTGTTTTTTTGAACAATTTCTTTTCATTTATTTTTTTATGTTTTACACCACTTGCTAAATTTCCTACTGCTCCTTTTAAATACAACTTTTCAGCTAATATTACATATATAGCATATAATATAGCTGTTATTCCTAGCATTTCAACTATATTAATAAGAACTACTACTATAGAGTCATTTGTCAAACTTTCTATTGCAAATTTAAGTGTTGGAAAGTTGGTTTTTATCATTTCAACTAATCCATTTGTTTGTGTAACCATTTGTATTATTTGCTCATCTGATTCATCTTGGCTGCTAAACATAAATGATATTGCGAAAATACCAACCATTAAAATTATAGAAGCAATTATTTGAAATTTGTTTTTATTTTTAGCAATTTTTGAAAAACTCATTATTAATAATACAAGTAAGTTTGATATAAGTATTGGAATTATTGGAAATAACAATGTTGTTATAATCATAGTTGTATAATAAAGTGCTCCCAAGCTATTTACAATTCCATATATTATTAAAGGCACTAGTCCGCACTATTGCAATAAATAAATATTCACTTATCATTACTGTGTTGGTTTTAGCTATTACAATTTGTTTGGGTTTTATTGGTAATGGCAATATATATTCATTGTCTTTTGAATAATACATCAAACTCATTGCAGAAAAAATAGTTTGAATTAGTGCAATTATTGCTATTATTAAAAATACTAATCCAATAAATACTTTTTCTTGTCCAACTTCTTTAAGCGATTCTATCAAACTATAGCTAAATCCTGCTACAGTTATAGCTAAATATATGAAAGCTATCAAATACATAAGAATTGTATTTCTTTTTTGTTTTAGATTTGTATTTTCTTTGTTTTCCACTAAAGACTTCATCGAATTTTTCGTAAAAATCTTTGTTAATAATATTATTTTATTCATTTTCTGTTATCTCCAAAAACAAATTTTCTAATGATGTATTTTCATTGAATTTTGTTTTCATCTCATCTAGTGTTCCAACAAATGCTAATTTACCATGATTAATTATTCCTACTCTGTCACATAATTTTTCTGCAACTTCTAATATATGTGTTGAGAAAAATACAGTATTTCCTTTTTTGCTATGTTCTCTCATCATTTCTTTCAAGTCAAATGATGCCTTAGGATCCAGTCCGGTCATTGGTTCATCTAATATCCAATTTTTAGGGCTACTTAATAATGCCCCACATATTACTATTTTTTGTCTCATTCCATGTGAATAACTTTCAATTTGTTCATTTAAATTATCATAAATTTCAAATTTTTTAGTAAGATTTTTTATTTGAGATTTTCTTACTTCTGTTGGAACTTCATATATATCTCCTAAGAAATTTAAATATTCTATTCCTTTTAGCTTTAAAAACATATCTGGACTATCTGGCACAAATCCAAAATTTTTCTTTGCTTCTAGTGGTTCTTTTTGAATACTTTTTCCATCAATAAAGATATCCCCTTGATCAGGATTTAAAATACCTGTTATCATCTTTATTGTTGTTGTTTTCCCCGCTCCATTTGGTCCTAAAAATCCAAAAATTTCTCCATTTTTTATTTCTAGATTTAAATTATCAATTATGTTTTTTCCTCTTACATATGATTTTGATATATTTTCAATTTTTATCATATTATCTCCTTTGGGATTATTTATTTTTAAACCATTTTCCAAATAATCCTTTTCCTTTTTTCTCATCATTATTGTTTTTTTCTTTTAAGTTGCTTTTCTTTTTGACTGTTTGAATAATAGGATGTTTACCTCCGATTATATCGTCTTCTTCATCTTCATCATCATATTCGTCATCATTGTTGTCATATTCATCGTTGTCGTCATCTTCATATTCTTCATCATCATCGTATTCGTCATCTTCATATCCGTCTTTATCATATTCATCGTCGTCATATTCGTCATCATCATAATAATCATCATGGTCATAATCTTGATCTACGTCATCGTTTAATTTATTATTTTCTTTTATTTTATTACTGTAATCTCTTACTATATAATCTTCTATGTTGTATTCTTCTTTCTTTTCAGGCTCTGGGGCTGGTTCATCTTCTCCTTGGTCTGGAATGAATGTATCTTCGTCTAAGTCTTCAACTTTGTATTCTGATAAATCTTTTCCAAATTTATCAGTTACTTCTTCTTGGAATGTATTATATATATTTTTTATTCCTTCTATTCTCCAATAATTAGAATTAATTACTGTTCCAATATTGATTTTTATACTTGTAACTTCTTGCTCAAAGTCTCTTTCTTTTTCTTGAATACTTTTTAAGTATGTTTTATTATAAAGCTCTTTATATGCTTTTTTAGTTGCTTTATTTGTTGATTCTTTTACTATTAATTCATATAAGTTGTTAATTTGTTTTATGTCTACCAAAAAATTCTTACATGCTTCTTTCATTAATTCATCATGAATAACTCTTCCGTTTATTGCTGTTATTCTTTCATTATCTAAAAAGCTTACAATATATTCTTTTTCTGCATTTAAAAAAGCTATTTTAACTCCTACGTCTCTAGAAAGTTTTTCGGATTTAGCTAATTTAATATTTCCAGTGTTTAATTCTAATAATAACTTTTTCATTCTTTCATATATATCAAGATATAATCCAACTTCTTTTTCAGCTACATCTGTTCTTACATCTACTGCATTTTTTATTACTTCATTATTAAATGCTATTCTCTCGTTTTTTCCGTTTTTAAGCATTATGCCAATTAATTCTTGTTTCATATTGTCTTTACTTAATTCTACAAACTTTTTGGCTATTTCTATAATTTTAGGGTCAACTTCATCAAAGTTTTTTACTGCTTGTTTTGCATGTGCCAAGTATTCTGCTTCTGTTGTTCTATGAATTTTTGCATACTTGTTTCTTTCTCTTTGTCTTTCTGTAAAAATTACTAAGGCTTTTACATATTTTTCTCTTATTTCTTTTAATTCATTATTATTTTTTTCTAATACATCTTCTATTTTCTTTAATTTTTGATCTAATGAACTAGGATTTTCACTTAAGTCATTAAATAGTTGATCTCTTGCAGTTTCTAGATTAAAGTTTTGCTCATGTAGCTCTGTTTGTTTTTTTTGAATTTCTTCGATTTCTGAAGCGACTTCATCAAATTTTAGGATTATTTTTTCTTCTTCTTGTATTATTCTTTGGTATTCTTTTATTTCCTCTATCATTTGTGTGTATTCTTGATAATTAGTTTTTAAATTATTAGGTTTGTTGAATCCCAATATCTTAGTGAAGTAATTTTCAAGAACTATTGCACTTCTTTCATACATTTGTGAAAACCTCCGAATTTTCAATTTGGATATATTATATAAAAAAAATGTAAAAAAGTCTACATTTTAGCAGACTTTTCTACACTTTATTCAAAAACTTCGTTTATATTTAAATTATTTCCTCTTAAATAATCTTGAATAGACATTCTTTTAGCATTTTCTCCTTGAATTTCAATAACTTTCAAAATTCCTTTTTTAGTTTTTATAAATAATCCCTCTTTTTGATCTGCTTTTATAATTGTACCATTAGGTTTTTGGCTTAAATCTTCTTTATTGTTTATAATATCTACTTTCCAGAATTTTATTTTTTTGTTGTTCAAATGTGTATATGCTCCCATTATTGGGTTTAATCCTCTTACAAGATTTTTTATTTGCTCTGCAGTTTGATTTTTCCAATCTATTTGAGCCATTTTTTTATCTAACATTGGTGCTATTGAAAAGTCATCTGATTGTTTTTCTCTTGGAGCTTTTCCTTCTTCTATTGATTTTAATGTCTTTACAAGTAATTCTCCACCAACTTTAGAAAGTTTATCCCATAATTCTCCTGTTGTTTCATCTTCTAGAATTTTCACTTCTTCTTTATATATCATGTCTCCAGTATCCATTCCTTCATCCATATACATGGTGGTTACTCCTGTTTTTTTGTCTCCATTTATAACAGCCCATTGAATTGGTGCAGCTCCTCTATATTTTGGTAGCAATGATCCATGAACATTTATGCAACCAAGCTTTGGTATTTCAAGAATTTTTTTAGGCAAAATTTTTCCATATGCTACAACACATATAACATCTGGACTTAACTTTTTAATTTCTTCTATAAATTCTTCATTTTTTCTTATTTTTACTGGTTGATATATTTTTAAATTTTTTTCAATTGCAAATTCTTTAACTGGTGAAGCTGTAAGTCTCATTCCTCTTCCTTTTGGTCTATCTGGATTAGTTACTACTCCTAATATTTCATATCCAGCATTATATACAGCTTTTAAACTTTCTTCCGCAAAATCGGGAGTTCCCATAAAAACAATTTTCATATTTTTATTCCTTTCTCTTTTTATAGTAAGTAAAGCGGTCTGTCAATGACCGCTTCTTTATTTATTCTACATATTCTAATGTTCCTGGAATTACTTTATCAATAAATAATTCTCCATTTAAATGATCTACTTCATGAGCAATTGCTTGTGCTAATAACTCTTTAGCTTTTATTTTTACTCTTTTTCCTTCTCTATCTGTGTATTCTGCCCAAACTTCTGCAGGTCTTACAACTTTTCCAAATTCATTCGGGAAACTTAAGCATCCTTCTTCAACTTCTTGCTCACCTTTAGTTTTAGTTATTACAGGATTTATACATGCAATTGGTCCATTATCATCATATAAGTCAATTACTAAAACTCTTTTTAACACTCCAACTTGAACTGCTGCAAGTCCTACACCATTATATTTGTGCATTGTATCTATCATATCATCTATTAATTCTTGTATTTTATCGTTTATTTCTTCGACCTCTCTAGATTTTTTCTTTAAAATAGGATCTCCTTCATATCTTAGATTTCTTATTGCCAATTTTATTCCCCCTTTCTTTTTTGTTTTATATACCACTTTAATAACTATAATTTAACAATAATTATGACATATTATTTGGATTTACATCTATTGATATTCTAGTTGATTTTAAGTTTTTTTGATATATATTTTTTAAACATTGATTTAATATTATATTTATGTCTTCTGTCATTTTTGCTTTTATTATTATTCTATACCTAAATCTATTTTGAATTTTATCTATCGGTGCTGGCATTGGCTTGAATAACTTTATTTTTTCGTTTTGTAGTTTGTCTATGTTTATTTTTAAAAATTCATATACTTTATGACTTGTATCAATTATTTCTTTTTCGTCTATACTACTAAATCCGATTACTATTATATCGCAAAATGGTGGATATTTCAACTGCTTTCTTAATACTATCTCTGTGTCATAAAATATTTTATAATTTTGTCTTTTGGCACATTGAATGCTAAAGCTATCTGGATTATATGTCTGGATTATTACTTTTCCAGGAATTTCTCCACGTCCTGCTCTACCTGCTACTTGAGTTAGTATTTGGAAAGTTCTTTCATTTGCTCTGTAATCATCTATATTTAATGAACTATCTGCCGCAATTACTCCTACTAATGTAACATTAGGAAAATGATGTCCTTTTACTATCATTTGTGTTCCTATTAATATATCTATATTATTATTTTTAAATTCGTTTAATATTTTTTCATGTGAATCTTTTTTGGTTACTGTATCTATGTCCATTCTTATTGTACTTGCATATGGAAATTGTTTTTGAATTTCTTGTTCTAGTTTTTGAGTACCTGTTCCAAAATATCTTATTTTATCACTATGACATTCTGGGCATCTTGTTACAACTTCTTGTTCATATCCGACAATAATGACATTTCAATTTTTTTTCATATCTATGATATGTTAAGCTTATATTACAATTTTTGCATTTTACAGTATATCCACAATCTCTACACATTATAAAAGTTGAATATCCTCTTCTATTTAAAAATAAAATAGTTTGTCTTTTTTCTTTTAAATTTTTTTCAATTGAGGCATAAAGTTCATTACTTAGCATTGATCTATTACCATTTGCAAGCTCTTGTTTTAAATCTATTATTGTTACTTGTGGCAATGAAGAATTATTTGCTCTTCTGGTTAATTCTAATAGTTCAATTTTATTTAACTCTTTTGCTTTATAATAAGTTCTTATATCTGGTGTCGCACTTCCCAATAATAGAGGACAATTATTTTGTTTTGCTAAATATTTTGCGACTTCTTTAGCATCATATTTAGGATTAGATTCTGATTTGTATGATGTATCATGCTCTTCATCAATTATTATAATTCCTAAATTATTTACTGGTGCAAATATTGCTGACCTTGCTCCAATTACAATTTTAGCTTCGCTATTTTTTATTTTGTTCCATTCATCATATTTTTCACCTAATGATAATTTACTATGAAGAACTGCTATTTTTTCTTTTCCAAATCTTGATATAAATCTATCTAACATTTGTGGTGTTAATGATATTTCTGGAACTAATACAATTGATCCTTTTCCTTCTTTTAAGGCTTCTTGAATTAATTGCAAATATACTTCTGTTTTTCCTGAGCCTGTTACTCCATATAATAAGAATCTTTTGTATTGATTATTTTGCATTGAATATTTAACTTTGTTATACGCATTTTCTTGTTCATCTGTTAATTTTAAGAAATCTGTTTGTTTTATTTCTTTTTCTTTTAACGGATCTCTTTTTATTTGCATTTCTCCTACATATAAATATCCATTTTTTATTAAAGTTTTTACTATTGCTCTTGAACAATCAATTTTTTCTTCTATATTTGGTATTGTTGAGTTTCCATTTTCCAAAATAAATCTTAATACTTTTTGTTGTTTAATAGACTTTATTTTATTTTCATTTAACTCTTTTTTTATTTCTTCTGCATCTTTTTTTATGTATACTTCTTTTATTGTTTTTTCTTTTATTGTTTTATCTTTATTTTTAGTTCCTGGTGTTAACATTAATTTTATACTGTCTGATACCGTGCAAAAATATCTTTTAGCAATCCATTTAGCTAAGTCTATTTGCTTATTTGTTAAACTATTTTCTATTTTGGCTATGTCTTTTACTTCAAAATCTGTATTTTCTTTTATTTTTATTACAAAAGCTTCTTCTAGCTTCCCATTTCTGCCAAACGGAACCAAGACCTTACTTCCAACTAAAATAAGGTCTTGAAACTCTTTTGGTATATTATAATCAAAAGTTCTATTTAATTTTTTTGCAGTTCTATTTATTATAACTTCTGCTATCATGTTGCTCCTTATTGTAATATTTTTATATTACTCTTCTAACCATTTTTTATATGCTTTTTCTATTATATCTGCTGTTTGCTCTGCTGTTAGGTTTGTTGTATCAATTACTAAATCATAATTTGATTCATCTTCTTTTCTTACACGATACAATTCCCAATATCTTTCATTTTCTAATTCATATCTTTTTTGTAAATCATTTTTTTGCTCTTCAAGAGTATCAAAATTTTCAGATGATTTACGTGCTTTATCATAAAAAGCTCTTTTTGCTGCTACATCTAAATCCACTTTTAAATACACTTTAAAAGATTGTGGTACGGCATACCAGCCTAATCTAGCATCTATAATAAAGTTATCATGTGTTTTTGCATATTCTGATGCACTGTTTTCTATTTGTCTATCAATTTCAGGATGATCTTCTACATATACATTAAATGTTGTAACATCCATATCCATATCTCTTGCTAATTTTCTAAAATAATCACCATTTCTATATACTGTATAATTTAATTTTTCCATTAATATTCTAGAAGTAGCTCCTTTTCCACTAGCAAGCTCTCCACCTAATGATATAATATGTTTTTTTTTCATTTTTATTTTCCTCTTTTATTCTTCAATTTTTGTTGGATCTACATCATTTGCTGCATTTTCATTTGGATCTTCTTTTTCTGGTTCTCTTTCTATTTTTACAGCTCCTTCAGCAATTTCATTTGCTGCTATTGTAACTGGTTTTTCTTCCTTAGTATCAATTTTAACTTTAGCTCCATTAGCAATTTCCCTTGCACGTCTTGCTGTGGCAATTACTAATTCATATCTGTTTTCTGCTTTTTTTAATAATTCTGGAACACTTGGTTCAACTATCATTTTTATCTCTCCCTTTCTTATTAATTATTTATTGGTTCTGATAATTGCTTTGTAATTTCTTCAGATAAGTTTTTATCTAACCTTCCTGCAACCGTTTCTGGTTGTACTGCTGATAATATAATATGGCCTGAGTCCATAATTAAAACTGCTCTTGTTCGTCTTCCATAAGTAGCGTCAATTGCTGTTTTTTCGTCTTTAGCTTCTTGTATCATTCTTTTTATTGGTGCTGACTCTGGACTTACTATAGCAACAATTCTTTGTGCGGAAACAATGTTTCCAAATCCTATATTTACTAATTGCATAAAATCAATCCTTTCTATTCTATATTTTGCACTTGTTCTCTTAAATTTTCGATTTCAGTTTTCATATCAATCACACCATTAGTAACATCTAGACTGTTTGATTTAGAGCCTATTGTATTAGTTTCTCTATTCATTTCTTGAATTATAAAGTCTATTTTCTTCCCAACAGCTTCGTCTGATTGTAATATATTTTTAAATTGTGCTATATGACTATTTAATCTGGTTATCTCTTCTTGAATTGAACATTTATCTGCATAAATTACAACTTCCTGAGCTAATCTGTTTTTGTCAATTTCCTGTTCTTTTAAAATTTGTTTAATTCTCTCTTCTAATTTTACTACATATTCCTCAATAAGTCCAGTAGAAAATTTGTCTAGCTCGTTTATTTTTTCTTGAATAATGTCTAATCTTTTATTTAGATCTTCTGCAATTTTTTCTCCTTCTGCTTTTCTCATACCTATTAAATTATCTGTTGATTCTTCTACAACTTTTAAAAGTTCAAATTTTATTTTTTCGTCATCTTGGTTTTCTTGGATGCTTAAAACATCTGGATATTTAGCTATTTCTGTTACTTGAATATCTGTTAACAAATTTTCTTCATTTGCTAATTTTCTTAATTCAGCTATGTAATTTTTAGCTAATTGTGTATTTATTTTTATTTTTTTTCCTTCTTTAGAATTGTTTTCGAATGTTATAAATACATCTATTTTTCCTCTTTTTATTTTGGCAGAAATAGATTTTTTTATATAATCTTCTAAATAATTTAGTTCACGTGGTAATCTTACAGATATATCTAAATATCTATGATTTACACTTTTTATTTCTACTTGATATTTTCTAAAATCTATTTCTTGATTTGCCTTTCCATATCCAGTCATACTTTTAATCATTTTCATTTACCTCTTTTTTGCTTTTTTTGTTTCTTTTTTTAGCTTCCTTTTTTACTGGCTCATCTTTTACTATTTCTGAAATATCACTTAAAGCTTTCAATTTATTTCTTTTTTCTATAGTGTACATTATAATGGCTTTAAGTATATAATAAATTGAAAATACTATTGATGATATTATTAAATATGTTGTGAAATCATATTTAAAGAAGTTAATAACATGCATTATTGATAGTGAATGCATTGATAAACACAATAATTCAATTCCTGTAATTGCTTCTTTTCCACTATCTTTTCCATATGCTTTTTCTAACATTACAATTCCTAATACCAAAAACATGCCTGAAAAGACTTCTATATCACCTATTAGTCTATTTACATTCATTTTTTGATATGCAAAACCTAAGATTATAAAATATGATGTAATACCTATTGCTTTTAATATATTTTTAAATATTATATTCATTTATTCCTCCTACTCGTCTAACTCATACATTATAATGCTTGCTACATTTAGTGTTACTGTTTCTGTTCTTAATATTCTTTTTCCTAATGACATTGTCATTGCACCACTTTCAGTTAAAGCTTCTATTTCTTCTAGGGAAATTCCGCCTTCTGGTCCAATTAAAACAGCTATTTTTATTTCTTTTGAATAGTTATTTTTTATTTCTTTCAAAATTTGTTTTATTGATTTTTCTTTTTCATTTTCATAGGCTACTAATACAATATCATAGTTATCAATTAAATTGCAAATATTTTTTAAGGACATAACTTGTCCTATTTTTGGAATTATATTTCTTCCACATTGCTTTGATGCTACTTCAGAAATTTTTTGCCATCTTTGTACTTTTTTTATTTTATCTTTTTCTTGTAGTTTAACAACACATCTTTTCATTTCAATTGGTATAATTTCTGTTACACCTAATTCTACTGATTTTTGAATTATTAATTCCATTTTGTCTGCTTTAGGCAATCCTTGTAGTATTGTTAATTTAACATTTGACTCTACATTTTTTTCTAATTCTGTTACAATTGTGCAGTTTATATATTCTTTTTCAAGTTCGTTTATTGTACACAAATAATCTTTTTGATTGTCTATATTACATACTGTTATTTCGTCATTTATCTTTTTTCTTAATACATTTCTTATATGATTGACATCTTTTCCTTTTATTTTTAAATTGTTTCCATCAATTTGTTCTTGTGAAATAAAAAACTTCGGCATTTTTTACCTCCTTATCGAAGCTTATTATATCATAAAATAATCTCTTTTTCTATAAAAAAAGAAATTATATTAAACTTTGTTTTTATTTAAGTTTTAATATAATTTCTTGTTAAAGATTAATAATTTTCTGCTTTTATTTCAAAGAATGATTTTGGATGACTACATACTGGGCAAATCTCTGGTGCATATTTTCCTACAACGATATGTCCACAATTTCTACATTTCCAAATTCTATCTCCATCACGGCTAAATACTAAACCATCTTCCATGTTTTCTATTAATTTTTTATATCTTGCTTCATGTTCTTTTTCAATTTCTCCTACTGCTTTGAATAAGTATGCAATATGGTCAAATCCTTCTTCCTTAGCTTCTTCTGCCATTCTGTCATACATATCTGTCCATTCATAGTTTTCTCCTTCTGCAGCAGCTTCTAGATTTTCTAGAGTTGATTTTATTTCTCCACCTTGCAATAATTTAAACCATATTTTAGCATGTTCTTTTTCATTGTCTGCTGTTTCTTGGAAAATTGCTGCAATTTGTTCATATCCTTCTTTTTTTGCTTTACTTGCGAAAAATGTATATTTATTTCTTGCTTGTGACTCTCCTGCAAATGCTTCCATTAAATTTTTTTCTGTTTTAGAACCTTTTAATTCCATCCTTTTTTCCTCCTTATTTTTTGTAATTACAATATTTAATTAGAATTTTATTCTAACCTTTTAGCATTCTACACTTATATTTTGTCTTTGTCAATGTTTTTATTCATTTATAACGCAAAAAGAGCAGATATTCATCTGCTCTTTTTACGTTGGAGTTGCTCTATTAGAAGTAAAATAATTTCACCTCAAAAATTTTGCAGCCAAAACTTCAGCCTTGTATCCAGTCATCCTTTCCATCTTCCTAGTAGCGTCAACCCAATTAACGATTCCGCTAATAACGGGGTCAACATCCGCAGTCGGTACCTTTTCACTATACTTGGGATGTGGAAAAACCTCTGCAGGAGTAGGAACAATCTGGTTGTTTGAACTAAGATTTTTAGGCGAATTTGAAGAATTACAACTTCCAACATCTCCATATGTTGCTGGAGTTGTTTCAACTTTTTGAGTTTCAGCATTCTTAGCCTTCCACATAGCTTGAAGCAATTCAGCTACTTCGTTGTGGTAAGCTTTAAGCATTTGAGCAATGTCTGCCTCAAAAACAATATTTTTAAGACCTCCATAGTAATTATTTTCTTCTTCTCTTTTCAGTAATGCATAATTCCTTTCATATTTTTCTTCATTAAACCATGGTTTGTTAACGCAATGGTTGATAGTCGTAAACGCAATAAATGAAATAATGCCATTATCATTAGCTTTTTCATCAAGAGATTTAATTGCATTTCTGCACTTATCATCTTGAAAATCAATATTCAAAGAGTCATTAAACTTCTTCTTATATTGATACCAGCTTTCATCCCGCAACACCTTTATAAAATCATCTGTCTCTGTCATTTTTTGATAGAGAGATTCATTTACCTTAAATTCTTCAATAATTTGTTCAGAATTTGTAAGTAGCGTTCCAAGAATAATAGCACTATCTAGATGCGTTTCTTCATCATCATTGCATTCGCAAAACCAATCAATGCCTGAAGTAATCTCTTCCTTTTCATCTTCAGAAAAGACACTCAACTTAGATTGGAATTCACTCCGGATACTAATGGAATCACTAGTTCCTTCGCTCGTTGATGTAGTATAAATTTTGTCGCTCATTTAAGCAACCTCCTACTAAATATTAAATAGTTAATAGCTTTCGCTGTATTTTAATTATACACCCGAAAATCAATTATGTCAATTCCAGGAAATTATTTGTCTAAATTTTTGTAATATTTGATATATTTTGGGTTGTACTTTTATGTTAATTGATGTATAATAATGCAAGTGGCTATATGCTATATGTATTAGCTGCTAGACATATTTTATAAATATTCAAACAGAGAAAGGATACTTATGTCGAACGAATTTGATAACAATGTACTTACTGATGTTGCCAAAAAACTTCGTTACGTTCGAGGACATATAAAAAATGTTCCACCAGAGCTTTATGACTTTTGTGACTATTTAGCAAAATATTTTGAAGAAAACCCTATCTGCAATTCAAGTAAATCAATTAGTCCTTATAACTTATGTTTGTTGGTAGAAGCAGGTTTAAATAATGTTAAATCTGGAAATTTCCATGTTAAAGATTTTAAAAAATTTATGGAGTTATATGATAATAAGACATATATTCTCCTTGGAATTAAATTTTTTCCTTTAATAATTGACAAACTTGGGAGTCCAAAATTTGCTGATGAATTCAGAAAATGTTTTTCAATAAATTTATATAGCTATGGAAAGGCTCTTTCTCCTGTCGACGAAACACCTGGAAAGTATGGTACAATAGTTGTAAAAAAGAATGTAGTTGATATATCTAGAAAAGATATGGCTGATGTTTTGGCTAAATTGTATAATTATGCTCATCCTCAAGGTTTTGGATTTTTACATTATAATCCTATGCCTATGGATGTAGAAACAGCTCGCATAATACTTGATTATGAATTTGATATTAATGTTTTACGAGGCAGAATTTTAAATATTAATTTTAATAATTTATTTTGCTTCTCAACAAGAAAATATAATGACATTAATGGAGATGGTATCGCCGAAATCCTTATCTCACAATGTCCAAATGTTTATTAATTAAAATGTGATTCTAGTAAAAAAGGAACAGTGAATTTCAATTGAAATTCACTGTTCCTTTTTATGTTTTTGGTGCAGATGGTGGGACTTGAACCCACACGGTTTCCCGCACGATTTTGAGTCGTGTGCGTCTGCCAATTCCGCCACATCTGCATAATACGTTTCGTAATAACTGCTTATTACGAAACTGTATATTATATTAACATATATTTTTATAAAAGTCTAGTCATTTTGAACTTTATTTACATCTTGCTTTTTTATTTTAGCATCAAATTCAAAAACATTAATTGTTTTAATATTTATAGGCGAAAAATCATCCTTATTATCTTCAGCTTCTGTAATTTTAAACTTTGTTTTGTTTGTTAATTCTAAATCTAATTTTGTTATATCTATTAAAATATTTGTTGATAAATCTTGTCCTTCTGGCAAGGTTTTATTTTGATTATCATAAAAAACACAATTTGTATAACTTACAGCATTTGCACCTTCTGGTAAATTGATTTTATAAAAATTAATTTTATTTTTTTCATTTTTTATTGCATTTGCTATTTCATTTTCTGGATTTATATTAAATATATTTATTTGTTTTTCATCTAATTTGTCTTCAACTACAGCTTTATATACTGGTAATTTTTCTGTTACAACTGTTTTATTTAGTGCACTTTTTATATTACTAATTATGTTCTCCAAAGACATTTTAAATCCTATTTGCTTTGTTGTTTTGCTAATTTCTAATATATTAAACTTATCCTTTGGCAATTCTCTATGTTTTTTGTTTTTGATTCTTGATACTTTAGTACTATCTTGTAGCATACCGCCAAAAATATCAAATTCATCATTTTCAGTAAGTGCTTTTTCTTCTATTGCTTCTTTTTTTATTTCTTTTAAAGCACTTTCGATATCTTTAGGTAAGATATCATTATTTTTTATTTTATTTAATAATGGTAATAAATTTGTTGTTGTTATAAAAATACTATCTGTTTCATCTTTACTTAGATTTTTTCTTTCCATTCTGTCCATTGTTTTTCCAAATGCTTCTATGTCTTCTTCATAATCAAATGTTTTCTCTATTTTTTTGATTATGTTTATTTCCTCTTCTTCGCCTTCAGGTAAAGAGCTCATTTCATCTTTATTACTATATTTCCAAAATTCAAAAATACTTTTTTTATGGCTATCTATTTCTGCAATATATGCTGAAGCATTTTCTATTTTCTTTTGCATATTTTTATTTTTTAACTTCAAACTATTTATATCCATTACAATATTTCTTGATTTTGTTTCTTTTTCATTTATCTCCTTATATAATTCTAATAGTTCTTCCAAATTATAATTTTCTTTTTTTCTTTTCTTTTTTGGAAGTTCTTGATTATCATCTAATAATTCTTCATTTTTAGAAACATTATTTTTTACTTCTTTTATGCTTTTATTTTTATTGTTTTTCTTTCCATATTTAAAGAAATATTTGAATTTTCCAAAAAATGTTTTTTTACATTCTAAAAATGTTGATATTTGTTTTTCTTTAGCTAAGTATTCTATTTCTTGAGAAGCTATTTCTACTTTTAAGTCTTTTAATCTTTTACTATTGTTTTCTATTAATTTTTCAACATTTTCTTGACGTTCTACACCAATTTGATATTCTTCTTTTATCCAATCTGCTATATCGTAATATTCTATTTTTTTATCTCCAAGATAAAATTCTATGTCGCCGCTTTTTCCTATGTCTGTTCTAAACATAAAATAATGTGGTAATTCTGTTTGCAATATAAACATTGCTTTTAATAATTTATAGAAATGATTTGCTTCTTCTGCCGTTGATAATTTTATTCTGTATTGGCTTTTTATTTTTTGATAAACTTCTGTTTCACCAACAATTTGAATACTTAGATTATTTTTCTTGTCATATACTTCATATATTAGTGGCCAATCTTTTGTAAATAACCATAAATAGTTTTCTATATCTTCATATTCAGATTTTTTTAGGTATGTGCTGGTATAGTCCACATTCCTTATTGGAACAAATATTTTTCCCGTTCTTCTTTTTTCTAATTGTTTTTTTAGCAAATAGAAAAATGTTGAATAATCAGAATCTTCTGTTGGAACTAACATAAAATATTGATCAGTATTTTCTGAATAATATATTTGCCATAAATAATTATTTTCATATTTAACTTTAAATGGTATCTTTTTATTTAATCTTTCTTGTTCTTCTGCAATTCTTTCTACTTCATCTATATTAAAGCTTTTTAGCATATTTAAAAATGTAGTATATTTTAATATGTTTTCTTCTGATTGATTATCTAAATAATCTACCAATGGACTTGCTTTTTTGTATTTTTCATCAATTTCGTCTAATCTGTGTGTAGGAGAAAGCAATATTTGTATGTTTTTTATTGGTACATATCTATATTGCCTATATTGTTTTTCATCATAGAATTTAGGGATTCTAAATTCTAATGGTTTATATTTTTTTATATCTTTAGGAATGTTATCTAAATCTAATGATAAATATTCTAATTTATTTTCTATATCCTTGTTTGAATCTGCTTTCTTTTTAGGCAATTTCTTTTCTCCTTCCATTTTCTATTTTATTATTTCATAAAAGTTTTCAAATTTATATCCTTGATTTTTTAATATTTCTATTATTTGAGGTAATGTATCTGCTGTAACTGATTTTGCTGGTGAATCATGCATTAATAGAACTACACTATTTTTATTTTCTATAGTTTCATTTAATCTTGATAACTCAAACTCTGTAGATAATTTATTAGTTTCAGCATCTCCGTTTAACGCATTCCAATCAACATGTGCAATATCATTTTGATCTAATAAATCTTTAGCTTGAGCTTTAATATCTGCATACTTTCCACCAGCTAAGCCTCCTGGAAATCTAAATAAATGGGAATTATATTCTTGAACTCCTAAAGCTTTTTTTATTTCATCATTACACTGATTATATTCATTTAATACCGCTTCTGGTGAGCTATATATTTGTGAATATACATGAGAATATCCATGATTTGCAACATAATGACCTTCATCATACATCTGTTTTACTAATTCTGGTCTTTCTACAACATTAGATCCTAATACGAAAAATGTTGCTTTTACATTTGCTTGTTTTAATGTGTTTAGAATTTTAGTAGTAACTGCTGATGGTCCGTCGTCAAATGTTAAAAATACTCTTTTTTCATCTGAACTATAAATATGTTTCATGTTTTCTTTTCCTACATCTGTTAATTTTGGCAATTTAGCTTGTTTTTCTTTTTCCTTTATCTCTGCTTCTTGTTTTTGTCTTTCTACATCTGCTTGCTTTAATGTAAGAATTTGAGCTTCATATTTTTTATAAACCTGATAATTTTTTATTGCATTATTTACGTTTTTTCCAATAAGAAATAAACATATAATTGATAATAGAATAAGTATAACAAGTAGGATTTTCTTTTTGTCTATCTTTTCTTTTGTATCAAATTTATATAAATCAAACTTTTCTTTTCCGTCATTTACCATTTTTATTCCTCTTATTATTTATTTATACTTTCATTTTATCCATTCATTAGGCTTTTTATATATCCAATTTCTTCATCTGCATTTAATCTCATAAATATTGGTTCACCTTTTTCGATTACTTTTTGATTTTTTTCGTTTTCATTTTCTCTTAATTTGTTCCAAGTTTTTAAATTATCATCTTTTATGCCTATTTGTCTAAATATATTTTCTGAAGTTTCATTCATAAATGGCTTTATTAATATTGCTATTTTTCTTAAATTTTCTATTAAATGGTACATTGCAGATTTCAATTTTTCTGTTGATTCTTCTTTAGCTAGTGTCCATGGCATTGTTTCATCTATATATTTGTTTGTTCTAGAAATTATATTCCATATTTCTTGTAATGCATTTGCTATTTCATAATTTTTCATTTTTTCTTCGAAGTTTTCTATTTGCATTTCTGTATATTTTTCTAAGTCTTCATCAACATCATTTGGTGTTCCATTATATTGTGGTACATTTCCTTCAAAATATTTATTTACCATTGATACTGTTCTGTTTAATAAGTTACTTAAGTCATTACATAAGTCGTAATTATATCTTTCTACGAAACTTTCTGGTGAAAATACTCCATCTTGTGCGATCGGCATTTCTCTTAATAAAAAGTATCTTACACTATCTAATCCATAACGTTCTATTAAGCTTTCTGGATATATTACATTTCCTTTTGATTTTGACATTTTTCCATCTTTCATTGTTATCCAATTGTGTACAACAATTGATTTAGGTAATGGTAAATCTAATGCCATTAAGAAAATAGGCCAATAAATTAAGTGAAATCTTGCGATATCTTTTCCAACTACTTGAACATCAGCTGGCCAATATTTTTTAAATAATGTGTCATCATCTGATAAATATCCTAATGCTGTTATATAATTTGTTAAAGCATCTACCCAAACATACATTACATGTTTTGGATCTTTTAAAACTGGTATTCCCCAGTCAAATGATGCTCTTGTAACACATAAATCTTCAAGTCCTGGTTTTATGAAATTGTTTATCATTTCATTTTTTCTAAAAGCTGGATATATAAAATCAGGATGTTCATCATAATATTTTAATAATCTATCAGCATATTTTTTCATATTAAAGAAATATGCGTTTTCTTTCATTAATTTTACATCTCTTCCACAGTCAGGACATTTTCCATTTACTAATTGTGTTTCTGTAAAATATGATTCACATGGTACGCAATACCATCCTTCATATTCACCTTTATATATGTCTCCTTGTTCCATAAATCTGTCAAATATCTTTTGAGCAGCTTTTACATGTTTAGGTTCTGTTGTTCTTATAAAATAGTCATATTGAATATCCATCTTTTTCCATAATGTTTTAGCCATATCTGCCATTCCGTCAACATATTCTTGTGGTGTTTTTCCTGTTTCTTTTGCTTTTTCTTGAATTTTTTGTCCATGCTCATCTGTTCCAGTTAACATGTAAGTGTCTTCGCCTTTTAGCTTATGATATCTTTTTAAGCTATCTGCAAGTACTTCTGTATATGCAGTTCCTATATGAAATCTTCCACTTGGATAATATATTGGTGTTGTTATATAAAATTTTTTGCTCATATTTTTCTCTCCCTTTTTCAAATACATATGAACACTTTTTATATTATATATGCATTATAAATATTCATATGTGACAGTTAATTCTTTGCCTATTTTATCACTTTTTGTCATAAATAGCAATAAGCAAGAGAACCATTATTTAAGTTTTCTCTTGCTTATTTTTTATTCATCTTTTGCCATATTAATTTTTAATAATTTAAATATTTCTACTATTATTATTGGTGATAATACTAATATTATTAATTCAATTACATTTCCTGTTGGTAATATTGGTATACTAAATATTTCTCTTAATGCTGGAATAAATAGTATTACAAACATTAATGCTGCTGAAGCTAATATTGCCCAAATTAGTTTACTATTATTAAATATATTTGTTTTAAATATTGATTTTTTATTGTTTCTAACATTAAATACATGCACTAATTCTGACATTGCAAGTGTTATAAAAGCCATTGTTTGACCAACTTCTATTTTTGAATCATCTAATGATAATCCATTTATTGGATGTGTTGTACTTCCTAATCCTACCATGAATGCTATTAATGTAAGTAGTCCTATCATTATTCCTTGATATACTACTCTCCACGTCATTCCCTTAGTAAATACTCCCTTTCCTGGTTTAGCGGGTTTCCTTTTCATTATATCTTGACTCGCTGGGTCAAATGCTAATGCTAAAGCTGGTAATGAGTCTGTTACTAAATTTATCCACAAAATGTGAATAGGTAATAATATTTCAATTTTTGCAACATCTGTTATTCCAAACCATTTTGCAAAAATCGGTGTAAACAATGTTGCTAAGAATAATACTATTACTTCACCTACATTGCTTGATAATAAGAATTGAATTACTTTTAATATATTATCATATATACGTCTTCCTTCTTCTACTGCTGATACAATTGTTGCAAAATTGTCATCTGTAAGGATTACATCCGCTGCTTCTTTAGCAACATCAGTTCCAACTATTCCCATTGCACAACCTATATTAGCTGTTTTTAAAGCTGGACTATCGTTTACGCCATCACCAGTCATTGCAACTATTTCTCCATTTTTTTGCCATGCTTTTACTATTCTTACCTTGTGTTCTGGAGATACTCTAGCATAAACTGAATAATGTCTTACATTTTTTATTAATTCTTCATCTGACATATTTTCTAATTCTTGACCTGTTATTGCTTCGCTTTCATCTTCTAATATTCCTAGTTTTTTAGCTATTGCTGTTGCTGTTATTTTATGATCTCCTGTAATCATTACAGTTTTTATTCCTGCAGTTTTACATTTTTCAACAGCTTGTTTAGCTTCTTCTCTTGGTGGGTCTATCATCCCTACCATTCCAATGAATATTAAGTCACTTTCAATGTTTTTCATTTCTTCTTTTGTTGGCTTATGATCAATTTCCTTATATGCACATGCCAAAACTCTTAATGCCTCTTTAGCCATGTTTTCATTATTTTTATTTATTATTTTAGTATAATTTTCTAAATCTGTTTTTATTTCTCCATTTAAAATATACCTGTTACATATGCCTAATAATTCATCCATACCACCTTTAGTATATACGATATATTTTCCATCAGTTTCATTTACAGTTGTCATTAATTTTCTTTCTGAATCAAATGGTATTTCTTGTACACGTGGCATTATATCATATATGCTTGGGTCAAAATCTAATTTAAATGCCATATCAACTAATGCCGTTTCTGTTGGATCTCCATTTAAGCTTCCATCTTTAGAAATTTTAGTATCATTACACAACATATTTGCATATACTAATTTTTTAACATCTTCATTAAGATTTTTTTGATAAGTTTCTAATTCATTTGTACTTCCATTTATAAATATTTTTTCTACAGTCATTTTATTTTGAGTCAATGTTCCTGTTTTATCAGAACATATTACTGTTGCACTTCCTAAAGTTTCAACTGCTGGTAATTTCTTTACAATGGCATTTTTCTTTACCATTTTTTGAACACCTATTGCTAAAACTATTGTTGATACTGCAACTAAACCTTCTGGTATTGCTGCTACTGCTAATGATACAGCTGTCATAAACATATTAATTGGTTCTTTTCCTTGTAATAATCCAATTATAAAAATGAATGCACAAATTGCTAATGCTGCTATTCCTAATGTTTTACCTAGTTTATTTAATTTTTCTTGAAGTGGTGTTATTTGTTTTTCTGTATTGTCTAACATTCCGGCTATTTTTCCAACCTCGGTTTCCATTCCTGTTGCAACTACAATTCCTTTTCCACGTCCATATGTTACTAAACTTGATGAAAATAACATATTGGTTCTGTCTCCTATGCCTGTTTCCGGATCATCTATTATCTTTATTGATTTTTCTACTGGCATTGATTCTCCTGTTAATGAAGCCTCTTGCACTTTTAAGTTAACAGCTTCAAACACTCTTAAATCAGCTGGAATATAATCTCCAGTATCTAATGTTACAATATCTCCTGGCACTAGTTCTTTAGCTGGTATTACCTCTAAGTGTCCATTTCTAATAACTTTTGAAGCATGATCAGTTAGTTTTTGTAGCGCTTCTAATGATTTTTCAGCTTTAGATTCTTGAGCTATTCCTATTATTGCATTTGCTAGAACAACTATTAAGATAATAATTGTGTCTGTTATTCCTTCTCCTTGTGATACTCCTACAAATCCTGATACTACAGCTGCGATTATTAAAACAATTATTGAAAAATCTTTAAATTGCTCAATAAATTTCTGTAATAAAGATTTTTTCTTTTTTGCTTTCAATTGGTTAAGTCCATATTTTTCTTGTTTTGAGCTTACTTGTTCATTTGTTAAACCTTTTTTTACATCTGTTTCTAGTTCTTTTTCAATTTCAGTAATTTCTTTGTTAAACCATTTTTTATTCAACTTTTACCACTCCTTTTCTTATTTTGTTTTTTTATTAATATTTTATACAAAAATATTAATAACATAAAATAACAAAAAGACTTTTAAAAGGAAATTATATTCCTTTTAAAAGTCTCGCTTACTATTATTAGCTTACTAACCAGAATACTTTATATTCGCGGTTGTTGATTAGTAATTAAAAGCTACTCCCTTTTAATTTTTAAATGATTTTGGTGACCCGTACGGGAATCGAACCCATGATTCCACCTTGAGAGGGTGGCGTCTTAGCCGCTTGACCAACGGGCCTTAATGTTTTTAAATACTTAATATTTATAACATTTTTTTTATAATTAGTCAAGCACTTTTACTAAACTTCTATTTTTATCATATCAAATATTTCTTTTAATCTTTCATCTTTTTTTGATAAAAATAAATATCCTATCAAAGCTTCAAAGGCTGTTGAATATGTATAATCTTCCACAGTACAATTTTTTGGTAAATGATGATTTTCTGCATTTCTTCCTCTTCTAACTATGTCTTGTTCTTCATCTGTTAGGTTATCATAAATTTCATGTAATATTTTTGATTGTTTTTCTGCTTTCACATATTTAATAGCTTCAATATGCAATTTATGTGGTTTCATTTTTGTTTTATTTATAAGTTCTTCGCGCACATATAATTCATAAACACAATCCCCTACATATGCCCATACCAATGGTGGCATTAAATTTACTTCTGTTTCATCTTTTTCTCTATTTATAAATTCTAACAATAAATTACATCCTTTCTTATTTTTATGGTTTTTCTAATGTTATTTTTCCTAGTTTTCCATTTTTAAATTCATCTAATATTATTTTTGATGTTTTTTCTTCATCAATTTCTCCGCCAGATACTACACAGCCTCTTTTTCTTCCTATTTCTATCATTATTTCATATATATTGAAATTTTCTGGCTGATCTTGGTTTAATACTTCTTCTATATGTTCTTCTGAAAAATTATATCTTTCACATAAGTTTTTTCTATAATTCTCTAATAAGAATTTAACTAATTGATATGCTACTTCTGTTCTTTGTAATACATTTTCTTTTATACTTCCTGTAAAAGCTAAGTTTAATGCTACTTCTTCACTTTCAAATTTTGGCCATAATACACCTGGTGTATCTAGTAACTCTACTTTATCATTTATTCTAATCCATTGCTTTTTCTTTGTTACTCCTGGCTTGTTTCCAACTTCTGCAGTAGTTCTTTTAGAAATTCTATTTATAAATGATGATTTTCCTACGTTTGGAATTCCTAATATCATTGCTCTTATTTTTCTTCCAACTCTACCTCTTTTTGCTTGTTCTTCTAGCATTTCTTGCATCATTTCTTCTATTTTTTTTATGAATTTTTCTATTCCTTTTCCGCTATTAGAGTCAATAAGAACTGCTGGTATATTTTGTTTTTCAAAATATGATACCCATTTTTGATTTATTTTTTCATCTGCTAAATCAGCTTTATTTAATATTATTATTTTTTTCTTGTTTTTTATTCTTCCTGCAATTTCAGGATTTTGACTTGATATTGGTATTCTTGCATCTAATAATTCTATTACTATATCTACTAATTTTATGTCACCTTCTATTTGTCTCATTGTTTTTGCCATATGTCCTGGATACCAGTTGATACTTGTACTTGCACAACTTTTTTCATTACTCATTTTACTCACCTACTTTATAATTTAATTATTTTCTTTTAAACTCTATTTTTATTGAGCCATCTTTATTTAAATATATCATATTTATTAAATCAAAAATATACTTTCTATTCAATTTATCTATTTTTATTGCTTGTCTATCATTTATTTCCTTAATTAATAAAAATTTGTCTTTATTATATTTTCGTTGATAATTTAAATCAATGCCCTCATTTATATGCTCTGCATATTCGCATATTGTCCCAGCATCTGTATATGTATAGTCACAGTTTATTTTATATATGTTTAAATATAAATTATAAATTTATGGCACTGTTTCCGAAACATTATCAACTCTTTCCTTTATTGATAATATTTTCAGCCATATTATTTACCTTTTTTTTCTTCAATTTGTTTTTGTTCTTCTATATATTTATAATTTAAACTATTACTTTTAGATATGGCAGATTTTTTAGTTTCCTTATCATATAAATCTTTTGCTCCTTTTGCAACTCCTCCACCACGCTTAGCAACATTTAAATTTTCTTTTAATCCCTGTGGATGTTCTTCTCTTGCTATATCTCTTGTTGCGATCTCTCCTATATTAGTAAGTGCCACTTCTATATCTGTCATATTATCTCTTAAAGATTCTTTCCTAAGTCCTTTTAACTTTTTATACTCACTAGCTTTCATTCCAGACCATCCTTTATATATTTCATTTGTTAAAAGTGCATATTCAATTGGCTTAGTTATTCCTCCCTCTTTCCAAACATCAGTAAGTTTAAATCTATCTACAATACCATTTAATCTTGCTTTTATCCATTCATCATTATATCCTTTATTACGATAATATTGCACTGCTCTATTAACTGCAATTTCTGGATCAAATACTTCATCAATTCTCTCACTACCTAAATTTGCAAGCCAAACTTTAAAAGGTTCTGCTTTGCTACTTGGAACAGATTCAATAAGTCTAAAAATTCCTTTTGTATCCAAAGTGTCTGTTTCTCTCATTTTTCCATCTTGTGCTTTCATTTTCAACTGCACGATATTTTCGTGCAGTTCACTTCCTTCAGATTTTAACTTTCTTTTCAAATCACTCCAATAATTTCTTGGAATATTACTATCTGTTAATGCACTTATAACATCTACAACACTAAAAAAATATTCTTCTTTTTCAGAATCCCATACACTTCTAATTTCCTTATCTTCAAAGAGATTTGAAATCGTTTCTATTTTGTTATTATCCATAAAATTCCTCCTTCCTAATTTATTCATTACGCGTATCCCGTCGAATTCGACGGATTTATATTAATCTTAAGCATTCTTTCTCTAATTTTGTTTTCAAAGGTCTCGGATTCGATACCTTTAAAATTTATAATATGTTTTTATCTATCCAATCAAAAAACTCTTTACTTGCATTTTTTATTTCATAATATGATATTTCTGCAACTTCATAGTCATGTATTTGTTTAATTTCATTTTCTATTTCATTGAATATAGTCTCTTTTGTTCTAAATTCTAATTTGTATTCATCACATTCTTCTAATTTATTATTCCACCAATATTTTGAATGAACTTTAGTCACTTGGCTTCCAACTATAAGTTTCTTTTCCAATAATGTATCTATAATCTTATTTGCTATTTCTTCCTTATTGCAAAGTGTCGTTACTATAATATATTTATCCATTATAATTACCTCTCAATTTTTCTATTAAAATTTTTGCATCACAATATGTTTTTGATTCTTCTCCATATCTATTTTTTATATCTTCATCCATATATTTTCTCCAATATTAAAGTTTTATCAAAATATGTAATATATTTAAAGTAAGAATGTCTGTATTTTCAATGCTTTTAGGAAGTTTTCCATAAATCCGTCTCACCCAGTTGATAGCTGCTTTTGATACGCTTTCTTGTTTATTATTTTTTGCTTCTTTTCTTTGTTTTCTTTTTTGATACATATCCATATTTTTCACTTTCTTTTTTATAAATTGTATTTTGTTACCCTATTGGTTTTCAATTAAATTGGTATAATATATAATTTCTTTACCTAATTTTTTTGCATAATCTATTTCTCCTTTTGTACTATCTCCAATATAATTATTTATATTTACTACTAATATAACATCAGATAATTCTATTCTTTTAAAATGTGCCTCTTTCAATTTTATTAATTGCTCTTTAGTTATATCCATTTTCTCTGATACAAAATATACTGGGGTAAGAATACAATAGCCTTCTAATGCCATTTTTTCTGCAACTGTCATCATCTCTTTTTGAAATTTTAGACTTCCACATAATGTTACTATTTTCAATTTATCTTCCTCCATGCAATATAATAATTATTTTTTATAAAAATGAAAATCACAACAATTTCCGCCGTACCCCAAAGTTTGAGTTCGTCTAAAACCTATCTTTTTTAATCCTTCATACGTTACGTTATCAACATCACAAAAAAGATGGCATAACTTTTCACAATTATTTTCTACACATGCAGTGTGCCAAAGGCATTTTTTCATTGTTACATCGAAATAATTTTCACCTCTATTTTGTACACTTTCCCATAAATCACTTGTATGCACAATTTTAAGAAATATATTGCTGTAAAGTGAATAAAATCCTGGTATTGATTCCATTTTTGATGTAAACAAATGCTTTTGTTTTGCAACTATATCAATCATATATTTTTTCATATGTTGATATAGTTGCTCGTCAGATAAACCATATTTTAACATAGCTTTATATAATGCTATTCGAGGAAGAATTGTTTGAATAAGTGTTTTCATTTGATTTTTTGACTTATTTTTTGACTTATTTTTTGACTTATTTTTTGTGTTTTTTATAATTTGGTTAAGTATTGTTTCTTGCTTGTCAAATAATAAATTTCCTTCATTCTCACCAAATTCTTCAATTAAAAATTTTTTTATTTGCTTTTGTTGTTTTATTTTCATGATTTTATTTCCTTTATAGTTTATATTTATTAATTTCCATTGTATTTGTTTTTATGATGTAATTCAAATCTTCTATTGCTTTGTCTATATTCATCATTCCATTTCCAATAGGATAATAAACTGGATATACTTTATATTCAATACCTGCTATATTCTTTAAAAAGTTTTGCTTTCTACATTGAGATACTGATATATTTTTGTTTAAAAAAATAGAACTTACTTGATTTCCAAATGTTATAATTGTTTTTGGCTTGATTATTTCTATTTCTTTACATAATAGATCTAAATATTGGCTATAAACTGAATTGGGTAATACTCTTGCATCTAACTGCGTACATTTTCCTAAATTAGTTATAAAATATTTGTGTTCTTCTACATTTTCATATACTAAATCTGCAAATTTTTCATCCCACTCTTGAGGCTTTTTTTTCATAATTTCATTATAGATTTTTTCATCAAGTAGACCTATTTTATGAAATAATTTCCATATATTTTTAGTTCCAATCCATGGTGACCTTCTACCTTTCCAATTTGGATCTGATGCAATATTTTTTCCTGTAGGATTCATAAAAACAAAACAAAAATCGGGATTGCATGTACATCCTCCATTATATATTGATGTTAATTCTTTTGCTCCATATTGTAATTGCAATTTATCATATTTTAAATTTAATTCATTTATTTTCATAATTTTATTTCCTTTATACTTTCTTATTTAGAATCTCTTTCTATAATATGTGTTAATCCATTTAAGTACTCTTTATTTATAATCATATTTCTTATATTAGTTGGTCTTAAATCTATACTTTTCAATTCTTCCAAAGTAACCCATTTTAATTCTAACAATTTTTCTTCACCTTTGTCTATTTCAAGCTTTTCTTGATCTTCCATTTTTAATTTTTGCTCAGGTTCTATCATATAATAAAACTCTATTCCATGACATTTTTTATTATTTCTTGTCCAAAAGTTTTCTTGTATTGCAAATAAATTTGCTTTTTTTACATTACAGCCAATTTCTTCTTTTATTTCACGGATAACTGCTTGTTTTGAATCTTCTCCTATTTCAATGTGTCCTCCTGGTATGTGGTAATATGATGTTTTATTTACTCTCATAATCAAAAACTTATCCTCTTGTTTAATTATTCCACATGTTCTTCCATGGAATTCTTCAGTTTCTGTTTTAATTTTTAAATCCACTTTTATTCTCATCCTTAAATTTAATTTTTTCCACTGTAAATAGCAAAATGCTAATAGCCAAAGTAATAGCAATTAAAAATATTACTGAATTACAATCAATTTGCTGTAATCTGCCTCCAGCCAATGTTTGATCAATAATATTTGAAAGCAAATTTATAGCCATAAAAATTATAATCATATATATTGCTAAAACAAAGCATATTATTCTCATAGTTTTTATTAATTTGATTTTTTCTATAAAATATAAAGAAATTATACATCCTATTATTAATATAAGCAAAATAATTCTAAAATATAGATTTGTAAATATATAATAAATTTTTAATATTGCTGTATAATAAGTTCCAAATCCACCAACTAAATCATTTTGCATTCTTTTTTCCATATTTGTTATGTTTTTTGTGGCATAATTTCTTATGGTTTGAATTTTTTCTTCTGACATATTTTCAGGCATGTATTTTTTTACTAATTCATTGATTTCATTCTCTATTTCAAAATTTTCAATTTGATTATTAACAATGTTTTTTATTGCTACATCAATAAATTTAGCAGTTATTTTTTCTGTTATATTACTTTTTCTAATGTTATTTTCTATTTTACCTAATTCATCGATATCAACATCATAGACAATTTTATCTAGTAAATATCCTGATACTTTTTTAGAAATTATATTACTTGTAACTGTTTTGATAACAATATTTTCAGCAATGAAACTAGTTGTTATTAAAATCAAGAAAATTGTTAAAAATATTTTTAAAGATAACTTTATTTTTTTCAATTTATTTGCCTCCTATATAGAGCTATCTTTCACCTTAATTTATAATTTTGTCTTTTTTCATTTTGTCTAATATTTTAGCATAAACTCTATCTTTTACCCAAATCTCTGATGATTTATTTAAGAATTCATTAATTGGAATCCATTTTACGCCACTATTTTCATCTTCTTTTATATGTATTTCTTCATTTTCATCAGCTTCTAATAAATATGTGACATTAAGGTGAATATGTGATCCAACATATTTTCCTCTTTTTTCATGTCCATTTACTGTCATTAATTCTAGTGAATAAATGTCTTTAGAAATTGGAATAACATTTTTTATTCCTGTTTCCTCTTTGGCTTCTTTCATGGCAACATATAAAAGGTCACTGTCTCCATCACTATGTCCTCCTACCCATGCCCATGAGTTATATATTTTGTGATATATCATTAAAATTTTTGTTCTTTCTTTATTAAGAACAAATGCAGAGCTAGTAAAATGTCCATATTCATTTTGTCTTGTTAATGTATCATCAAAATCATTAATATATTTTAACATTATTTTTTTATCAACTTCTTCTTGCTCATTATATGGTACAAACTTTTTGATGCTTTCTCTTAAATTATCTATATTTATTTTAATTTTAATTCCAATAACACCATACTGTTGTTCTTTTTCTTTAGAATATATTTGAGACATATATTCTGTTTTTCTTTTTATTTCTTCTTTATTTGAATATAATTTTTCAAACAGCTTTTCAAAAGACTTTTCTTTATATAAATCAATAACATCAACAACTAATTTTTCTTGCATATCTGGCACTTTTGAAAATTCTATTTTATCTCCAATTTCTATTTTCTGCCTTTTTTCATCATATAACCTAAATTCAATTGTTTTTGTTCCATTCTTTATTCTTTCAAATGGACTTTCATTTAATTTCATTTTATGTAACATATATTTTCCTCTATTTTATTTATTTTTAATAAAAAGGCATTTCTGCCTTTTCTTTAGTAATTTCTATAATTGTTTTTATCTGCTCTATCGTCCAATTTTCGGTCAAATTTTTCGTTGGTATAGAACCAATCTGTTTTTTTATCCTTTGGATGAGCTTTTCTGTTTTTGTCTAATAATAAATCGAACATTACTGATATTGGAAGTATTACACCTATAAATGACATAAATAAATTCATATATGCATTAATGTCTAATGATCCTTCCATTGCTGATAATATATTTTGAATGTTATTTACTACATCTACTCCAAAATACATTCCATATGATAGTAAATATAGTAAAGCTCCTATGATTTTTCTTTTTACTACTAATATCATACATAATAAAGCTATAAACAATAATGGAATTTCCATATTTATATTTAGTGGAACTAATCCTCCAAAATCCCATTTCATTTCATATGATAATGCTACAATAATTCTAAGTATCCAAAATATTACCATAAACATTACTAATAGCCATGTTGAAAATTTCTTCATTTGTTTTCCCCTCTCTGTTATTATTTATTATATAAAAAAGGTAAAGGTATGAATGCTTATTCTCTCCTTTACCTTTTTACTTTAATTAGTCTACAAAGTCAAAATCATCTTTGAATTTTTCTTTGAACATTTCAAATACTTTGTTTAATGTGTCTTCATCATCAATACTTACATAAGATTCTTCTTCAGATTCGTCGTCATCGTTATCTTCTACTTTTAAGATTACAACTTCTCCTTCTTCTTCTTCTCCCTCTTCTGTAACTGGTAATAATACTACATATTCCTCGTTATCTAATTCGATTAAGTCAAGGAATTCAAATTTTACTTCGTTTCCTTCCTCATCATTTAATATTACAATATTGTCTAATTCTTCGTTATTGTTTTCTTCCATCATCTTTCTCCTTTCAATTTTTTTATATTTTTAATTATAATAACATTTTTTATACTATTTTTGAATAGTATTTTTCATTTTATTTAAATATGTTTCTAAAATATATACAGCTGAAATAGTATCTACTATTCCTCTTTTTTTTGTTTTCTTTATATCTAGAAAGTTCATTGTCCTGTGTGCTTCAACTGTTGTAAGTCTTTCGTCCATTGTTTCTATTTTCATTTTATTATATTTGCATTTTAATTTATGGACAAATTGTTCTGTTATTTTAGCTCTTTCTGATATTGTTCCGTTCAAATTTAGTGGCATTCCAACAACTATTGTATCTACATTATTATATTTTTCGAATATTTCATCTAGTCGTCTTAATACCACTTTATCTGAACCATTTCTTTGAATTGTTTCTAATCCTTGTACGGTTATGTTTAACTCGTCAGTAATTGCTATTCCAACTCGAGCTTCTCCATAATCTATTCCTAACATTCTCATTTTTTAGTCTTCTAATCCTATATATTTTTTTACCATTTTTTCAAGTAATTCGTCTCTTTCAACTGTTCTTATTTTATTTCTTGCGTCATTATGACTTGTTATATATGTTGGGTCTCCTGATAATATATATCCAACAATTTGATTTATTGGATTATATCCTTTTTCTACTAATGCCTTATATACATCTTTAAGTATTTCTTGGCATTTTGTATTTTCTTCTCTTTCTACTTTAAAGTTCATTGTTTTATCGAATTCCATACTGCTTTTCCTCCTTTTTATATATTAGTTATATCACTTTCATTAGGATCAGCTGTATCTAAGTACTGTTCCATCTTTTTCAAGACTTCTTCCAATCCTGTTCCTTTATAATATGATGATATAACAAAATTCAATTTTGGTATTGCTGTTTGGCTGTTTAGTATTTCTTCCATTCTTGATTTTCCTTTGGCTGTTTTTTCATCTATATTTGCACCTAGCTTATACATTTTTATTTCTTCTTCAGTTAATTGAATTTTCATTGCTTCTACTTTTTCTTTTATATCATTTAAAAAGTCTGCAACTGAATCTGCTTCTACTCCAGAAAATGCTATAACAAATTTAGGTCCCATATATCTAACAAATATATATTCTGTTGCTAAATTAGATTTTACAAAATTACTTACTTCTGTAATTACTTTATTTCCTAATTCTCTAGAATGTTCTTTATTTATTTGTTGAATATTTGTTATTTTAAACATACACATTGTAGAAGTAGTGTATTGATCTATAACCTTTTTTCCTTCTCCATATAAGTATTCTTCTGAATATAGACCAGTAAATAAATCTTTTCTAACAATTGATTCCAATGTCTTTTGATGTACTACTGTTTTTAATACAGATACTATATTTTCTTTTATTACTTCTAATACTGTTGTATCAACATTATCAAAATCATGTGGTGTTCCACTTTCTATTATCCAATAACCAATATAAACATTATCTATGTATAAAGGGAAAAATATAGCAGATTTAGCTCTTCCAAATTCCATTTGTTGATATGGAAGCCTTTCATTTTCATTGTTTACGGTTACATATTTCGGTGTTGCTGACTCAATACTATCTTTAAACATGTCTAATTCATGTAAAGATTTTAGTGCATCCCAATGTTTAGGGTCTACATTTGATGCTTTTACTTGATATTCTGCTCCATCAAAAACAACTATAGTCGAATATTTTATTTCATATCTTTCAATTAAAATATCGTTAATCTTTTTTATCTTATCTTCTACCGTAGATGTTTCCCCAATTGCATTCATAAAATCTTGTACTACATATAAATTAGTAATTTTTTGGTTTAAATTTTTGAATTTTTGTATTTTTTTATGTATTGTTACATTGTAAAATATAAGTCCAATTACGATTAAAACCAATATTACGACTACTGCTATTATCACTTATTTTTCCTCCTTTAGATTTTAATAATTATTTTTCATTTGATTTAATGTTTGTGCCATTCCTGGGCTAAAAGTATTTTGGGTTTCATATCCTTTAGCTGTTGGTGGTCTATAAGTTCCTCCAGCAGAATATAACATATTTCCTAATTCTTTTAAAGATTGTAAAAATGCTTTAGAATACCCTTTTAAAGATACTTCGCATTCTATTACTCCTTCAAGATATTTTATATAAGTCTCTTCCTCAAATGGAATAGAAATATATTTTATTAAAGTTCTATCAAATAATTCTGTCATAAATGACATTGATGGATCATTATAAAATGCCATTCCACCAATTATAGTTTTATCTGTAACCCCTTTTATTTTTACCACTTTATTTAACACAATTCTTAATTTCTTTTCATCTAATACATTTTTAGCTTTTAATTCTCTTAAAAAGGCAGTTAATGGTTGAATTGTTAAAACATCTAGTGTTTGTACTAAATATAATTCTTGGATTTTTTCAAAATATCTTATTGGCGTTTTAAAATCAGTATCAATTAAAATTAATGAATGTTTACTTAATAATGTTTCCAATATTTTATCTGTATGTAAAATTGATTCTTTTTCATCTGGTAATGCTGTATACACAGTAAGGTTTTTATGAACTTCAACACCTTTGGCAATTCCTTTAGTTAGTCCTTCTATACTATGTGCAGCTGTATTTCTTAGTTCTTCTTCATTTTTTGTATAAATATAATAAGAATTTCTATTTTGTGTTGTATCTAATATTGCTACATCAACTCCTGAAGTTGATAATAATTCAGCTAAGTTATTTACAATAAATGATGTTCCATTTTTTCCAGTTCCAACAAATGCTGCTATTTTCTTACCTGGTGTTAATAATCTTGTTAAATCTATTTCTTCGATTTCTTCAGGACGTATTCCTAAATTATTAACAGATGTTGTTGGACCATAACTTGGAATTTCTCTATTTGATTGTTGTGCATATATTGGTGCATTATTCTTATAAAAATCTCCAACATTATTATTTTCTTGAGGTTCTGATGATATTCCTGGTAATATTGATTCTTCTGGTTCTTGTTCTATACTTCTACTATTATAAGTTTCTTGTGGTTCTTGTGAATAAGTACTTGTGCTCTCATCAATTCCAGGTAAAATGTTTTCAAACTCTTCTTTTTCTTTAGCCTTAGGTTCTTCAACTTCCACTACAGATGGTTTTTCTTCCTCTGGTAAAGTATTTTTTCTTGGTCTTCCTCTTTTTCTTTTTACAGGTTCTACAACATTTTCTTCTGGTAGAGGATTTTTTCTTGGTCTTCCTCTTCTTTTCTTTACTGGTTCTACAACTGGTTCAGGCTCTGGCTCTACTACAGTTCTTATTGGTTCTTTTCCTTGTTCCTCTACGCCAGGCATTGTTATAAATTCTTCTCTTGGTTCTTGTGCTTTAGTTTCTGCCACTGGCTCAGGTTTTTCTATATGATTTATTTTTCTTACTCTTGATAATTTTTTAGCACTATTCATATTAACTGCTGATGGTATTACAACTGGTTTAGACAATATTGTTTCTCTGTCTTTAGGTTTTAATAAAGTTTCGCTTGTACCATTAACAATTTCTTCTTTAGGCTTTCTAATTTTTTCAGAAATTTTATTATTAAATGACATTATTTGTTGATATTTGGGTGAACGTTCTTCCAAAACAGCTCTTACATTTAAAGGCAAGAATTTGCTTATGATACGTAATTGAGTATCGTTATATTGAGCTGCTATATTGTCAAAACTCTCTAAATATCTGTCTTCATTTCTTCCTAATCTTTTATAGTGTGCTAAAATATTTTGAATTTCAACTTCACTTACATCATTTTCGCTTTCACTTTGATAATTAACATTCTCAGATTCAATTTGATAATATGTTTTTGCTTCTTTTTTAGTACGTGGTCTATTTATTAATCTACATACTTCTTCAACACTTCTGTCGTTTCCAATTATAGCATTATAAATACCTATACCAAATAATTTTACAAGCATTTCTTCTGATTTAACTCTTCTATCAGAACAAATTAAAATTATTGGAATATCATTTCCTCTGGAATTTGATGCTTCATCACTTATTCCATCTAATTTTTCAAATATAAATTTATCAATTTGATCATATTGAGTGTGTGTAAAAGCTTCTAACTCTTCGCTTATGACGATTCTGTCATAAGATTTATCTTTTTGTATCTCTTTTAAAATTGCGTTAAAGTAATAAACGTTTTTATAAGAAATTATTTGTTTATATTCTCTTTGATACTTTTTTATAATAGATTCTGAAATTTCTTCATTACTTACAGCAAATAGGACTTTCATTTGTTACCCCCTTCCAAATTTTACAAACACGGCAAACGCTAGTGGTAAGATTTGGCATATTATTAATATTGTTACAAAGCTAACTATTAAAGCCATTCCCTTTTCTAGTGTGTCTAGTTTTCTTATACCAATTATGTATTGATGAATTGCTCCTATTGCAATTCCTAAAAAGCATAGTGGTATACTGTAAATTCTCACTAAATTCAAGATATATGCTACTAAGCCATATACATTTGACCCATATTTGTCTTGATAGTCAGCTAATGAACTAGATGCATTATCTTTTAATTCAATAATTTTACTTTCTGTTGCTTCATCAATTGCTTTATTTTCTGCGTAGATTTGTGTCGTTGCAAAAAATACTCCAATCATTACTAAAAATACAGTAAATATCAGCAATGTTTTTTTCATGTTTTTAGGCCCCTTTCTAAAGTCTTTTAGTGAATTTTTTCTCAAAGTCTTATACTTCTATATCATACAATAAATAGTTAAAAAAGGCAAGAATTTTTTATAATTTATTATACAAATATTGCATATTTTTATAAACACCATTAGCCCAGTTTTTATCTGTTGCATATCTTTTGTTTATTCCACTTAAAGTCGCACCGTTATAGTATTTTCCAGATGCTGTTTCACCACCATAAATTGATGTACCTTTTGGATTTATATAATATTTCACAAATACTCTAGAAATTAAATCTATGCTTTCAGAATAATTTGAAAATTGATATGCTCCATTGTATGGATTAGAATCATATGCTCCATATCCAAACAAATTATGTTTTTGATTAGCAATTTTTGATGTTCCCCAGTTACTTTCGTGTATTCCAACTGCCGCAACAAAAAGTCCATTTATATTATATTGCTCTTCTATGTAATAAAAATATTCCGCATTATTTTGGAAGACTTTATTTTTATCTTTAGAATCGGTAAGAACTTTTTTAAATTGATCTAAGCTTAATCCACTTGGTTTATTTAATTGTATATCAAAACTTAATTGCTGAATTTTATTTTCTTGTTTTGTATTATTTGCATTTGTTTTGTTTTCTTGTTTTTCTTCTTCATTAGAATTGGCATTTTCACATGTTGTATTTTCAGATTTTATGTATCCTGTTGTTCCTTGACCAGTAATTTTATACCACTCATTTTGAATTTCTAAAACTCTTAATTCATTTCCTTTTATTAATGTTGCCACTTTACTTGAGTTCTCATTGGGTTCAGTCATTACGCTTACTCTATCTGCTGTTATAGTTACATTATCGCCAATTTTTACTTTATATGAATTTGTTTGACTTCCTGTTCCTACTTCTACAATTTTATCAACAGAGGCTTTTGTAATTTTGCTATTTACTTGATTTTCTGATATTACTTCTCCATTTTTTATAGTTTTCTTAGTAGTAATTTCTTGCTTTCCTTCTCTTCCCTGTTGAATTACCTGAATTACTCCTTTGGGTAAATTTTCATTATTCTTATATTTTGTCATATATTCTAAATCATTTTCTTCTGTTATATATTCATCCCTTTGCATTTCATTTGTATTTTTACTAATCATTTCTTCTACATCAATTTGACTAGCATTACTTATTTTTACATTATTAGTTGTTGGGGAATTTTCACTTGCATATACTTCATCTTTTTTAAAAGAATAGTCATAAATCACAAGAAGATACAATAAAATAATTATAGAGACTGAAAAAATAATTATTTTCTTTAAAGATACTCTTGTATGTTTTACTTTTTTATCTTTTGCTTTCATATTATCACCTAATACAATTCTACATTTTTAGACTATTTTTGTCAATTTAAAAATGATGGAAATTTTTATCGACTAACAATTCATACTTGATTTTATTTGATTTTTATACTATTATATTAATGATTTACTAAGGAGGATTTATGGACAAGAACAAGAGAAAAAATATAGTAAAAGTTGTTCTACAAAACACAAAAAATGTTGATACAAAAAAATTCATTTTAACTATTGTAACAATACTTTTATTTATTGTTGTATTAATACTTGTTAATATCACTTGTTATCAATATTTTTTGAAAAATAAATTTGAAAAAAGCATTATGAGTTTTTCTAGTAAAAATGAAAACACAGTTTTTCAAATAAAAAATATTACTTTTTTTAGTAGTTGTGATGTAAAAAATAAAAACGCATCAAGTAGTAATTTTACAATTGAAAATTTATATCAATATACAGATATGGCACTTTTTATTACAAGCCCATCTAAAGACAAGACATTAGAAAATACTCTAAAAAAAGTTTATATTGATAACATAAACTTTACTAAGCTCCCTACTTTAGGAGAGCCTAAATTGTACTATAAGAATATTTACAATTTTGCTAAAAGCGATATTATTGATAATAATTTAATTAATGATAAATTAGATTTTACAATAACATCTGATGATAACGCATCTTTAGATACCCCTACATTATATAATAATTTAGCAAATCCAATTGTACTTAGTTTTGTAAATAGCAACATAAAAACAGACTATACTATAACAAACACATCAAAATCAATTACATATGATGGCTCTTTATTAAAAAAATGTGAAGTATTATTAAATTCTATAAATACAAGTTTATCTTTTGATATATACATAGTAAATAATCTAGATCAAGAATTCAAATGCACAGTATTTATAGATATTCCTTTGGAAACTGAAAATAAATCAATTTACAATGGTAATATAACATTAAAAAAAGATACTAATTTTATTTTTTATAGATATAAGTAGTAGTAATTTTAGGAGGATATTATGAAAGAAAAATTAAACGTAGCAGAACAATTAAAAAAGAAATATCACAAAACAGAGGAAGTCACAAATTTTAAAGACATGATATATCGTTCTGGAGATATTTATCGTAACAGAACTGCATTTAAATTAAAAGATAAAGACGGAAATATTAAATATATTAAATATGCCGAATTTAAAAATGACATTGTTAATTTAGGTACAGCCTTAATAAAAAAGGGATTTTTAAATAAAAAAATTGCTGTAATAGGAAAAAACTCATATAATTGGTGTGTTTCTTATTTAGCTGCATCAATTGTTGGAATTGTAGTCCCTATTGACAAAGAATTACATACTGATGATGTTATAAATTTTATGAATGTTTCTAAATCTGTATGTATCTTAGGTGATGAAAAGAATTTGAAAGGTGTTATAGAAAAGAAAGATAACTTAGAAAATAAAAATACTGTATTTGTAACATTTGAAAATGATTTTGATGCTTTATTAGAAAGTGGAAAAAAAGATTATAATAATGGTTGTGTTGATTTTGATAATATAAAAGTCGATCCAGATGAATTACGTGTTTTATTATTTACATCTGGAACAACAGGAAGTGCAAAAGGAGTTTGTTTATCTCAACGTAATATATGTTCTAATATATTATCTATATATGGAATTGTAAAAGTAAAAAGAAGTGATTTATTTTTCTCAATTTTACCTTTACATCACACATATGAATGTACAATAGGCTTTTTACTTCCAATTTATAGTGGTGCTTCTATTTGTCATTGCCAAGGTTTGCGCTACATAGCTAAAAATATGCAAGAATTTCACCCTTCTGTAATTTTATGTGTTCCTTTATTATTAGAGAAATTACATAAAAATATAGTTAAAAACTTAAATAAATCTTTGCCAGAAAAATATAGAGCAAATAATAATGATGAAAATCCATATAACAATTTACCTGGAATAATGAAAACTATTGTAAGAACAAAGGTTAAAAATACTTTAGGTGGAAGATTACGTGTATTTATAGTTGGTGCTGCACCTGTAAATCCTAATATTGCAGCTGATTTTAGAAATCTAAAATTAAACACTTTGCAAGGTTATGGATTAACTGAATGTTCACCTTTAGTTGCTGGAAATACAGATTTCTTCCAAAGAGATGATGCTGCAGGACTACCTATTCCAAATGTTGAATACAAAATTGATAGTCCTAATAGTGAAGGTGTCGGAGAAATAATTGTTAAAGGTCCTAATGTAATGCTTGGATATTACGAAGATGAAAAGAAAACAGCAGAAACTATAGTTGATGGCTGGTTCCACACAGGTGATCTTGGAAAAATTGATGACGATGGATATTTATATATTACAGGTAGATGTAAATCTGTTATAGTTACAAAAAACGGAAAAAATATTTATCCAGAAGAAATTGAATATTATTTAAATGATAATCCTCTTATTTCTGAATCTTTAGTTCAAGGAGTTCATAAAGAAGATGATGACGAAACATATGTAAATGCTCAAATTTATCCAAATATTGAAGCAATTACAGAATATTTAAAAGGAAGTGTTCCTACTAAAGAAGAAGTTTGGAAAGTTATTTCAGATGCCGTAGCAAGTGTTAACAAAAAAATTCCTAACTATAAACATATTAAAAACTTTATAATTAGAGATAAAGAATTTGAAAAAACAACAACTCAAAAAGTTAAACGTTATGGCGATAACATGAACGAATTTGAAAATAAAAATAAATAATAAAAAACCTAATATTAACAATCACTCTTTTGTAAGAGTAAAAGTTAATATTAGGTCTTTTTTAGATTACTCTGTCGCCTTCTCTTAGTGCATACCAGTTATTGTCTTTTGTTCTAACAATCCTGTTCAACCCTTGAAGTTTCATAGTCATAATCCTATTTTTTTCTTCTGGATGTTCCTTTTCCAATCTTTCAACAGAAAACTCTTCACCCAGATATATCATCGGTGAAAAATTCATTCTCACCAACAAAATAGTTTTATTTTTTAAATTCACTTCAATTGTATCGAAAAACTGATAAAACAGTACATTATCCGGTAAACGCTTTAAACCAGCATTTCTGTCTCCTACTTCAACCTCTGTAAAGGAGCTTTCTGTAAAAAACAGTTTAGCATAATGCTTTAACATAGTAACACATCATTTCATGAAAAATCAATCTATGAATTCTTCATCATGCCTCCCTTGACCACCTTAGAAACTTCCTTATATGCAAAGATTCCAAAGGCGATGAGTGACGGTACGATGATTCCATAAACGAAAAACTTTTCCATGGTTTTTCCTTTCCTTTTATATGTTGTTAGGGTTATAATGTTTTACTAAAAAGGTTGAGGAAATTCCTCTCACTAATTAGTGAAATAGAAAACTGCTTAAGGCTTTTGCCTTTAGCTTTTTTATTATATCACTTTTTATTGTTTCTTTCAATTATATTTGCCATTTTTTAAATATAAAAATAGAGCAGCATGTATACTACTCTATTTACGTAATCACAAAATAAGTTGGTGGCTTCAAGTGGAATCGAACCACTGACACGAGGATTTTCAGTCCTCTGCTCTACCAACTGAGCTATGAAGCCATTTTTTACTTTTAGATAAAAAAATGGCGACCTGGAACGGGCTCGAACCGTCGACCTCTAGCGTGACAGGCTAGCGTTCTAACCAACTGAAC
>USGY01000006.1 GCA_900554365.1 uncultured Clostridium sp. | reverse complement strand
TCCTTCTGCATCATACATTACCCATCTGTATTCTTGGTTTATTTCATTTTCTGGTAAAAATTCTAGTCCTGCTGGTAAGTCATCTGCTACTTCACTTGCATAACCTGCTTTTTCACCTTCGTTATATACTCTTATTGTATATATAACTGTATCATTTGTTACCACTTCTACTGGGTCTTTAGTATGATTATATGTTATTTGATTATTTTCTTCATCATATGAAACTTGAGGTACTCTTGTTGTTACTTCTTCATCATTTACTCCAGTAATAAATTTTCTTAATGCTAAATCAAATGGTCTAATTACTACTTTTTCGAAGTCATCATCATCTTCTTGTCCTGGAACATATGGTCCAACTTCATCATCTTTATATTCTGGTAATTCTTCATCACTTGGAAGATTTACATTGTCTTTTTCAGAATCTCTATCTATTATTTCTTGTTTGTCTTCATCTCTATATTCTGTTATTTCAGCAATATTTGTGATATTTTCATTCATATTTGCTGTATCTTTAACTCTACATAGTATTGGCACTTCTCTATATGCTAAAACAATTTCACCTTCATCATTTTCTGATGTTTTTACTATAACAGAATCTTGTAAATAGTTTGTTGTAACAATTCTTCCATCTTCTGATACTGTCCATCCATATTGCTCATTGAATTCTCCATCTACAAATTCTAAATATTCTGGTAAGTAATCTGTAATTTCACTTGCATAACCATCTATTTGTCCTTCATTATATACTCTTAACATATATACTACATAATCATTTTTGTTAACTTCTACTGGTGTTTTTGGATGATTATATGTTGCTGTTGTAATCATTTGTCCATCTTCACCAATTTCGTTTAAGTCTGATGTATCTACTTCTGGAGCTCTTAAATATGTTCCATCTTCATTTCTTAAATAATCTCCATCATCAATTTGTGCATCTGGACTAACTGCTGCTATGAATTTTCTTAACGCTAAGTCAAATACTTCTAAAACTACATTATCATAGTCTTCGTCATCTTCATATTTTACCCATGTTTCTGTGTCAGAATCTCTATCATTTACTGGATCTCCATTTAAATCTGTATCTTCTGTAATAGCTGCTTCATTTCTAATTATTGTACCTGCTGAATCTGTTGAAACAACTTTCATATATACTGATACTTCTCTATAATCTGGATTTTTTTCTGTTTCTGTATCTAAATATCCTTTAGTTTTGTCAAATGCTTTAATAAGATTTGCACCATCTGTTATTTGTTCTTCTCCTTGTCCTTTAGCTAAATAGTTTGTAGAAATCATTGTAATCTTATTTGTTGTACTATCTATATTTTCAATGTCCCATATTGATTGGTTATATTGAATTGCTTCTTTTTCTTGAACTGATAAAGATGTATCATTTGTTACATCATCTTCTGACCATAAGAATTCTAGTCCTTCTGGTACATCTTCTGTGATTTCTGATGCATATCCATCAATATCACCTTCATTATATATTCTTAATGTATATTTAACTATATCTCCTTGTTTTACTGTAACAGGTTCTTTATTCATATTATATTGTGCTGTTGTTGCTGTTCCATTAGCTAAGTTTGTAACATCAACACTTTCTAATCTTTCTGGAACTACTTGTCCATTTACTTCTACTATTCTTTTAATTAATTTTAAGTCAAATGCTTTTGGAGAAATTATTAATTTTTCGAAGTCATCATCATCTTCTTGTCCTGGATAATATATATTTTGTGATAAATCTGTTTCACTTGTTGTTCCTTTATAATCTGTCATATTATTTTGATTTACATCTGGTCTTGTTGATGGTGTTGAATCTCTATCAGCACCTTCTTGATTTGTAATTGTTACATCATCTTCAGCATCATATTCTTCTTCTATCCATGCAACATTTGTTAATACTATGCTATTTTGGCTATCAGGTTTTTGTGTTACCTCACAAACTATTGTAATTGTTTCTGATTCTGGCGTTGTTCCATCAAATGCATCTAAGTTTGTTTCATTACTTGATTCTCTTGTAAATGTAACTTTATTATTTGCTTCATCATAATCTGCTGTAAATCCAGTTGTTTTCATTTCAAGATATTTTAATCCAGCTGGTAATTGGTCAACTATTTTTGTAACACGTCCTGGTTTTTCACCTTCATTATATACTGTAATATTATATGTAACTTTTGTTCCTGTTGAAACAGATATTGGGTCTTTTCTATGTTTATATACTGCTGTTGTAGAAGTTGTTCCTAATTGTGATGCATCTATTTCTGGTACTCTTGTAACATTACTTTGTAATTGAACACCATCTATTTCTGTAATATATTTTCTTAATGCCATATCAAATTCTTTTTCTTCTGGTGGTAATTTTTCTATTTTTATAATTGGTTGTACTTCTTCATTTGCGAAATTAAAATATAATGTAATTTCACTTCTAGATTTTGTTGTTCCATCTTTATATCCTTGTTCTCTTTCTACTGCTGTATCAATTAAATAATTATAAAGTGCAACCGCTTGTCTTAATCTTTGCTCTCCTTCTTGTGATACTGCATCTGGATCGTCAACTCCCTTAGGATAATCTCTAAGGCTTGTATAATCTTCCATTCCATTAAAGTTATAAGTAAACCAATCTTCGTTTTCTAATCCTTTTTGATTATATACAGTAGCATATAATTCATCATCATAGTTTGTGAAATACCATACAGCTGCTTGTTGTACTGCTTCTATATCTGAGTTTGTAAGTCCAACTGCAAATTCGTCAATATCTATTCCAGCTGCAACTAATGATGCATTTAATAATTCTGTTTTTTCTTCATCTGTTGATTCACCTGGTATATATAACAAGTCTGCTAAAGCAAGAATTTTATAATATGCTTCATCTGCTGCTATGCTTTTTAGATATTTGTTGTTTGAACTTAGCAATACATCTCTTTCTGTATTAAAACTACATGAAAAGTCGTATGTAGCAATATCTCCTGTATTTCTAAATCCTACACCTGCTCTTACACAGTAATAGTCTACACTATTATCATAAACTCCTCCACTGGCACTATTGTATTTTACAATATCCCAAATTTTGGCACCTTTTATTGTTTCTGTTGTAGAACCATTTTTGTTTGGATTGTTAATACCATATGCCATATTTTGTGGGTCTGAGTTTGTTCTATACTCCTGTATCCCAAAATATACTGGCGAAGTTAATTCTGCTGCTTTTGATTCATTTGTCATAAAAAGCACTAATGATGCAAATAGCATAAACACCCCTAAATATATTATCTTCCTAAACTTCATAATCTCATCTTCTCCTTTAGAATATATTTATTACTTATAAATCTAACAATTTTTTTTTCATTCGTCAATAGTATTTTTTTCCTTAATTTTTTCTGAGTTTTATGTGGTTTAAAACCTTTACGGAAATAGGTTTTGTGGATTTTGATTTTTTGTTTCATTAACATGATAATTATATTACATTTTTGTTACAAAATCAACCTTTACATAAAATTTTGTTGGAAAAAGTGGGTTTTTGGGTAAATGGTATTGATTTATATGATATATGTTTCTTTTATTTTGTTTAGAAGTTATGTATTTTAATGTTTATTTCCAATAAAATAAAAAAGCACAATATTGATATTATATATATCATTTTGTGCTTTTCTTTAATAGATTTATTCGTTTAATTTTTAGTTAATCAATCTCTTTTCGTTTGTATTTTATGATTTTCTTATGAACATTTTTATCTATAATTTATTTGTTTTCAATATAATTTATTGAAATAAAATTAAATCCAAAGGTGTGGCAACGAACAAAAATTTAAAATGCTACTCCACAACTAACACGCTACGAAATCCTGAAAGGCTATACTCGGCTCCATCATAGTCAGACAATCCGCACAAGTCCGTTTGTCTATATGAATCCAATTTCCACCGCGAGGTAAGAAGAGTTGAGTTGCAGGTCGATCCTTTTCTAGATTTTGCTCAAACCAAGCTAATCCTTCACCTACATTTTTTGATGTTTCATATATGGCATCTCCATGTACTTCTTTAAACGCTCCTGCTTCATATGCTGTATTAAAATCAATTGCCGTTGTTGCATTCTTTGGATATGCTGTTGCTAAATATGTCGATGTTCCTGTTGCAAATACACTTCCTTGTCCTATATATGTTAAATTATTTACATATGATGATGTAAATTCTGCTAAACATCCTCCCATATCATATATACCATATATATTTCCTGTGGTACTTGATTTTGTTCCATTTCCTTCTATACTATTACTATTTACATTATTCCATGCATATGATGTTCCATTACTTCCACTTATTGCTTCTGTAAAACTTTCTGGGTCTGAGTATGTCGTCATTACATTTTGTCCTGTTCTTGCTCCTGATTCTGTATATCCTGTTATTGCTGTTATTCCTCCTGTATTATTTGGATTTTGTACTGGACTTGATTCACTATTACTTGATATACTTAAATTATTTTTATATTTTTCTGTGTCTGTACTTATTGTTCCTCCTGAATATCCATATTGACTCATTGATAAATATGCTGCTGCTCCCCATTCACTATTTTTTATTAAATGGCTATTTGCGCTACTTGTTAATCCATATGGATTATTAGTATCATCTAATGCTAATGATATATTATAACAATTGCTTTCATTTATAAAGTTATATCCGTATTTTTTTCCTTTAAATACTGGATAATAATCGTTATTACTAATGCTATTAATGTTATTGCTCTTTCTCCTTTTTGATTTAATTTTTCTTTATTTTTTAATTTCTCTTTTTGTTTTGCTTCTTCCTCTAATTTCATTTCTTGTTTTTCTGACATTAGTATACCTCCCATTTTTCTTATGTTTACTATCTTCTGTTCCGTATTTTTTATTTCATTAAATTCTATTAAATGATATACTTTTTATCAATCTTTTTTATGCTATTTGTATGTTTTTACTATACAATCATTTACATAAATCATATTATCTCTTTTCACCATTAATATTTTTTTATCATCAATATTTTTTTCCATTATTTTTCCTTTAATATTAAAACTTTGTCATACATATATGTTATTATATAAAATCTTTCAGTTTAAATTACATATTGAATTATCATATTTTTAAATTAGATGGATATATTTAAATAGAGGTCTATTAATATGAAAAAATCTATATTGAAAATTAACATTTTTCTTTTAATAATATTTTTCTTAAATTTCAATTGTAACTTAGTTTCCGCAGACGATATTGATACTACTGAAACTTTAAATGAAATCTCCATAAACACTTCTGCAAACATTGATAATAATTTATCAAATATAAATTCTAGAGCATATGTAGTAATTGATAGAAATACCAATCTTACTTTGGTAGGAAAAAATGAAAATCAAAAAAGAAAAATGGCATCAACTACAAAAATCATGACAAGTTTAATTGTTATAGAAAATTGCAATCTAACAGATACAGTAGAAATATCAAAAAAATCTGCAGGAACAGGTGGATCTAGACTAGGTTTAAAAACTGGTGATAAAATAACAGTTAAAGATTTATTATATGGACTAATGCTCTGCTCAGGAAATGATGACGCAGTAACTTAATGACAGGAATTTAAAAATTGAATTTTAGTTTTATATGAAAATCTCTATTTTTATCAATAGAGATTTTTTCTATAAATTCATCAATAACATCTTGATTAATGCTTTTTAAATCACAAAATCTACTAATTAAATCATCAATCATTTTTTCATCCTTATTTAATGATTGTAAAATTTTTTCTTCCTTATTAATATATGTTTTTATTTCATTAATTTTATTTTGTAAATTTTTTTGTTCTTCCTTTAATGTAGCAGAATACTTTTTATACATATCTGCAGATATTACATTATTTAATTTATCATTATATAAGGTATCTAATTTGTTGTTTATTTTCAATAACTCTTTGGCAAGAGTAGATAGTGTAACATTATAATCATCTATTTTGGTTTTGTTTTTACTATATTCTGAAATGTAGGCTTGTCTTAATAAATTCCTGTCTGAATACTTTTTCAAAAATTCTTTAATATATTTTAATACTTCATCTTCTATATTTATATAAGAAAGATAATTGCTATTATCGCATAAATGGAAAGCAGTTCTTGTAGCACAAAAATAGTAAATTTTGCCTTTACAATCTCTTCTTGCAAGTCTTTTATTACACTCATCACAATATAATAAATCATGTAAGAGTGTTTTTTCTTTCATATTATTAGATGTTCTTTTATTATTATCTAACATTTCATTTACTTTGTCAAAATCTTCTTTACTTATAATAGGTACATGATGATTAGGTATTACAATATAATCTTCTTTATTTAGATATACTCTAGTAGGATTTTTATGTGATATTGTTGTTTCTTTATTTTGAATCATATATCCTAAATATGTTTCATTTCTTAAAATCCTTCTTACAGAATTTCCTTTCCAAACTGTATAGAATAATGAACTTTTATCTGCATTCATATTCAAATGCATAGCTGGTGTTGGTACTTTTTCTGCAGTTAAAATTCTTGCAATACTTGTTGTCCCTTTTCCTTCCAAAAAAAGTTTAAAAATTCTCTTTACAATTTCTGCAGCATCTTCATCAATGTCAAGTTTCCCTACAATTTGCTCGTTTTTCTTATAACCATAAGGAGCATAACAAGCAATATAACGACCACGCTTTTTTCTTTCTTTTAAAGAACTCTTTTGTTTTAATGAAATATCTTTTGAATACATGTCATTTAATATAGCTCTAAAAGGTAATAGTTCATTTCCTATTACCTCATTATATGTATCAATATCATCTAAAATAGAAATATATCTTACCCCCTTATTTACAAAGTAGTCTTCTATATAATAACCAGTTTTTACATAGTTTCTTCCCATACGAGAAACATCTTTTGTTATAACCGTATTTATATTTCCATTTTCTATGTTGTTTAATAGATCTTTAAAACCTTTCCTATTGAAATTAGTACCTGTTGCACCATCATCTATAAATTCAACCATATTCACAAAATTATTTTTATGCAAATACTCGTAAATTAGTTTTCTTTGATTATCTATACTATTACTTTCTTGTTTATCGCCATCTTCTAATGAAATCCTTAAATAAATACCAACCTTTGCATTAATATTATTAACCTTATGATACGCTAACATTTTCTATCTCCTCATCGTTATAAATATTTAATTGTTGAAAATTGAAATGAATATATATTTTCTTATTTTCATCAATTTCAATCCTATCTACAATATCAAAAAGAATTTCCTTATTAATGTAATCTGCTTTTAAAAAGTTTTTTGTTTTTTCTTTTACTTCTTGATTGGTAGCTTCTTTTTTTTCATTAGATGTTATTATTTCTATTTTTTGTTTTAAGGATTCAATATTTTCTTCTACTTGCTTTCTTTCTTTTAAGAATTTTTGAGAATATCTAATATAATCAGTTTCATCAATTACACCGATTAAGCCTATCATCATAAATTTGTTCTACCTTTTTATTTAGTGATGCAATTTTTTCTTCTAATACTTTAATATGTGATAAATAATCATTTACAACTTCTGTATTATCATTTTTCTTTTTCAAAATAACTTTTTTATATGTTTCGCTATTTGTGTTAAGGATACAAACTTTTCTAATATAATCAAGTATTTCTTTTTCTAATTTATCATAATTATTATATTGTTTTATACATTTTCCCTTATTAGCAGTACCACAAACAACATATCTTCTTTCATATTTTTTGTCTTTGTATTTTTCTGTTTTAGTAACAAAATTAAGTTTATTGCCACAATTATGACAGTATGTTATTCCTTTGAGCAAATATTCTCTGTTTCTATTTCTAGTGTTATACTTTCTCTGCAATATTTGTTGTACTTTTTCAAATGTTTCTTCATCTATAAGTGGCTTATGAGCATTTTCTTCGACAATCCAAACTTCTCTTGGCAAATCAATTTTCTTTTTGCTCTTATAGCTTAATTTTTTTGTTTTGCCTTGTAATAATTTACCTAAATATACTTCATTTTTTAGAATTTTTTGTACTGAAGATGGTCTCCATTTATAATAATCTTCTGATCTATGTACTAAATTCATTTTTAAATATACAGCAGGTGGCTCAATATTTTCAGCATTTAATGCATCACAAATTTTACATGTTGTCATTCCATTTATATACATATCAAATATTCTTTTTACAATTTGACTTGCGTAATCATCTACTATTAAATGTGCTAATTCATTGCTAGTGTCTTTTATATATCCATAAGGCGGATATGCTGAAATATATTGTCCGTTTTCTCTTTTTTGCCTACAAACACTACGAATCTTTTTTGAGATATCTTTTGCATACATATCATTTAATACTGCTTTAAATGGTGTTATATCGCTTGCACTACTATTTTCTTCAAATGTATCTAAATTATCTAATAATGCAATATACCTAATATTTCTTTCTGGAAAATAACTTTCAATATAAAATCCTGTTTTTATATAGTCTCTGCCAAGTCTTGATAAATCCTTTGTTATTACCATATTAACTTTGTTGTCTTCAATATCACGAATTAATCTATTAAATCCAGGTCGATCAAAAGTAGTTCCGACTTACACCATCGTCAATATATTCATCAAAAAGCTCTAAATTGTTATCTTTTATATATCTCAAAATTAGATTTCTCTGATTCGTTACACTTTCACTTTCTTGTTTATCACCGTCCTCCTTAGATAATCTTATATACATTGCAACTTTAAAGTCGCGTGGATTACTTACATTTAGAAACATTTTGTCCTCCTAAACTATAAGTATTCACTTTGAGTTTATTATATATTACAATTATAAAAAAACTCAATGTTGAAGCAATAATTTTTTGTTTTACTTATAGTCATTGTATTTTAGATATTTTAAAAAGGCACTTTGTATCACACTTTCAATAGTTTCTCCGTTGTTATTAAACGATGGGATTATTTCATATTCTTTTTTAGTTTCTTTAGTAGTAATTACTTGTTCCATAACAACACCTCTTAAAAAATTATATTGGCTTTCAAAAAAATTATGATTTATTTTTTTTAGACAAAATTTCTTTTTCAGTATCTACAATATTATTTGCCACCATTACAGCTACATCCTTAGGATACAATTTAAAACATTGTTTCATTTCTATACCTAATGTTTCAGGATTTAGTTCACCTTTATATTTAGAACTTTGCATATAATCTAATGTGATTTGTGCATAGGCTACAGCCTCCTTTTTATTCATTTACTGCACCTCCTACAAATGTTTCAAATAGTGTTATAACATTATCCCATTCAATCATAGAAAAAGCATTTAATTGTACTTCACATTTTTCAATATATGAGAAGTCTTTCTTTGACCTTATTGAAATTACTAATTTTTTACTATCATTAGCTGTATATTCAATTTCTGCATACACTTTATCCTGCTTTTCATTTAATTCATCTGCAAGTTTAACTAATTTTAAAAATTTTTCTTCCATAAATAATATTACCTTTCTTTTATATATTTAGGTACATCAATAGATCGACCAAGTTTCTCATCAAATTCGTACCTTTTTCTTGAAGGGTTGTATTTATAGGCACTATAATTCCATTTTCTATAATTTTCATTTGATAAATGTTTTGATTTTGATAATTCTCTAGTTGCCTGTTCATGTTGAGATTGCACGAAAGAGTAATTATCATCAATTTTTTGCTTTTCTCTTTTGTTCTTAATAAAGTTATTTTGAGCAACTTTTCTCTTATCTTTTGAGATAGCTTTTCTGTATTCTTTTTCTTGAATATATCTAGTATCTTGTTTTATTATTTTTGTTATATATGCAGATGAAGTATTTACTTTTTCAGCTATTTCCTTTACTTTTAAATGTTCTATGTAAAATAGCGTTATAATATTTTCTTTTAATGTTTTCATCAAATCACCTATTGGAGTTAATTTTTTGTCGACACTTTTTAGGTATGACAAGACTATTAGAAATTTACTTAATTTCTAATTCTTTCATCTTTTTTCTAAATGCTTCTTGTTTCTTTTTCTTTTCCTTTAATTCTTTGTGTAGTCTGTGCTTTAATTTTATTTTTGGTAAAACAACTTCCATTAAAAGCATAACTACTACAAAAGATATACCTAGTAATACAAATCTAAAAAACATTGTATTTGCTCCTTTCATTTAATCTATGCAAAAGCAGATAAGAGCTTGTCCTATCTGCCTTTGTAAAAATATAGTGTGTCCTTTAAAATTTGCCCTTCACTATATATACCTTAATTATCTTGTGAAAATTCTACCGTAAATTTTAAAAAATTTTAAAATCATAATTTTTAATCCCTTCAATTAGCTTTAAAATCAAGTATTGATAACGATCTTCATCTCCAAAAGAAAACTTTTTTAATAACTTTTTCTTTCTGTCTATTATTTCTAACATAGCAAGTTCATCACCTTTTTGTGCTAAAATTCCTAATTCATATATACTTTTATTTCGCATATTAAACATCTCCTTCCAAATATTTCTTCATTTTATTTAATGCTCTTATTTTAATTCTACTTACTGATTTAGAACATATTTCTAATATTTTAGCTGCTTCATCTTGTGATAGTTCTTCTTGAAATAGCAAAAAAATAACTGCCTGTTCAACAACAGACAGCGTATTCAAAGCACTATTTAATTGTAATTTATTTTCAACATCATCAAAGCAAGAATTTTCAGCGTCAATAAAGCCTTGTAGAAAAGCACAAAAATCCGCATTATCTACAATAGTTTTTTCTTTTGTGCCAATATTGTTTTCTTTTTTGAAATATCTTTTTGAAGACATAACAATTGTTTTGTTTAAAAAGTTATCAAATCTCTTTTCTCTTTCTTTTTGTGTATCACAGGAATAGTTTTTATAAACACTCATAATGTGTTCCTCCTAAATTCTAAAATTTAGGTTCATACTCCTATTCAAGAGGAACACAAATTGAAATATAAAAACCTCCTTCCTTAAAAAATACAAAAAATGAGCCCATAAATCCTATTTAGTAAAAATATTAATTATCGTTTGTTTATTACAAAATCTTTTGCAATTTCAATTTTATATTCTTCCTAAATAGGTTTATAAACCCACCAAGATTATATAAAATCTCAAGTGCAAAATGTGTCGAAAAATGTTGATATTTCTGGCATACACGGACTTTTTTAACAAATACATTTTGACAAAAAAGCGATTTTGTAAGGCTTTCTGCAATTTAATGTTCCTAGTATGGTGTGAATTTTATTCTTCATAGAGTGTGTAATATTCCTAGAATAACATATAAAATATACATATATAGGAACAAAAATGCTAAGGAGGCGAAAATATGACATTAGATAAAATAAAAATTGGAGCAAGAATAAGAAGAATAAGAGAAGAAGTATATCATGAAACTAGACAATTATTCGCAGAGCGTTGTGGCCTATCTGAAAATCATCTAGGAAAATTAGAAAGAGGAGAAATCCTTATTAGTATAAAAACACTGAATAAAATTTGTTCTGCTTCAGGCACAAATCCTAATTATATTCTATATGGTGAATGTGAGAATAAACATTTGAACATTAGAAATACAATAGATAACTTTTTAGATAATAGTTCTAAAGAAGAATTAAAAATGTTTTTTAAATTCATATCTATAATAAAAGAAACGCAAAAATAGCAGAATTTAAGTCTGCTATTTTATTGTTTTTGGATTACTCTATTATGTTATTGGTAGATTTCTCTAAATACTTTATTATTTCTTGTATAGACTTTTGGTGAATTTCTTTTAGTTCTGTGTACGAAATTTCTGGTGTATAATCATTTCCCATTTTACTTATAAAAGTTGGAATTTTTTTATCTTCTATTCCACAATATTCATAAGTTGCTATTTCAAATATATAAGATAAATAATTATCATTAAAAGCAACTGCAAATTTACTATATTTAAGCTCATTTTGTATCATAGTTTTTATATCATTAAAAATCTTTTTTCCATGTTTTTTTATAAAAGCATCAATAATATATTTCTCCATATTTACCACACACCTTTATTTTGTTCAAACTTGTTGTCTTTAGTATAACATAAATTAAGTTTCAATATGCTTTTTTATTTACCGATTATTGCAGGATTCATGAATTAAATTCATTCCATCCACAAAGCCAGACTTATAGTACATTTTATTTTCAATATAAAAGCATTGATTTTTTGCCTCTAAATACTTTTCTACTAGCTGTTCTAATTTTTTTTGAGACTTTGGATGTACTCTTTGTCCTATAAACATAAAAAGCTCATCACTGTATTTCCTTTTTGCTTTCTCCCATCTTGTTAATTCTTCACTGCTAAAATTAAACATATCACTATCTATTTTCTTTTCAAACAAGATAGAAATAATATCATCTTCCATAACACTTCACTCCTTCCACGCAAATTGTATAAAATCATTTAAAGAAATGGAATGCTGAAGTGAAAAATTTTTTAATTATTTCTATTATAAACTTTTTTGACTAAAAAGTATGTCGAATTTTAGTTTTAGGACACAAAAATTTTTATAAATCATTGATATATAAGCAAAAAATATTTTTTTGAACTTATTATTGAAATTATAAAGAAATCCTTATAAAATATAATTGTGTATAAAGATAATGTTATAGTTTTTACTATAACTACCTTCAGAATTTTGTTCTGAAGCATAACTACTAAAATTTTAGTTAGTAGTGGTACATCTGTATTTTTTAATACAGCATAATTTAGGGTATTTGCACTAATCAAATATATAGATTATTTGTTGTGCTTAAAATAAGTAGAAAGTAAATGTTAGAAAGCCCCCCTACTAACAGATACTTTCTCTTTTTTTACCCAAAAATCAAGAAAGGAGGATTTGAATTAAAAATCTTTTTACACAAAAAATTGAAAGGAGATTTTGTTATGGAAAATGGTTTTGATTTTGAAATGTATGAAACGATCTTTAAAAATTGCTTTATAAATTGTTCATCATACAAAAATGGTAACTTGCAAATGAGTTTATTCGGACTTGATCCTAACGTAAATCAAGTATCGCATTTTGCTGATATTACACTAGAACAAAATTCAGTAAAATTACAAGATAATCAAGTTGTAGTAAACGACCGTTTTAGACCTACACTAATACCACAATTAGAAACTTTAGGAATATTAAAAGAACGAATTGGAAGTTGCATTGTAAAAAATGTATTTTATCCAATTTACAATATTGATTATTCCACAGTAAATGAAAATTGTTATTACTTGCAAGATTTAGTTGCAGCGTAAATTTAAAATGAAAGGAAGATAAAAAATGGAACAAGTAAGAAAAATGAATTTACCTATTGTTGGCAGAGTTCAACATGGAGAACAACAAATTTTAAACCAAAAAAGGAGAGTTGTAGAATTAGGATATTTTATAGCAAAGATTAAAAATGATAATATGCAATTTTTACTTAATCGTTTTAATGAAACCTACAATAAAGAAACAAAAATCAATATAAGATTTTTTGATGAGGAGCCTTTGTCAGTTCGTAGAATTAGATATAATCAAGGTGGAGCTGTATGTTATTGTATGGAAAACCAAGAACAAGGCAAACAAAAAGTATCAAATGTATGGCAACCTATTAGTTGTAGTGAGAGTTGCAAATATAGAGTTTCTTCAGATGGAAAATCTAAACCAATGTGTAATATTGAAGGAACTTTAAAATTCTTATTACCAGAGATTAGTACAGATAGAATATGGCTAATGAAAATTACAGGTTACACATCAATAAAAAGACTACAAACATATATTGATTTACAAAAACAAATTGGAAATTCCGTAATTGGTGATTATACTTTATTTCTAAAACAAGAGGAACAAACCAATAAATTCGGTAAAACATTTAACAATTATATTCTTGATATTATCAAAAAAGAAGATTTTATTTCTAACAATTCAATTCCAGAAAATCAAACAAAACAATTATCCACAAATACTGCTCAAACTGTGAATAATGATGTTGCAGATTCAAAAGAAATTGTAACTGAAACACAACATGCTAAAACAGAACAAAAGGTAACACAAGAACAACCAAAGGAAACAAAAGTTGCAGAAAAGAAAACTACTAAAAAGACTACTAAAACCAAGAAAAAAGACGAAGTTACAGCGTTTGAAGAAAAATACAAAGACCATTACTTTTTATTTGAAACAACTACAAAAACAATAGCAAAAGCAGGTAAACCTACAGAATACCTTGTTGTTAAATTTGCAGATGTAAAAGATAACTTAATAGATGTAGTTATTCCACCACAATTTGCAGATGAAATACTAGAATGTGATATTGGAACAGAGGTAATTTTAGATTTAGCAAAAGCTGGAGATAACACATTTACAAAAAGTATTGTTTATGAGCGTAAATTATTAAAAAATGTAGCAGCATAGCCTTAAGAAAACTATATGCCACTACATAAAACAAGTTAAATAAATAACTATATTAGCATTATAAAAATTACAAAATAAAAAGTCAATGTTGAAGGGAAAAAATGTTTAACAAATTTAAAAATAATCAATGTGTTATTGTAAATGGTTTTGGTAAATGTAACAACAAACTATATCAAGATGCAATCGGAACTGTTATTTGTCGTGATCCATATTATTTAGATTATAATATTAGATTTGAAGATGGTACTGAAGATTGGCTAGATGGTATATGTTTAGTAAAATATGAAGGAGTAATGGAAAATGAGAATTAATTATCTTAAAACTATTGGATTTAGAAAATTTGAGAAGGAATTTAAAACAAACCTTTATGACATAACTACTATTACAGGTGGAAATACAAAAGGCAAAACCAACATACTATATGCAATTATATGGGCTTTTTTAGGAACAAATTTAACAGGTGATGACAGAGTATGGCTAGGCAATAAAAAATCTGAAGATTGCTATGTAGAATTAAGATTTACTGATAATTCTAATAATGAACACACTTTAGTCAGGTACAAAAACAAGTATGATAATAGTAAAAACTTTGTTGCATTAGATAATAAAAAAGCAGAACCAGAAGACTTACAAGTTTTTTTTAGCGACAAGAAATTATTTTTATCAATACTTAATCCTAATTATTTTATAACTAAAAAACCTGCAGAACAAAAAGAATTAATAAACAAGTATCTACCTAGTGTTGATATTACTACAGTTTATGAAAAACTAGATTCTACTGAAAAGCGATATTTAGAAGGTGTACCTAAAAATATAATTGACTATTTAAAAGACCTTAACACTACTAAAAAAATGTACGAAGATAAAATCAAAAATCTTAATGGAAAAATTGAATATGCAGAAAATGTTGTTAATACTCCAATAGAAGAAAAAAGGACATTTGATAAGGATGAGGAACTATCACTTGCTAGACAAGAGTTATCTTTTTTAAGTACAAATAATTCGCTATTTGATAAAGAAAAACAGAAAAAAATTGTTGATAATTTACAAAATCAAATATCACAAATGGAGAGGCAAATAAATGATTTAGATACTAAAATGAAAACAGGCAAAAAGATATATTTATCAATAAAAAATGAATCTGATGTGTGCTGTCCTATGTGTGAACAAAAAATTCAAAATGAGAGTAAATTTGCAACAATTAAAAATATGAAAAAAGACTTGGAAGGAGCATTTGCAAATAAACAACAACTTGAAAAAGATATAGTAGATATTAAAAGTAAAATGACAACAGAAAGATGCAAATTACACGCTTTAGAAGGCACTCCTGACATAGAAAATGAAAAGAATATAGAAAGCGTCAAAGCTCAAATCAAAAGCTTAGAGCAAGAAAAATTAGAAATTGAAAAGTATAATAATTCTATTTTACTAAAACAAAATAATATAAATGGAGCAAAACATGATATTGAAACATTTAAAAAGCAAATTAGTGAATGTCAATCTCTTATAGATAATGTAAAACAAACAAAAGATATTACACAAAAATTATACATTAACTATATTGAAGAAAAAATGAAATTTGCAACTAGGCATTTGAAGAATGTAAAAATCAGATATTATACTGTACTAAAAGATAGTGGAGAATTAAAAGAAGATTTTATTATTACATATAACAACAATGAATTAAAGAACTTATCTCGATCAGAGACTATTGCTACATCAATAGAATTGTGCAATATGTTTAATAAAATATCTGGAGTTAATATTCCACTATTTATTGATGACAGCGAAAGTTGTGCAGATTATAATTTTGCACAGGAGTATTCAAAAGATACACAAATCTTAATTGCTAAAGTAGAAAAAGGACAAGACTTAAAACTTCAAGATGGCTATATGGAAAATACCAATTATCTACAAGCAGCTTAAAAACAAAGGTGGCATAGTTCCACCTTTTAAATTTTTATAAAATGAAAGGAAGAAAACATATGAAAATCAAAGTTTTATTAGTTATGCCAGGAAAGGAAGTTCAAACAGTTAGAATTCCTGCAAGTATCAAATTTATAAAATCATTTATAGGAGAAGAATTACAAAGGTTTAGAGTAAATGAAAATACTATAATTATTGCAAATAAAAATGCTTCTAATGATGAGTTTAATAGACTATTCAAAGGAAATATTATTTTAGGAACATTTATTGTAGTTTCTATAAAAAATAATCGCAGAACATCAATGAAAAAAAGAGACATAAGAAAATTTACAAATATGTTTAAAATTAATAGACACGAAAAGAAGATAAACAGATATAAAGAAGAATTTTTAGAAGAATACTATTACAATCAAAGAAAAATGAAACAAAAAAATGCTAAAAGAAATAAAGAAGAAATCTTTAATATAGCAGCATAAATAAAAAATGAAAGGATGGAAAGATATCATGAAATGTAAAACTTTTAAATATAAAAACTATGGAGATTGTTATTTTAATGTCTCAAATTACCTATATAATAAGCAATCAATGGCTATTAGTATGGAAAGCACAGATGGTGAACCTATTACTACAGTTACGGTAAATATGACAGATTATTTATATGAACCAGACACTGCTACTATAAAAAACTACTCTGAAAATTCAGGGTTAACAAAATTTTTAGAAAAATTGGGAGTAATTGAAGAAGTATATACAAGTGCTAAATGTAATCCTTATGCTTCAGAAAATGAAACAATAGATTATTGCCTAATGAATATTGAAAAATTAAAGGAATATACAAACACATTCAATTATGAATGGAGTTTATAAATTGGAAAGGATGGAAAATTATTATGAATAAAGTTATTTTATTAGGAAGACTAACAAAAGATGTTGAATTAAGATATACACAAACTTCAAACACAGCAGTTGCATCATTTACACTTGCTGTTAATCGTAAATTTGTAAAGGAAGGTGAAGAAAGACAAGCAGACTTTTTTAATATAGTTGCTTGGAATAAATTAGCTGAAACCTCTGCAAATTACTTAAAAAAAGGTATGCAAGTGGCTATTACAGGTAGATTGCAAACTAGGACTTGGGATGATGAGCAAGGAATTAAGCATTATGTAACAGAGGTTGTTGCTGAAGAACTTGATTTTATTGAATCAAAGAAATCACAAGGACCAGATGAAAGTATATTAAATAGTTCTACACCAGTTACACAAAACAATGATACTGAAGAATTTATTAGTAATGGTGATGATTTACCATTTTGAGCATTGGAGGGATAATAAATGGAATTAGGTAGCAATGAAATGATTTTTACACGAAATGAATTACAAAATATTGCAAATGGACTTGTTTTATTAATGAAATTTGATGAAGAAAATAAACCAGGTCTAGGTAGTAATTTCATTGAAGTATTTACTTTATTAAATAGATTCAATGAGCAAATAGATAATATTGATATGATGGAAGGAGAACAAAATCATGAATACGAATATAATTGCAGTTAAATATGAGGATAAATTTATTCCTCGAACTTTTGGTGGAAAATCATACTCATATTTCACAATTATTAAATTAAATGAAGGTGATATTGTTAAAGCACCTACACAAAATGGTACAAGCATTGCAAGAGTTTCAAGAGTTAACATTCCAGAAGATGAAATCAAAGATATTAAACCATATATGAAAACGATTACTAAAAAAATAAATAGAGATAGATACCTTAAATTTGCCGAAATACAGGAAGAAGTTGCTTAAATATGAATGAAAAAGAAATAGCTAGTATTTTAGTTGATAAACTAAAAAAATTGGGATTTATTGTTCATAGATATAATTCAGTAACAACAAACTCTATTTATTTAAAATTAGATTTTGGAGTATGTTGTGGAATTCGTATAGCAGACCATAACGGAAAAAAGAAATATCATTATAGATTCAATGTAATAAAAGATTTTAAAGGAGATAAGATTGTTAATTTTAATAATCTTGTCTCTTATTTTTTTACATTTGAAGAAATCCCACAATTACTGCAAAAAGTACAAGAAGAACGAGAATTAAAAATTAAAAAATATGGAATTGGTAACTACAAACTATATATGCAATCAGAAGAAACATCAAATGAACTTTTTACAAGATTTAAAAAAGTATCATGAATTGGAAGGAGAAAAAATTATGGAAGGATTAGAAAGATTACAAGCAGAAGTATTAGAAATAAATAATTATAATATTTCAGCAATATTTGATTATTTAAAAACAAGAAATGATTTACACGAAAAATTTAATAATGAAGAAAAATCTATAAAGCAAATGTATAAATACATATGTGATAAAGCAAGAAACCTTGCTAAAGATAATGTAGCAATGGTAAACGATAAAGTTGTCTATTTATGGGCAATTACCTATTTTAGCAAAAGCAATGAAGAATTGGGATTAAAAGAAAAGAAAGTAATGCCACCTACACCAGCTGAAGTAATAGAAAAAGAAGACAAGAAAAAGGAGAAAAAAGAAGAAAAAACACCTGAGAAAAAAAGACCAGAGGATAACCAAATCACATTATTTCAGGGGGTGCAAAAATAATGGGATATATAAAAGTCAAATATAGAAGAATGTTGGAAGAAATAGATTGTAGGTATAATTATAATATTCCATATAATTGGGATGATTTTGTTGATAAAGTGGCTGTAAAACACCACAATCTTATTATTAAGAAACCCAAAAACAAATGTATATGTACTAATTGCAAACATGAATTTACTACTACTAAAAAAGCAAAAGAATATGAAAAATGTCCTAATTGCAAAAATACATATATGATTAAAATGTATAATTTAAAACATTATATTTTTGAAGATGTTGCTGTTTTAGCTGATAAAGTGGACTCTCAACTGATTTTAAGGTTGTTTGAAATAAGATCTCAATATGATAATATAAATCGTTATTATGGTTTTAAAGTATCATCAGCAGAATATGCAAGAGTAATACCATTTGAACAAGATTGTACTTTTGTAAATGATAGAGCTTCTAAAAATCAAGGTTATGTACATGTTTATCATATATCTAATCCAGGCAAATGGAGACAGTATTCAAGATATTATGGACTAAGCACTAAAGGATTTATATATCCAGATAATTTACAGCAGATATTTCAAGACACAGAATATAAATACTCTATGATTTGGGAATTGGCGAAAAAAATGGAATGCTTTGATATTCAAGATGTAATGAGAAATGCAAAAAGCTCAAACAAAGTAGAGATGTTAGTAAAAGCACAATTATATAATCTAGCACTTGAAGCTGGTAGATTTTATGGTGAAGGCAGCTTTGAAAATATCTTTGGAGTGTCAAAAACATTTTACCCTTTTATGAAAAAATACGATATAACTTATAACCAATTAGAAATATTACAATTACTTAAAGAAACAAATATAAAGAAAATTAGATATTTGGAAAAATTTAAGATAGATAGACTTGAAGAAATATGTATGTATATAAATATAAATAGATTTATACGATATGCTAAATTACATCGAGGCAAAGTTGATACATATCTTTACAAAGATTATCTAAAGTTTGCAAGTGTTTTAGGATATGACCTAAAAAGCAATAAATATGCTTTTCCAAAAGAATTAAGAAAAGAACATGATAAATTGGCAATACAATATAAAATACACAATAAAGAGCTACTAGATAAAGCTATTTCAAGAAGATACGAGAAGTTAGAAAAAAATGTATTTAAAAATAAAAAATTTATAATTACTCCTGCTCCTACAATAGCAGCATTAGAAGACGAAAGTAAGCAACAACATAATTGCGTAAGAACATATGCTGAAGATTATGCTTCAGGAATTTGTGATATATACTTTATGCGAGATATAAAAGCTCAAGATAAATCACTTGTTACGGTAGAAGTTAAAGACAATAAAGTTGTTCAAAGTAGAATCAAATATAATTATTCACCAAATAAAACACAAATACAATTTTTAGATAATTGGGAACGAAAAATATTGAAAGGAGCTGCTTAATTATGGGAAAGAAAAGTAATAAAGAAAATAAAACTAAAGAAATATTTAATAAGATAGTTGATGGTGTTACAAGTATTATTGATTCTGGAGAATATGCAAAATTTTTAAAATTTAGTAGAAATTTTCATAATTATAGTTTTAATAATATTGTACTTATATTTTCACAAATGGAAGAAGCAACACAGGTTGCAGGTTTTAAAGCATGGAAAAATATGGGTAGAAAAATAAAACCTGGAGCAAAAGGAATACAAATTATTTATCCTATGAGAAAAAAATATACTACTAAAATTGAAGGGCAAAAGACTTTATTAGAAGATAGAGAAGAAAAAAAAGAAGAAAAAACTGTAGAGTATCTTACATATAGACCAACCTATGTTTTTGACATTTCTCAAACTGTTGGTGAGCCAATGCCTTTAGAGGACAAAAGGCTACAAAGCAATAATATGAAAGACTTTTTTACCTTTTTGAACTCCTATTCCCCATTCCCTATTATTGAAGAAAATAAAATAGGGAGTGCTCAAGGATATTGGAGCCCTAAGAACAAACATATTGTTCTAAAAAAATCGTTATCTCTTGATGATAAAGTATCTGTCTTATTACATGAATTAACACATGCTCTTTATGATGATTTTAATTATAAAGAAGATCGAAATTTATCCGAAACATTTGTTGAATCAGTTGCTTTTATAGTGGCTGATTATTTTGGTTTAGATACTTCAAGATGCAGTTTTAATTATATTACTTCTTGGGCTGATGGAGATATAAAGGTAATTTTAGAGTTAGGAGATAAAATTCAAAAAACAGCTAATAACTTTATTAAAAAATTAGAAAGTGAATACGAAAGTCAAAATATTAGAATAGCTGGTTAGAAAGGAAGATTAAATTATGCAAAAAGAAGATTTTGAAGAAGTTGCAAAACACATTAACATATTAAATGTTGCATATCATTTGTCATTAGAAATAACTGACACAAAAGGAATTGAAGTAAAAGCTATTTGTCCGTTTTGTGGATATAATAAAAATTCAAAGGTTGCTACATTAAGTCTTAACACTAACAATAACAAATATTGCTGCAGTAGGTGTGGCGTTGGTGGATTCTCTATTGGCCTTTATGCTAAATTAAGAAATATTGATAATAAAAAAGCATATAGAGAGTTGCTAGATAGAGAATGCTTTTCAGTAAATAAGTCTAATATCACTATTAGTCCTATCAATGAAATTGCAGATATAAATACAAGAGATAAAATCTATAGAGAATTCTTACAAATGTTAAAACTCGAACCACAGCATAGAAAATATTTGAAAAGTCAAGGGTTCTTAAATAGTACCATAGATGAGCAAATGTATCGCACTATTCCTAAAAAATACATTAAAAGAAGAATAATTGCAAATAGCTTAAAAAGAACATATGATTTATCCGGAATACCTGGATTTTATCAGGAAGAAGACTGGGGCTGGACCTTTTCAAATGCAAAGGGATTTTTTGTACCTGTATTTGATGAGAATAATAAAATACAAGCAATATCAATGCACTTAGATAAAGCATACAATGGAACTACAGATATATGGTTTTCAAGTAGTGGCAAAATAAATGGCACAGGAACTAAAAATTGGATTAGCAGAAATAATATTACTGAAGATACTGAAACAGTTGTATTAACAGATAATCTAATATTAAGTAATTTAATAAAAGATGTTTTAAATGCATCAGTAATTGCATTTTCGAGCATTAGTAATTCATATCAAATATTAAAAGCAATAGATAATACTAATATACAAAATATCATATTTACAGTAAGACCTGAAGAAAATCAAAATTTAGATTATATAATACATAGAGTTTTTAAGGATTTAATCCCTCTAGGCTATAATTTAGATACAAAGTATGTTGGTGATTATAAAGATATTCTAAAAGATGATTTCTTGTATTCTTATAGATTAGAAAAAGTTGCATAGGAGGACCTAAAATGAAAATGATAGATAATATTCTAAATAAAGATTTTACGAAACTTACCTTTAAAGAAAGGCAGCTAGTTGTAGATTATTTCAGATATTTGGTTAATAAGGAATTTGAAGAGTTTAAAGAAATATTTTTAAAGAAAGATAAAACTGAAATATTTGAAAGAGCTTATTTAATTGATACTTATGACAATATAAGAATTAGGCTAATAGACCTTAATTTCTTTACAATAGCTAAATTGTTAAAATATCAAAAAGATGGATTTATTGACTATATGTATAATGCAGATGTCAATAACAGTGTTTTTGATTATTATGATAGTATTGAAAGTGAAATTATAAAAGAAGTTTCGAAGTTAAAACAACAAAATGAAATAAAAGTTGCATGAATGTAAAAAGAATAATATAACGCCTACTCTATTTTTAATATAGAGTAGGCATTTTTTTATTATATTTCAACAATGTTATTATTATCATCTGGTTCTATTCCTATTTTTTCTGATTTTAGCGGAATTTCTTCAGGATATTCAAATTCTATTCCATATCCTTTTAATTTTTCTACGGATTGTTGTATTAAATTTCTATCTATACTATTTTCAGCAAATTCTTGTTGTAAAACATTTTTATTGTCATGATGGCTCATTGTAGCTAACTTGTCTTTACCAATCATTAAATATTCATCACAAAATTTTGAAGCTTTTAAAGTTTCGGCAAATCTGTTTGGATTTCTACTAATACACCAAGTTGGATCTACACAATATAATTCACCACTTTCATTATCATATATAGTACAGAAAGAATGGTCAAAAGTACTAGCAATTCTACAATTTACATTCATTTTTGGATTATTTAACATCAACATCATTGTTCTAGAAATACAGTTACATTTTCCAATTCTATCAAATAATACATTATCTACTGTATCAATTCCTCCATATTTTTCATAAGAATAATCTTCGCATTTATATTTGCCATCAACAGCTTCAGATATTTTTCCAGAAACAAATTGAACATGTCTTTGTAGATAATTTGAAACTAGCACAACTTTATCTATTAATGTTAAATCTGGTATTTTACTAAAGCCACTTATTACTTTGTCAATTTCCGCTAAAGCATCCTCAGAAGGGTAATATCTAGGCATATCTGCTGAATCTCTCAAAGAAATAGGAACACCATCAATATAATGAAATCCATATTTTAACATTTTATTTTTTGCACCCCATTGAATATATGAGTTAGGAATTGAACTAATTCTCGTTCCTTTTGCTAATCTTGTAGGAATAACATCACTTCTATCTTTAGTTTTGAAATCATCAATTAAATCAAATCCTTTAGCAACTGGAACATCTTTTAAAAGTTCACTCATATAAATACCAACATTAAAATCAGTTGAACAGATTGTCAATGTTGTTAAATTTGGCATACTCTTTAAAATATTCGCTTTTTCTATATCCTTTTGTACATCTTTTTCTAAATCATGAGCATAAATTATTACTGTAGAGCCATTTATATTTTCAATATTAAAAGAATTCCAATCTATGTATTGGGGAACATCTTTCATCGTAGTTCTAAAACCTTCCATTTCATCAACCTCCATATACTTCAATTATACAGCATTTTTTGACATTTTGCAAATTATAGAATCCTTGAAAATACTTATCTTAAAGACTTGTATTCTAAATTAGAATATTTATATATAATTGCTTCCACAAGCGATAATCCCATAAATATAACAACTTCCCATGTTATATCACCATACATTACAGTAAAAGTTCTTAAAATAATGGTATTATATATTCCTAAAAAGTTTGTTATTGCAAAAGCTATAAAAGTATTTATTGCTCCAAATATGACAACACCGATTATTTCTTTTAGTTCTGATTTATACATTTCAATTTCTCCTTTATATGTAGTCATTAGCTAGATTTAATTATAAAAAAGTAAAACTTTTAGCGTATATATGTAGTTGATAACTACATATATAATTTTATTAATATTAGCACACAAATTTAATTTTTTCAATATTCAAGCCAACCTTTATTTAAAAAAATAAGTAAAAATATATGTAGTCAATGCGTTGTGTATATTTTTAGGCAGTTTCAATATAATAATAAGAAAAAAGGAGGCAGAAATGGAGAATATAACGAACGAACAAATAAACAAAGTCTTTGGTATGATATTCCAACAATATAGATTAAAAAATAATTATACTCAAGAAAAATTAGCTGAAGAATTATCTAAATCAACAAAAACTATCTCACAACTAGAAACTGCTAAAGATGGTACTAGTAAAATGACAGATATAAACTTAATGAATTTTTTAGGTATTGCACCTAACGTTCTATATAAGGAATTTATAACAAATCAAGAGTTAAAACAGAAAATTGAAATCTCTGAAAAGATAGAAGAATTGCCTATTGATAAAATAGATGCTCTATATAAGATTATTGATATTTTAAAAGAATTATAAATAATACAAGCAGGTATTAACCTGCTCATTTTTTTTGAAACATATTTTTAATCATTTCAAATAGTTTTAAAATAAAATTCTTTTCCTTAATAGGTACTAAACTTGTTTCTTCAGCATTTTTATTTTGTTTTATTGATTGTCTATTTTTGAATATATTGTCAGGATTATATTTTTCATTAAGTTCTGCTTGATATTCTTTCTCGTTTTGATTAAGAATACTTAATAACTCTTGTTTTTCGTCTTCAGTAGACCAATAATCTAATTTCAACATGGCCAATATGTTTACGGTATCTGCCAATAGGTTTTGTTCTTCTAAAGGAATTTGGGGATTTATATTTGTAATATATTCATTATCTTTTTCTTTTTCAATAAATTCAATAAACTTTTTAGGCAATTTGCTAATAAATTCATCATCTAGTAATTGTAAAATTTCATATACTTCTGAATAGGCTTTATTTATTTTATCACTCATATCTCTTGTCCCTCTCTTTGAATAATTTGACCTTTAACTTGTTCTTTTATTGTTTTTCTAGTGTCATTTATAGAGGATGTTCTTGTTTTAGATTGCCTAAATAAATTATTTCTCTGTATAGAAGCCCTAATAGCATCACTAGGCTGCCTTAAACCGTCATTGCTTACACCTCTTTCATCAAATGATAAGGTATGGTCCTGAGATATTTCTTCTTTTGTTTTTAATAACCATGGCATACTTGTATCTCCTTGTTGATAATAACAGGCATTCCAGCATGGATCATCATATAAACAGTTATAATCGTCTATACAAATAATACTATGATATTCTGCTGAATCTGGTAAAACATAAGTTGTATATTGATTTTCTTGTGAATTAGAGGCCATATGCGTAGTATCTTTTCCAGCATAGCAGTCAACATTATGAGAGTTTATTCCCTTAAGTTTTAACAAGTATTGCATTCCTCTAGTATAGCCTTCACAAACACAAGTATTTCGAACAAGAGCATTATATGCACCATTTGTTCCACCTTTTGGACCATCTTGAATCCTTAAACCATTATAATTAGTTCCTCCAGTATGTCCATGCTCCATACCATCATAATCATATTTTACATTACGAGCTAGGTATTGTTCTATTCCAATGATGATATCTCTATTATCTGCTGTGGGAGATATATTATCTGCAAGTATTTCACAAGCTTTATTATGTAATTGAATCATTTGATTTGTATTTATTTTTATAGATTTATTACCATTTCGCCCTTCTTCCCAGGTGGCAATGCCTCCTTGTGCTAATTCTTGTATTTGAGCTAGAGCATCCAAATTATATTGACCTGTGTTTTGATTGTAACTGATTGCATTTGGAAATAATAATACATCTAAGCTAAGTTCACCTAATTCTGTATTTTGAATAAGTACTTGGTCTAAATCTTCTATTTGTTGTAACCTATTATTTCCAAAGCATTTAAGTATCCATAGTTTTTTTAAGTTATCCATTCCAAATATATCGTCAAGATGTTGATTGTGAGTAACAACTAATTTTTGAAGATTTTCTAGTTTTGACACATCTAACCATGTTGCTTTAGCTTGGTTTACAATAGACAAATCTCTTAATGATGTACATTTTGATATTTCTGCCATATCTTTATCTGTTATAGAAGGGATATTTTTTTGTTGCATATGAGCTGTAATCCCTCTGGTTTCAACTGATAATGATTGTAAATTAGGCAAAAAGTGTAATCCTTCCAAATCACCAGGAACAGGATTTTTTAATTCTAATGATGTAATTAAACTTAATTCATCTTCAGTAAACGAAAAATCCAACATTCCAAAGTTGTTTTTTCTAGTTGCTATGTTATGCTTTTCTTGTAAGATTTTTGATGCTCTACACCCTAAGTTAATGGGTAATTTTATTTTTTTGCTTTCGTTTTCCATATAAATTCTCCATACTTTTATTTTTAAAATATAATATCTTTCTCTAAACTTGGAATGTTAATTATAGCACATCTATATACACCAATAACATTTGTCAATTTATTTAATGGTAGATGTGTATTTATATGATGATGACCATGTATATTTAAAAATACTTTATTCTTCTTTAAATATTTAGAGATTCCCTTTAATCCACAATGTGCCATATCATTTGACTTACAGTATAATTCAAACGGTGCATCGTGAGATACAAGTATATCTGCTGGCTCACATTTTTTTAGTAAATTTATGCTTTCCTTTTGCGTAAACATTGGATATTCTCCTGTTTTGTATCTGCTGCTACCTTGAAACCCAAGTATTTTTATTCCTTTAACAGTTATTATTTTTTCATGTATGTTCTTAATGTTTCTTGATTCTAATACACCAAATTCATCGTGATTACCTAATATTCCATATATTTTTTCATTTGGTACATATTTAAGTATCATATCAAGATAATTACCGTTAATATCTCCTAATAAAATGCAAATGTCATATTCTAAATTTTTTACTTTTTGAATTTCATCTTCTTTTAAATGGTGGCAATCTGCAATTATTAAAAGTTTTAAAGAGGCATTTATTTGACTAATCTTCGAATAGAGCATCTAATCCTCCTTTGTATATTATATTTCCATCTAATGAGTTTTCTCGTATAATTTGAATTATATTGTTAGAATCTATTTCTATGTAGTATAATCCATTATCAGTATTTATTTCTAAAGTTTTTAAACTATTATCCTGGTTTTGTTGTCTTGAAATTGTATTGATCTTATTTATGTTACAATATTTTATTGTATCTTTAATTATATCGATTGCTTGATATTCCATAATGTCTTTTATTTCATTTAAAATCATTGATACATACTTGTCCAAATCTTCGTTATTTATACTATTATCTTCTGGCAAAATATTTTTTTCAATAGAATTATCTTCATATAAAAATTCTATTTGATTTTCTTTATTCTGTAATATGGACTCCAAGAAGGTAGATAATTTATCCCAATTATCTGGGAATTTATTAACTCCATAAGTATAAAAATCAATATTATCATAAACTACTTTGATTTCCCAATGTAAACCATCTTTTATTAAATAATTAAGATACGATTTCTCCCAATTAGAAACTATTTTTAATAATTCTTCAAGATGTATTTTTTCTAATTTATCAGAGATTTTTATAATTTTAAATTCCTTTATGCCAATTAAATCTTCATTTACTTTTAATTTTTCGATGATTTTATCAATATCAACTTTAATAAAGGGTTTATATGCCTGGGCATATTTTATATATGAATTACTTATCAAATAATGATGTCTACCTATATGTATTTTTATATAATTAGTGGTTGTATCGCATTTGTTTAGTATTATATTTTCTTCATCATTATCTAATGTTTTTTCACATAATTTTTCTAATCTATAAAAATACTCGAACCAATGCTCACCGAGTTCCATTTATTTTACCAAGTGGCAATAAAAGATCTATTATCCCTCTTGCATGAAATAAATCCTTTGCAGATAGATAATCCTTGACGAACATCATTTTTTCATCATTTTTATTATAATTATTGGAACTTAATATTTCTATTACTTTGTCTAATTTTGAACGAGTATAAGCATCTAAAAAATCTATATCAATTAGCCTTTTTTTTAATATATTAAGTTCTTCAATTAAATCTGTATATTTATTATTGTTCATAAAATTCTCCTTTATTATTATAAAATAATTTAATTAATATTTTTTAAACATATTTTTAATTTTATCAAATAGCTTTAAAATAAAATTCTTTTCTTTGATTGGTACTAAACTTGTTTCTTCATCATTTTCAACTAAATTTTGTGATTGTTTATTCTTAAATATATTGTCTGGATTATATTTTTCTTGCAACATATCTTGATATTTTTTCTCATTATCAGCATATATTTTTTCTAAGCGCACCTTTTCAGTTGCATTATCACACCAATACTGCAAATTTAGTAAAGCAATAATACTTAATGTTTCTTCTTTTAGTTCTTGATTTTTTATAGGAACATTAGGATTTATTCCTTTTATATAATTTTTATCTTTTTCATCTTTAAACAATTGTTGTAGTTTTTGTGGAATTTTATTTCTTTTTTCTGGACTTAATAAGTCTAAAAATTCATCTATTTCCGAATATGCTTGTCGCGTATTTATAGATATGTTCATAATAAAAAACTCCTTTTACTTTTGTATTTATAACATTTAACTTATCTAATTTTAATCTCTTGAAACATCTATATTTTGTTCTTCTTGAGTCCTTTGAATATCTTTCATATTTTGAACTTGTTGATTTATTGAACCTGTTCTTGTGCTTGTTTCTGTTGCTTCTATTGCACTTTCTAATACATCTTGACTTTTACCATCTTTTGGTGTTTCTTGAGTAGAGATTTCTGTTTTGTCATGAGTAGAATTTTGTTGAGCTTGTTGGAAATCTAATGTTGGTGAGTATTGAAAAGTTATAAAACCTATATTACCAGCAGCCTGTTTCATAAGGTCTGTAACTCTGTCATAATTAGATTTATCTCCAGCTTTTTTTGCTTGATCTCTTTCGGCCATATATTTTTGTGCTTCAATTTCATCAAAGTATTGTCTTATATATGGGTTAATTCTACCTCTCGAATCATTTATTCCTGAAATACCTTTTGCTCTGTCAAGAAGTATTTTTTGTGATTCTCTGTCTCCTTTTTTTTGTGCTAAAGCTAAATTTTTTTGAAAACTTTCAAATTCTTTTTTATCCAAATCATCTTTTACATAAGGGTTTACAACATTAGAATTAGGATCCCTTCCAGAAACAGCGTACAATTCTTTAGATAATTTTTCAGCAAGTTCTGTTTTTCCAGATTTTTTTGCAGCTTCTAATTGTGTAGTTAATCTATCAAACTGCAATTTATCCATATGGTCTTTTACATAAGAATTTGTTTGACGAACTGCTTCAATTTGCTTTGCAACTGTTTGAGCAAGTTCTCTATCTTGTTTTTTATTTGCTATTTCTACTTGCTTCATCAAGTGGTCATACTGGCTTTTATCGACCATATCTTTAAAATATGGATTTACTCTTGAAGAATCAGGACTTTTTCCTGCTAGTCTCATAGCAGTTTCATTTAAGGCTTTTATATGTGAAGAATCACCGGATTTCTGTGCTTGTTCTAGTTCAGTTAAAATTTCTTTATATTCTGCTTCATCAAATAAATCCTCTAAATATGGATTTATTCTAAAAGCAGGTCCAAATCGTACTTCTCTAGAAGTTACACTTTTCGCTAATTCATATAATCTTTTCATTTCTTGTGTATTTTTTTGTGCTTGTGCTTGTGCATATGCTGCTTGAAAATTGTCAAATTCTGTTTTAAATATAGTCTCTTGAAGAACAGTATTTATTCTAGGTTCCATATTTTTTTCTATTTTCATAAAAAACCCTTCTTTCATAATTTACGTACCTAAAAATATATTATCATAATAAATAAAAAAAAACAATAATTTATACAATGTTTATTGTTCGTATAACCACAAGCAAAATCAGTATTTTATATTTAAAGAATAAAGTATAATGCCTTTGATTATTGTAATAATATTATTGGAGGTAAGTATCTTGAGTATAAGAGATAAGTTATATACACTTGATAATAAAGCTATATCTAAATCAATAAATGTTGATGATAGCTTATATGAAAAAATAATAGGATTAACAAAAACAACTTATGATGCCAAAATAAGTGAAATTATCAATGTAGCAATAGAAGAATACATTGAAAGAAATAATCCTAATTATTATGCTAAACCAAAAAAAGAAACAGTAACTTATAGAAATTTAATGTTAAGAAAAAAGAATATAAAACAATTAACTAAATATCATGACAAAACAGGAATTTCAGTTACTAGATTATTAAATGGTGCAATAAAAGAGTTTCTTGATAACCTATAAAAACAACAATTAAGATTTAATATACTAATCTGCATTGTTGTATTTTTATTTCCTTTGTGATAAAATTCTTGTAGGAGGATAAATTTATGGGACAAAATTTAAAAGAGATTATTATTTATGATGGAATGAAACATTATAAAATAAATGAGACTGAAATATCATATTTTCAAACAATAGCTGCTGATGTTAAAGTTACTGATAATGACTTTATTAATATTTCTATACCAGAAAATCTTTATAAAAACATAATAAAAATACCTCTAGAAAAAGAACAGTTTGAAGAAATTATAAGTAAATTTAATCAGATAACAAATAGATGGGATACATTAAAATATTCTGGTACTTGCGATTTATATTGGACCATTAAGACAATAGACTATAATAACAAAGTAAAGACTTTATTTTGCGATGAATATCCTGGAAATTGGTTTGAATTAGAAAAAATGTTATTAGACTATATTATAAGTGAAAAATTTGACTATATTGAAGAATATATTGTAGCATCGCTTATTTATTATGTATTAGCAGTAAAAGATGATGCAAATCAAAATTTAGGAACATGTTTAGCTGCTTTAAAATATTATGAATATTTTTCTAAAGTAAAACTACTTCCAACTGACCATCCTGCATCAAAAATGTATGCAATAATAAATTATTATATGAATAATTTAAGTGATTTGGATTTTAATAAATTAGTTTGCAATATAGAATCTAAAATAAGTCAATATATGAAAAATAGTAATCATGTAGATGATTTTTTAAAATTTGAATCTGATCAAGATGTATGGAATTTAGTATATAGAATTACATCAAAAAAATCTACACCTAACTATATATTTGAATATAGCAGAATAGTTGATATTTTAGAAAATAAGACAAATACACTAAAACTAAAAATTAACAAGCTATGGTATTGGTTAAGCGAAGTAAAAGCATATATGAGATTTATAGAAAGAAATATTCCATATAATAAACCAAGTGAATATCAAATAGAAGATGAATATAGACAAGAATTATTAAGACCTATTACATGCAGACAAATTATTTGCTATAAAAATTGTTTGAATTGTTTAGAAAAAAACGATTTAGAACAAGCATTTTGGGAATTACGAGATTGCCTAGATGATGGTATAGGAAGATATAAAAAATATGTTAGTATTAACGAAACTCTTATATTTCAAATGTTACTAGAAGAATTTAAAAAATACACTGATAATAGCGAAGAACAACAACCACAAAATACTAATATGAAGAAACAAGATATAAATGGTTTTGAAGATATAACAGATTTAATTAATTAAATTATAAAAGTACAACAATAAAGGCTAAAATATATTGCCTGAATTGTTGTTTTTTTTAAATTCTTATGATATTATGAACATGGATTATTAGAATTAAAGAAAGAAGTTGATTTATATGATGATTTCAGCAGAACTTTATGTGGCAGATAAATTAAAAAATCGTACAATAGTTGAGTTAGAAAGAGAGAAAACAAAATTAAAAAATAAAATAGAAGAATTGACAATATTACAACAAAATGATAGTAGCAGTATTATGATACATCCTTCACCAGAAACAAAAAAAAATATGTATATTGAATATATAAATGAAATTGATAAAAAAATTGAATGGAAAAAATTGTTAACTGATGTTAAAGTAGTAAAAATTATGATTAATAATTATATATATTTAATTACACCAGATTTAATTAGATATCAGAAAGCACAAGAAAATAATATAACAGATATTCAAAAAGAGGATATTTCAAGTAGCGATTTTAATTTTTTTGTTAATACCGCATTAGAAAGATTATATTCATGGAATGAAGAATATATTGATGAGAAAAAATCCGATATTATCAGTTGGGAAATTGATTTAACACTGCAAAACGGAGATATAAAAAAATTCATTGGAAAAGGACAATATCCATATAATTGGTCTGATTTTTATAATGATTTCTTTTTATTTGTTGAGAGAAGCGATGTTCAATCATATGATGTTGCTATTATAAAAGCTGCTATATATTATACTCTTGCAACTCAAATGGAAGATTCGTGGAGAATAATTGATTGTAAAAATTTAATAAAAGCTACAGATTTCCAACAAAAAATTGAGCAACTACCAGTAAAGCATCCATGCAGAATTAACTTTAATTATACAAAAACACTAAATAATAACTTATATAAAAAAGCAATTATTGAAACAACTCACATATTAGATACATTTATTGAAACTAATTTTGAAGAAAGTTGCAAAATACTATCTTCTATTGATAGTGAAACAGATGTTGACAATGTTGTAAATAGAATAATGGAAAATTATAAAGAATTTGAAAAAGAACAAAAAAGTAGAAATAAATTACCAGAACAAAATATAAAAAAGACTATTTCAAATGACAATAGCAAAGAAAACGAGATAACAGAAATATTAATAGTTATAGAGAACGATAAATATAGAATAAAACCAAATGAAATTAAGCAATTTGTTGATGGTATCAAATATGTTGGTAAAAAACAAATAGAAATAGATCAATTTAAAAATATCTCAAATGTTGTTTTGAATTATACGAATAATTGGGATAAATATTTTACTAAATTTATTCCAAACGAAGTTAATTGGAAAATTCAAATAAAAACAGGAGAAAGCAGTAAAAGATACTCAGGAACGGATTATCCTGAAAATTGGAAAGAGTTTTATAATGAGATAATGTTTGTTATAAAAGGAACAAAAGAGAAATTAGAACCAAACTTTGATGCAGTAGAATTAGATGATATTTTCTTGAATGAATCAGAAGAAAGTGAAGAAGATAATATAGAAACTGATAATTTACAAGAACAAAAAATAATTAAAATAAATAATGAATATAAAAATAACGGAATAACTTTTGCACTTGTTAGTCTAATAAATGATTTTGTGGTTAATAGTATAGAAGATGATGAAGTAGATATTTTCTGGTCTGATTCAGCTAGAAGGTTATTAGGTTTGGGAATAGTGGCTAATTTATTAAATAATAACCAATTAAGTATATCTCTTTTGATTGAACAAATTAAAGATAGTAGCAAATTACAAGAAGTTATTAGAGGTAATTTAAACGAAATTACTGCTAATGAACAATTAAATGAATTTTCTGAAATTGTGAGAATGCTTGACAGTGATAAACCATTAAAAAGTGTATTAGAGATAATTGAAAAATCTCTTTTAAAACTTGATTCTAAGAATGTTCAAGAAGAACAAGAGAGAAATTTAAAAAATGTAGCATTAGAAAAGATAAATGAAATGGTTGATGCAGGAGATGCAGAAGCAATAAATGAATTGGCTTACAGATATTTTTATGGTGAAGGCATAGAAAAAAATCAGGAAAAAGCATTTGAATTATGGGCTAATGCAAGTTTAATGGGAAATATTAAAGCCACATATAATGTAGCATTATGCTTTTTAAATGGAGAAGGAACATATAAAGATGAAAAACAAGCTTTTAACATTTTAAATAGATTGGCTAATGAAAAAGGGCATATTAAAAGTATTTTCTATTTAGGCGAAATATACCATTTTGGATTAGGCGTGGATGTTGATTATGAAAAAGCAATGTTTTACTATAAGGAAACACTAAAAAAAGATCCACATAATTTAAGAGCAAAATATTGTATAGCGTATGCTTATTATGCAGGTACAGGTGTTGAAAAGAGTTATGAACAAGCATATAAAATGTTTTATGATTTAGTACATAAAGATAATTATGAAGAAGCTGCTTTCCATTTAGGAGAATGCTATTATTTAGGAAGAAGTGTACAACAAGACTATCAAAAGGCCTTTGAATATTTTAATAGAGCTTTAAATAGCGATAAAGTATATTCTTCTAACATTTATAATTCTAAATTTTATTTAGGAGAAATGTATTTGTTGGGAAATGGTGTTAATTTTGATTGTCAAAAAGCTAAAGAATATTTTGAAGATATTATAAATGAGAAAAAAGATGATGTGTATTATAAATTAGCACTTATATATCTAGGAAAATATGGAACATATAAAGATGAAAAAAAGGCAAAAGAATATTTTGAAAAAATAGAAATAGATTTATGTATAGCACTAATATATTATCTTTTGGCATTAAGACCTGAAGAAGAACAAAACTTAAATAAGATGTTTGAATTGCTAAATTCTGAAATGGACTTATTCCAATATATGTTAAAGCAAATACCATATAAACATCCAGCTAGAGAATATCATCGAAGATTAGCACATTTAAGAAACGAAGAATATGATGATATAGTAAATAGACTAAAGGCAAAAATTGATAAATGTAGAACAGATAATAAATTTTTAGAAGTTCCAAAAACATTCGTTAGTGATGAAGATGTAATTTTCTATGCAACTTGTATTGTAAAATCGTATGAATATCCAAGTATTGATTCTTATATAAGAGAATTATTACAAAAAAAGGATGATGCAGCTCTAATATTTGTTGGAAAATTATTTATAAATGGTGATTTTGTAGAAAAAAATATAAAAAAAGGATTAGAATATTTATTTATTAGTAAAAAGCAAAATCCAGAAATATCTAAAGAAAATAGAGATAGTTGTATAGTTCACATAGAAACAACAACAAATGATCCTGAAATACAATTACTAATAGGAAAGCGTTATCTCGAAATACCATATTATAAAAAACAAGGTATTGAACTTATACAAGAAGCAGCAAGTCAAGGATGCATAGAAGCAACTGAAATAATAACAAATGTATTGCAAGAAATGAGAAAAGAGTACAAATCGAAATACCCTGAAGATGAGGAATATGAATGTCTTTTTGAAATAGAAAAACTAACAAAAGATCCAAAAATACAATCATTTTTAGTAGATTATTCAGAAGATGATATTAGAGAAAGTAAAGAGTATGAAAACTTTGTTAAAATGCGTTGTTTGCAATTTATAAAAATGTATGCTAACACTGGATATGAAGTTGCTCAAAATTTCTTGAATAATAAAATGCAACAAATTAAGAATAGTTTTAAAGTAACAAAAGAATTAGCTGAAGAAGAATTAGAATTTATCTATAATTATTCTATGAATGACTATGAAAAAGAAAAGATAAAAGAATTAAATCTTCAAGAAAAAATCAACTTATTAAAAACTGATGATAGACAAATAGAATTTTGGAATAATTCAATTAAATATATTGAAGATTTGGGATATATGGTTATTCAATGGATTTATTATTGGGGTGAAGGTGGTTGTTCACAATCTGGTGGAAATACAAAATATTTTACAAAAGTAGAACCTACATTAGATTTTGACACAGCAAAAACAGAAGTAACTAAAGTAGTAGATGAAGCACTAAAAGAAAGAAATATTACAGGAAACAAGAAAAATGATATTGCTAAAAAAGCGGTCTTAAGGTTTTCTAGAGATTATGCTTTATATGATACAGAAACTCAAAACTATGTTACATACGATAAAACAGAAAATGAATATGAGGTTATAGAAAATTCAACACTAACTATACAAGGAAATAATTGTAGTACCGATATCACAGTAAAAAAGATAGATTCTCAATATGTTGAATTAGAACTTAATGATAGTATGTTAATAGGAGAAACTTTAGATGGTAAAATTACATTAAAAATCGATAAAGGAAATACATATGATTATGTACTTCCATCAACATACCATTTACAAATTAAAGTAATTGAAATATTTTAAATAAATCAATAATTGGAGGGAAAAATATGGCAAATGAAGAAACAATCGTAAATAAAATAATTACAGTAGATACCATTCTTGAGGTTGCAAATTATTTGGAAGATAAATTAGAAGAATATAAAAGATTATATAATGAAGAATTAAAGAGAAATCAAGGATTAGATCGTTATGAGCAAATTTTTAAATGTAAATTATCTGATAGTTCTAAAATTGAATATGAAATTACATTTATAGATAATAAGTCTCTTACCCAATCTGATTATAATTGGTTTGCAGGAAATCTTGCAAATCCTAGTTTAGTGAAAAGAGTAAATATATATTATTATATATCTTATGAGGATAACTCTGAAGATATAAAAAATAGTGTATATAGAAATGTGCATGCACATATTACATTTCATGATGATACAATTTTTATGACAGTTGACGGAAAAGAACTAGAAAATGAAACATATAATTTACATTCTACATTAAGAAATATATTGGAAAATAGCGAAGATAGATATAATAAAACTGTTAAAAATAGAAACCTTAGAATACAAAGTTTCTGTTTATCAATAGGCTTTGTACTTTCATACATAATATATTTAATTTTACTAGCAAATAAGACAAGTTTGCCAGAAATATTTGTGCAATTAATGGGTAATAAATATGCTTTAGTATTTGGACAATGGTTTGTTGCAGCAATATCAGGAAATATGTTGGGATATCCTATAATGATGAACTTTTATAGAAATATAATTCCAAAAACAAGATATTCTCATTATAGTTCATCTTCTCATAAATCAGTATATGTTGATGATGTTGAAGATTTTGTTGGTCATTGTGAAGTGCAAATTGGTAACTTTGCTAACAATGGCAAAAAAAGATTATTAATAGAAAAAATATATAAAATAACAAAAATAATTGTCCTTATTCAATTAGTATTAAGTATTATATTTTTCTTAATATTAAAATAAAATGGAGAAAATTAAGATGGATAATAATATACAAATTAACATAGAAGATATGACAGAATTAGGCAGAGGTGCTTGCTCTGTTGTATATAAATATGATGATACTACTGTTGTGAAATTATTTAATGAAAGTGGTAAAAAAATGTTTACACCTGAAGCATTTTCTCAATTAGTTGGATTATCAAATTCTACTTGTGTATTTCCTCAACAAGAAATATCAATAGATGGAGAATTTGCAGGATATTCAATGGAATATGTAAAAGGTCAAAAACTACATGAAATTATAGCTACATTAGATATACAAATGCTTATAGATTCAATAAAAAAAGTAGAGATGGATTTACAAGCATTATCTAAAGAAAAAGTTTTATTCCAAGATGTTAATCAAGGTAATATTATGTGGGATGAACAAAATGGATGTATAAAAGTTATAGATACTGATTTTTTTGAAAGGTCTGAAAATGTAACTGAACAACAATGTTATAGTAATAATATATCAAGTTTTAATAACATTTTAGAAATGGAATTAGGTATGTTAAACGGACAAGGCTCAAAATTATCACAATTTTTACACAATAATCCAGAATTTAATAAATTATATAGAAAATATACTATATATCCTTTAAATGGCAAGAACATATCAGTAACAGAGCTTATTCAAAAAGCAGTAGAAATAATTGAAAATGAATATGGAACAAAATGTACAACCTTTGCTGAAATAAATCAAATATTACCAGAGCAAGCAAAAGATTTAGAGCAAGGACCTGCTGATGTACCAATATTTGAACCACCAAGCAAAGAACAAAGAGATGTTGAACCACAAAAAGTGGGATTTAAACAAAGAATTGCTGATATGTTATCTAAAAATACATTGTTAAGAAAAATACCTTTTATAGATAGATTTGTTAAAGAACAAGAATCTCTATTATTACCAGCAGCACAAGAAACACCAACAATCAGTGAATGCCAAGATAAACATCAAGAGTTTGTAAATCGTTTATCGAAGAATGGAGAATATAGAAATTTACCGGTAGGACAACAAATAAAAAGTGTAATGAGAGATGCAATAGAAGCAGCAAAAGAAGATTATAAAAAAGAAATGTCTAAATTTAAAGATTTAGAACCACATTCTATGGCCGATCCACAAAAAATGGAACAAATGAGAAGGAAAATGGACGGCAAATCTTTAGAGGATGATTTATAAATGTATATAATTAAATATTATATAAATATATTAAGAAAAGGGGTGATAATATGCAAGTTAATGATAGAATAGTTAAAACAAATTCAGAGATAATCAATTTAATAAGAGAAGGGATAAACCCTTTAGATTATATTAAAGACGATGTAGATATGGATTTAGTTTGTAATGCGATTGCTCATGTAAAGGAATCAGAAGATCCATATTGGGATGATTCAGCAGAGACTCTATTAAAATCAATAGTATTTTATCTATTATTTAAAGGTGGCGAAACAAAAACATTATCCAGATGTTTAGAAATAGTTGAATTAGGATTAAATGATGCTAATTCAAGAGAAACAATAGGAAAAATGTTAGAATGTGATGAAAGAAGTAATGTTCTTTTCAAAGCTATTGAAATTGCATCAGATAAAACTTATACATCTATTTTTGAAACATTAAAAGATAAACTAAATGAAATATTATAATAAAAAAGCAGGATTACACAAATTGGTGATAATACCTGCTTTTTGATTTAGTAAATAATATAAATATATGAATTAATTTATATTTTAAACTATATATATCACTAATAATGCATAAAATCAAGCATTTTTGCGATTTATTACTTTTAATTCTGGATAAACACAATAAGCATAAGGTGTTTTACATTCAATATTGTCAAAACAAGAATCATCTTCAAACAGTATTATAAATTTATCTGCTTCAGGAATAATTGGAGAATTGACTTTTAATAGCTTTAGTACTCCTTGTTCATTGTTTTTGTCAGTTACTATAACATTATACAAAATATTTTCTTTTGTAAGAAAAGTAATATAAACAGGATCATAGCCTTTATGAAATTGTTTAAATCTGCCTTTATATCTGCATAACACATTTAAAGCATTTATCGTTTTCATATTAAGTTCTTCGTTATTATGTATGAAAATATCTCCTTTTTTACTAACAAAATTACCTGTTAAAATATCTTTGAAATTATCATTAGGTCTATCGTATAATATCTGTAATTGCTTTAGCGTTGCACATCCAAAATCTTGTAAAAAATTAATTACTTTTATTCTTTCATCTTCTAACATATAGAAACCTCCTTAAAATAAAAAATAAAGCCAAAATATTGACTTTTTCAAAAAATTGCATATAATAATAGTAAACTTGCTCTAAATAACATTATTTTGAAATTGATTTGACAAATTTAAAATAATATGTTATTATTTAAGTACAAAATAAATGTGTCTTAAATAAATCTGCGTTATTTGAGAATACCTGTATGTGTACCTGCGAATACACATACTTTTTTTTGCTCAAAAAATAGAGCAGGCTGCGAACCCCACTCTACCGACTAACTTTTGCTATTCATTAGTCTTTGTCTTTTTTTCGTTTTGCATTTGTTGGTACTGCTCTAATTGTTGTTGTAGCATGATGTTTTTTTCCCTTTCTGCTATGTACTTATCAGCAAAATGCAAAATCAAATCTGCGGTATTCAAGAAATACCCCCCTTTCCGCCCTTAAGAAAGGGCTGGCCTTTCTTCTGCGTAAGGTTGCATATATATTACTATATTTTTTGATTAAAAACAATAAAAAATAAAAATTATTCTATATTATTCTCATTAAATATCCATAAACAAATTTCTTATTTTCTTTAATTTCTGTCACCTTTATTAACACTTTATCTTTAAAATGTGGAAAATTATTAAATCTAGCTGGAACTCTTACAAGGCAAGTAACATTTGAATTATCTAGTTGTACTAAAATTCCACTTCTCTGTTTTGGAAAGGCAATTACAATACCTGTATATTCCCCATTCAAAGATATGTATTTTCTTATATTTTTAAATGGGTTTTCTTCAAAATCTTTAGCTGATAATTCAAATATATTATTTTTAATATCCATATTTTTTAATCTTACCTGCAGATAATCTCCCACTTTGTAAATATCTTTACAATTTACTATATATGTATGTTTTAAATTATCTGCTTTAATAATTACTTCTTTACCATACATATCAACAATAATATGCTTTACACCAACAGCAATAATTCTAACTCGTATAACATCGTTTTGTTTTAATTTAGGAATTTCTATTTTTGTTCTTAATTCCATAGCATCTATTCTACTTCCTATTGCAACATTTGCAATATTATCAAGTTCTAAAATAATAAAGTCAATCTCAGCCCCTAACATACCACGAATTAGAGATTTATTTTGTTTTGATAATGCTAAATGTGTAATTGGTATCAATACTTTTATATCTTTGTACCAAACTATAGCACAAGGAATATATTTGTCTTTTAATTTGTAGTATTCATCTTCTATACCTGATATAGTTCCTGTAAGTATTCGTTTTTCTTCTTTACTTCTTAATAGTTCTTTTATAGATAGTTCTTCCAACATTTCACCCCCAATCAAAAAACACTTACCTTTAAGTAAATGTTTAAAAATTATCTAATGTAATTTCTTCAAAATCCTCGATTTTCTCTTGTTTCTTAGGTTCTTCTTTTGGAATAGCTGGAATTACTTGCTTTGGATTTTCTTGTTTGTTCCAATTAGGTTTATATTCACTTATTGAAACATCTTTTAGTTTTTTTGCAAGTTCATGTTCTGTATATACCATTTTATTAAGCAACAATGGTTTATTACCACGAATATTAACTAAAAGCTGATTATATGGTATTCTTAAAATTTCATCAGCATTTAATAAATTCCTCTTTAGTGTAGATATATTTTTTTGACCAAATTCAAAACTTCCTTCAATACCTGCTTCCTTTCTAACAGATTGTGTTTCAGCAGTTGCAACACCTAGCAAATCACTAAAATATTGTGCTGTTAAAGTATCAGCAGCACCGAAGACATAGTCTAAAATCACAGTTACCGGATTATTTCTTGCCATGTATCCATTGGATAGCGATTTTTAATCTGTCCGTATATTTTGAACTATTGGAATTAATGCTATTCCTCGACTTCTTACTGTGCTAATCTTTTTATTGAAGTCTGGTATTTCCCCAATATTGCAAAACTCATCGAGAAAAAAATATACATCATTCTCACACCTTCCATCTATTCTTGAATCAGCATATTTAACAAGCTTTATAAACAAAAATGTAAAAAACAAAGAAATTAAAAAGTCTCTGCTTGAATCTACATCGCTTGATATCACATAATAAATGCAAGGTTTCTTACCTGGTAATGTTAAGTCAATATCAGTTGCATTTGTTAGTTCTTGTAATTCTTTATTTTGAAATGCTTGTAACCTAGTTCCTAGACCTGTTAATACTGATGCTTTTATTGTGTCAGATCCACTCGCAAAAATATTGTAGCTCATTCTTGCAGGACTTTCTTGAGGTATTCCTTTAAATATGCCATCAAGTGTTGCAATATCACCATTTGCAATTATTTTGTATATATCTGTTAGAGTGTTTTGGTCTATTTTATTCTCTAAAAAATAAAATTCAAAAGCCTTTAAAAGATTTTCTTCAGCACGAGGCCAGAAATCATCTTTTCCATTATGCTTTTGCGTTCCTGTTATAATTACATTTGAACTGGTTTGAATATCTGTAATATCTTCATTTTCTCCTAACGGATTCCACCTATCAGAGTGAGCCATATCCTTTAAGTTAAATACTTTTACAATATAATTATTTTCTCTAAATAATGTATTTGTCTTTCGATAAATTTCTCCTTTAGCATCTGTGACTATAATAGACTTCTTGTATTTAAGTAATTCGAGCAGGTTAGTTACCAAGAATCCGAATTGTCTTCATACTGCCACTGCTACCAAAAACAGCAATATTCTTATTAAAGTAACTGTCAAATGGTAGTTTTATAATATCATTGTTCTTTTTGCCAAGTATCAAGCCAGGTACATTGTTTCTTCCAAGTATGTTATCAATATCATTATCATTTAACCAATTAGCAGTTCCAAAAGTTCCATCTTCTGTCTTTAAATTTATGCCTTTTATTTCATCAGTTTTATAATAGATGACTAATTTTATTCCTATAGCAATTAAAAGCGAAATAAAGGCAATTATGGAGCAAATAAAAGCATAATAAAACTGATTTATAATAATATTTTTATTAAAGCATTCATTTAATATATTTATATAATTTTGAATGTTAATATCAATTAAAATATTTAATATTATGAGAAATACTATGGATGAATAAAAAATTATCTTTTTAGTCATACATTTTTATATCTTTTTCTATGAATTCATCTAAATTGATAAGTTTATAATTAGCAGTTGGTATTTCTTGACCGTAATAATTTCACGATGCTTTCACTGCAAATAATATCAGCTTGTTTTTGATTATTATTTTTTAAGAAAATATCTATTCTATTTATTTTTTCAGTATCTACAAAATAAAAATTTGTGATATATTTATCTCTATTATCAGTATAATCACAAAAGTTATATTCTGATAAATGTACTTGATCCTTATATAGTTTATGTACTACTTTAGGCCAATTAACTTGATGTAAATATTGTAGTTCCTGCAATTTATTGTCATTATCTTCACAAATTATTACTGAATTAAGACCAAAGGCAAAATCCATTAAATCAATTCTTTTTATATCATTTATTAGAACAATAATATTCTTGTATTTATTTTCTTTTTGAAGATCATATATAACTGAATTTATATATTTTTGCGTATGTTCTTCTGAAATATGATAAGTTAAATAATTTGTTCCAAATATTTTTAAAATTCCTATATATTTGCGAGAACTTTCTGTAAATGCTGTTTTATCTTTAATTTCAAAAGATGGGGTAAAGGTAATATATTCATTGTTATTATATAAAGCTGCTAGATGACTCATAAACTTTAATCTATCTGCGTATTTCTTTTGATATACTAAAGGAACTGTATGTTGACCTAGTATTTTCATAAAATTATACCCATCATCTGCAAGAACTAAATATTTTTTGTACCTTCTTATAATGCCCTTTTTAATTAGTTTTGTTATTCTCTTTGGATAATAAGTATCATCAAAGAAATATTGAACATCTTTACTAGAAATATATTGATATCGACCTATAAATTTCACTAAATTTATTTCATTTATATTTGTCGGAAAAATACTTTTAATTTCAATCACCACCTTTTCAATTAAGTTTTTCATATAATGGTTCTTGGGCAGCTATGCGATAGCTTTCGCTATCACACACCTACCCTATGAAGATAAAAGTGTCCTTTAATTCTCTCCAAAGTATTGTAAAATAAGGCTTATTGCATTTTAAAAAATGTCCTAATTTTAACTTTTTTTAAGGTCAAAAAAAGGACATTTTCAACTAACACTATTTTCTAAAATTTTTATACTATTATTGGCATCTAAAATATAAACTTCAGTATGAGGAATTTCTGAAAATTCACCTTTTACACAATAAAACATTTTATCAATATTATCATCTTGAATAACACCACTTGAAATTAAAGCATCTGATATTGGTTTTATAGATTTATTATCAATATCCCATCCCTTAATATTGTCAAATATTTTAATATATATAAATACTGTTTCAGTAAACATATTTGCATATGGTTTTGTTATTTCTGCAATATTTAATAAAATATTTTTAAAAGCATGAGTTTTCAAATTTTTATATGATGGCATTGGTTCAGGAATATATATTTTTAATACATCATCACTAATTTCTGCCTTATATTCATCACTAATATTTTGTATTCTATCTGTTTTATATTCTACGGTTTTATTATATAACTTAATTTGAGATAGAATATTATATCTTCTTTTTTCTAAATTTCTTAAAAAGCCTTCTAGCTGTATATTATTGACATTTTTATTATTATCAATAATAAATTGTATATTTTCATCCAAACTAACTAATTCATTTAATAATTTATCTGAAATAATCATAAAAAAAGTCCTTTCTTAAATAAAGTAAGGGCAAATAAAGGACTTATACAACTATTCTTCTGTTTCTTCTTGATTATCATAAGCATCAAAAATTGCTGCTGTTATAGTTTCTCTTGTTTCTTGATTGATAGGGTGGCATAAATCTCTGTATGCTCTTTTTTCTTCTCTTAATCTACGAGAAGGCATTGAAACAAATCTTCCAACTCTTTCATTTTCCAATATTTTAATTCCTCTAATAATGAAACTATCATTTAACACTATATTGGCATAGCCAAGTAATGCTCCTCTTTGTTTAATTTTAAAAATCCTAACATCTGTAATTTTAATTTCCATAATCAAATCCTCCTATAAATTAAATTTTAAAGGGCAATTTATAAAGGATTATTATATTATCATATTTAATTATTTTCCTGTGCGAGGAAGTTTAACCTCGTGTTTTTCTTCTGGAATATGTGTAATTGTAGTCCATTTGCTATTAGCTTCAGCAGTTACTCCAAAATATACACCTACAGTTTTTGTATAGTTTGTAAATGTATCATTTTCTTTTAGAGTATCAAAAGATTTACATTCCATTGTTGGCTTTGTATCTTCTTTAAATCCTACATCTACTTTTCCAAAATCAAAACATGTTTCTACTATATATTCGTCTTCTGTAAATTCTATTGTAGTAAAGTCTAAATCGTAATTTTCAGTAGTTTTTAAATCTTTTTTGAATAGTATATAATCATCTGACTTATTTGTTTTATAATATACATCATAAGTTAAATCTTGATTCCAAGTTCCTGTAGTCATAGTTTCTAATCTTATATAATCTGTAGGTATATAATCAAACCATTTAAAATTCTCTAGATATACATTAGATGCGTTTCCTACATTTGAAAATTCATAATTTACTTTCTCTCCAGGTTTTATTTCTGTTGTTCCTTCCTTATCAACTGTAACTTCAATATCTACACTATCATTGTCTATTGTAAGTGGTACAGTTTCATGATTTTTTACTATTTCAAATTCAAAAGTATTTTCATTAAGTAAATAGTAAACTGAACCTGTATCCAATTCTTTTGCATAATATTTTCCATAAGGGATTAGCTCAGATTTTGCTTTTCCTGTTTCATCTGTTGTAATCTTTGCTATTTCGTTATTATCCATATCATATATTCCAAAAGTGGCATCTTTTAAAGTATCTTTTGTTTTACTATCAACTTTTGTAATTTCCAAATATCCTTTAATTTTTTCGTTTTCAAATTGAATAGATGTAATTTCATCTTCTTTTAATTCTACTGTTTGTGTTTCTTCTGTAAGCACATATTCTTTTCTTGTTTCTTTTTCTATTGCAGTATATTTTTTATCAACCGAAGGTAGCATTTTTGTTGTTGCTTCACCGTTTTCATCTGTAATTACTGTATCTACAATATTTCCTTTTTCATCAACAATGTCAAATTTAACACCTTCTAACAATACTTCATTGTCATCTAAATCTACTTTAATAACTCTTAATTGTCCCTTTTTAAGTTCATTTTTGAATACAATATTTTTAATTTCATCTTGTTTTAATGTAACTGTTTGTGTCTCTTTTGTAAGTTTATATTCTTTTTTAGTTTCCTTTTCAATTACAGTATATGATGAATCTATTGGAAGTCTTTTTGTTGTAGCAATTCCATCTTTATTTGTAACTATTGTATCTACAATTTCACCTTTATCATTTTTTACATCAAATTTTACACCATTAAGAACAACCTCGTTATTATCTAAATCTACTTTTATAACACGGATTTGTCCTTTTTTCTTCTCGTTTTGGAATGTAATATTTTCAATTTGATTTTCTTTTAATGTAATAGTCTTAACTTCATCATTTAATACATAAGTTTCCAATGTTTTTGTTTCACGAATTTTTAGTTTTTCAAAATCTCTAATAGGATATCTAGAAGTTAATGCTTCACCATTTTTGTCAGTAACAATTTTCTCTAGCACTTTGTTATTTTCATCTAATACTTCAAATTCAACTCCTTCAAGTTTTACTTCATTGTTATCTTTATCTACTTTAATAACTTTAACTTGACCTTTTTTAAGTTCGTTTTCAATAGTATTTTCCTCTGTTGTATTCCATTTAACTTCAATTGTCTTGTCTTCTGCTAAATTGTACCATTTTCCAGTATTTTTTTCGATTAATTTATATTGACCTATTCTTAAATTATTTATTTGAATTTCACCGTCAACATTTGTTGTATATGTTCCAATTACTTTTTTGAATTCTTCAGAATAAAGGTCAAATTTAACATTTCCAAGAGCAATCTTATGATTATCTTTATCTACTTTGTATATTTTTAGATTTCCTTTTTTGTGTTCGTTAGTTATATCTTTTATAGTAGTTCCGTTGTATTCTACATTAACATCAAATTCTTTTGTGTTTAATACATATTTTGCATTTGTAGAAATTTCTTTTAATTTATAATTATCTTGATATAAACCACTAAAAGTAGCAACTCCGTTTTCATTTGTAGTGCTATTTGCAACTACTGTTCCATCTGCTTTAGTTAATTGAAAAGTAACTCCAGAAATAGGCTTACTTGTTTCATCATCTGTTTTGTTTATTTGTATTCTTCCTGTATTAGTTTTTACATTTAATTTTCCAACTCCAACTACATCACCTAATGGATCAAATGTTACAGCATAGTTTTGAGTTTCTGCAATACGAGTTTTACCATAAAATACAGGATATGTCTTTGCTTTACCTCTTACTCTAAATGTAATGTTAATATCTTTATTCATTTGTGATGTAGGTATTTTTATCTTAAAATTCTCATTACCACTAAATGTAGTTTTTTGTGTTCCACTTGTGTTTGTTATTATGCCACCTGCTGGCATACTATCTGTAGATAAAATACTATATTCTGCAGTATCAACTCCACAATTAATTTTAAATTCTTGTACATAATAATTGCCTTCTTTAGTTAAATTCCCAACTTTACTTGTAGAAATTCCGGCAGTATATGGTGTTTGTGTTCCATTACGACCTATATTTACCATGTTTATAATTGCATTTCTAATGGCTGCACCATGAGAGTCTGCACCCTGTTCGCTACTCCTGAATCTTGTATATGGATCAAAATTATATAAAATACAATATACGGCTTGTTTTGTAGCTTGGAATGCTTCTAAATTATTAGCAACTCCTAATTCTGATGCACTTTTATAAGGATATCCATTTATAATAGTTCTCCAAACCCTAACATCATCTACAACTGAGTCAATATCAACTGTATAAGAATCATATTCGCCAACTCCAGGATATTCTCTATTCATGCAATATGCAGGATATTCTTTGCCTCCTTCATTATATGTTACATATGTTGTTGTTACATAGTACCATGCATTTTTTTCATCGTTCCAATATTGCAAGTGATGCTCAACATCTCCTTTGTCTTGTAAATATGCTTCACTTATTTCTGTTGCAGCAAATACAATATTTGAAATGTTAGAAAATAGCATTGAAAGTAACATAAGTATTGCTACTAATTTTTTTGTAATTCTCATAATCAAATCCTCCTATAAATTTTTTAAAGGGCAAATTTATAAAGGATTTTAGAGTATAAAAATAGACACTCAAAATAGAGCATCTAATTTTATAATTAATATAAATAACATTCTGTCATTATTAATTGTCCGTTTCTGTAATAATCTTCAGCATAAACTTTAATTGTACCAAAACAATATTGAATATAAGCTTTAACTCTGGTCTCTGTAAATGTAAATTGATTTGCTTGTCCCTTAATAGAACTATCTACAACTACATTGTATCCGTATTCTTTCATATATTCAGATTCGTTTGATTCAATTACTTGTTTTATTCTATTAATCATTGCATCATTTCGTACATATTTTTCTTCATCTTTTGTTACTGGTGCCAAGTTTTGACTAGGTGGAGTAGTAATAACTTCTTTTTTTTCTTCAGTAACTTTTGGTTGTTCAATTTGTACTTGTGTTTGTGTAGGTTGTATTGTTTCTGTTTTAGTTTGTACTTGTGTTTTAGTCGTTGTTTCTTTTTTTACTTGTGATTGTGCTTGAGAAGAATTGCTTTGTTTTTTTGATGGAGAACTTACTTTTTCTTGTGATGTCGTATCAACTTTTGTTTCAGTAGGTTCTTGTATTTCAATATTTTCTTGTGTTTCAATTTCTTCAATTCCTTCTTCCATAGGTTTATCTAAAATTTCATTTTCAAATATGATATTTTCCTCTGGAATTTCTGCAATTTCATAATCACTTTCAATTATGCTTTCACGCTTTCTATAAGTAATTACAACTAAACATACTAAAATAGATACAACTAAAATAACAATTAAACCTATTAAAATTTTTTTCTTATTCATAAGACATCACCCTTTCTAATTTTATTTAGTATATAGCGTAACATCTTTTGAATAATTTTGACAATGCTGAAGTAAAAAAATTTTTTAATCAAGTTCCATTGCTTGTACGCATAGTCTTTTAGAAGGTGTATTTTTTACACAAGTTATAAGTGTTAGAGTATTTTCTTCTGTATTTTCTAATTTAGACCAATCTGTTTCATCAATTTCAGAAACACTGTCTACATAGTATTCTTTTGTTCCTAAAAAACTTATGTAAGTTATTTTATCTCCAGTTCGCAAAGTATATAATTTAGCCCAAAAGTTATTTGTATTATGTGCTGCTAAACATACATTGCCATTGTAATACGAAGAATTTTCAAAATGTCCTACACCTTTTGCAAGTGTATCAAGCGAAGTGCCTTCATAAACAAGACCTTCAAAATCAATTTGTTCAATTTTTATTACACCTACAACACTTTCACCATCAATTTGCAATAATAAGTTATCCGTATCACCATTATCTAGTCTGTCTTGTATATTTTCATCAGTATATACTTCTACAACATTATCTATTTTAGCTTTATTTTTTAAATCCTTAACAATAAAAAAGGTGGAAATTATAACAATAATAACTAAAACAATTACAACAGATAATATTATTGTTTTTTTTATGTTCTTGCTCAATGTATTAGACCTCCTTTCTTTTGGTGATAAAATAGAACTAAGCATTGTCTAGTTCTAGAATATCTTTTATATATTTTGAAACTTTAGAAAACGGATTCGGATTTGTAATTTTTTTTGTTACATCATCCAAGTCAAATGGATCAAATACAATGTCATAAATACCCAGTAACAATGCATCTTTTAATTCTTTAACTTTTTCATTTTCCAAAATTAAAATAACTTGTATATTTTTTTCTCTAACTTTAAACATAAAGTCTTTGAAATTATATTTATTGGGTTGTAATGTAGCAATTAGAGTAGTAGCTTGGCTTTCTTCTAATACATAATCTGGATAGTAAACAATTCTACTATCGTCAATTTTTTTGTTTAAATCTCTGTCTAATTGCTCATTATCTGTAAAAATCAATACCATTTTTTAATTACCTCCTTCAAAGTAGTCCTCTGGGTTTGCAAAATTGCCATTTATTCTAACTTCAAAATGTGCATGTGGTCCTGTTGAATAACCTGTACTACCGAACTTTTAGAACTGCTTGCCCTTGTACTACTGTTTGATTTGTTTTAACTAATATTTCAGAGCCATGTGCATATAAAGTTACTATGCCATTTCCGATGGTCTATCATAACCATATTTCCATAAGAACTAGAATAAGTAGCTTTTATAACTGTTCCATCTGCCATAGCCACAAAATTTGCACCGAGTAGGTGCTCCGTACATCAGTTCCGAGAATGTAATTTATAAGCACCGCGTTATTGGATGAGTTCTCATACCAAAATGAGAAGTTATATTCGTATAACCAGGTATAGGCCAAGTGAACATACCGAGTTGGAATTAAACCTTTGCCATCTGTAATTATTGTGCTTGACGATGAACTTCCTTGTAACCAACTAGTATTTTCTTCACCTTCATAGTAACCATTTGCTGCTTGTATTACTACTTCAACATCTGTGTCAATATCACTTTCTCTAATACGTAATTTATCTTTTAAGTAATTCTTTAATCTTTCGTATTTTTCTCCAATAATTTCTTCATTTGTAAATACTTTTTTAGTAGTTTTAGTATTACCGTTTTCTATTGTTTTTTCTTCATAATGGTATTTATAATGTCCCATTATTGTATCACTTTCAACTAATATATAAGCTGTTTCTTCATTTGTTGATGTACTTGTATTTCCTTTGTCATCTTTTGTAGTAGTTTCAACTTTTACTGTTATTTTTTCATATATAAATGTACTTTCAAATTCACTTGCTACTTTATTTAATAAAGCTTCATCTATTTTAGTATTATCTGTCATATTATGAAATGCCATAATAGAATATAAATGAGACCACTGAACTTCTTTGTCTGTTTCTCTACTATCAATATCAAGCAAATATTGTGTACTTTCGCCATCTTTGTAGTTATGACAGGTATTTAAGTATTCAGCTTTTTCTATACATTTTGTCCTTAACTCTTGTTGTGCTTCAGGCATAGAAGAACTGTCAGTTTGTACCTCTTGAACAAATACTGCATCAATAATCGTACAAATAGCAAAAAACAATCCAACAATTATAATGATAAATGGAAGGAAAGGCTTAATTACTTTAAAAGCAACTTTTTTCATTTTGTTTTTTACTTTACTTTTTGCTTTATCCTTTATGCTCATTATCATCACCTAATTTCTTGATGTCATTATTATTTGTTACTTTATTGATATACTCTGTATTTTGAAAATTGTTTTTTCTTACATTATGATTATTGCTTTTATAAGGAGATTTACTAAAATCACCTTCAGCCATTTTTGCACCCATACTTAAATATGCTTTAGTAGCATTAAATCCAGTTTTTGCAACCTTACCTACAACAGATTTCGGTGTATTTGTACTGCCATTTGACATATTTACTTTATTTGCTCCATTTGATGTAGGAATAGAAACATTAGTATTTTGCTTTTCTTTTGGAATAACATTTCTAATAGGATTTATATTTCCGTTATAATCTTTTTCATCACTTAAATTCATTCCAGGACTAACAACTGATTTTGCTCTATTTATAAAACCTTTTAAACCTCCTCCAGAATTATCATTATTCGAAGTTCCAGTTTTTATATTTGATGATGGAGAATTAAATTGCTCTTTAATCGCTCCAAGACCAAATCCAAGAATTGCACCCATACCCATAACTCTACCTGTCATTTGTTCATTATCAATTCCAGCAATCCTTGAAGTTAGATTTTGTAAACAGTTTTGTAAAGCATCTGCTAAAGGTAAAATCATCATAGCCCATATAAGAGATACAGCCCAACCACCTCCGAGAGGGCAGAAAAGCAAGATATATCAAAAATAAAAAGCAATATATAAATTGCATAAAGATATTCATTATTATTTGACCTGCCCATATAGCAGCTGCTGTTACATTTTTATTGATAATCCATAAACCACAAGCAACTGGTGTGAATATGGTAAAAATTATAATTGTAAACTGTCTAACAATAAATTTAATATTTAATTTTACAAATAAATATATAAACATAGCAATAACTAATGCTGTTGTAATTGCATTTCCTGTTTTTATAGATGTTAGCATACTGTTTCCAAGTGAACCTTCCAAAGTTCCACTATTTGCAGCTGTTACCAATAAATGTACTAAACTATTATTCAAAAATAATAAAAACCTAACAAACATAGGAGCAAAAGCTATTGCAACACCTCCAAAGCATAGTCTTGTTAGACTTTCTTTTGCTTCATTTTTCTTTGCTGTATTCATTCCTGCAACTATAATTTTATAAGATAATATGAAAACTGCAATTAAAATCAAACTACCAGAAATAATGGCAAATACTTTGTACCAATCCATCGTTTTATTCCAAAGTTCTGTTGTAAAAGGTGATAAGCTATCATTTGAATTGTTATTATTAAATATCAATGTGTCATAGTCCTTAAACCCGGACATTTGCTTCTTTTCCTGTTGTGAAGTCAAATACTGTCTGTGCAATTCCTCCAATGCATTCTGCAATTATTTTTTCAAATAATGAACCATCTTCCTTTTTTATTTGATCCTTGAAATTTGTATCAGCTCCAAAGCAAATAGGAGATAGCAATACCAAAATAGTTACTATTATAAAGATACTTTTTAATAATTTCTTCATTTCCCATCGCCTCCTTAAGTAAATACAAATTGTTTTTCGTAATCTGTAATTACAAATTTAATTGCTGTAACACTATTATTCAAACTAATTACACATTCGCCAGGATTAGCTGTTGTAAGAAAATTTTTAGTTCCTTCAGATAAATTAAAAAAGTCCGTAACTGCATCTACACTTCCGGGACTTTGTTTAAATAAATATCTAGTTGAACATATATTGATAATAGTTTTACCGTTCATCTGAGCTTAAAAATTCATCAATAAATTGGCTACCGGATGAATAATGGAACATTGTACTTGCGACCGGCGGCGTGCCACATTTACCAAGAACTCTGCTGATTCTTGATATTTTAAAAATAACCATGCCTCATCACAAACAATAATCTTTTTCTTTTCTTTATTTTTTAATACAAACTTTTGCCAAACCCAAGTAAGAATAACAAAAGAAGCATATAACTTTGTAAATTCATCCTTTATTTCAGACATATCAAAAGAAATTATATCTTCATCTGATGTGATTTTACTTTCGCAATCAAAAATCCCAAGAGAATTGCCACGAAGAAAAGGAACAAGTAATTGTGCAAGTTCTTCGCAATTTTTTCTTTCTTTTAATTTCTTTTGAAAATCCGAAAGAGTAGGCATTTTCTTTGGTATTCTTCCAACAGCATATTTATCATTATCAAGTTTTCCACCTTTTTTCTCAAAAAGTGAATTAACATCACTTGTAATACCGTTTTTCTGCATATAATTGATTAACAATTATTTCAATTTCAGTAATTTCTGTTCCGTTTAAGGTTCTTCCTTGATAGTTTCTACATATCGTTGCAAGTAAAGCCCTTATTTCTGCCACCTTATCTAATATATTTAAAAATTGCTTATTTCCTTTGGTATCAGGTTCAAGTTCAAATGGATTTATACCAGCACTTTCGCCTTGTGTGATTTTTATTACTTTACCACCAAGCATCTTTGTTAAATTTGCATATTCTCCGTTCTACATCTATAAAAAAAGCTCCACAACCTGTTGTAGCAATATTTCTAGCTGTTAAAGTTTTAAGTGCAACACTTTTTCCTCCTCCAGAAGTACCACAAATAAATACATGAGGATTTGGAAGTGCTGGAGGACCTATAAAGGTATCAACATATACCGGTGCATTTGTGAACATATTTCTTCCTATAAAAATACCTTGATTATGGCTTAAGTTAGGATTAGAAATAGGTATCAATGTTGCAACTCCGACCAGCTACCATATTACGCTCATAATTGCTAATAGGTATTTCTCCGAATAGGTAACATTGTTTTTAGTCCTTCAAGTTGCCTGAATGTAAGTGTTCTTATCATTGCAGTTTTTTTATTTAATTCGCTTTCTAGTATTTTTGTTTTCTCATTTAATTCTTGCAAACTTTCAGCATTTAAAGTAATGAAAATAGTTGCAAAAAATAATTTGTCTTGATTTGTTTGTATTAACATTCGTAAGTCTTCAAGATCACATATTTGTTTTTCAAGCTCCGGCAAATGCAAAATATTCCCTTGCCTTGAATATGTAGCATATTCAGATTGACTTTGAACCAGTTTTTTAGTTAATTGATTTATAACAGTACCATTTGAAGATGGCTCAATTTTTACAGAAATATTAATATTTCCGATATTAAAAAGGTCATCCAACCAAGATACCCAAGTCTGTTCAGGATAAACTGTCATTACAAATATTCTTGAAAATTTATTATAACCTAAAACTAAATAATCTTTTTTCTCTTGTAATTCATCTGGAAGAAGCAAGTCCATTATATTTGGAATATTATTAAAAATATTAATTTCTTTTTGTTTTTGCTTTTTGTTTTTTCCCAACATATAGATTTTTACCTCCTTCCTGTAATTTACTAATATTTTGAGATGAATTTTTATTTAATTCCCTATAAATTAAATTCTTTATTTCATCTTCATTAAGTATCTCACATACAATTTTTGCTCTTAGCAAATTTCCTTTAAAAGACATAGATTTTCTATTTAGTTCTTCTATGGCATTTTCATATGTTCCATCATAACTTATAATGGCATAATTTTTTACAACAGAAATTGACCTGTTTTCCATTAAATTCTCTAAGTATTCAATTAAATAATTTTTATATTCTTGTATTTTAAAATTTCTATTCTTATTTTGTTTTATAAGAGCAACAACCTTGCTTGTGTCAATAAATTCAGTAGTGCTAAAAAATTGTACTGGATAATCTATTGCTAAAGCTGTTTGTATCAATATGCTTTCTATTGAATCTTGTTCATGTGTTGATAGCATATTATAGTCAATGTTTCCAAGTTTAATTATGTTTGAATATCTATTGCCGAAACACAGAATATTATCCTTTATTTCTATTTGTAAGATGTCTGCTAATTGCTTTTTAGCTTTTTTGCTACTTTTTTCTTTTGTTTCTTGATTAGGATTTTGTTTTATATTACGATTAACCTTTTTCTTCTTATTGTTTAGATAAATTGCTGTACCTATAACTAAAACAATACTTAAAATTAAAAATATTATCATTATTACCATCGGCTACACCTCACATATACGAAGTTCTTTTTGCGAAATAGATATTTAATTCCATAAAAAAAGAACTTATCAAAGTTCTGCTCACAAATTTTAAAAAATGCACATAATAAAAAGAAAATACAAACTATCGTAATAAACAATATTTTAATCGCTATTGGCAATGGCGTTGCAAGTATTGAAAGACTTGATGCAGATAACATCAAATAGGTTACTTGTCTTAAACTTAGATATCCACCAAATATTTTTTCTTCCCTTTTAATATCAAAGGGGACTTTAAAAACTCTCATATAATTGCTCCTTTCTAGCCACCAAGTAAACTTCCAGTGTTATTAGTAGCAATATTTATGATAATTCCAGCGATTATTAGTGATGCTCCAAGAATTACACCACCACCACAAATCCAAGCAAGAGAACCTATTGATTCAGCTCTTTTTTGAGGATTGTTTGCATTTGCTATCATCTTGAGTGCTGCTACAACAATACTTGCAAAAATTAAGATACCGACCAAGAGGCATAGCGATAGAAGTTATTACTCTTTTAATATTGTCAGTAGCTGTTTGGACTTCTTGTGTTCCAATTCCTCCTTCAGCAAAACACACATTGCTTTTTATTGCAAGTAATGTAAGTGTAGTGCTGATTGTAGATAATTTCGTAATTATTTGTTTTTTTCTTTTTGTTAAATCCATAATTCATCATCTCCTATACAATTTTTTGTAAAGGCGAAATCGTATAGGACACACTATTTAAAGTATATTTTTAAAATATACAAAAATAAAAGGGAGGGTAAGTATAAAAATAGTACCAAATATTAAACAAGGTACTACTTTTAAAAATTTACTTTTTATCTTTTGTGACTTTATCAAACATCCTAATATTAGCAACAATAATGATATAACTAATAAGACTACTAATAATATCAGAATTGTTTTAAAACTAATAAAAAGGATGGAAGATACAATATTTTCAAAATTATTTATATAATTATCTAGCATAAAATCGCTCCTTTAGGTACTGTCATTTGTGTATTTATTGATAATTGTTCTTTTATAATAATTTAATAAATCGTTAGGTTTATGTTCTTGTGCTAAAATATACAAATTTAATAAAGACTCTCTACTTACCTTTGAAAGCAGAAAGCCAAATTGATTATTATATAAATCGTACAAGATATAAATAATATTTTTGAGCATTTGAATTTTATCTTGTTTCATTATTGATAATATATTTTCAGGATAGATAAATTCTAATCTTTCTAAAACACGATAAAAATCGTTTGGAATTTTGTTGCTATTATTTATAATTAAAATAAATAAGTCATCTATATTATTATTTATAATATTATCTATGTCATTTTTAACCATAGGGTATGGTTGTTTTTGACAATAGGGGTATAGTCTTTTTTGACCATAGGGGGTATCTACAATATAGATATACCTAGCAATTATTTCTTGCTTTTCGTTTCTTTTTATTTCAATTTGTATGTAACCTAATTTTTGTAAATGAGATAACCATTTGCTAACAGTGCCATTTGTAACATTATAAAGTTCTGCAAAGTATTTATTTTGTGCATAGCAGTAACCATATCTATTTGCTAGTGCTGTTACTTCACCATACAATAATTTTTCTGCAGGTTTTAATTCTTTATCATAACGGACCGTAGCAGGTATGATGGAATAATAACTAATTTTATTTTCTTCATTCAATGTTTGCCTCCTTCGTTATAAATATGTTCATCTGCTTTTTTACCTGCCAGAATACAGGCATATAAAAAGAGACCAAGATTGGCCCCTACAAATACTCCAATAATAAAATTTATCATTTTTATCATCTCCAGTTATAAAATCTAATATATATTTTTAAAATTTATCTCCCAATTTTTTTAAAGTGAATACTTATTTTTATATTTTCCTGTCAATAAGAAACAGAGGGAGATGCAGCTGTTGCACTTGCTGAATATGCAGGAGGAGATATTAATGGTTTTGCCGAATTAATGAATGCCAAAGCTTT
>USGY01000005.1 GCA_900554365.1 uncultured Clostridium sp. | reverse complement strand
GAATCGTTATCAACAATATAGGGTACTCAAAGTATATATTTTTCAAAAAAGTGTGACATATGATTGACTAACCTACAACTTTGTAAATTAATATTAAAAAGAAGGAGTATACATAATGTTGAACTTCTTCTTTTTTTGTGTTATAATATTATTGATCAGTTGTAGGACAAACCATGAAAGGAATTCATTATAATGGTTAACAACAAATTTGTACTTAAGCAGTTTTCTCAAGAAGGAGCGATACTTGTTTACAGAGAAGATGACGATGTCTTAGCTTACACATTTGTGTTTGTAGGGGCACTATCTAACAACTATCCATTGGGGGCTCGTAAAGTTTCTTTCTTAGAGATTGGGATCGGAGATCTCGAAGGCCATTTTGATATTCATTTTGATAGTATTTCTGAATGGCTAGGACGTTTTGAGAAATATGTTAACTTGAATGGCTTTAAAATTTCCAGAATTCGTGGAATTCGCGACTCATTCTTTGCTTTGAAGAGTGAAGTTGTAAATCTCTGTGGTGACGATCTTTTCACTCTTTCGAATCTTGAGACGTTGTCTAATATTAAGACATCTTCAAAAGAAACGATGATGTGTGATTTTGTCAAAATTGAAATTGAGCCCATTGCTTAAGCATAGGAGATACATATTTCCTAAAAAAAGGAAGCACCTAATCGTGCTTCCTTTTTTTAATATAAATAATTTTGTGGATTATATGCCACTCCATTTACTCTAATTTCTAAATGTAAATGTGGTCCTGTCGAATTTCCAGTTGATCCAACTGCTCCTATAACTTGTCCTTGTGATACTGTTGCCCCTTGTGATACATACAATGCACTGCAATGTCCATAATATGTTTGAACACCATTTCCGTGTGTTATTACAAGCATATTTCCATATGCTCCTTTACGTCCTGAAAAAGTTATTGTTCCTGATGCAGCAGCTTTTATAGGTGTTCCTGTTGGTGCAGCAATATCTAATCCAGTATGGGCTGAACTTCTTATATTACTTCTAACACCAAATCTTGATGTTATAGTTCCTGTAATAGGCTTTGCTAATTGAATTTCTCCTAAACTTGCACTTCCACCTGAAATTGTTCCAGCAGTATTAACTTGTCCTTTTGCTGCATAAGATGTATCAGTATTTTTTTGTGCAACTTTAATATTTGTTGTATCAACTTTTTTAGTTGTCTCTTTTTTCGGTGCCTCTTGATATAATTTTGATACTACACTTTCTTGATCATCCATATTTTTTTTGTCTGTTTCATATTTTTCTACAATTGCCACATTATCAACATTTGAACTATTTTTATCTTTTAATTCATTTATTACATTTTCTGCCGTTTCAAAATTTGAAACATATGCTTTTTCTTCTTGGTTATCTGTAATTGCATAATATCTATAATATGTTACTCCGCTACTTTTTATGTCATTTAATATTTCATTATCGTTTGCTACAATACCTTTTTTTAATAAGCATAATTTATATTCTGGTAAATTCTCTACTTGTACAAAAGCAACATTTGAGTTACTTCCATCACCTTTTTCTATGTAATTATTTATTTTTCGTTGTAAATTTCCTCTATCTTCAGTATAGCCAACTTGCTCACCTTTTATATAAACTGCATATGTTGGTTTATATAAAAAAGCTATTGCTCCTATTATTAAAAAAGCTGCAATCATAGAAAGAATTATGATTTTTACACTTCTTCTTGTATGTATTAACACTTTTTTTAACATTAGATTTATATCTCCTTTGTACCCTATTTTTCTTTGTAATAATATTGTAATATTTGTTTTTTTGCAATAATATTATATATCAAATTTCCGTAGGTTTTATTCGTTTTTCTCATTTTATCTTATGCATATTCATTTTTTCTCGCTTTTTCATTTTTTATTAAATTTGTCAAAAAAAGTCCCTCCTTATTTTTATAAGAAGGAACTTTTTTACTATTGTTCTAATTCATTTTTTACTGTATTAATTTCTGTTACTGTAGCTTTTTGAGCTGGACAATAGTATCCTTTTGCTTGTGCAATTTTGAACAATTCATATTGAAAACTTTCATCATTATTTCTTATTTGTTGAAAAGTTTGTCTTAATTGCATATTTTCAGATTCTGATATAGCTGTTTGATAAGCTGTTAAATCTGACTTAACTCCAGATAAAATATCATTTACCATTACTTTTTCGTCCATAAACTTCCTCCTATTAATTATTATTTAAAAAACTCATTAACTTTTGCTTAGTATTAAGCGCATCTTGTGCTGATTTTGTAAAAATTTGCTTTATTTGTGGGTCAACAGCTTGAGCTGAATACGCATTTAATTTTTGATAGACATTTTCATGCGCTCCTATTAAATGCCTTAAATGTTGTAATTCCATTTGATTTAAGTCTGCCATTTTATATATCATTCCTTTCATTTTATTTATATTCTTATTCTTTACTTTTTTTTAAATTTTATTCTATATAAAAAAAATTGAGTAATTTTTAAGTTTTTTCTTAAATTTTACTCAATTTCTATTTTTTAAATTTTTATGATACTATTTCCAAATTAGCAAATTTAGCCATTAATCTTTTATGTCCAACTTTATCAAAGTCTATATCAACTTTTAAGTCTTCGCCTTCTGGTTCGACTTTGCTTATTGTTCCTTCACCGAATTTTTTATGGAATATTCTTATTCCAGCTTTATATTTTGATAAATCAACAGCAGAGTTTGATGATTTTTTATTTAAATTATTTAAAAAGCTTTCAGCTGTTCTAAATGCAAATCCATTTGTCTTACCAGCCACAGTTTCAGCTGCTTCTTTACTATCAATTTTATATGTTTTTAAATTTCCACTTCTTGAAGAATTCTTATTTCCGTATGTCCAACTATATTTTGAATCACTATTTTTTAACATACTTTCTTTATTACTTGTTTCTCCAAATGCTTCTTCATATCCATCTAATAATTCTTCTGGAATTTCTTTTAAAAATCTTGATGTTTGATTATAACTTGTAGAACCAAATATTGTACGTTGTTTACTACAAGTTAAAAATAATTTTTCTTTTGCTCTTGTTATACCAACATAACATAAACGTCTTTCTTCTTCCAATTCTTGAGGTTCTGATATTGACTTATATCCTGGGAATATTCCTTCTTCCATGCCAACTAAAAATACTACTGGGAACTCTAACCCTTTTGCACTATGTAATGTCATTAAAGTAACAAAATCGTCCCCTTCTTCTAAATTATCTATATCGCTAGATAATGTGATTCCCTCTAAGAACTGACTTAAACCATTTTCTGCTTCTTCCTCTTCAAATTCTATAGCAACAGTTAAAAATTCATCTAAGTTTTCTAACCTATTTTCTGCTTCTATTGTATTTTCATTTTCTAAAGCCTTTGTATATCCTGTTAATTTTAATGTTTGTTTAATTAATTCTGATACTGGTAATTCATCTTTTTTAGTTCTTAATTCTTCAATTGCATTAATGAATTCTCTTGAATTCAAAAATACTCTATTTAATCCAAATTCGTCTGCTCTTTTTATTATTTCATACATTGAGACTTCAGTTTCATTTGATAATGCTTCTATTTTATCTAAACTTGTTTTTCCAATTCCACGCTTAGGTTCGTTTATTATTCTTCTTAAACTTAAATTATCATTTGGATTTTGAATTAATCTTAAATATGATATTGTATCTTTTATTTCTTTTCTTTCATAGAATTTTAATCCACCTATAATTTTATATGGAATATTTTCTCTTCTTAAAATATCTTCTATTGCTCTTGATTGTGTATTCATTCTATATAAAACGGCAAAATCAGAATATTTATAATATTCTTCTCTTTTTAAATGTTCTATTTGTTCTACTATATATGCTCCCTCATCATACTCATTTTTAGCTTGATATACCTGAGGTAAGCTTCCTTCTTCATTTTCTGTCCACAATGCTTTTTTATATTTTACTTCATTATGTTTTATTACTGCATTTGCAGCTTTCAATATATTTCCTGTACAACGATAATTTTGTTCTAATTTTATTATTTTTGTTCCTGGAAAATCTTTTTCAAAATTTAAGATATTAGATATATCGGCTCCCCTAAAGCTGTAAATTCCCTGATCATTATCACCAACAACCGTTATATTTTTATATACTGATGCTAAAATTGTAACTAATGTAAATTGAGCCTTATTTGTATCCTGATATTCGTCTACTAATACATATTTAAATTTATTACAATAATATTCTCTTATATCTTCATTTTCTGTTAAAATTTTTATCGTATAATTTATTATATCATCAAAATCAATTGCGTTATTTTCTTTTAATCTTTTTTGATATAATTCATAAACTGTGGCTATTTTTTCTTTTCTAAAATCTCCCATAACTTTTGCTTGATATTCACTTGGGTCTAACATTTCATTCTTGGCATTACTTATTTCTGACAAAACAGCTCTATCATTAAACATTTTATCATCTATTGATAAGTCTTTTAAGCAATTTTTTACCAATGTTTTTTGATCAGAACTATCAAAAATTATAAATGATGTTTCAAAACCTATTCTATCTATAAATCTTCTTAAGATTCTTACACAAATTGAATGGAATGTTCCCATCCATATATCTTTTGCTGATTCTCCTACTAAATTAGCAATTCTTTCTTTCATTTCATTTGCTGCTTTATTTGTAAATGTTATAGCTATTATATCCCATGGTTTTACACCTTTTTCTTGCATTAAATATGCAATTTTATGTGTTAATACTTTTGTTTTTCCACTACCAGCTCCAGCTATTACCAAGCATGGACCTTCTGTTGTTGTTACTGCTTCATATTGCTTATTATTTAATCCTTTTAATATGTCTTCCATTTATAACTTCCTTTCGTTTTTGATATTTTATATCTTTAAAAAGTCTTGTTAAATTATATATGTTGATATACTAAAAGTCAATATAATTTTATTTTAGTTTTGAACATTTTTTCGCATAAAAAAAGTATATATATTTCATTAATATACATACTTTTTTAGATTTTATTTAATCTTATTCTTCGTCACCTTTTAATTTTTCTGCTCTATCTGCGGCAATTAAATTGTCTATCATTTCATCTAAATCACCATTTAAGAAGTTTTCCATTTGATAAATACTCATTCCAATTCTGTGATCTGTAATTCTGCCTTGAGGATAATTATAAGTTCTTATTTTTTCACTTCTATCTCCAGAACCTACTTGAGATTTTCTTGCGCTTGATATTTCATTATCTTGTTTTTCTTTTTCTATTTTATATAATTTTGTTCTAAGCATTCTCATAGCATTATCTCTATTTTGGAATTGTGATCTTTCTGTTTGACATTCTACTGTAATTCCTGTTGGGATATGTATTAATCTTACTGCAGATGATGTTTTATTTATGTGCTGTCCACCTGCACCTGATGATCTAAATACTTCCATTTTTATATCTGCTGGATTTATATGTATTTCTACATCTTCTACAACAGGTAACATCGCAACTGTTACAGTTGATGTATGTATTCTTCCACTACTTTCAGTATCTGGAACTCTTTGTACTCTATGAACACCACTCTCAAATTTTAATCTGCTATATACTCCTTTTCCAGTTATCATAAATGAAATTTCTTTATATCCACCAAGCCCTGTTTCATTTTCATTTAAAATTTCTAATTTCCAATGTTTTTTCTCAGCATACATTGTATACATTCTAAACAATGTTCCTGCAAATAAAGCTGCTTCTTCTCCTCCGGCTCCAGCTCTAATTTCACATATTATATTTTTATCATCATCCGGGTCTTTAGGAATTAATAAAAATTTTAATTCTTCTTCTATTTTAGGTAATTTTTCTTTATTATCATAATATTCAGCTTCAGCTAATTCTTTCATTTCTGGATCTTGCATTAATTCTTCAGCTTCATCCATTGCTTGTTTTATTTTTTTATATTCACGAAATTTTAGAACAACTTCTTCGATACTTGCATGCTCTTTCATTGCTTTTTGCCAATTTGCTTGATCAGCAATCAAGTTTGGATCTGATATCTCTTTAGTTAATTCTTCGTATCTTTTTTCAACTGCTTCTAATTTTTCAAACATAAAAATTCTCCTTTTTATTTATTTACTTTTTTGTCTCTAGCTTATTATACTACATTTTCTCACCATTTACAAGGAAATCACATTACATTCTATATTTTCCTTATTTAATATATTTTTTTCTCTTTGAGTACAAGTAAATAAAATTACTTGATGGCTTGAATATTTTTCATTTAAATATTTTAAAATATTAGCTAATCTTTGTTCATCATAATATGCAAATGCCTCGTCTAATATTATTGGCATTTTTTCTTCTGATAATTCTTCTATCATTGATAATCTTAATGATAAATATAATTGATCTATAGTTCCTATGCTTAATCTTGATGCTGGGACATAATTTCCATTTTCAGTTTCAACTATTAATCCTTCTTCATCATTAAACATTAAATTAGTATATTTTCCTGCTGTAATGTTATCAATATTCTTAGATAATTCCTGTGTAAACTTAGGGGTTACTGTGTTTTTCATTTTGTCATAAGAATTTTCTAAGACTTGTTTTGCAAGTTCAAAACTCATGTTTAAATTTTGCAAGGTTGACATTCTATCTTTATTGTTAACCAATTCTTCTTGAATTTTTGATAAATTATCTAACTTAGGTTCAATATTTTTTTGATCTAATTCAAGCTGATGCAATTCTATTTTTTTATTATTTATTTTATTTTGTAAATTATTTATTTCATAATTTATATTTTTTAAATTAATTAAATTATTTATTTTATTTTTTTCTATTTTATTTAAATATTTATTTTTTATTTTTTCTTTTTCTAAATTAATTTTCAAATTAAAATTATTTTTTAAATTAATTATTTTTTCATCTGTTGTTTTATTATTATTTGTTAATAAATTTATTTCTTGATTTATATTATTTATTTCTGAATTTATTTTTTCTTCTATTTCTTGATTGTCTTTTTCTATTTTTTCTTGTTCTTTTATTTTTTTATTTAATTTATTTTTAGAATAAATATAAAAAATTAAAAGCATTGGTACTGTAAGAAGAAAAATATAATTAATTAATTTATTTTTTATTAAAATAAATTGTAAAATATTTATTATTAAAATAATTATTGATAATAAAATTATTTTTTTTGTTAATTTATTTTTTTCTTCATTTATTTTTTTTATTTTATTTTTATTATTATAATTATTTTCATCTAAAATATTTCTATTATTATTTTTTATTTCATTTATTTTATTATTTAATAAATTTATTTTTTCTTCATTTTCATTTTTTATATTTTCTTGTATTTTTATTTTTTCTTGTTCTATTTTTTCTTTTTCATCAACTAAATTGATTTCTTTTAGAAAATCATTTTCGTTTTCTAAATCTATTATTACTCTTTTTAAATCATTCTTTTTATCTTCTATTTCATATTTTATGTCACCATATTTTTCTAATTCTATCTGTTCATTTTCTAATTCATTAATTTTTCTACTAACTATGTTTATTGGCTTTTCCCTAGACCTTTCAGTTCCGACTTCATCTAATTGCCTTCTATTTATTCTATCTAAAGCCCTTTTATATGAAACATTATCCTCTCCTGTTCCAACTAGATTAGCTATTTTTTGTATTAACATATTTTGTTGATTTTTTTCTAATTTTACTTCTTGTTGAGAAACAACAACAGTTGATAAAAATAAATCTTCATCTACTTTTGTTTGTTCATAAAAAAATTCATTTCCTTTATTTTTATCTATATTAAATTCTTTTGAAATATCCTCCATTTTTTCGTTAAATATTTGCGGATTTTTCTTTTTAAAATCTCTATATATTTCATATTTATTTTTATTATCTAATTCATATTCTATTTTTCCTGAAAAATCTTCTCCTGACCATGGTAAATATTTTTCATAATCTGAATATTCTTTTCCTTTTTTATTTTTGGATATTCCATAAAATGAATTAATTATAAATCTTAATAATGTTGATTTTCCTGCTTCATTTTTTCCATATAAAATATTTATTACATCTTTTAATTTAATTTCTTTTTCTTTTAATTTTCCATATGAATTTATTTTTATATTATTTATTTTCAAAATATCACCTCTATTCTAAAGCTTCTAAACCAATTTCTATTGATTTTTCTATTATCTTTTTTTCTTCTTCTGTTTTAGCATTTTTCAGTTTTTTATTCATCTCTTTTATAAATAATCCTCTTAATGTATTTTCATTTTCTAATTTTTCTAAATCATATGCAATTTTAGTTTGATCTTTTATTTTTATTATATATGAATTTGAAATAAATTTTAAAATATCATATTTATTTATTTCAAAATTTCTGTTACCTTTTAATACAATTTCAACATATTCATTTTCAGGAATTTCTAAATCATTTATATTTTCTATTAATTCCTCTTTTGAATGAATGTTATCCACATTTAATTCTTTTATTGTGAATTGTTCATCATCTAATGGAATAAATTCTAATTTTATTTTTTCATTTTCTATATTTCCAACTATCATTCCATGTTTACCTAATTCATCAAATCCAAGTGATACAGTTGATCCTGGATATACTATTCTCTGGTTTTCTTTTGAATTATAATCTAATTTATGGATATGTCCTAATGCAACATAATCAAATCCTTTATTCTCTAGCATTTTTTTTGACATTGAATTATATTGCATTTCTTCTGCAGTTGCTCCATCAACTGTTCCATGTATTATTAATATATTTGTTTTTTCTTTATTTTCTATTTCAAAATCATCTATCCCACAATTTGAACAATAAAAATCATCAAAGCCATAACCATATATATCTGCTTCATCTGTTTCTATTTTTTCTAATTTTGGTCCAAATATTTTTACATTTTTACTCCAATTAAATTTACTATAATAAGAATTTTTAGTAAAAGGATCATGATTTCCTGGTGATATAAATATTTTAGTTTCAGGAATTTCTTCAAATAATTTGTTTATATATTCTATCGTTGATTGTCTTATACATTTATGTTCATATAAATCACCTGAAATAAAAAAATATTTAATTTTATTTTCCTTTATAAATTCAATTATTTTCTTAAATACTTTTCTTTGTTCTAGTCTTCGTAAATCACCCATTATTCCTTTATCTGATAAATTTACAAATGGACTATCAAAATGCATATCTGCTATATGTACAAATTTCATATGTTTCTCCTTAATTTTATTTTACTTATGTTCTTTGATATTTTACTACTTATTATAATCTTTTTCAACCTAAATAAAAATAGAACTTCAAGAATTAAAACTTGAAGTTCTATTTTTATTTTAATTATTATCATCGGCTGGTCCAAATAATTCATCAAATTTTGCTTCCAATTCTTTTTGTAAATCATATTCATCATCTGCACTATTTTCTTCCTGTTGTGGTAAAACAGGTGCATCTTCAAAATCTGATAAATCTAACGGTTTTATTTCCTCTTTCTTTTCTTGTTTTACTGTTTTAGGTGTACTTTCTTTTTCTTTTGGCTCTGGATCATCTTCAAATAAATCATCTAATGATTCCACTTTTAAATCATCTACTTTTTCTTTTTTGTCATCTTCAACATATGGATTATATGGATTAAACTTTCTCCATTCTCCTCTATTTATTTCTCCGATATCATTATGACTTATTTCCAAAGCAGCCATTTCTTTTGCCATACGATGTTTGAAATAATAATATTTATTAGCCTTTACAGGCTTTATTCCTTTTTCAAAAATTATACATACATCATTATCAAGTCTACGAAGTTCATCTGGTGTCATAAGTGCTCTTGCCATAATTTGATCTGATACAGATTTTCCTGTTTTCCAGTTCTGTCTATCTCTGCTTATTGATGTACTGTCTCTTTCAATTGTTTTTTCTCCTAATGCCTTTGAAAAATATTCAACAGTTTTAAATGAGTTACTTCCTAAAAATACATGTGTATCACAGTTACCCATTATTGTTTCATATGATTTTTCATATACAGCTTCTAGCTGGTCAATATTCTGTAGAATAACACTAAATGATATTCCTCTACTTCTTGATGTTGATATTTTTTTATCAAAATCTGGTATTTTACCAATATTGGCAAACTCGTCTAATATAAAATATGTTCTTTCTTTTAACTTTCCACCATTTTTGTCAGCAAAATCATATAATTGTTGTATCATTTGTGAAAAGAAAATTGTTAATAAAAAGTCATATGCAGTATGTGTATCTGATGATATAACATAAACTGCTGTTTTTCTTGATCCGATTTCTTCAAAATCAATTGTATCTGTTGAAGTCAATTCTGCAATTTCTTTAGAATCAAATTTTCCTAATTTTGATTGCAAAGAACTCAAAATTGAACTATATGTTTTTTCTGGTGCTATTTCAATAGATTTATAATACATTCTTGCAGGATGGTCTAATGGCAATTCATTAATTAATTCTGTAAGTAAGTTACTTCCTCCATTATTATTAGCAGCTCTTACTAATTCGGCACAACTTGCCAAGTTTTGTTCTTCTTCTGGTCTTGTTGCAATTAAATAATATATTAATGCTTTTAATAACATTTCTGCCATATCATCCCAATATGGATCAGAACCATTTTCTGATTGTTGTCCTTTTACTACAGTATTGGCAATAACATCAACATCTAGTTCTGATGAAATATGTAATAATGGATTATATCCATCACTATATTCTGGTCTAACTAAATTTAAAACTTTTATATCATATCCTTGTGATTTTAAGTATCCTGCAGTTCTATCATATAATTCCCCTTTAGGGTCTGTAAAAATATATGATCCCAAACATTGATGTGCATTTGGAATTGAATATGAAGCTGATTTACCAGATCCAGATCCACCGACTACCAATACATTAACATTTCCACGTTTATCTACTGGCAAATAGTTATCTTCTGCTAATATTATTCCTTTATTTTTACTTAATACTGTATATTGTTCTCCTCTTTGACTCCAGTCACTAGAGCCATGTTCAATATCTGAATATTCATTTTTAGGAGCTGATCTTAGGAATCCTATAAAGAAAAATATAGAATAAAATATTGTAACTACTAGTAGTAGAGAAATATAATCACCAAAAGCTCCACTTGTAAATATATTACCAAATGCAGTTAATGGATGAGTAATGGATGTTCCAAATGTTTCTATAAAAACTTCCAAATTAAAATTTCCACTTTGTCCTGCAACATGAGAACTATAACTTATAGGCGCAACAAATACTATGGCTATAAATAGCCATAGTAGTGCAAATATTATAAAGTTTTTTCTATTTCTTCTTATTGCTCCTTCTATCTTGTAATTCATACAATTCACCTACTCTTTTGTATTATCTATCTTTTTCTTCTTTTACATTATCATGAACTGCTATACGAACACCTTCTGCTAATTCTGTACTTATTATTTCTCTTTTTGTAGCATTTTGTACTTCTGTTTTAGTATTTTTTGTTGTTCTTACTTGTTCTTTACCTTTATCAAGTTCATGCAACTCAATTGATGCTACTAAAACTGAAAAATCATCATCCTTTCCGGCCGGTTTGTCCACGTAATCTTCTTTTTTATGAGCCATTCGCAATTCCTCCCTATTCATCTCTTATTTCAAACGCAAAATAAGATTTATTTGGCTTTAATTTACATTTTCCTTTTACTTCATTTGTTTTTTCATCATAATAAAGCACAGGTTTTATCTCTTCTGTAGTTTCTGGGTCTATAATAGATATTGGTCTCTTTAAATTTGGTGTATATTGAAATTCCTTATATTCCATAGGTTTTTCTGAATAAATTGTATTAAACTTAAACGGAGTTGGCTTTTTTGTTATTTTTACTTCATCGTTTAGTAAAATTCCATTATTAATAACAACTTTATCATGTCCAAAAGATAAAATTACCAATTGATTTCCGTCTTTTTGTGGATCTTCAACATAAAAAGTCTTTTTATTATAATTTCCTATAATTTCTTCTGTATAGTCAAGCCTTTCAACTGTATATTTAGGATATTGCTTTAAATATTCTTTTTTAGTTTTATTAACTTGATATATAACAGTTTTTATCCCTTCAGGGTCTGTAATACTAAAATGCTTTCCTTCTATTGCATTCATTTTTTACACCTCATTTCTATGTATCAAATCCATAGTTTATCATTTGTTACATAACCACTTATAATTATAGCTAAAATTCAACAAATTGTCAACAAATAATTATGTAAATCCGTTAAGCTCTTGGATTGAAATTAGATATTTTGCTTAATTCTTTGTATATTTTTTTTTCTTTTTCAGTTATATGTTTTGGTACTACAACTTTAACTTCAGCCACCAAGTCTCCTCTTTCATCTTTATTTATATAGTATCCTTTATTTGGTATACGTATTTTTTCTCCACTTTGTGTTCCTTCTGGTATATAAACTTTAGCTTCATCATCAATAGATTTTACAGATGTTCTTACTCCTAAAGCTGCTTCCCAAGGTGTTATAAATAAATCTGTATTTATATTAAATCCATCTAATCTAAATTTACTATCTCCTTGTATACGTATTTCAATTAATAAATCACCATTTTTTCCACCATTTTTTCCTGGTTTTCCTTGACCTATTAATCTTATTTTTTCACCATTTTGAATTCCTTTAGGTATTTTTACTATATAAGTTTTTAAATTTCCATCAACTGTTTTTAATGCAATTTGTTTATCTAATCCATAAAAAGCATCATATATGTTCACATCTATTTTTGTATCAATATTATCTCCTTTTACAGGTAATGCTTTCTTTTCTGTTGTTTCTTTTTCTGATGGTTCTACATTTCCTAAAAACATATCTATAATTGCACCTTTTTGAGATTTTGTAAAAGCTTTTTGTCCTTTACCAAATTTTGAATTCCACATTCTGTCATATTTTCTTTTTGATGATGGTACTGATAATACTTTATATGCTTCATTTATATCTTTTATTTTTTCTTCTGCCAAGCTATCTCCCACATTTAAATCAGGATGATATTTTTTAGCAGCCTGTCTGTATGCAACTTTTATTTCATCTATAGAAACTCTGCTAGTTTCTAAGTCCAATATTTTATAGTAATTTTTTACAACCATTTTTAACATCCTCCCAAATTAGGTAAGCACATTTTATCATAATTTTTTTTAAAAATCCATAGTTTTTTCACTTTTAATTCATTGCTAATTCTATTAATTTGTCTAGCAAATCTTTATATTTTATTCCACTTTCTTCCCACAATTTTGGATACATACTTATGCTTGTAAATCCTGGCAAAGTATTTATTTCGTTAATATAAATTTTATTTGTTCCTTTTTCTACAAAGAAATCAACTCTTGATAGTCCTTTTCCATCTATTGCTTTAAAGGCTTTTATTGCTAATTTTCTTACTTCTTCTGAAATATCTTTTGAGATATTTGCAGGAATATCAGTTTTTGATTCTACATTATTATACTTAGAATCATATGTATAAAACTCTTCTGCTGACTTTATTTCTCCTACACCAGAAGCAATAACATCTTCATTTCCAAGTACAGCACATTCTATTTCTCTACCATCTATTCCCTCTTCAACTAATATTTTTTTATCATATTTTGAAGCATAATTTATTGCAAATACCAATTCATCTTCGTTTGTAGCTTTTTTTACTCCTACGCTTGATCCTGAATTTGATGGTTTTACAAACATAGGGAATTTTATTTCTTTAGCAATTTTTTTAGCTACTTCTTTATCTTCCATTATAGTTTCATTAAAATTATCATCTACTAAAATATATTTATCTCCAAATTTTCTAAGATATTTGCTTTTTGTTTGATTTAATCCTGCCTTTTCAAATATAATTTTTGCATAAACTTTATCCATTCCAACACTTGAAGCTAATACATGGCATCCTACATATGGGATTTTTAACAATTCAAATAATCCTTGAATTGTTCCATCTTCACCATATAATCCATGCAATACTGGGAAAATAACATTTAATTTTTTTAAATAATTAAATACATTTTCTATTTTTTCTTTTTTATTAATTTCTTTTCCAAATTCTCTTGGTTGAAATTCTTCTTTATATTCCCACCAGTTTCCATTTTTATCAATATATATTGGATAAATATCATATTTATCCTTGTTTAAATTACTTAATACATAACTTGCAGAAACAATAGAAACTTCATTTTCTGTTGACATTCCACCAAAAATAACACCTAATTTTATTTTTTCCATAACTCTACCAACCCTTCTGCTATTTTATAAAATCTCATTCCATTTGATGCTTTAAATAAAATTACATCTCCTGGTTTTACTATCTCTTTTAATAGTTTAACTATTTTTTTGCTATCTTGAACATAATATATATTTTCTTCTTTTAATCCTTTTTTTGCTTCTTCAACAATATTTTTTGAATATTCTCCACTTGCAATTAAAATATCTATTTTATTTTTAGCAACTTCTTCTCCAACTTTTTTATGAAGATCTGTAGAAAAATCACCTAATTCAAACATATCTCCTAACACAGCTATTTTTCTATTTTCTTTAAATTCAGATAATACTTTTAAAGCTGCTCTCATTGATTCCAAACTTGCATTATAAGCATCGTTTATTATTTTTATATTATTTTTTAAATCATATATATCCATTCTTTTTTTTGTTAATTCAAAATGTTCTACACCATCTACCAATTTATTATTTTCTATATTCAAGATTGAACCAACTGATAATGCACACAATGAATTTAATACAAAATGCTCACCACTAACATTTACTGTTATTTTTTCATTTTTTCCATTTAGTTCACATTCAAAATCACTTGATTCTTGTTTTAATTTTATATTTTTAGCGTTTATCATACTTGGTTCATTAATTCCATATGTTTTTATATTATATTTATCTTTATTTTCAATGTACCATTTATGTAGTAAATCATTATCATTATTAATTACAATTGTTGGATTTTTACTTCCCTCTAATATTTCTAATTTTGCTTTTAAAATATTTTCTCTTGATCCTAAATTTCCAATATGTGATGTACCAATATTAGTAATTACACATATTGTAGGTTTTGCAATTGAAGTAAGTAAACTTATTTCTCCAAAATGATTCATTCCCATTTCTATTACCATTGCTTCTTCATCTTGTAATCTTAATATTGTAAAAGGTAACCCTATATTATTATTATTATTACCTTGTGTTTTTAATACCTTATATTTTTCTGACAATACACTTGCAATCATATCTTTAGTGCTTGTTTTTCCAACACTTCCTGTTACTCCAACAACTGGAACATCATATAAACTTCTTTTATATCTTGCCATTGCATATAAAGCTTCTAATGAATCTTTTACTTTAATTATATTTTTCTTTTTCCACTTTTCTTTATCACCCTCATTAAAATCTATATTTTGAACTATAACTGTATTAGCACCATTTTCTAAAGCTTTTTCCCAAAAACAGTTTCCATCAAAACTTTCTCCTTTTATTCCAATATAACAATCTCCTGACTTTATTGTTCTTGTATCTTTAGAATATGATTTACATATATCTTCTAAATTTCCTGTAACCAGCTCTCCACCTGTAATTTCTACGATTTTTTTTATTGTTAAATCTTTCATGATTTTACTTCCTCTCATTAATACAAAATTCTTTTTTAATTATATGTCTTTTATATAAGTTTTGCAACAATTTAATAATAAAAAGTATCCAACCTTTTACAATAGTTTTCAACAAATTTTTATAAAATTTTATGTTTTTTATAAAAGTTTTATGTTATAATTAAAAAGACAAATTTTAAAGGAGAATAACATGGAGCTTAAAGAAAAAAATATTGAAGATGAAATTATAAAAAACATTGAAACACCTATTGAAACAACATCTTTAGAGGATGCCCAAAAAGAAGAAAATACATCTAATATTGATCCGATTTCAGATTTTAAGCCTGTAAAGATAGAAAAGTCCAAAAAAAGTATTATGTCTATTTTAGGAATAATCTTAGGAATATTAATTATTATTATATTAGTAGCATTGATAGGTTTTACAGGATATAATGCATTAAATCAAAATATTGTTTCAGGTGTACATATTAAAGATGTTGATGTATCTAATTTAAGTAAATCAGATGCAAAATATCAAGTTGAAAATTATATAAAAGATAAATTACCTGCAGAAATTAAAGTTAAACACGGAGATTTTGAAGCTACATTATCAACATCACAAATTTCTACTGAATATGATATAAAATCTGCTGTAAATAAAGCATATACTGTTGGAAGACAAGGTAATATTTTTCAAAATAATTTTTATGTATTATCAACAATATTTGGAAAAGTAAATATAGAACCTACTGTAAAAGTCGATGAAGAACAACTTTCTAAAACATTATCAGAAATGAGTGCTCAATTACCAGATAAAGTTGAAGATAGCAGTTATTATATAGATGGTAATAATTTGATTGTTACCTCTGGAAAAACAGGAAATGTTGTTGATGTTGAATCAAGTATTAAAAATATAAAAAAAGCATTAGTAAATTTATATAATCTTGACCAACCTATAGAACTTTCTGTAAAAACTCAAGAACCAGAAAAAATTGATATTGAAAAAGTACATAATGAAATTTATAAAGAACCTAAAGATGCTTATTATTCACAAAACCCATTCACAGTTTATCCTTCTGAAAATGGATTGGATTTTAAAGTTTCTATAGAAGAAGCTAAAAACATTTTAAGCCAAGACGCAGAAGAATATACTATACCTTTAAAAGTTCTTTATCCTAATGTTACTACTAATATGATAGGTAGTGAAGCTTTTCCAGACTTATTATCTAGTTTTTCAACTAAATATTCAGTCGGAGCAACAGCTAGAACAACAAATTTAAAATTAGCAGCAAGTAAAATAAATGGAACTGTACTAATGCCTGGCGAAACTTTTTCTTATAACAAAGTCGTAGGTGCTAGAACAATCGCAGCTGGCTATAAAGAAGCACCTATTTATGTTAGTGGAGAAGTTGTAGATGGATTAGGCGGAGGAATTTGCCAAATCACTTCAACCTTATACAATGCCGTTGTATATGCAAACCTAGATGTTGTTGAAAGAACTAACCATCAATTTGTTCCATCTTATGTAGGTGCCAGCAGAGATGCAACTGTTGTATATGGTTCATTAGATTTTAAATTTAAAAACAATAGAAATTATCCAATAAAAATAAATTGCTCAGTTTCTGGAGGAATTGCTAATTTTCAAATTTTTGGATTAAAACAAGATGATGATTGTGATATAGAAATTTCATCATATGAAACAGGAAGAACATCTACCGCAATTTATTCAGAAGCTTATAAAATATTAAAAAAAGATGGAAAAACCATCAGCACACAGCTTTTATCTAAAGATACTTATAAAAGACACTAAAAAAAGGGATTTAAAACTAAAAAGTTTTAAATCCTATTTTTTATGTGGTAAGTGTTCCATTTGGAGTATTAGTTATAACTAATATATCTTCTTCTTTTCCATTTTCAGCATTAATATAAACTAAAAATTCTTTTTCATCTACTTTTCCTTTAAATTCATAACATAAAATTTCAGTTTTCCACTCTGTTGGAATTACGGCCATATTTTCACCAATAATTTCTAGATTTTTATTTAAATTCTTTTTGGCATCTTCTTTAGTTATTTTCACTTTTGAAACATCTCTTTGGGTATGATTATTTAAATATCCTGTACATTCTAATCCTAATATCTCTCCATTATCAAGTGCAACTTTTACCTTTATTAAATCAGGATACATTATTACTCCATCTTGATTATAGGCATAATTTATTGTAACAATTCCATCTTGTTTCAAATAATAAGTTTCTTTCATATTGTTAAATCCCTTAGTATCTAAATAGCTTTTGGCTTTATTATCTGCATCTTCTTGGCTAATTATTTCATTATTAACTTCTCTATTGGCATTCATATATATAATATGTCCACCTTTTTTAGATATTGATATATTAACATTTTGACCATTTATTTTTTTTATAGAAAATCCATATGAAGGTATTGTTGCGTTTTCAAAATATCCTAAATTTGATGTTTCTTTTATATTTTCAAAACCAACAAATTCTTCAGCTTTTTGTTTGGCAACATCTTCGTCAATTTCATCACCTGTTAAACCTTTAGGCTCTGAATTAGTTAAATGTTCTGAAAATGCGCCATCATAAATCAAACCTGAATATTCATGAAAATTCTGCTCCATATTACTAAAACTTGATTTTGAAATATTATCTACCTGCTGAGCAAATGCAACAGTTCCTTTTTTAGTTAATTCTCCCCATGCTACTCTACCATTATTTAAATCTTCAGATAATTGATTTAAAGTATTTTCAAGCTCTAAACTATATGTGTGTAATTCTTTTAAATTATTAAAATCTTCATCTGTTAATTTTTCATTATAAATATTTTTTTTAGATAAACTATAGCTATAATCACTTACTTGATTTAAGAATTTTTCAGTATTTGAAAGTTCTTGACTCTCTATTGGCAATCTACTTAAATATGCTTGAGCTAAGTTTGCTTCACGCCATAATTCCGTAAGTGTTTCTGCTCCATGTTCTGGTGTAGAAGATATCATTGATTTAGCCAAATATGATTCTACATTTTGAACATAATCTACTAATTCAAAAAAAGCCGAATTATAACTATTTTCAGATGCTTGTCTATATTCTGTTTGTTTTTTATACAGAATAATTCCTAAAACAGCCACAATTATCAAAAGAACACAAATTATACTTAACATATGCCCTTTTTTTAATCTGTTTTTCCAATCAATTAATTTATTCATTATTTTCCTCCTAATTATTTGCAAAATCTATGTTTTCCAATTACTTTAACCAATGGTCTTGACCAAATCCATTTATTAGTTGCTGTATCTGGATTAAAATAATAAATACAACCACCTGTTGGATCCCATCCGTTCATTGCATCTCTAGCAGCTTTGTATACAGATGAATTTTCAGAAATTGGCACATTTATTTGACCATCACTAACTGCTGTAAATGCTCCTGACTGATATATTACTCCAGATACCGTATTTGGAAAATTGGGACTTTTTACCCTATTTAAAATAACTGCTCCTACAGCAACTTGTCCTTCATATGGTTCTCCTCTTGCTTCTCCATTTATCGCTCTTGCCATAAGTTGAATATCAGGATTACCTGAACCAGCTGCATATGTTGATATATCTTCATTTGAATTTTTACTTAATATAGCAATACTTATTAAAAGAACTATTAACGAAACAAATATAAATATAATTTTTAAAATCTTTTTCAATTTATCACCCTTTTCATATTTATTTTATTTTGCATAAAATTTAATAAAAATATTCCATTCTTTGAAATTTTTTTATTTATGTGATAAAATGCTACAAAACATTAAAAAGGAGACAATTATGAAAATTTTAATTTTTTATGCATCATACGGTGGTGGACATTTAAATGCTGCAAAATCTATAAATGAATATATTTTAAATAATTACCCAAACTATGATGTTGAATTAATAGATTGTATGAAATACGTAAATAAAGCTATTGAAAAATTAACAACAGCTGCATATAGAGAAATGGCAAAAAAAATGCCTTGGGCTTGGGGAAAAATTTATTCAGATTCACAAAAAGGTCCTTTGGCACATCTATCTTCTAGATCAAATAAAATTATGGCTATAAAACTTCTAAAACTATTACGAGAAAAAAAGCCTGACTTAATAATTTCTACACATCCTTTTGGAAGCCAAATGTGTAGTTATTTAAAAAGAAAAAATAAAATTACTGCAAAAATTGCAACAATTATGACTGACTTTTCTCCTCATGATCAATGGCTTGTGGGTCATGACTTTACAGATTATTATTTTGTAGCAAATGATAAAATGAAAAAATATTTAATAACAAAAAATATTCCAGATACAAAAGTATTTGTTACCGGAATTCCAATTTCTAATAGATTTTTAAAACAATATAATAAAGAAAAAATTTTAAACAAATATAATCTAGCAGATGATAAATTCACTATATTATTCTTTGGTGGTGGAGAATTTGGACTAGGAAAAACTAAAACAGCAGAAATATTTGATATATTTGTAAAAGAAAGTTTAGACGATAGAATTCAAATTATTGCTATTGCTGGAAAAAATCCAAAAATGAAAGAAAGTTTTGAGGAAATAGTAAAAAATAATTCAGCTCAAAATGTTAAGATTCTAGAATTTACAAATGAAGTTCCTCAATTAATGAGTATTTCTAATTTAGTTGTAACAAAACCAGGTGGACTAACAACATCTGAAAGTTTAGCTTCACATTTACCTATGGTTATTATAAATCCTATTCCCGGTCAAGAAGAAGAAAATGCTGAATTTTTAGAAGATAAAGGAATAGCAGTTTGGTTAAGAAAAAATAATAACGCCAAATTAATTATAGAAAATTTATTATCTAATACAGTAAAACTTCATAATATGAAAGAAAACACAAAATTATTAGCTAAGCCTAATTCTACTAGTGATATTTGTAATATATTATTAAATTCATAAAAAATAAAGAAGGGATCTAAAAAATCCCTTCTTTATATTTCTCTTCTTCCTTCTAAAGCCTTAGTTAATGTAATTTCATCTGTATATTCTAAGTCTCCACCAACAGGAATACCATGAGCAATTCTTGTTACTTTTACCCCTAATGGTTTAATAAGTTTTGATAAATACATAGCAGTGGCTTCTCCTTCTACCCTAGGATTCGTTGCTAAAATTACCTCTTTTACTTCTCCATCCATTAAACGTGCTAACAATTCTTTTATTTTTATATCATCTGGTCCAACACCATTCATTGGCGAAATTGATCCATGTAAAACATGGTATACACCTTTAAATTCATGTGTTTTCTCCATTGCAATTATATCTCTTACATCTTCTACCACACATATAATACTTTGATCTCTTTTAGGGTTACTGCAAATAGAACAAGGATCAGTATCTGATATATTAAAACATTTACTACAATATTTTAAATTCTTTTTTGCATTTGTTATTGCAGTAATAAATTCATTTGTTTCTTCCTCTGAACAATTTAATATATAAAAAGCCAATCTTGCTGCAGTTTTATGTCCTATACTTGGTAATCTTTCAAAGCTCTCTATTAATTTTTCTATTGATGGTGAATATAATGACATTTTATTTTTCCTCCAACTAAGTTCATAAATACTATAATCCTAATCCAGGAATATTGTACTTACCAAGTGATGCAGCTTGTGCTGAATCAACTTGTCTTAAAGCCTCATTAACACATGTTAAAATTAAATCTTCTAACATTTCAACATCATCTGGGTCAACAACTTCTGGTTTTATTTTTATTTCTTTAATTGTTTTATCTCCTGTAACTTTTACATTTACAGCTCCTCCACCTGCTGAAGCTTCAAATTCTTTTGTTGATAGTTCTGCTTGAGATTTTTCCATATCTGCTTGCATTTTTTTAGCTTCTTTCATTAAATTATTTAGATTCATTCCTCCGAATCCGCCCATTCCTGGGAATCCACCTCTTTTTGACATTTTAATTCCTCCTTATTTAATCTATTATATTAAAAGGTATATCCGAATCATTCGCAAATTGTTGTAAATTTTCTTCTTGAGTCATCTGATTTACTTGATTATTTTGTGATAAATATTTTATTTCCATTGGTTTACCACATGCTATAGATACCATTTTAGAAATTTCTCTAATATTTTCTGGCTTTTCTAATATTGTTTTTCCAAAAGAAGACATTCCTCCTGGAAATTCAATTCCAACTGTCATATCATTCAATTCTTTAGCTTTAGTATTCATTAAATTTGTATATAAAACTATTTTTCCACTTTGCTTTAAATCTGTTAAAATCTCAGGCCAATATTCATTTGAATTTTTAGAATAATTCCTTGTAATTGGCTTTTTAATAGCATTTGGCTGCTTTCTAGATACTGGTTGTTGCATAGTTCTTGGTCCAAAACTTGTTGGTGCTGATTGAACTCTTTGTGTTTGCATAATTCCATTTGACATCATATTTGCTTTTCCTGATTTTAAATATTTTTCAATTTTTTCAACTCTTTCCTCAAGCCCTTTATTTTCATTAGCCTGCTTATTACATAATTTAATCATTCCAGCTTGGAAAATTATAGTCTTTTGAGTTGACCATTTAATATCATTTTCTAATTCTGATAATTGATATACCATATTAATTAAATCTTCTTTAGATACTTGTTCAGAAATTTCTTTTATTTTATTTATTTCGTCTTCACTATAAATATCTAATTTTTGTGATGCTTTATATATAAGCAAATCCTTAGTATATTTTATCATTTCCCATAGCAAATTATTTATGTCTTTTCCTTCATCTAATACAACATCAATATTTTTTAAAGTATTATCAACATCATATTTAAATAAACTATCCATAATATTATGAACATATGTAGTCTTTGGAATTCCAACTAAATCTTTTATTTTATCTTCATCAATTTTATTTTCTCCATCTTGAATACATCTTTCAAGAATTGAAAGGGCATCCCTCATTGCACCTTCTGACAAAACTGCTATAATATTTAATGCTCCATCAGTAATTTCTATATTACTTTTTTCACAAACAAATCTTAGCCTTTTTATTATGTTTTCATTTGAAATTCTTTTAAAGTCAAATCTTTGGCATCTTGATAAAATTGTTGCAAGTAATTTTTGTGGTTCTGTTGTTGCTAAAATAAATTTTACATGTTCAGGTGGTTCTTCTAATGTCTTTAATAATGCATTAAAAGCACCTGTTGATAACATATGTACCTCATCTATAATATAAACCCTATATTTAGCTTTAGTAGGTAAAAAATTCACCTCTTCTCGAATACTTCTAATATCCTCAACGCTATTATTTGAAGCAGCATCCATTTCAACAATATCTGTTAAAGAACCATTTATAGCAGCTTTACAAATTTCACATTCATTACATGGCTCTCCATCTTTAGGATTTAAACAGTTTATTGCTCTTGCTAGAATTTTTGCAGCAGATGTCTTTCCTGTTCCTCTTCCACCATTAAATAAATATGCATGTCCAACTCTACCTGCCATAATTTGATTTTTCAGAGTTTTTGTAATATGTTCTTGACCAACAATTTCTGAAAATGTCATTGGTCTAAATTTTCTATAAAGCGCTGTGTACCCCATTTTATTCACATCCTTTATATCTTAAAAAATGGTAGGTATCTAATCTCTCTATGGAAAGTACCCCACATAAAGATAAACTACTTATTGCTGCTTCCTTCCGGACCTGACAAGATTCATAGGTCTTTATTGGTTTACTCTCCATACAAAGATTAAATACATACCATCTGTATTATATAATGAAAACTAATATTAATCAAGTAAAAAATTAATTTTTCGTTCTCTTAAAAATTACATCTTTAAAATCAGTTATCTCTGTTGAAGAAATTCCTTTATCAACAACTCCCTGAATAGGTAATTCAAAAGATAAATTTGCTTTATATTCTTTACCTGATACAGTTTCTATTGTTAAATCAAAATTAATTTTAGCTTTTAAATCTTCTTCTTTAATATTAGATTTTTTTAATAATTCATTATGATTTATTTCTTCTTCATTTGATGTATATTCAGCTATTTTATCATTTGCATATCTAAAAGCGATTATTCCACCTTGATTAGCAATTTTTAAACTTTTTAAATTTGATTCCATATCACCATCATATTTTATTGTTTGAATCAAGTTTTCCTCTGTATTACTAAAAGTCCCACCTTGATCTGAAATATTTGGTCTATAAAAATTAATTTTTCCTAATTCTTTTTCTTTTTCTACTTTTATATTATCTATAGTTACACTTTTTATTATTTCTTTTGATGTGTAATTTTTATTTTTTTCTATATAAATATATATGTCATTATTTTGATTTATATCAAAAGCCCATCTATTTTCTCCAGAGTCTTTATCCATACTTTCAGAAGAACTTATTAATGCTACTTTAGTCACACAAAATGGCATATTAGTTTCGCCCTCTACTTGATATTTTAAAATAATAATTCCAACCACAAATAAAATTATTGCAATTATTGTAATAACCATTGCTACATGAAATGCTTTAGTGTTTATCAATCGTCTAAAATTATCTCTCATATTTGTTTGCCTAAAAAGACATTCTCCCTTCTTTATAAACTTTTTCTTTTTTTCTGTCTTAATTCTTTAAAAAAACTTTTTAAAAGATTTTCACACTCTTCTTGCAATATTCCTTTTTCTACTTCTACTTTATGATTAAATTTATAGTCTTCAAATAAATTCAAAACAGATCCTGCTGCTCCTGTTTTATAGTCTAATGCTCCTATATATATTTTTTTTACTCTTGAATTTATTATTGCTCCGGCACACATTGAACATGGTTCTAATGTTATATACATTTCGCAATCTAATAATCTCCAGCTTTTTAATTTTTTACTAGCCCTTTGAATTGCTAATATTTCAGCATGTTTTGTTGTATCATTTTTAGTTTCTTTTAAATTATGTGCTTTAGCAATTATTTCACCATTTTTTACAATTATAGCTCCTACTGGAACTTCTAATTTTTTATATGCTTTTTTTGCCTCTTTTAATGCTTCTTGCATATATTTTTCTTCATTTTCCATTTTTATTTTTACTTTCTATATATGTCATATTGGTGTTCCTAGGCGGACTCGAACCACCATCGGTCGCTTAGGAGGCGACTGCTCTATCCTGCTGAGCTATAGGAACATAACACACTGATTATACCAATTTAAATATAAAAAGTCAAACTATCTTTGTGAAATTTTAACTGTATGTTAATTTAAAATAAAAATAAATAAGCTATATTACTATACAAAATATAGCTTATTTATTACTTAAACTTTTTTAGCTAAATAGATAAATGGTGTACTACAAATAGATATAATAATTTCCAAAATACTTGTAGAAACAGCTATCATAACAACATCTGCTAAAGGATATACCCCTAAAAAAGCTCCAAAAACAAATCCGAAATTTTCTAAACAATTACATACAATAGTTGACATATTATCTCTAAGCCATAATAATTTAGTACTTTCTTCTTCACAGTTATTTAGTTACTAAATCAACCATTGCTGTTTTTAATCCTTCCAATTTCTTTTCTGCATCTTCATCTGATGTTCCTTTTACACCCATATATAATTTGATTTTAGGTTCTGTACCTGATGGTCTTACAGCACACCAACTATTATTTTCTAATGCATAATATAATACATTTGATTTTGGTAAACCTGTTTTTGTTATTTCTCCTGTCTCAATATTTTTTACTATATCTTTTTCAATGTCCTTAAATTCTAACACCTTATAATCACCAATTTTTTCTACATCTGTATTTCTTGTTTGGGTCATCATATTTTTTATTTTTTTTGCACCTTCTGCACCTTCCATAACAATTGCAACTTGTGTTTCTTTATAATAACCATATTTTTTATAAATATCTTCCATTGCATCCCATAATGTCTTTCCTTTTGAAGCATAATAACAAGCAGCTTCGCATAAAGCCATAACAGCTGAAATTCCATCTTTATCACGTGCATAATCACCTATTAAGCAACCATAACTTTCTTCAAATCCAAATACATATGGATTTTCTCCTTTTTCTTCTGCTTTGCGCATTGCTTTTCCAATATTTTTAAATCCTGTTAATACTTCAACACATTTTAAATTATATTCTTTTGCAATTGCTTTTGCTAAATCTGATGAAACTACTGTTGTTACAAATAGACCATTTGAAGGTAAAATTCCTTTTTCTTTCATTTGAGAAATTCTATATTCAGCAATTAATAATGCTGACATATTTCCTGTATAGCCCATATATTTTCCTGTTTTAGAATCTTTAGCAAATATTCCTAATCTATCTGCATCTGGGTCATTTGCTAGAACAACATCTGCATTTTCTTTTTGGGCTAATTCTAAAGCTAATTTAAAAGCATTTTTATCTTCAGGATTTGGATAACTAACTGTTGGGAATTCTCCATTAGGATCTTTTTGTTCTGGTACAACATACACATTTTTTAACCCTATTTCTTTTAATAATCTTTCAACTATTGTATTTCCTGTTCCATGTAATGGTGTATATACAATTTTTAGTTTTTTCCCTTCTTCTTTAACTATTTCTGGGTTAAGTACTTTGCTTTTTAAAACATTGATATATTTGTCATCCATTTCGCCTTTTATTATATTAAATAATCCTTTTTCTTCTGCTTCTTTTTGTGATATTTTCTTTATTTCAGAATAGTCTTTTACAGCTTTTACTTTTTCGATTATTTCTTTATCACGTGGTTCAACAATTTGTGCACCATCATTCCAATAAACTTTATATCCATTATATTTTGGTGGATTATGACTTGCAGTTATCATTACACCTGCTGTACATTTTAATTCTCTTACAGTAAATGATAATTCAGGAACAGGTCTTAAATTTTCAAATAAATATGTTTTTATTCCATTAGCATTTAATATTAATGCTGTTAATCTACTAAACTCTTTTGACATTCTTCTTGAATCATAACTTATTGCAACTCCTTGATCTTGAGTTCCTTGTTCAAGAATATAATTTGCAAGACCTTGAGTAGCTTTTCCAACTGTATATATATTCATTCTATTTGTTCCTGCACCTATAACTCCTCTTAATCCTGCTGTTCCAAATTCTAATTCCTTATAAAATCTATCTTCAATTTCATTTTTATCATCTTTTATTGCTAATAATTCTTTTTTTGTTTCTTCATCAAATTCTGGGCTTTCGCACCATTTTTTGTATACTTCTAAATAATTCATATGTTTTACCTCCATTTATAAAAGGCAACTTATATAAGAATACATTCTTAATAGTTGCCCTCTTTTTATTTTAATTTATAAAATTTTTCGTATAATTCTTTTGCAGTTTTAGGACAATCTACTCCTGCTGAATCTGAATTTTTAACAGGTGCAAACTCTTCTTCTCTTTTAACTCTCATTATCGCCATTTCATCTACTTCATTAAATGAATCAAATAAAAATGCTTCAAATTTATATGCATTTGGTGAATCTGGTTCTACTAAATTTCCATCTTTATCAATATATTTAGCTTTTTTAAATGCAACATGATATGGTAAAGGTTCAGCTCCCATTCTTTCAATTGCATCCACACTAAATAAATGTGCCAATATATTAGCTTCTCCATATAATAATTCACCATCTTTATCTATTGCTTCTGCCATTTTATCTGTTATTTCTGTGTATTCTACAATTCCTGGTTTTCCATTTCTTCTGCAAAATACTCCTACTCTTTCATGTGGATTAACCTTTACAACAGATTTACATGCAACAGTAACTTTTTGGTCAATTGCAATTCCCATTAGTACAGGGTCTACCATTTTAGCCAAGCAATTATCTACTCCTCCAACAAAAACCCATTTTACCCCTAATTCTTTCATCTTTTCTGTCATTCCGTTTTTTACAAGTGATTCATAAACTCCACCATGTCCATCTGCTGCTAATTTAATTAAACCATCTTCTCCGATTAGAATTTTTCCTTCTGTATCCATCATAGGTAATTCACCTTGAATAAAAAAGAATAAATCCTTATCTTTTTGATGCCCGAAATTTCTATTTTGTTTAAAGAATTCTATAGTTTCTTTATTATTTTCTCTACTTGTCATTATAAACCAAGGAATATTAACTCCGTATTTTTTTCCTTCTGACTTTATACTGTCACTTAATAATTCAAACAATGATTTATGTGAATCTAAGCCAATATCATATGTTCCTTTAGGTCCATTATGTCCTAATCTTGTTCCTTGACCTCCGGCCATAGTAACAACTGCTAATTGTCCTTCTTTTATAGCTTTTTTTCCAAGTTCTTCATAATATTTATATTTTTCTCCTAATTTAAACTTATCCAAATATTCAATAGGTGTTATTTCATCTTTATTATTTGATATTTCCTTTTTGGTTTTTTCATATAAACTATTCATAAGTTCAAAATCAATATTTTCAATTTCTTCTAATAATTTTTCTTTATGTATATCATCTAATTTTTCAAAATTATTTAATAAATGTTCTTGATCATATTTTTTTAAAATGGCTTTTATATTATTCAATCTTTCGTCCATAAATCCTCCTTAATTAATGTTTTATTAATTTATATACCATTTATAAAAAAATATCAATGTTTTTCTATAATTTTTTTATTTTTGTTTCTCCCGTAGTATTTAGGATATTTTTATAATTATTCATTACATCAACTACTCTATTTCCAATCTCTTCTATATCATAACAATCTATAATTCTAGCCTTTTTATAATTTTCTGTCCATTTTTCAATATTACTATTTATATTTTTTATATAATTTTCCTTTCCTTTTATAAAAATAATTATATCTTTTTTATTTTCTACACATTTTTTTATTTTTTTAAATTTATTTAAATCATTATTTTCCCAATTTATTTTAATTATTTTTTCTTTTTTATTTTTATTAAAATTAATATTTTTCATTAAAGTTTTTATTGTATCTTCTAAATTATTTTCAGTTAATATTATTATTTCTTTATTCTCTTCAATATTTTTTTCAATAAACGGTAAGCTTATCATTTCAAAATGATAATCACTTGCATAAAATGCACAAGTTTTTTCTTTAGTTAAAATTTCCATAAAAACTTCTCTCCTTCAATCTTTTGTTATACGGATTTAAGGTTTCTCCGCTTTTTGTTTACTGGTAAATTTTACCATTGTTTTACAAATATGTCAATAATATTTCAAACATATTTCAAAAAAATTACCGACAAAAATCGTCAATGTATAAATTTTTTAAAGTTGGAAATAATTAATTAAAAGAAGTTTTTTACAAAAAAGTTTTTTTGGAGGAAATGCTATGAAAAAATTATTTAATTTATTTAAAAATTCAAAAATAAAAATGTTTATTATTTTAACATTCTTACTTTTTATATATACAACAATTTGTGCAGTATCTTATGCACAAAACATATCAACAGATATTGCTAATAGTGTTTTTAGATTACACGTTATTGCAAATAGTGATTCACAAGAAGATCAGAATTTAAAATATAAAGTTCGTGATAATTTACTTTCTTATATGAATAAAATATGTAAAAATGCACAAAGTAAATCTGAAGCAATAGAAATAGCAAAAAAACATGAAAATGATTTTAAAAATATTGCTTTAGAAACAATAAAAAATGAAGGTTATTCTTATAATGTAAAAATTAATATTGGCAATTTTGAATTTCCAACCAAGCATTATGGAGACATTTCTTTACCATCAGGATATTATGATGCATTAAGAGTAGAAATTGGTGAAGCAAAAGGTCAAAACTGGTGGTGTGTTATGTTTCCTCCTTTATGCTTTGTTGATGTATCCTCAGGTGTCGTCCCAGAAGATTCTAAAGAAATGCTAGAAAATAATTTGTCAGAAGAAGAATTTGCTTTAGTTTCCGATAAATCTAATGCAGAAATACAATTCAAGTTTAAATTGTTAGAATTATTTAATAAACAAGATTTAATAACAGCAAAAAAAGACTGATAATCAGTCTTTTTTTATGCTTCTGGTTTTAATTTTCCTATTTTGGTTGAGCATTCATGGCAAATTAATTTATCATGATATGCAACTAGATTTTTTGTATTTCCACAGAAAATACAATTCGGCTCAAATTTTCTTAATATTATTGATGAACCGTCTACATATATTTCAATAGGGTCTCTTTGCGCTATATTAAATTGATTTCTAATTTCTATAGGAATAACAACCCTTCCTAACTCGTCCATTCTTCTTATAATACCTGTAGATTTCATAATTATTATAACCTCCTTAAAAATTATCGTATTCAATCCAATTTATTGTATACATATAATAACATAAAATTGGTACTTGGTCAATCATATTTGGCATAAAAAGTAAATTTTTGCATAAAATTGTTAAGGTGATGTTTATATATGTTAAATATAGTTTGGCCAATTTTTATAATTATATCATTTTCTTTTGCTATTTTTACTGGAAACTTGGAAAATTTAAATAATTCAATTTTTCAAGGGACAAATGATGCAGTAAACTTATCTATTGGTTTGCTAGGCACTCTATGTTTATGGAGTGGAATTATGCAAATTGCCAGTCAAACATCCATGGTAGAAAATTTAGTAAAGATATTAAATCCACTGCTCAACATATTATTTCCTAAATTAAAAAATAATTTAAAAATAAAAAAAGAAATTTCAATGAATATAATTGCAAATTTTTTGGGACTTGGAAACGCTGCTACTCCCCTGGGACTTAAAGCTATGAACTCAATGCAAAAAGAAAATACAAAAAAAGATACTTTATCTGATTCAATGATGACCTTTATAGTAATAAATACAGCTTCCATTCAATTAATTCCAACAACAGTTATTGCAATTAGAAATTCTCTTAACTCCCAAAATCCAACTGCAATTGTATTCCCAACTTGGATTGCCACCATAATAGCCGGAATATCTGGAATAATTGTAGTAAAACTACTTATTAAAATTACAAAATCAAAAATTTAAAAAGGTGAATTTTTATGAATTTAATGAACTTCATTTCAAATTTAGCAATGCCTATGGTAATTTTAATTATTATTCTCTATGGCATATCTGAAAAAGCTAAAGTTTTTGATATATTTTTAGATGGTGCCAAAGAAGGTATTGAAATTACATTAAATATTCTTCCAACATTAATTGGCCTTTTTGTAGCTATTAGCTGTTTACGCAGTTCTGGTGTTTTAGATTTTATAACAAATTTAGCTTCTCCAATATTAAGTTTTCTTAACTTTCCTCCTGAGCTTATGCCTCTTGCTTTACTTAGACCAATATCAGGAAGTGGTTCCATTGCAGTTGCAACAGATATTATGAAAAACTATGGTGTTGATAGTTTAATTGGTAAAATAGCATCAACAATTATGGGATCAACAGAAACAACTTTGTATACAATTGCTATTTATACAAGTTGTGTAAAAATAAAAAAAATGAGGTTTATTTTAATTGCCTCACTTTGTTCTGATATAGTTGGAATGATTGTAAGTACTGTGGTTTGTCGAATTATGTCGTAATGTTTTTATTGACAATTTCTTTTTTATAAAATATAATTATAAAAAATTTTTAAAAAGGACAATATTTATGATTAAAATCTTATTATTTATTCTTACATTTTTTATAGTTAGATATTTTATAATCAAAAAGTTATCAAAAAAATTATCAAAAAATATTTCAATAATTAAATAGTTATTAATTTTGTAGGGAAAATATTTTTTATTGGTTAGCCCTTATTTTGTTATTTTCTCTACAATTCATTTTATCTATGATATGTTTCACCATAAGATATTTTAAAAGCACGATAAATCTGCTCTAATAAAAATACTCTAATAAGTTGATGTGGAAAAGTCATTTTTGAAAAGCAAATTTTAAAGTCACATTTGTCAAGTAATTGTTTTGTTAAACCTAAAGTTCCACCAATTACAAAGCTTACATGGCTATTTTGCATTGATATATCTTCAATTTTTTTTGAAAATTCTTCAGAAGTTAGTTGTTTTCCACCTAAATCTAAAGCACATATGTATGAATTTTTAGGAATATGTGATAAAATTTTTGCTGCTTCTTTTTCTTTTATTTCATTTTCTATATTATCATTTATTTTATCTGGCACTCTCTCGTCACTTAATTCTATAAAATCTATTTTACAAAATTTAGACAATCTTTTACTATATTCATTTATTGCATCTTTTAAATATTTTTCTTTTATTTTTCCAACACAAACAATATGGATATTTAACATTTTTCCTCCTTATATTAATATAAAAGATATAACACAAATGCATTATATCTTATTATTTTTCTATATTTCTATTATTTTACTATGTTTATCCCTAGCAGCTACACTAAGTGATAATTTATCAGTATTTCCTTCTTTAGCTAATAACTCATCTAAAACAGTTTGATATGCAAGTTCTGGAAAATTACTTTCTTTACTTAAATGTCCCAACATTGCATTTTTTAAACCAGATTGTAATAAATAAGTTAGTGTCTTTCCTGCCATTTCATTTGGTAAATGTCCTGTTGGTCCAGCAATTCTTGTTTTTAATGAATATGGATATGGCGAACAACGTAAAACCTCTGGATCATAATTTGCTTCTAATAATACAAATAAACTCTCTTCCATACTTTTTACTATACTATTTGTCATATGCCCAACATCAGTTGCAACACTTATTTTTTTGTCACCTTTATATACACTAAATCCACAAGGATTTGCTGCATCATGTGGTATAGCAAAAGGTTTTACTAATAAATCTCCAACCTCAAATTTATCATTTACTTTAAATAAATTAATATTTTTTTCTGCTATCTTATCTCTTTGGACTGGCATAGCATCTAATGTTTCTTGGTTCACAAACACAGGTATGTCAAATTTTTTAGAAAAGCTCCCTAATGATTGTACGTGATCTATATGTTCATGTGTAACTAATATTCCATTAAGTTCTTTTGGATCAATATTAATATCCTTTAATGCTGTTTCAATTTTTTTACAACTTACACCTGCATCTATTAATACTTTTGTATTTTCTGTTTCTACAAAAAGGCTATTTCCACTACTTCCGCTATATAAGCTACAAAAATTAAACATATTTTTAATCCTCTTCTGTTACTCTTTCTATTTTAGCACCAATTTTTCTGAATTTTTCTTCTATATTTTCATATCCTCTATCAATATGTTGTAAATTATAAATTTCTGTTTTTCCTTCTGCAACTGTTCCAGCAATTACTAATGCTGCCCCAGCTCTTAAATCTGATGAAAATACTGGTGCTCCTTTTAATTTTTTTACACCTTCAAAAAACGCTGTTTTTCCTTGAGCCGTAATCTTAGCTCCCATTTTATTTAATTCTTCTGTATATTGAAATCTTGAATCCCATATACTTTCATTTATTATACTTGTACCATTTGCAATTGACAAAACAACACCCATTTGAGGTTGTAAATCTGTTGGAAATCCTGGATATGGTAAAGTTTTAATATTTGCTTTGTTTGGTCTTTTATTACACCATACTCTTATACTATCGCCATAATCTTCAACATTTCCACCAACTTCTATTATTTTAGCAGTTACTGATTCCAAATGTTTTGTTATACAATTTTTTAAAGTTAAATCTCCTCTAGTTGCTACTGCAGCAAGCATAAATGTTCCTGCTTCTATTTGATCTGGAACAACTGAATATGTTGCATTTCCATGTAATTTTTCAACTCCATTTATTTTTATAACATCAGTTCCAGCTCCACGAATATCTGCTCCCATTGTGTTTAAGAAGTTTGCTACATCAACTATATGTGGTTCTTTTGCAGCATTATCAATAACAGTTGTACCTTTAGCTAAAACAGCTGCAAGCATTACATTTATTGTTGCTCCAACAGATACTATATCCATATAAATTGGTGCACTTTTTAATCCTTTTTTAGCTTTTGCATTTATTGTTCCTTTTTCTACAACAACATTTGCTCCTAGTGCTTCAAATCCTTTTATATGTTGATCTATTGGTCTTGCACCTAGTTTACATCCACCAGGCATTCCAACTTCTACTTCACCTTTTCTACCAAGCATTGCTCCTATTATATAATAAGATGCTCTAAATTTGCTTGTTAAATCTAAAGGTGCTTTTGTTGTTTTAATTTCTGTTGTATCTATTGATATTGTATGTTTATCTTTCCATGTGATTTTTGCTCCTAATTTTTCTAGTATTTCACACAATATTTTTATATCACTAATATTTGGTAAATTTTCAATTGTACATACTCCGTCTATTAAAAGTGTTGCTGGTAAAATTGCTACTGCAGCATTTTTAGCTCCACTTATTACTACTTCTCCCTTTAATTGAGTTGGTCCTGTAACTACTAATTTTTCCAATTATATTACCCCCATTAATATCCTATATAAAATAGAGTGTATCATATTACACTCTATCTATTTAACAAATATACCATAAACATTTAATGTTTGCAACTATTTTTTTTCAATATTATTTAGCATTTTCACGCTTTTACTGCTAAATAAAATGCATATAAATTTCATTTTTATTAACATTTCTATCTTTAGCAATTTTCTTAATTATCTCTTTTTTCTCTAATCCTTGATTTTCGTAATATTTATAATGCTGTTCTAATGTCAATTTATTTAATTCATTTTCCTCTTCTACTTCTTCTGGATTAGAATCAATTAAAATTATATATTCTCCTTTAGGTTCTGTTATTTTTTTTGCAACTTCTTCTGCAGTACCTCTTATAAATTCTTCATGAATTTTTGTTAATTCCCTACATATAATTATTTTTCTTTCTGGAATATATTCTTTTAAATCTTCTAATGTGTTTTTTATTTTATGTGGTGCTTCATATAAAATAATTGTTTTATTTTCTTTTTTTATTTCTTCTAATTCTTTTTTTCTCAATTTTTTATTAATTGATATAAATCCATAAAAAACAAATTTCTTTGTATCTACTCCTCCTGCCATTAAAGCTGTAATTGCAGCACACGCTCCTGGAATTGGAATAACCTCTATATTTTCTTTTATTGCAGCTTTTACAATAACTTCACCTGGGTCTGAAATTATTGGTGTACCTGCATCTGAAATTATTGCAATATTTTTTCCTTCTTTTATTTTTTCTAATATTTTTTCATATTTTACTTCTTCTTTATGTCTATAATAGCTCATTAATGGCTTAGAGATTCGCAAATGATTTAATAATTTTAAAGAATGTCTTGTATCTTCAGCTACCACTATATCTACACTTTTTAATACATTAATCGCTCTTAATGTGATATCATTTAAATTTCCAATCGGTGTTGCTACTATATATAATTTTCCATAATCTTGCATATTATACTCTCCCTATTATATTTTATTATATATTTTTAAAATTTCATCAGTATAATTTCCGTCCTCATTATACACATATAAATTTTTTTCTATTTTTAAAAATTCCTTCGCATTTTTTATTCCTTTTATTAAAACCATATTTGGCTCTTTATTTTTATTAGGACAAACAAATCTTAATTTTTTAGGTTCAATTTTAAATTTTCGCATTAAACTTATAATATCAACTAATCTTTCTGGCCTATGTACCATGAAAAATTCTCCTTTATCTTTTAACATATCTCTAGCTGTTTTTATAAAATCTTCTAAATTAGCAGTAATTTCATGTCTTGATATTATTTTAGCTTCACTTTCATTTATAATTCCTGTTCCCATTTTTTTATAAGGAGGATTAGTAATTACTACATCAAAATATTGTTTTGGATATAATTTACCTATATTAATTACATTTTCATTTATTATTTCTATTTTATCATCCAAATTATTTAAACTAACACTTCTTTTAGCCATACTTGCAACATCTTTTTGTATTTCTACCCCAATAGCTTTTTTTAGCTCCACTTTTCCACTTAGTAATATAGGAATTATTCCTGTGCCAGTTCCTAAATCTAATATTTTACTTTGCTTTTTTATTTCTTTTGCAAAATTCACTAAAAGTACACTATCTATTCCAAAACAAAATCCATTTTTATTTTGAATTATTTTTAAATTTTTAAATTCTAAATCATCTATTCTTTCATTTTCTTTTAAAAAATCATTCATTTATTTTATATCACCTTTATTAATTATTTTCATATTATACTATAAATATTAAAAAAAATCCATAGAAGGTGATATCATGATTCAAAATAATAGAGGCGGACCTAAACCACCTCCTAAGAAAAAATCAAAAATAAAAATTTGTAAAGATAATACCCTAAAATCATTAAATGATGTTGAATGTTTTTTAAATGATTTTCAAAAATTTAATTGGTATGTACATTTTTTAAAATTATTTAAGTAATTTTTTTAGAATATACTTCATTAAAATCACTATTAACATTTCCATCTATTAATATTTTTACATTATTTATTTCTGTTAATTGTGTTACTGTATTTACAATACTATTAATCATATTTTCTTTATTTTTACTATTTGTTTTATCATAATTTAAAAATTCAGATGAAAAATCTATAGTTATACAATCACCTTGTATTTCTGTTTTTAATAGTTTTGTATTTTCTGGTATTACCCTTTCTTGTTTATCACTCTTGGGACCATCAAGTAGTAAATTTATTAATTTATCACATGGATTATTTATCATTTCTTTTATATCAACCAATCTAGCTTCAGGAATTAATTCTTGATTTTCTTTTGATTTAAAATATAAACTTACAATTGTTTGTCTTGATTGCTCTTCAGATATTTCTTCTTGTGGTGTATATTCTTGATTATTCACTTTATCTTGATTTTGTCTCATATTTTGAATTATAAAATATCCCCCAGTAATTAATAAAACAAATAATAATCCAAATATGATAACAATTTTTTTACTTTTCATTTTTTTCCTCCTTAAACTTTTATTTATTATCAATATTATTATTTGTTTGTCCTTTTTAGAACTTATAAAAATAAAAAGCGCATATTTAATATGCACTTTTTTATTAATCCCCTACGCCAAAATCAGTATTTTGAAGTAAAATATCTATATTAGGATCATCTTTATATTTAGGGTATAATTTTTTTACAAATTCTTCTTCTAATTTTTTATCAGCTGGTATAATATCATCCATTTCCTTATAAACATTAACACATATTCTTTCAAAATTTTTCCTTCCTATTTCTATGTCTTTTTCTATTTGTTCCAAATTTTGTCCTTTTACTCCAACTAATAAATTTATTTCATCAAAAGCTTCCTTAAACTCATCAAGACTTACTTTTCCAAATCCCTTTTTCCAAACATCCTCTCTCAAATGAGCATCAAAAGTTTCTACGCCACCTTTGACTTTTAATATAATTCCTAATTCATTACATTTTTTTCTAAACTCTTTTATTTGTCTTTTATACATATAATGACTTTCAATTATTAATTTTTTAATATTCTTTTTTAAACATGTATTTATTAACTCATTTAAACTTCTCTTATTTAATTCAAAAATACTACCAGAATTAATTGCCTCAAGCACACCGTATTTTCCTGTTACTTGATCTAATACCTTTTTATTTATATTATATTGCTCTTCTTCATTACTATTTGCATCTAAATAATAATTGCAAAAAGTACATTTTTTCCACTTACACCCGTTACCAATTAATAAAACTATTTCTCTTTTATCTTTTGTTTCTATTTTTGAATATCTATCCATTTTAAGTTCCTACTTTCCAATTTTTTTACAAATTATATTTTAACATAAATTTTATTAATACTCAAATATATAAAATTTTTATCATATAAATTTCATATATTTTTTATGTTGCCTTCTAATATTTACCATTTGACAAAAAGCCTTTTTCCGTATAAAATGAGGGTGTTAAAAAGCATAAATTATGTATAAAAAAGGAGAATTTGTCATGAGTGAATTATTACATGTTGGATTAGATGTAGGTTCAACTACAGTAAAAATTATTGTTATGGACAAAAATGGCAATACATTATATAAAAATTATCAAAGGCACTTTTCAGATACAAAAAATACTGTTTGTAGCGTATTAGAGGACTTATTATTAAAATATCCATCTAACACTTTTACAATAGCCTTAACAGGTTCTGGTGCAATGTCTGCTGCTAAATTTTTAGGAGTAGACTTTATTCAAGAGGTCGTTTCTTGCAAACGTGCTGTTGAAAAATACATACCTCAAACAGATGTAGTTATAGAACTTGGTGGCGAAGATGCAAAAATAATTTATTTTGATCAATCAATTGAACAACGTATGAATGGAACATGTGCTGGTGGTACAGGTGCGTTTTTAGACCAAATGGCATCATTATTACACACAGATACACAAGGTTTAAATGAATTAGCTAAAACCTTTAAAACAATTTATCCAATTGCATCTCGTTGTGGTGTTTTTGCAAAAACAGATATACAACCTTTAATTAATGAAGGTGCCGCTAAAGAAGATATTGCTGCTTCTATTTTTCAAGCAGTTGTAAATCAAACAATTAGTGGACTAGCATGTGGTAGACCAATTCGTGGAAATGTAGCATTTTTAGGAGGACCTTTAAATTACTTATCAGAATTAAGAAAAAGATTTATCGAAACTTTACACTTAACTGATGATGAAATTATTGTTCCAGAAGAAGCCCACCTATTAGTTGCCAAAGGAGCTGCCTTAGATTCTATTGGTACAGCAGAAATCACTCCTGACGAACTTGCTAAAAAAATAGAAAACTTACGTAACTCACATGACACAACAACAAAACCTTTAGCTCCTTTATTTAAAAATGAAGAAGAATATAAAAAGTTTAAAGAAAGACATGATAAGGACAAAATTACAAAAAAAGATTTAAAAACATATGAAGGTGATTGTTTCTTAGGAATTGATGCAGGTTCTACAACAACTAAATTAGTATTAATTGATAGAGACGGAAATCTACTTTATTCATTATATGGAAGTAACGAAGGTAATCCATTAAACAGTGTTATGAACATGTTAAGAAAATTATATCATGAATTACCAGAAAAAGCCGTACTTAGATTCAGTGGCGTTACAGGATATGGTGAAAAACTAATACAAACAGCCTTAAATGTTGATATAAATGAAATCGAAACAATAGCTCACTATACAGCAGCTAAAAAATTCGAACCAGATGTTACAAGTATTGTTGATATTGGTGGACAAGATATGAAATATATTCGTATGAAAAATGGTTCAATAGATAACATCATGCTAAATGAAGCATGTTCATCTGGATGTGGTTCATTTATAGAAACATTTGCTAAAAGTTTAAACTTAGAAATATCAAAATTTGTTGATGAAGCAATACATTCAAAAACACCTGTCGACCTAGGATCAAGATGTACCGTATTTATGAATTCAAAGATAAAACAAGCACAAAAAGAAGGATATTCAGTTGGTGATATCTCAAGTGGTCTTTCATACTCAGTTATAAAAAATGCAATTCAAAAAGTTATGAAAGTAAGAGATGTTTCAACACTTGGAGATCACATCGTTGTTCAAGGTGGTACTTTCTACAATGATGCCGTTCTACGTGCATTTGAATTAATTGTTGGTAAAAATGTAGTAAGACCTGATATTGCAGGACTTATGGGAGCATATGGAATGGCTCTTTTATCTAAAGAACAATACGAAACAAATTTAGATATGGAATACAAGTCAACAATATTAAAAGAAAATGAATTAGATAATTTAAAAATAAAAGTAACACACACAAGATGTGGAATATGTGAAAATCATTGTTTATTAACAATAAATAGATTTAGTAATGGACAAGTACATATTTCCGGAAACCGTTGTGAAAGAGGAGCTGGAATTGTTTCTAAGAACAAAAATCTTCCAAACTTAGTTAAATATAAATATGAAAGAATTTTTGATTATAAACCATTAGAAGAAAAAGACGCTCCTAGAGGAGTTATTGGAATTCCTAGAGTTTTAAATATGTATGAAGATTATCCATTCTGGTTTACATTTTTAACAAGTTTAGGATTTAGAGTAATTCTTTCAGAAAAAAGTACTCGTGCAACATATGAAAAAGGAATGGAATCAATGCCATCTGAATCTGTTTGTTACCCTGCCAAACTTTCTCATGGACATGTAGAAAGCTTATTAGAAAAAGGAATAAAAACTATATTCTATCCTTGTATACCTTATTCAAGAAAAGAATATGAAAAAGCAGATAACCATTATAACTGTCCAATAGTAATTTCTTATTCAGAGGTATTAAAAAATAATATTGAAGAATTAAAAGATCCATCAGTAAAATTCTTAAATCCATTTTTACCTTTAGACAAGAAAAACTTAGTTAAAAAAATATTAGAACTTGACGAATTTAAGGAATATAACTTTACAAAATCAGAATTAAATGAAGCAGCTGATAAAGCTGAAGCAGAATATCAAAAATGTAAAAATGACATACGTCAAAAAGGTGCTGAAACTGTAAAATACATAGAGGAAAATAATTTAAAAGGTATTGTGTTAGCAGGACGTCCATATCATGTAGATCCAGAAATTAATCATGGTATTGATACATTAATAACATCTTTAGGTTTATGTGTATTAACAGAAGATAGTGTTTCAGATAAATCAGAAGCTAAACGACCAATAAGAGTTGTTGACCAATGGGTATTTCATGCTAGATTATATGCAGCTGCCGACTTTGTTGGAAAACATGATTGTTTAGAGCTTGTTCAACTAAATTCATTTGGATGTGGTGTAGATGCAGTAACAACAGATCAAGTTGAAGAAATTTTATCAAGTTATGATAAGATGTATACATTAATAAAAATAGATGAAGTAAACAATTTAGGTGCTGTACGTATACGTATCCGTTCATTACTTGCAAGTATGAAAAAACGTGAACATGAAAAACATGAAGAAAAAACAACTGGAGATTATGGAATACATAAAAAAATCTTTACAAAAGATATGAGAAAAAATTATACTATATTATTCCCTCAAATGGCTCCAATTCACTTTGAATTGCTAGAAACAGCTGTTAAATCTTGCGGATATAATGTAGAACTATTACGTGAATGTACACAAAAAACTGTAGAAACAGGTTTAAAATATGTAAATAATGATGCATGTTATCCATCAATATTAGTTACAGGACAAATGATTGAAGCTTTACAATCTGGAAAATATGATCCAAATAGAACAGCTTTAATAATGTCACAAACAGGCGGTGGATGTAGAGCAACAAATTATATTGGATTTATAAGAAAAGCATTAAAAGATGCTGGATTTGAACAAGTACCTGTTATATCATTAAATGTAGTAGGTATGGAAAAAATGCCTGGATTTAAAATAACAGTTCCTTTAATGGATAAAATGTTAAAATGCGTTATATATGCAGATTTATTGCAAAAAATGCTTACAAAAAATAGAGCATATGAAGTTCACAAAGGAGAAACCGAAGCATTATTTAATAAATGGATTAAAAAATGCAAGGAAATTCTAGCTAAAACAAAAAATAAAGAATTTAAACAAAGTATTTATGATATTGTAAATGATTTTGAAAAAATAGAATTAGATACTTCTGTAGAAAAGCCAAAAGTTGGTATAGTTGGAGAAGTTTTAATAAAATATCATCCATTTGGAAATAATTTTGTTGCAGACTTATTAGAAAAAGAAGGTGCAGAAGTTGTATTACCTGATTTTATGGGATTCATAAAATTTATGGCAACACATAAAATAACATTTAATAAACTTTTAAATACAAATAAAACATCATCAAAAATAAGTAAAATAGCAATCAAATTAATAGATATAATGGAAAAAGATCTAAAAATAGCTTTATCAAATTCTAAAAAAGGTTACTTACCACCTTGTGATATATGGCATTTAGAAGACAAAGTAAAAGACATATTATCAATAGGAAACCAAACAGGTGAAGGTTGGTTCTTAACAGCTGAAATGATTGAATATATCGAACATGGAATTCCAAACATAGTATGTGTTCAACCATTTGCTTGTTTACCTAACCACGTTGTTGGTAAAGGTGTTATAAAAACAATTAGAAGTAAATATCCAGATGCAAATATTTCTCCTGTTGACTACGATCCTGGTGCAAGTGAAACAAATCAAACAAATAGAATAAAACTTCTAATGACTGTAGCCAAAGATAATTTAAAAGAAAAAAATAATGCTAAAAAAGCAATTGATAAAGAAAACAGTGATATAAAAGAAAAAATAACTATTAAAAAATAATTTTATATTATAAAAAAGATGCGGAAATAACAAAAATTCCGCATCTTTTTATTAATCAATAAATTTTTTTATTTCATTAATTTTACTTTTTGCAACTTTATAACCTAAATTATATAAATAATCAATTTTCTTCATATCAAGTAATCCAACTTTTTTACTCGAAATTTTCAAAACATATCCTGCACTATCTATTTCATAACCAGACAATTCTTTACACAATAAATTAATAGATCTAAACGCAACTTCAACTATATTTTTTTCACAGCTTTCTTCTTCCTCATCTTCAAAAACAACATTTACAATCTTATCTGCACCCAAAAACTCCAACTCACGCCAAGGTACATTTTCTCTAATTCCACCATCAATCAACTTTATATTTCTATAATTACATGGTGAAAAAACAACTGGATAACTGCAACTTGCTCTTACAGCCTTCCCTATTTCAATGTCATCACAAAAAACAGTATTATCTACCGGCTTTTTTCTATTTTGACATGAAGTAAAACAAACCACTTCACCATTACATAAGTTAACACTTGGAATAGCTAATATTTTTTTAATGTCTCTCATTGTATAAAAACCATATTGATTGCAAACCTTATTAATCATTTTTTCTATTTTTTTACCAGAATTAAATCCATCTATTTTTATATCACCAGTAAAAACAATACCAAAAATTAATTTTAATATATTTAAAAAATCAACATATTTTATTTTTTTACAATATTTTTTAAATATATTATAAATTTCATCTGCTGAAAAACCACAAGCATATAAAGCCGAAACAATACTACCAGATGAAGTACCAGCTATGTAATTAAATTTTATATTTTCATCTTCAAAAGCTTTTAACACGCCAATATGAGCAGCACCTTTAACCCCACCACCAGCCAAACATAATCCTAACTTCATAATAATCACCCATTATAAAATATGATTAAAACATATTTATTGTTCATATACTTGAAGCAATTTGATTTTTGTGTTATATTTATTTTGATATGTAAAAAAATAATTAAGGAGTTTATAAATGAGCAAAAATTATTATAAAACACTAGAAGTTGATTCAAGTGCTTCTCAAGAAGTTATAGAAAAAGCATATAAAGCTTTAGCCAAAAAATATCATCCAGATTTACAAGAAGAAAGTCAAAAAGAAGCAGCAAGTGAAAAATTAAAAGAAATAAATGAAGCTTATGAAATATTATCAAATCCAGAATCTAGAGCAAATTTTGATAAAACTTTAAAAGCCTCTACAATTTCTGAAGAAGACTTTAATAAAATGGCTCAAGAAAACCAAATTTTATATAATGAATTAAATAATTTAAAAAATGAAAAAAATAATCGTTCAACAAATCCAGGTTCAACTTATAATTCACAAATAAATTATAATACCACACAAAATCAGACTAACCAAGACTTCCAACAACAAGAATTAGCTAAGCAAATGGCTGCGCAAGAAGCATATGAAAAAGAACTTGAATATCAAGAAGAAATGCAACGCGCTAGACAAAAAGCATATCATGATGCTTATATTCAAGATTTAAAAAATAGAGGATATAAAATTAGATATAAAAAAACACCAAGAGAAATATTTAAAAATTTTATTGCTTTAATAATTACAATTTTTATTGTTATTCTTATTTGTCAAATACCTTTTGTTAAAAATTTTTTACATGAATTATATGAAGAAAACTTTTTTATTAAATTTATTGTTGATATTTTTTTAAACATATTTAAAATGGGTGCTAATTAATAGTACCCATTTTTTAATTTATTTTATTAAATAATTTTTTTATATTTTTCTTTATTAACACATTTATTATTATAAATATAAATAATAATATAATTCCTTCTAAACACAAAGTTAAAGTAACATTTAATTCTTTAAAAATATTAGAAATATACATATATAATAAAATCATTATTACTGTTAATGCATATTGAAAAGATTTATTATCATTTTTCTTTACAACAGAATGTTCAGAATTCCAATTTAAATATGGTTTCCTTAAATCTATTACAACCATTAAAAAACTATTTATTAAATTAATTATAATTGATATTCCAAATATAAAAATAATATTTATTAATCCTATTTTAGGAATAAAATTATATATTAATATCAAAATAACAGCTGATACAATTATATTTAATACAATTTGTAATACATTTTTATATAAAAATTGTTTATATAAACTTAGAGGAATATATTTTGTAAAAATTGCTTCCTTTCCATCTCTAGAAAATGCTGTTACTGACAAACTAGAAATAGAAAATAACAACTGTAAGATTCCTAAAATAACACAAATCATTTCGCTATTAAAACTTAATGATGCCAAGGAAGTACTTATTTCTTCATCAGCTTGAATTGTACTATCTATAGCTGGAATTAAAACATTAGCTAGCATTACGATAGTAATCATTGTCATTATTACAGGTAAAATTGTTTCCATGAAAAATATTGGATGTTTTATTAAATTTTTAAATTCCTTTTTTATATATGATTTTGCAACTTTATTATTTTTTACTCTTAATCTTTTTATATTTTTTACTTTTCCATTTCCTATAGATAAACTTTTTAATATGATTTTTAAATAATTTTTTTTAGACAAATAAATAAATAAATTAAATACCACTAAAGCAATTAATATTATAAAAAATAAACTTTTAATTACAAAGAAAAAATCTTTACTACATAATATTGATGTAATATATGAAATTATTTTATTTTCTTCTTGTATATTTTTCAAATTACCAAATAATAAATATTCAACACCTATCATTAAAAATATTAATATAAAAGTTACTAAATTTTGAACTATTATTTTACTTTTTATAAATCCAAATAATCTCATTAATATAATAGTTAAAAAACTTATTACTGAAGCTATTATAATTGGTATAAATAATAAAAATAATGTTGTCCATAAAAAATATCCAAAAGTTGTAAAATTTAAAAATCCATATAATACTAATGGTATAAAACCGAATAGTGCTTCTGTTACATATATTAGAATTATTATAGTATTAAATTTTGATATTAATAATATTTTAGGCTCTATTGGTAACGGCATAACAAATTCTAAATCTTTTGAGAAAAAGTATATATTAGTACTTATTGCTATTGTTTGAAATGTTACTAATAAAAATAAAAATACCATATACAAATTTAAAAATATTTCTGGTTGATTTATTGATTTTAATTTAATTATGGCTTCATTACTAATATATACCATTGCTATTGCTAATATTATTATCATCCAAAACCATATTGTTTTTTTATTTGTTTCTGGATCTATTAATTTTGTTCTTTGTAAAAAATCTTTGGCAAAAATATTGGTTAATGATTTGATTTTCTTAAACATATTGATCTCCTATATATAATTTAAAGAGAGAATATCACATTCTCTCTTTTTATTCAATACTAAATGATAATTTAAAATTTTCAGCATCATTTAGTTGTACTATAAATGTCCAATCATATTGATTAACATCTTTTTTACTTTCATCTTCATAATTTCCTTCACTTAAATCTGTAAAATTGGCTTTACATACATACAAATTACCTTGTTGATTAATATCTTCAAAATTTATCTTATTATATTTAAATGCATGTTTTCTCATATATTCTTCAAAACTATCTTGTGTCTTAAAATAGTTATTTTTAAATCCATCCGCTAATACATTATATGCAGATTTAAAATCTTGATTATTTATCATTTGTCTAAACACATCTAATTGTAATTGAACTTTTCTTTCTTCTTCAGATTGGCTATATTCACTTTTAAATTTATCCGTAACAATTGTATATGTATCTAATTTTACAGTATAATTATTTGGTGATTCTTCATCAAAAATATATAAATTTTCATATCTATCTTTTGCTACATATTCATTATAATTATCATTTTCTTCTTTTAAATATTTTAAAATTTGTGATAATTCGATATCATCTATGTTTGCATTTATATAATTTTCAAATTCATCTAAACTACCAAACCTTTTATTTCTATAGTTTACATCCAACTTATCATAAGCTTCTTCTGGCTTATTTATTACTAGCTCCTTAAATTCTTGAAAATATTTAGTTGTAATCTCAGCATCACTTACATCGCTTTGTATAATAGCATTTTGATTATTTTTTTCAATGTTTTTAGTTTGATTTTTTACATTTATTTCATCGATATTTTTATAATCTTTATTCAATGGATAAATGCAAAATGCTTCATTACTTTCATCCAATTTTATAATATAATATATATTTTTTTCATTGTCCCCATCACTTTTTTTAGCATATACACTATAAGAATTTACTTCAGAATTATCACTTTCCAATTTATTTATTTTTAATGCTGTAACTATAATATCTTCATTATTAGTTTCTTCAATAAAATTATTTAAATTATTTTTATTTATATTATTTTCTTTAATATAATCTTGATCTAAAAAATTCATTATAGCACTATTTTTATCTTCTTGAGTTGAAAATCCATATGATGCAGCTAATGATGGAAGATTTCTTTCATCAACTTGTTTTTCATAATTTGTATTTACATATCCTTCATATTTTTTTATACAATTTTCTATTGTATAAAATAAAGCACTGTCTTTAACTGTTTGAACATTATTTTCAACTATATTATTATTTGGGGTAGTATTTACATTATTATTATCTTTATCTACCAAATCTTTCTTTTGGTTAGTCACCATATATCCTATTATTGCAGCAATTATTATTAATATAATAATAATTGCAACAATAATTATTTTTTTCATTTTTGACATATTATATCTCCACTTTATTAATTTAATTCTGTTATTAGTACTGTATAATTTTCTATACTATTTTCTTTAAATGTATACATATTATTTTCAGTTGTTTCTATCCAATACATAGTATAATCATCATCATATTCATAATTGCAAGTTTTAAAACTCTCATTTTTTATTTTATCCAAATTATTTTTTATATAATCTTTGTAGTCATCCAAAGTTGAAAATTTATTTTTCTTACTATTTTCATCCAATAATTTATATGCCTCTTCAGGATTTGATATTTCTAAATTTAGAAATTCTTGTAAATATCTTTCTCCCATATCATTAGGTGTAATGGTACTATAATTAATCTTATTATTACCATCATCTTTTATTTCTTTTAAATTAGTCTTTAAATCAATACTATCTATATTACTTACATTTACATCTTCAATTCTAAATGCATCACTTGATAAATCTGTTCTAACTATATAATATTTATCAGCATTATTACTTTTTCCATAAACAGCATAACTAGTAAATTCATATTCATCTAATACATTCATTTCTTTTGCAACAAAATTTTGGTCTTTATTTTCTTGAATACATTTTTCAATTGCATAAAATTTTGTAGCATCTCTCAATTTTTCTGTAGTATATGTAATATTTTTGCTATCACCATTTGTTTCTACATTATTAGTCCTATGTTGAGAATTTTTATTATTAAACATAATTATCAATAATATTAATAATATTACACAAATAGTTATACAAATACTTATCATTATCTTTTTCATTCTATATCCTCCCTACATATTAAAAGAATTGTAATGCATTTACAAACATCGAATTTGCTCCATTGGCTATTGTTACTGTTTGTCCAGGAGTTGGTGCATGTATATATTGATTATTTCCTATGTAGATTCCAACATGTCCATCTTTCCATAAGATATCTCCTACTCTTGCTTGTGATACAGGAACAACTTTTTTAGCTTCAGCTTTTTGACATCTGTCATTATGAGATATTTTTATTCCAATTTTGTTATAACACCACATTGTTAAACCAGAACAATCAAAACTATTTGGCCCTGCAGCTCCCCATACATATGGTTTTCCAATTTGTTTTCTTGCTTCTGCAACGACTTGAGCTCCTTTTCCAGTTCCATCCGTTGATGTTGAGCTTAAAGTTCCGAAGTCTCCAAAAATAGCATTCCATAAATTTAATTTTTGTTCAAGTTGATATGCAGTATATTGCCCTTGTTCCCATGCTGTTGTTATAGTTCCATACGCATGTGCTCCACCTACATTATAACATTTTTGTAAAAACTCACTATGTGTTTTATATATTTTAGTTACTCCTGCTACACCAGGATCCATGTAATAATATCCACCTGCCCCTGCACTTCCTGTTACATGATATCCTAAAGAAGAATATACTGATTGCCATCCACTCAAAGTTCCTGGCATACCATATCCTGTAGGATCACAACCCGAATTTTTTCTTTCCTCGTATCTTTGCATTATCAGATTAGCCATAGATCCACCTGGAGAATATTTTTTTATAATATTAGCAAATGCTGCTATTCCATCAGACATACTACTAAAACTTTGTCCAACATTAGAGCCATTATATACTCCTATTCCCCAATAATTATAAGCTCCTCCTCCTTGTTTCCATCCTTGTTCTGTTCCTGCGGTTACTACAACTAACTCAGGATTAACATTATTTCTTACTGACGCATCATAAATCTCATCTGCTTTTAATACAAAATTATTATAAAAGGCTTGATTGTGTGTCTTATTGTAATAAGATTCTAATGCCTTTTTAAATACATCTTTTGTAAACATTGTCGTATTTAATGATAATCCTCCCTCTGAACCTGTTGTTACCTTTTGAAAATTAGAAGGATCAAAAATACTAAAATCAAATTCTGTTACTCCATAACTTATCCCCGTTGCCTTATATAATAAATATTTTATTAAATCTAACATATCTGTTGTATCCTGATTTATCTGAATTATTTCAAATAACCATGATGCAGCAGTTTCAATATTAGAAGCATTTCTTTCATATTTATTTTTATTATATATTGTAACAAAATTAGGATCTTTTGATTTACGATCTGTTTTCTCTTTTACTGTACCAGGTTTTGATGTATATGAAGATGACTCCGTTGTATTTGTTACATTATCATTTATATCTGTTATCCATTTATATCTATCATAAAATGAAGACGTCTTCACATCAGATTTCTTATATTCATTACTCTCACCATTCGCTTCATCTAAAACTTGCTTTTCCAATTCATCAATTTCTTTTGCATTATAATTATATACTGGTCCAACTGTTGTTTTTTTAGAAGGTTTCTTTTGATCATCTTGTCCATTATCTGATGATGTACTGTTTGGTTTATTGGATTGATATTCAACATTTGACTCATAATCCACAATCCATACATTAGCTTTACTTACTTTAACATCCAATGTATTAGTTTCTGTTATAACCGTCTTTGTTGTTGTATATTGATTACTAGTTTTATTCGTAAAACTGGTGCTCTTCATCTTATCTCCCAAGATTGCAGTTGCATTAACATCGTCTTCTACCACTCGCGTATATGTCCACTTATCTACATCAGTATTTTTAGTATAATTATCATATACAGTGATTTCAATATCACTATTATATACTAAATCTGCTAATTCTGAAACAAAATCTTCACTTTCTCCAACTACTAAAAACGCATATAATAAATTAAATGGCATAGTATATTTAGATACTAAATCTTGATAATTTATTGTTGTAGCTGTCATGTTATATTGTGTTGTCGTATATCCTTTTACAGCTGGATCATTAGATTCAACTTTTGTAGTTGTTGAATTCCATGTTGCTACTTTTACACTATAAGATTTTCCTTTGGTTTCAATTTTTCCATCTTCAACTTTTTTTGTTGTATTTTTATCTGTATTAGAATTATCTTTTGTTTCATCACTACTTGTACTACTTCCAGTTCCTGTTACAGTTGGTGAACCTCCAGTCCACCAGCCCCATCCTAGCCATCCAGGTTTTCCACCGCATTGGGTATTACCAGAAGTTTCAGCTTCTTTTATCCATTTGTCTAAATCAATTGTCCTAATATATCCAATATTATCCATAACTTTGTTGTCACCAACATATATTCCAACATGTCCATAAATTCCTGCTGATTGAGATCCCGTACAATATACAGCTGCACCTACAGGAATATTATTTCTATCTGTTGAAACATGCGTAGCTTGAAAAGCTTGATATGCTCCTATTTGATTAAGAGAACCAACACCAGCTGCTTGATATACTTTATTAACCCATCCCAAACAATATCCCTGTCCGGGTGATGGCACTTTAGGAATTGCATCTAATATTTTTTGTGAAGCATCTGTAACCTGATCTTTAGAAAGGTTAACTTTCAAACTACCATTAGAAGAACTACTTGTATCACCACTTACTATTGTAAAATGGCTTAATACATTTTTCTTAGCTTCTTCACTCCCTGTTAAATTATAGCATTCCATCCATCCACTAAATGTTGTTTCATCTACATATGACATTGTATATGTTTTTCCATCTTTATCTCCACGCTTGAATTTAATTATTCCTTGTAATTTATCTCCTAACAAATCCACCTTATCCCAGTCTATTTTTTCATCTGGATTAGAACGTGTATCTGGAAAAGAAGTTACTAATTCTGCATTCATTAACTTTGCTAAAGCCTTAGGTCCACTTAAATAATCTGTTACACTACTACCATTTTTTCTTAATTCATCCCATATTTCTTTAGCTGTTTTTCCTGCAGATATTGAACCATCAGAATTTACCTTAGCTTCAGATTTATATACTGCTGCACCATATCCTGTACTTTTCCAATCTCCTTCTTTATAAGTCCCATCATCAACTGTTATAAAATATACACACGCGCCTAACAATATAATTATAATAGAAAAAATTACTAATGGAATAAACATTATTTTAGAAACTACTTTACCAACTTTTTTTGCAACTTTTTTAATTGCTTGTCTTACTGCTTCAGAATTATTGTTCATTTTTTCTCCTTTTATAAATTTATTGATATTTCTCCAATTTGTGGATTTAATACATTGTCTAAATCTTGACTATAATTTAAAACCACATCTGAAAATACTAGTTTATCTATTTTTTTGCTTGAAGTATATGCACTATAATATTTAACTGTAAGTGTTCTTGCACCATGATTGTTAACAGTTAAATCAGGAGTTGTTAATTCTTGTGTATAGGCTGCATGCTTAACATCTTTTTCATCCTGAATATACATTGTATTTATATTTTTTCTTTCATCTAGTAAAATATCATTATCTGTATTATTTTCTACTTTTATTTTATATTTTTCATAGTCCATATATATATTTTTTGATATAACTGAAATTTTTATATTATTGTCTTCTTTTTCTCTATTTACTTCATATCTTCCTACATACTTATTAATATTTACTTTTGTTTCATTATTTTCTGATTTTATAGTTATATAATCTTGTATGTTTTCAACATCATCTGGATTTCCTGTTGATAACATATCTCCAACTGTAAAATCAACTTTATATGTATTTCCAAACCAATTTGATATTTTAAATGTAACGCCTTTTGTTTTAAAAATTGAATCTAAATATATATTTTTAAAATCTTCTACAGTATTAAACATCTCTTCTTTACATTCATCTGTAATCATATTATATGCTTCTTCATCATTGTTATTTTTACATAAATTTAAAAATTGCTCTATAACACTTGTTTGATCTTTTAGTGATTCAGAAGATAGCTTATCTCCAGTTACCACTGATTTATCTGTTGCTATATTTCCTTTTGAATCACTTTGAATTTTATGTTCTTGCACTAAATTTGAATAATTTGAATCTGTTATTTTATTATTATTTTTTTTAGCGATAAAATTAAGAAGTTGAAGTAATATAAATAGAGAGGCAATAATTCCAATGCCTATCCAAATTGCCTTTCTATTTTGATTATAAAATCTTATTAGATTATGCATGATTATTACCTCTTTCTATTAATTTAATTTTTTCTTATATTTATTAAATGCATCTACCCTCTTTAATGTTTGTTCGGCTGCTACATTTGCTTGTTCTTGATTTAAGTTAGCTTTATCTTTAAACTCACCAGCAAAATGTTCTTGCCATTTCTTTCTTTCTGGTCCTTTAGAAGCTTCTCCAACTCTTTTTGCATACTTAGCTGTCGCAATTGCTTGTTCTTGTGATATCTTTGGATCATCTCTTCTCATTTGTTCTGATACTACTGCATCTTGTGAATTTACATTATTCTTAATATATCTATCTATTATTCCTTTGTCCACCATTTCTTTAGTTTCATCTTTAGAAAATCCACTTTCTTTCATAGCTGATACATATTCTTTTCTTTGAGCTTTTACTTCTTTTTCTAGTTCTATTTGTCTTAATGCGTCATCCTTATCAAGCATTTTATTATATTTATCACTAATTACTTGTCCTGCACTTTGTAAATTATTTGAAATATTTTCACCTGATACTGCTCCAATTTTATTTCCTGTCGCAGCACCTACTCCCATATATGTAAGCATTTGTTTTGGATTTCCTGTCGCAATTCCAGCTGCAGCACCCAACGCAACTCCTGCTCCAGTAGCAAAATATCTTCCAGCTACTCTTGATGCACCACCAATAACTTTCGGTGCTTTCATTGCACCTCTCATAACTGCAGACTGAACTCTCTTGATTTTTGGAATTTCTGCTCTATCTTGTGAAATCTTTTCAGCTGCCTCTGCTTGTGCATCTCTAATAACTGCTTCTCTTTGTTGTTGAATAGGATCAATTTTTTCAGTTGGAATACTATCACTTGATAATTCTGCTTTTCTTTTATTTATTTCATCTTGTTCAGCATCAAGAAGTGGTTGTTGATATATTCTATTTTGACTTACATTTGCTTGTTCTTCTTCTAATCCAGCTCTTCTTGCTAATTCCAATCTTCTCTTATTTATATCTTCTTGTTGTTCGGCCAAATATGCCTTTGCTTCAGGATCATCTCCCATTTCATCTCTTAAATTATCTATTGCCTTTTGGTCATTATCTAATGCTCCTACTTCACCAGCAGTTACAATTCCGTCTTCTAACATCATATCATTTAATGCATTTTGCTCACCATTTAAGTCATTATCCTTCATTGCATCTAATGCTGCTTGATCTTTATCTATTCCTAATTGACTATCATTTATTCCTACTTTTCCATTAACAGCTCCTGCAGCTTTACCTTCTTCAGCATTTCCAACTAATGATGCCATTTCACTTGTTGGATTTACATCTCCATCTAATTTATTCAAAAGTCTATTTGAATTATTAGCTTGTCGTACTTGTGGTTTAGCATTACCTTTGCTACTTTCTTTACTTTTACTTTTTCCACTTCTTAAATTAGATAATGTTTGAAGTCCTTGCATTGTTAAAGCTGCTCCTGCAGGTCCTGCAAGAAGTCCAGGTGTATGAGCTTTTTCAAATCCAAAGAAGCTTCTCAATAATTTTTCTGCTGGCATCATAAATCCAATTGCTACTAATGTATAAATTATATTTTTTCCTGCTAAATCAAATGCTGAAGTTACTAAAATGTAATATAACATTAAGTGCATTGGTTGAATTAGTAAATTAAATATATACTCTCTAAACCATTTAGTAAATCCTTGTGCACTACCATCATTCATTTTATCTATTGGGTATGTTAATGCTACAACTGGTGCAATTAATGTTAGAAAAGCCATATATAATACCCTTCTTAAATATGTAAATATAAAAAATACTGTAAACAAGACTAGAACTACAAATGCTAAAGCATATCCTATATAACCTGCACCCCAACTTTGTAATTGAAGGGTTAATCTTAATGATCCCAAGACATTAGTTGGATATACTACATAAGCTGCGTCTCCTTCTTTTACTTTTCCGTTTTCATCACTTGTAATTTGCTTTCCATTCTTATCATATATCATATAAGCCATTTTATTATTATTAAAGAATTTAACTATTTTTCCATCCTTATCTACTGGGAATTTTACAACATATGTATTGGAATCAACACTTGTATCTACAATATCCGTTATTTTTTGAACTATCGTTACTGCAAAAGTCATAATATAATGCATAAAAAATATTAAAATTAATCCTACAAACCAATCTTGCAAAAATTGCTTATATTTAGCTTTTTCACCTGCTAATGATGTTAATAATATTCTTATACCAATATACAAAAGCACTATCATCATACATACCAATACTATATTTCTTATTTGTACATACCATTTTGATATATTACCTTGTAAATCAGCTGCAACATCTTGGTTAGAAGTTTTTACTCTATTATCTTCTGTATCAGCTTTATTAGTATCTTTCAAATAATAATAATAATTTACAGTTTTATTACCATCTTCTGTCGTTGTTTCAGCTTTTTTTATTTCTTTTGGCTTTCCAAAGAAATCTACATTAAATAACAAAATTTTTCCTTCAAAAATTTCTTCTGGGCTTAATGTATAAGCTGGTAAATATAGTGTTCTCGGTAATTCAATATCATCAGTATAAGATACAGCACTTGCTTTACCTTTAATTTTAAGCTGATCAAAAGCATTATCTAAAACAAAATAAGCTCCTATACTAGCTACTCCTGCACCTAATGCTGTCCACAATGCAGTTCCAATAGCACCTATTACCGCACCTACAGTAGCTGCTGCTCCAAAAGTAGCTATTGTTACGAAAATTGCTGCTGCTACTATTGCGCCAATAACTAATACCTTGGATAATATCTCCCACCATTTACTATCTACATCAACGGGCAATAGCGATTCATTTGTTCCCATTATGGATGAATGCATCATATCCATCATGGCATCAGCTAATGATACAACTAATGACATTACTGGTGATAATAATTTTCCTCCAAAATCTATTCTTGTATCTCCAACTTCTGCTTTCGCCAATGTCGGTTTAGTTACTACAAATTGAAACAGCAATACAATTATTAAAAGTATAGCAATTTTAGACCATATGCTTTTATTCATAAAAAATTTCATAAAGTTATCCTCCATTAGTTATTTTTTCTTTTCGCTAATTGGTTTAAGTTTGTTTCAACAAACTCAAACTCTTTTCTCGTTGGTGTAATTTTTAAGATTGCTGTATCTGCTCCAACCTTAAATAATCCTTCTCCTCTTTGGCATGTAACTAAGAAATTAGCTTCACCATCTGAAAGTTTAAATACTTCCTTCAAGTATTGAATTTCTGATTTATCTTGTGCTAAGAACAACTTGGTGTCAGAAGATGTTAAAACAGCTTGTGCTTCTGGCTTTTCATAGAAATCTTGGAATCTCTGTGAAATAATTGCCAAAGATACATTTCTTTTTCTTGCACGTCTTGCCATTTTATTTAAAAAATCTACGGCTTCTGGATATGGAAGTAACATCCATGCCTCATCAACTAGTACTCTTTTTTTAGCTGCTCTTGTTTTATCTTCACTATTTTTCTTAACAAACTTTTCCCAAATCCAAGAAAGTAAAATTTGTTGAGCAAGTGGTCTTGCAAATCTTTCTTCTAGTTGAGAAATATCAAGATTTATAAAGGGAGCTCCCTCTAATAATTCAAATGTAGATTGTCCATCAAAATATGCCATTTGTCCATCATATTCTCTTATGTATTGTTTCATAACCTTAAGTAAATAACTATAATGATATTGATAATCTGGGTTTTTGTTATCTTTTGCTTTTGCTTGTAATCTTCTATACCAGCTGCCTATTGTTGGCATTGGCTTTTTCTTCTTTGCAAGTATTTCTCCTCTTGAAACCATTGCTGAATCTTTTTCATATAAACTATTTGGATTGCTTGTAATACCAAGTGCTGCATATTCTTCTGCAACTGTTTCTGCTATAATTTGTTTTGTTAACTCATTAACTTCTGTACTTCTTGTACTACCTCTTGACATTGTAAGTAAACCTTGAGTTACGTCTTCAACCTTGTTTTCAACATTTAAAACAACTCTATCTTTTCCCGTGATTTCATCTTTAATTGTTTCTGTTTCAATATCAAAGATATTTATAATTGTTTTTGATGTTGGGCTTATTACAACATTTATTCCGCCAAGACTTTCAGCAACAACTGTATATTCACCTTCAGCATCTAGTGCCAAACTTTCGATTCCAGAAAGTACTGAAGATCTTGAAACCAATGTTTTCATTGTAACAGATTTACCGGCACCAGATTTAGCAAAAATAACCATATTATAATTTGTTAATGAACTTGCAAAATTATCAAATAATATTGGTGTTCCAGTTTGCTTGTTAAATCCAATCGGAACTCCCGTTGGATGTCCTATTTCTGATGTTGTAAATGGGAATACTGTTCCCATTGAATTTCTATCAAATGTATGTGATTTATTTATTTTATTATTCATTAAAGGTAAATTGGATTGAAACGCTTCTTCTTGTATACCCCATGCACTCTTTATTCCAACTAAAGTTTTTGACATTTCTGCAGCTAACATTTTTGTATATCTGTCTAAATCCTCTAAATTATATGTAAATAATGTTGATACAACTGTTGCTTCAAATAATTTGTTAAATCCTGCTGCAATTTCATCTCTTAATTGTTCTGCTTCCAATCTTTTTTGAGTAATTGTACTTTGTCTGTTTATATTTCCTCTATCTGCTGCAACAATTCTCTCTGTTTCCAATTCATTAATAACTCTGTTTAAATCATTTTGTGATCTGTCTTCTTTTATTGGTGTGATATAAATCGATGTATTTATATCGCCGAAAAGATACATATCCCTAAACAATTCTGGGAAAGTACACATTCTAGGAAGAGTTGAAACAAAGAAACTTCTTGCATATCTTTTTGTATTAGATATAATTTCCATATGGTCAATATTTGAAGCATCAATTCCTGATGGTGCAATTAAATCTTTTAATGTTGCTTTTTTTAAAATGCTTATATCTTCCTCACTATTGTATCTTCTTTCTTCTTCCTCTTGTTGTTTTTTGTTCTTTTTCATCTTTTCCCTCCTTTGTATTTCCATCTTCTTTTATTTTCTTTATTGCTCTATCAGCAATATTTTTTCCAACCATATCTTGGTTTTCTTCTATAATTACTTGAGCCATTTGATTTATTAATTCATCCATTTGTGCTTCTTTTTGTTTTACTCTTTTTTCTTCTTCTGAATCCCAAATAGCTTCTTTTAATTTTTGATTTACTAATTTTTGAGCATCTTCTTCTATCTTTTTGTCTAATTCTTTCATTCTCTTTTGTAATACATTTGGTGCTGTTGAATATAAATCATCATATCCTGCATCTAATGCTTTATCTAATTCATATACTTCTGCTTCATCTCTATTATATGCAACATATAATAATTCAGCTAATTGCTTAGAATCTAATATTTTTCCATTTACTCCACAAACACTTAATGAACTTATTATTGATTGAGCTTTAGTATATAATTCTGAAAATGCCATACTTGTAATTTCTTCGCTACCATAGTTTCCATTATTTATATCTTCTGGCATATAATCTATAATTACATAATAGTGTTTTCTTAAAATATTTTTATTCAAACTCATTCTTTCTGTATTACTTACTAAATCTGAGCCATATTCATATAAGTTCTGTTCTCTTGTTAATTCTAGTTTAGCTTCATTTAGTTCTTTCTCGCTAACCCCTAAGGCTTCCTTTTTTGTATATTCTAATTGTTTTTTTATTAGTCTGTCCTTTATGTTATTTATTCTTTCTTTATATTTTATAATTCCACTTTCAAGGTTAACAGTTCTTGTTTGCACATATATTTGAACTGGATATCTTAAAGTATTTAAAAATTGTAGAAATCCTTGTTCAACACTGTTTTTTTCAATTCCGGACATTAAATCATAATTTATTCCTTGGCATTCAACAACCATTAAGAATTTTTTTCCCTTTTCTCTTACAATCATATTATCTTCAATTTTATCAAATTCCATAAAAGAAAATATTGATTGCTTTGAATATGTATTATTTACAGTTTTGGGTTGAATAGTTTTTTGTCTTTTGGTTCCTGCCAACATTTCTTCACCATTTGAATTTTCTGCTTTTTTAGTTTTAGCTCTTAATATAATATAAACTATTATTAACACAAACAGTATACTCACCATTATTATTAATATTGCAGATAATAAACTTGTTATTCCATCATTGCTCATCTTTTGTTTCCTCCTTTAGATATACATATATCTTCTTTTTTCCTCTTTTAAATTTTATCCATCTTTTTATCACATCATCAATGGCTTCTCCACCTGTTTTTTCTGTAAATTTGAATTTTCTATTATCAGGAATTTTAAATGTACCTATGCAAAATCCAATTAAACCCAAAAATACTACAATTCCTATTCCTATCATTTGCAGTCCTAATACCTTAAAAATAAGATAAAATATTCCTCCAAAAGCTGCTGCTGCTGCTGTATACCCTAAAGCTTTTGTTGAGAAAACATACAATATTCTACCCTCACCTTTATAATTCCTTGGAATTTCATATGTTTGCATTTAAATTTCCTCCTTTTTTGACACAATTATTTTATCATATATATTATACCAAACTTTCTAGAAAAAAGCGACATTTTAATGCTTTTTTTTACGTTTTAATATGTTTTTAATATATCTGTAACATTTCTGTAACTTTAACTTATATATTTTCTTTATTAAGCTGTTATTTTACAAAAAAATACTGTTTAGTTTTAAAACTAAACAGTATTTTTTTATCCTTACTATACAATAGATGAATTTGCGAAGTTGTAAACAACTCCTGCAATTGCAGATGCTGCGAAAACTAAAGCTGCTCCAATTACGTATGGTAATAAAGTCTTTTTATATTCTGCTTTTTCTTCAGCACTTCCCATCATGTATTTTATACCTAAAACAACTAATACAAGAACAGATGCAATTGAACCTACAGTACTAACTATTTTTATAATAGTATTACCTAAACTATCAATCTTTGTTGTGCTAACACTTGATTCACCTTTATATGTTGATGGATCTACTGACGCAAATACTGTTGATGCAACAGCTACTACCATAATAGCTAATATTATCATGGCAACTATTTTTGTTGTTTTTTCTACATTAATTTTCATAACTTTTCACCCTTTCTTTATAAAATATATATTAAATCTCTTTGTATGCACAAAGAATTATAATAACAATATAATAATCTATTATTTATTATACTACAATTATAAATTAATTGCAATATTATAAATAATGCTTGTTAATGTTGATGCAGCAAACAATATACTAGCCCCAATTACATATGGCAATAATGTTTTTTTATAATTTGCTCTTTCTTCAACACTACCTGTCATATATTTTATTCCAAGTATAATTAAAAATACAACTGATATTATTGTACCAACTGTACTTATTATTTTTATAACACCCTGTCCTAAATTATTTATTGAATTTTGAGCATCATTAGATGGATCTTTGCCTGTCATATCTCCTACAGAAAATCCATAAGATGTAACCCCTAGGCAAAAAATAGTTATTATAATTATTGCACTCATTATAACTTTTTTGATATTCTTCATAATACACCTACCTATACATTTGATAATATATTAATTGAAAGCTTCCATATTCCAAATGCTCCAAATACTACAAAGCATCCTAATGCATATCCTATTAATGCTTTTTTCATATTTGCCTTTTCTTCTACACTTCCAACCATATACATTATTCCTATTACCATTCCAACAATTACTGCTACTACTATTCCAAAAGCTAAAAGTAAATTATATAAAAAGTTGGATGTATCATGTAATTTGTTTGTATCAATATCAGCTGTATTTTCCCCTTGTTTTATAAAATCATCTGCATCTTTCATTACATCATCTGGCGTTGATGAAGAAGAACTATTTTTAGTACCATTTGAAAATCCTACTCCTCCTCCAGGTGTAAACATTGCATATATATTATTTGTAGGAATTAATATTCCAACAAACAATAATATTATAGCAGTAGTTATATATATAATAATTTTATTTTTCACTTTATCATCCTCCTTTTAGTATATTATATTAAACCTTTTACAAGATCTACTATAATACCTATGAAGCTTGTTATTCCAAATAAAATTACAGCACCAATTACATATGGTAACATTGTTTTTTTATATTCAGCTTTTTCCTCTACACTACCTGTCATATATTTTATTCCAATTATTGATAAAATAGCAACTGATATTATCGTTCCCACTGTCCTTATAACTGATATTATTACATTTCCTAAATCTTGTATTTTACTTGCACCAGTTGCATCTGTAGTACTACTTGGTTGATATGTACTTGCATCAAATGTTCCATTTGATGCATATGCTACTGATGGCAATATCACCAAAACACATAATAACATTAATATTATTAAAATATTTATTGCTTTTTTGCTCATTTTTACTCCCTGTTTTTACAAAATTTTGTTATTCGTTATTATTATACTATACTTTATTTTTTTTTTCAAACAAAAATTATTTTTTTATACAATTGTAATACTTTTGTAACAAAAAAATAATATAAGTTCATAAACCTTATATTATTTTCTGGCGTAGGTGAGAGGGTTCGAACCTCCGCGCCGATTGCTCGACCTAGCAGTTTAGCAAACTGCCCCCTTCACCACTTGGGTACACCTACAACTATTAAATTTAAAGCCCTAAAGTATATAATAAATCCTTCAGGGTTTTATTTGGCGGAGAGGGTGGGATTCGAACCCACGGTACGCTATGAACGCACGCCAATTTTCAAGACTGGTGCCATAAACCAACTCGACCACCTCTCCATATCGTAAAGACAATTACTATCTTAGCATAACCAAGTAGTAATTGTCAAGATAAAATTATACTTTTTTTATTTTTTATTTAAAACATATTATTTTTTCACATTTAAAGCCTTATTTATTGCTTGTTGTTCTTCAATAGAAAGTGTATAAGGTGACTTTCCTGCTTCTACTGGTTTTGCATATATATTTGACATTTCTCTTGAATATATTCCATTTAGTACAACTCCATTGTTTTTTTCGTCTAATAATGCAAGTGTAAAGCTTAAATCACTTCCCGTATCTTGAAATGCACTATATCTTACAATTCCAACTTTTTGTATGCAGCCTTCTATATCTTTATCAAGACCATTTATTTTTCCAAGAATTTCAGCATTTTGCTTTTCAACTCTTTCAACTTTATACATAAAATTTTCTAAGTCTTCTTCTAAATTCTCACTTTCTCCAAGTTTTTTCATAAATTTTTTATATTTTTTATCTAATGATACTGTTTTTACTAAAACAGCTATAAATGCAATAAACAATACTACTAATAGCGCTAATAATATTTCAATTATTTGATTTACTCCTATATTATTTATTAAACTTTCCATAATTCTCAACTCTTTCTTATTTTAATAATCCCATTATCCTTTCCAAATCATCATTTGAAGTATATTCTATTACTATTTTTCCACGTCTTTTTCCTGGGGATAATCTTACCTTTGAGCCAAAAAATCCTTGGAATGTTTCTTCTATTTTCTTATATAATACATGATTTCTTTTTTCTTGCTCTTTTGATATTTTTATTTTTGATTTTTCTTCCATTTGTCTTACAGTTATGCCTCTTTCTTGTAATTGCATAGCTGCCAAATATTGTTTTTCTGGATCTGTTATCATCAAAAGGGCTTTACAGTGTCCTTCTGTTATTTTACCCTCTTTTGCCATTTCTAATACACGTGGTTCAAGATTTAATACCCTAGTCCAATTTGCAATTGTACTTCTTCCTTTTCCTAGCTTTTTAGCTACTTCTTCTTGAGACATTCCATAATTGTCCATTAGCACTTTTATTCCCATTGCTTTTTCTACGGGGTTTAAGTCTTCTCTTTGCATATTTTCTATTAATGATATTTCTGAATTTACTTTTTCATCATCTTCTCTTATTATAGCTGGTATTTCTGTTAATCCTGCTATTTTAGAAGCTCTCCATCTTCTTTCTCCAGCAACTATACTATAATAACCATCTTTTTTTGTTACAACTATTGGTTGTATTAAACCATATTCTTTTATTGATTGTGCTAATTCCTCTAAAGCTTCTTGATCAAACTTTTTTCTTGCTTGATCTCTATTAGGTTCTACTTCAGTTATCTTTAAATTTTTTAATTTGTCATTTTCCTGTTGTTGTTCTTCTTCTGGAACTGGTCCGAATAATGCATCAAGTCCTTTTCCTAATCCTGACATTTTTGCCATTTTTATTCCCCCTATCATTATTTAGTTAAACTTAAATCATATGTTTAGCTTTTTTCTCTTCTTCGTTTATTTTTAAAAATTCTTTTGCAAATTTAGTATAACTTTTAGCTCCTTTAGATCTTGGATCATATTCTGTTATTGGCATTCCATAGCTTGGTGCTTCGCTAACCCTTACATTTCTAGGTATTACAGTTTTATATACTTTATTATCGAAATATTTTTTTACTTCCTTTACAACTTGATTTGAAAGATTTGTTCTTATATCATACATTGTAAGTAAAGCACCTTCTACCTGTATATTTTTATTTAAATGTTTTTTAACTAAATTTATTGTATTTAATAATTGTCCTAACCCTTCAAGTGCGAAATATTCACATTGCACAGGAATTAAAACACTATCTGAAGCTGTAAATGCATTTAATGTTATTAATCCTAAAGATGGTGGGCAATCAATTAAAATATAGTCAAATTGTTCTTTTATTGGCTCTATTTTTTCTTTCAATCTTTGCTCTCTTGACATCATAGATACTAATTCGACTTCTGCACCTGCTAAATTCATATTTGCTGGACATATTTTCAAATTTTTTATAATTGTTTTTTCAAGAGCTTCTTCTAATGTTGTATCATTTACCAAGATGTCATATGTTGAAGCTTCTACTTCTTTTTCTACGCCTAATCCACTTGTTGCATTTCCTTGTGGATCTGCATCGATTAACAATACTTTTTTACCTTTTTTTGCGAGTATTGTTCCTAAATTAACTGTGGTTGTAGTTTTTCCAACGCCACCTTTTTGATTTGCTACTGATATTACTTTACCCAATTTTATTGCCTCCATTTTTTAGTTAATATTTATTGATGTGTTTCATTTTTCTATCACTATAATAATATACAAATATAAATAAAAAGTCAATAAAAAAAGTACAAATATTTAATTTTTTTATATTTATTTTTTTGCTAATTTTTTCATAAGAAAAAAGAGCCTTTATAATGGCTCTTTTGCAGGTGTTCCAGCTTTTCTTGGATATTTTTTAGGTGTATTTTTTTCTTTATTTATTTTTATTATACTTCTTCCAATCTCGCTTTCAGGTAAATTAAATTTTTCAACTTTTTCTATACTACCACCAAGGATATTTATTGCTGATTTTGCATTATTTATTTCTTCTTCAATATTTGCACTTTTCATACATATACAATATCCACTTTTTTTTATAAAAGGAAGCAAATATTCTGAAAGTGTTGATAAATTTGCTACAGCTCTTGATGCAGCTATATCATATTTTTCTCTATATTTTATATTTTGACCAAGTTCTTCTGCCCTTCCATGAATTGTTTCTATTTTTTCTAATCCTAATTCTTTTATTATTTCATTTAAAAATACTATTCTTTTATTTAAAGAATCAGCTAATGTAACATTTAATTCTTCACAATATATCTTCAAAGGAATTCCAGGAAATCCAGCACCTGTGCCTACATCAATCATTTTTTGATTTTGTTTTATATACTTAGCAATTGTAAGAGAGTCAACAAAATGTTTTAAAATTATCTCTTTAGGCTCAATTATTGCTGTTAAATTTATTTTTTTATTCCATTCTATCAAAAGGTTCATGTATTTATAAAATTGATTATATTGTTTTTCATTCAACATTACTTCAATTTTTGATAAATATTTTTCAAATTCTTCTTTAAACTCTTTTTCTTCCATTTTACGCCCCTTTTATTTTTTTCTTTGTTGTAAATATACTAAAAGCACTGACACATCAGCTGGTGAAACGCCTGATATTCTTGAAGCTTGGCCTATTGAATGTGGTTTTGCTTTATTTAATTTTTGTCTTGCTTCTAAGCTTAAACCTTTTAATTTTTCATAATCAATGTCTTCAGGCAATATTTTTGTTTCAAGTTTTTTAAATTTTTCAACTTGTGCTTCTTGTAATTTTATATATCCTTCATATTTTATTTGAATTTCTACCTCTTCTTTTTCTTGTAATGTCAATTCTGGTCTATCTGAGTCAATTTCTTTTAACATATCATATGTTAATTCAGTTCTTTTTAATAGTTCTGCCATTTTAGTTCCTGTTGATAATGGTGTTGTTCCTGCTTTTTCTAATAAATCATTAACCTTTTTTTCAGGTTTTACAGTTAATTTCTTTAATCTAGCTATTTCCTTTTTAATATCCTCACGTTTCTCAACAAACTTATTATATCTTTCGTCAGAAATTAAACCTATTTTATGCCCTATTTCTGTTAATCTTAAATCTGCATTATCTTGTCTTAGTAAAAGTCTATATTCAGCTCTTGATGTCATCATTCTATATGGCTCATTTGTTCCTTTGGTTACAATATCATCTATTAATACACCTATGTAAGCTTGACTTCTATCAAGGATTACAGGCTCTTTTCCATCTATTTCTTGTGATGCATTTATTCCTGCAATTAATCCTTGACTTGCTGCTTCTTCATATCCTGATGTTCCATTTATTTGTCCTGCCATAAACAATCCTTTTATTCCTTTATATTCTAGTGAAAGTTTTAAATTTGATGGATCTATACAATCATATTCTATTGCATATGCTGGTCTTGTAAATTCTGCATGTTCTAATCCTGGGATTGTGTGATATAAAGCAATTTGGACTTCTTCTGGTAATGATGAACTCATTCCTTGAATATACATTTCTTCTGTGTCAAGTCCAACAGGTTCTACAAAAGCCTGATGACGTGGTTTATCACTAAACCTTACAACTTTATCCTCAATTGATGGACAATATCTTGGTCCTGTTCCTTCTATCATTCCAGCATATAATGGAGAACGATGTAAATTTTTTCTTATTATTTCATGTGTTTTTTCATTTGTATATGTTAAATAACAGTCAACTTGATTAAATTCCGTAGGTTTATCTTCAAAAGAAAATGCTTCAACGCCTTCATCGCCTTTTTGTACCTCCATTTTACTAAAATCAATGCTTCTTCTATTAATTCTAGCTGGTGTTCCTGTTTTAAATCTAATTAAATTTATACCCAATTTTTTTAGACTTTCTGATAATTTATTAGCAGCTGATACGCCATCAGGTCCACTTTCTTTTGAATATTCCCCAATAAATATTTTTCCTTTTAAATATGTTCCAGTTGCAACAATAACAGCTTTTACTTTATATATTGCTCCTAAATCTGTTTTAATTGCCGTTATTTGCCCATTTTCTACTTCAATATCCACAATTTCTGCTTGTTTTACTTCAAGATTCTCTTGTTTCTCTAATGTATGTTTCATTTCTGCTTGATATCTTTTTCTGTCAGCTTGAGCTCTAAGTGAATGAACTGCTGGTCCTTTTGATGTATTTAACATTTTTATTTGTATCATTGTTTTATCAGTATTTTTTCCCATTTCTCCACCTAAAGCATCAATTTCTCTAACCAAGTGTCCTTTTGAACTACCTCCTATATGTGGATTACATGGCATATTTGCAATAGCATCTAAACTTATTGAAAAGATTAGTGTCTTTTTTCCTAATCTTGCAGATGCCAATCCTGCTTCACATCCTGCATGACCTGCGCCAATTACAGCAACATCATATTCTCCTGCAAAATATTCTCCTTTTTTTATTTCCATTTTTATCATTCCTTTTTTTATTATTTTTATATTGTTCCACAGATATTTTGTCATATCAACATGAGTTATACCAAATGTTCCCGGCTTTTGTTTCATTCCTTGTGAAACAAGAAAGGTTCGTTTTTAACTCCAGATAATTAAATTAAACTATCTCGTGTCATTTCTAATTTGTGGTATTTTTTTCCAATCTTTCTTTTTCAATGATTTGGTGTCTATTTTATTTAAATTAAGTTGAAGTAAAAGTTATACTTTTTGAGAAATATTATGTTTACTTTACTTGTTTCTCTGTTATATCAGCGGTTTACTCCACGATAATTTATTACTCATTTGGTTCACTTTCTGTTTTTTTACTATTTTTTATTAATTTCTTCATTGGTTTTTATTGTGTTTAAAATCAAATTTAAGGCATTTTATTTTTCATGTGTAAAATTACATTAATTTGTTATTAGTTTGTCTTAAAATGCATCCTAAGGCTCCAAAATTATTTTCCAAGACAGAACTTTGAAAATATTTCATCAATTATATCGTCAGTTGCAATTTCTCCTGTTATATTTCCTAGCTCCTCTAAAATTTCTTTTATAAAAATCGCAATTATATCTATAGGCATTTTTTTACTCATAGTTTCTTCTGCTTTTTTTACACTTGATAATGCTTTCTCTATTAGATTTTTTTGTCTAACATTTGTTATTACCACATCTTGATCTAAATTTATTTGATTTAAATCAAACATTTTTGTGATTTCATTATATAAATCATCTATTCCTGTTTTATTCAATGCTGATATTTCTATAATTTTAGCGTCAGCATCTTTCAATTTTTCATTATTTATCACTAATTTTCTCGGTAAATCTGTTTTATTTAATAAAATTATAGCCTTTTTGCCTTTTATTAGTTCTAATATTTCTAAATCCTCTTTAGTAAGCTCTTTAGATGCATCAAATATCGCTATTATTAAGTCAGCGTCATTTGCTACTTCTTTGGATTTTATTATTCCAATTTTTTCTACTTCATCCTTTGCATCCCTTATACCCGCAGTGTCAACAAGTTTTAGTGGTATTCCATTTATATTAACAAACTCTTCAATAGTATCTCTTGTTGTTCCTTCATATTCAGTTACAATTGCCCTGTCTTCTTTTAAAATCGCATTTAAAAGTGATGATTTTCCAGCATTAGGTGTTCCTATTATTGCTGTTTTTATTCCTTCTTTTAAAATTTTTCCGTTATCAAAACTTTTTTCTAGTTTTTCTAGCATAGATTTTACCTTTATTAACATTTCACTTATTTGCTTATTGGTTACGTCATCTACGTCATATTCTGGATAGTCAATAGCCACTTCGATATTTACCATTACATCCATTATTTCTTTCTTTATTTTAGCAATCTCGCTTGAAAGGAAGCCTTCTAGTTGCTGTATTCCATTCTTAGCTTCTCTTTCAGATTTAGCATTTATAATATCTATAACAGATTCTGCTTGTAATAAATCAATTCTTCCATTTAAAAAAGCTCTTTTAGTAAACTCTCCTGGTTCTGCTAATTCAGCGCCATTTTGTAGGCATAACTCCAAAATTTTTTTTACAACTATGTTTCCTCCGTGTGAATTAATTTCACACATATTTTCTGTTGTATAACTTTTAGGTGCTTTAAAATAAGATACCAATACTTCATCGACAACTTCACCATTTTCAACGATATTGCCGTATTTCATTGTATATCCTTTTATTTCCTCTATTTTTTGTTTTTTCTTTGGTTTAAAGATTTTTTCTAATACCTTAAAACTATCTTTTCCACTCATTCTTATTATTCCAATTCCCCCAATACCGAGGAGCCGTAGAGATTGAAGCGATTGTGCTCATATTAAAACCCTCCCTTTTATAATTTATTTTATTAAAAAAATCAAAAAAAGTCAAAGATAGAAATTACAAATATTCTTGTAAAATCTGACCTTTGACCTCCGATTTTATATATTATATTATTTTTTTAAAGATATAACTATTCTTCTATGTGGTTCTTCCCCAATACTTGTTGTATCAATTTTATCATTATTTTGTAATTGACTATGTATTATTTTTCTTTCATATGCTTGCATTGGTTCTAATTTTATAGTTTTTCCTGTCTTAATTACTGTTTTAGCAACTTTTTCTGCTAATTCTCGTAATGTTTTTTCTCTTTTTAACTTATATCCTTCTATATCTAAAATTACTCTTACCCTATTATTTATGCCTTTTCCTGCTATTGAAGATATTATATTTTGCATTGCATATAAAGTTTCACCTCTATACCCAATTAAAAAGCCTAGTTCCTGACTTGTCATATTAACATATATACCATCATCTTTGCAATCTATTGTGTATTCTGTATTTTCCGGTAATTCTAATTTTAACTCATCTAAAAAGTTTTTTATATTATTTTTAGCTTTTTCTTGTTCTACTTTTGATAAATTTATATTTCTTTTTTCCTTTTTTTCTTCATTTTCATGTGTTTTTTCTTCATCTTTTACTGTTATTTCTACTTTTACAACTCTTGGAGCTAATATACTAAAAAAACTTCTTTTTTCATTTTCTAAAACCTTTATATCTACCATTTTTCTACTAACATTTAACTGTTTTAGCCCGTTTTCTATAGCTTCATTTGTAGTTTTTCCTTCAGAAATTATCGTTTTTGCCATATTTATGCTCCTCCATTTAATCTTTGATTAATTTATCTAAAACTAATCTTTCAGCAATCATAAGTATATTACTTACTAGCCAATATAAAGCAAGTCCTAATGGTGCTATAAATGCTATTGATATTGACATTATTGGCATCATCCAAGACATCATTTTGTTTGTTTGCATTACTGCATCAACTTCATTGTTTTCATCTTCTGGTACCAATTCTTTTCCAGTTGTTCCATCAATTTGTACATCTTTTTTCTCAGATTTTTCTTTGTTTTTCTTTTCTTGCATAGCTGTTGTCATTCTTATTGATATAAATGATGATAAAATGTACAATGCTGGAATAATATATACTGTATAATCATTCATATTTTGTTGTGGTATTTTACTTAAATCTAGTCCTAAGAAGTTCATTTTCATATTTATTTTATCCATATTTGAATCTTCTGGATTTTGTTCTTTTAACCAATTTGCTTCTCTTATTACATCAATTTCAGGATAAGCTTTGTTTACGGATTTACTGTTTTCCTGTAATTGTTGTACATAACGATTAATATCATCTGTTGGTATTTTTTCCATATATGTTAATGGGCTTCTTACCATGTAAAATACTGATAAAAGTAACAATAATTGAATTATTGCTGTTAAACATCCACTAAATGGACTCATATTTTCTGTTTTGTATAAATTCATCATTTCCTGATTCATTTTTTCAGGATCATTTTTATACTTAAATTGAATTACTTTCATTTTTTCCTGTAATTCACTGCTTTTTTTCATTGTTCGCTGTTGTTTTATTGACAGTGGTAACAGTATTAATTTTATTATAACTGTAAATAAAATTATTGCTATACCATAGTTATCTATTATGTTATATATCAACTGCAATAGATAGCCGAAAATATTAGCAAAAAGTTCAAACATATTATTTCCCCCTATAATTTATTTTAGTGGGTCATATCCACCTTTTGAAAAAGGATTACATTTTAAAATTCTACAAATTCCTAAAACTAATCCTTTCCCTGCTCCATATTTTTCAATTGCTTGTTTTGTATATTCTGAGCAAGTTGGATAAAATTTGCAATTTATATTTTTACTTGTAAGCCATTTTGAAATATGGTGTTGATATTGCGTAATGAGCCATATCAATATTTTTTTCATTATTTTTCCTCGTTTATTAATTTAAAATATTAGCTTTGATAAGGATTTTTTTCATATCCAATTCTATTTGTGAATATGTAGCTTGTTCTGTTTTTGCTTTCTTTTTCCATATAAAAACCATTGTATATCCTGGCTTTATTGAATCTTCGAACTTTTTATAACATTCTCTTAAAAGACGCTTTATATGATTTCTTGTTACTGCATGTCCTATTTTAGTACTAATTGCTAGTCCCAATAAATCTTCTGTTTTCAAGCCATTAGGTCTTATAAAAGCTGATATAACCTTGCCTCCATAAAATTCACCTTTATCAAAAACTGTTTTAAATTCATAATTTTTTTTAAGCATTTTTGTTTTTTTCATTATTCTTTCTTCCCTTCTTTTAAGTAAGGCAAAACTTAATGAAAAAAAGCTTTTAGCTAATTTCTTTTATTTTTCTAGTTAAAAGGCTCGCTTTTTTAAGCGGCCTTTTAGAAGTTCATCTTCTTATAGAGTTTTAATAAAATGTTAAATTAAGCTGTTAATTTTTTTCTACCTTTTGCTCTTCTTGCTTTTAGTACATTTCTTCCGTCCTTAGTTTTCATTCTTTTCATGAAACCATGTTCTTTCTTTTCTTGTCTTTTTTTTGGTTGATATGTTCTTTTCATTCTTAGCACCTCCTATTGTATTCTTTATGAAAATCCCTTACGGGAATGTTCTCTTACACAAAATAACGAGTATATCGATTATACAGTAATTAGACTATAAATGTCAAGCAATTTTAACAAATTTTTTTACAGCTCTTGTAATATTTCTGTAATAAATTAAAGTTTTCCACAGTTTTTTTAAAAGTTATCCACAATTTTTAAAAATTTTCCACAATCTTATTGACTTATTATACTTAAATTTGTTATTATGTGTAATGTAAAAAATAAGAGCGTTTTTTGTTGAAAATACTTGAATTTATGTTCGTGATTTTTTTTACTTTTATTACAAAATCTTTACAAAGTTATCAACAGTTGTGGATAACTTTGTGGATAATTTTTTCAGAAAGGATGATTTTAATGGCCATTGATAAAGAAGAATTAATTGCAAAAATAAAAGAACTTTTAAAACCTGAAGTTACAAGAATATCTTATGACACATGGATATTGCCATTAGAGATACGTAGTATCGACGGAAATCATATTGTTTTTACAGCTAATTCGGAATTTCAAAAAGATTTTATTGAAAATAAGTACAAAAGTTTAATTTTCAACACTTTAAGGTACATAACCAATAAAGAGTGGACTTTTTCCGTTATCGACCTTTCAAAAGAGGAAAATGAAGATGAAAACACTGATGTTATAACAAATAAAAGCAATGCATCTTCAGCTGAAATTGAAATTAATAAATCAACATTAAATCCAAAATACACTTTTGAAACTTTTGTAGTTGGAAATAATAACAGATTTGCTCATGCTGCAGCTTTAGCTGTTGGTAATGAACCTGCAAAATCATACAATCCTTTGTATTTGTATGGGGGAGTAGGATTAGGTAAAACCCATTTAATGCATGCAATTGGTAATAGAATCTTAGAAAATAATGCAAATGCAAATGTTTTATATGTTACATCTGAAAAATTCACAAATCAATTAATTAATGCAATTAAAGATAATAAAAACGAGTTTTTCAGAAATAAATACAGAAATATTGATGTTTTGCTTATTGATGATATTCAATTTATTGCTGGAAAAGAGAGAGTTCAAGAAGAATTTTTCCATACTTTTAACTCTTTATACGAAGATGGAAAACAAATTATAATTTCTAGTGATACACCACCTAGAGATATACCATTTTTGGAAGATAGACTTAAATCAAGATTTGAATGGGGACTTCTTGCAGATATTTCTGTTCCAGATTATGAAACTCGTTTAGCTATTTTACGTAAAAAAGCTCAAGATGAAAATATTGTTATTGACGATTTTATTCTTTCAAATATTGCTAACAAAATTGATTCAAATATCAGAGAGTTAGAAGGTGTATTTAATAAAATTGTTGCTAGAGCATCACTTACACATAGTCCAATAACAATTGAATTAGCAGAAAAAATTATAAATGAGTTTAAATACGAAAATGAAAAAGTAATATCTTGTGATTTTATTAAAGAAACTGTAGCTAAATATTTTAGTAT
>USGY01000004.1 GCA_900554365.1 uncultured Clostridium sp. | reverse complement strand
TAAAGTGGTACGCGAGCTGGGTTCAGAACGTCGTGAGACAGTTCGGTCCTTATCTGTCGCAGGCGAAGGATATTTGAGGGGAGTTGACCCTAGTACGAGAGGACCAGGTTGAACTTACCGCTGGTGCACCAGTTGTCATACCAATGGCACAGCTGGGTAGCTAAGTAAGGATGGGATAAACGCTGAAAGCATCTAAGTGTGAAGCCCACCCCAAGATAAGATATCCCATACCGTAAGGTAGTAAGATTCCATGTAGACTACATGGTTGATAGGTTGGGTGTGTAAGTGCAGCAATGCATTAAGCTAACCAATACTAATAAATCGAGGGCTTAACCACAAAAATATTACAAGCAATCGAGTTAAGAAATAAAACGATAAATTCATCTATGTATTTTTGAGTGTGCTTTATTTAATAAAATACACTATAATTTTCTAGTGATAATTACATTTGGGGTAATACCTGTTCCCATCCCGAACACAGAAGTCAAGCCCAAATGTGCCGAAAATACTTGTGGGTTACCCTGCTGGGAAGATAGGTTGTCGCTAGATTTTTTTTGTCTAAAAATATTTTAAATAAAAAAATAATCCTAATATTATTTAGGATTATTTAAAAATACTAACTATAGTATTTATAAGTATATCAGTCATTATATCATAATTTAGTTCTGAATGTTTATGATAAACAATTTCATGACACAAATTGTCAATCATTCCAATAGTAATATGTACTTTTTCATTAATATTTTGAGGATTAAATCCATTTTTTAAAAATATATTTGATAATTCTAAAGTCATTTCCATTTCAGATTTATGATATAATTCTGCAACTTCAGGATCTGAATGCGTCATTGCCATTATTTCTTGATGGGCTGTTTGTGATAATTTATGTTTATCAAGAAATTCATTAATAATATTTTTTAAAATCAAAGAAAAATTATCTTTATTTATAACAATATTATCAGTTATTTTTTTTAATGACAATATTGGATAAAATATAGAGTCTTTATATAATTTAATTCCTTCAATCAAAATATCATGTTTATCTTTAAAATACTGATATATAATACCTGTAGATACTCCTGCAGTTTTAGCTATTTCTGCGGTATTAGTATTATAATAACCTTTTTGGCAAATTAACTCAAAGCCTGATTTTATTATTTTTTCTTTTTTCTTTATTGATCTTTTTTGTATAGGTTCTCTTATTACCGAATTTCCCATAATAATCTCCTTTCTATACTATAAATTATTATAAAAAAAATATCGAATAATGTCAAGAAATGTGAAAAAAAATTCATATTATATTGACTTTATAGTATATATATTCTATAATAAACATGTAAATGTGAAAATAAATTCATATAAGGAGGAAAAAATGGAACAAAAATGTAAATTGTCTGATTTAAAGGTTGGACAGTCAGCAAAAGTCATAAAACTAAATATAGAAAATAAAGAAATTAGAAGACATTTGCTTGATATGGGAATTACAAGAGGTGTTACAATTAAAGTTAAAAAAATAGCACCAATGGGAGATCCTATCGATATTGAATTAAGAGATTATGAATTATGTTTAAGAAAGGCAGAATTAAACCAAATCGATGTGGAGGTGACAAAATAATGAAGGTTGGATTAATTGGTAACCAAAATAGTGGAAAAACTACATTGTTTAATTATTTAACTGGAATGAATGCAAAAATAGGTAATTGGCCAGGTGTAACAATTGAGAAAAAAACAGGTAAAATTAAAGGAACAGAACATGAAATAACTGACTTACCAGGTATTTATTCTTTAAGTCCATATACAACTGAAGAAGAAGTTTCTAGAAATTATGTATTTGAAGAAAATCCAGACTTAATAATAAACATAGTAGATGCAACATCTTTAGAAAGAAGTTTATATTTAACTACACAATTACTTGAATTAAATTGTAAAGTGTTAGTTGCTCTAAATATGGCAGATATTTTGGAGAAAAAGGGGTTAAAAATAGATGTAGACAAGTTAAGTAAGGAACTTGGAACAAAAGTTGTTCAAATATCAGCATTAAAAGAAACTGGTATGGATGACTTATTAAAAGCAATTGATGAGGATTTTACAACTTTAAATAAAGAAATATATGATTCAAATATTGAAACAGGAATTAAAGAAGTAGAATCTAAATTAGACAAGGATTTGAAACATAAAAGATTTGTAGCAGTAAATTTACTTGAAGGAGACGATAGATTTGAGAATTTTAGTGCTCCTGAAGTAAGCGAAATAATAGAAAACATATCTAAAAACTATGATACAGATTTAGAAGAAATCATAGCAACTCAAAGATATGATTACATAGAAAAAGTAAAAAAAGCTAGTATTGTAAAAAAACAAATGCCAGAAACATTATCTGATAAATTAGATAAAATATTTCTTAACAAATGGTTGGCATTCCCAATATTTGTTGTAATAATGTTTTTAGTTTATTATTTATCAGTTGGTGTAGTAGGTAGTGCAACTGTTGACTGGGTTGGTGATGCAATAGGAGCTTTAGGTGATAAAGTAAGTGAAGGAATGGAAGCTATAGGAACTTCTGACTGGCTTACTAGTTTAGTAGTAGATGGTATTATAGCTGGAGTTGGAGCTGTATTAGGATTTGTACCACAACTTATTATATTATTCTTCTGTATAGCAATATTAGAGACAACAGGATATATGTCAAGAATTTCATTATTCTTAGATAAAGTTTTTAGAAAATTAGGATTAAGTGGAAAAAGTTTAATATCATTTATAGTAGGTTCAGGATGTAGTGTTCCTGGAATAATGACTTCAAGAATTATAGAAAATGAAGATGAAAGAAAAATGACATCTATTCTTACACCATTTATACCATGTAGCGCTAAATTACCAATTATAGCTTTATTTGCAGGATATTTCTTCCCTGACAATTCAGGAGTTGTGTCTGCATCATTATACTTTTTTGCAATAGCAATAATTATATTATGTGCATTATTAATGAAAAAATTTGTATTTAAACATACAGCAAGTACTTATATTTCAGAACTTCCTGAGTATAAATTACCAAGTTTAAAATATGTTGCTAAAGAAGTATTTGATAAAGTAATGGCATTTATAAAAAGAGCAGGAACAATTATTTTATTATGTTCAATTATTATATGGTTTTTACTATCATTCTCATTCAAAATGGAATATGGAGTTGATATAGAAGATAGTATGCTTGCAACAATAGGAAACAAAATTTCATGGATATTTGAACCAATGCTTGGAACTAAGAGTTGGGGAGCAACAGTATCTGCAATTCAAGGTTTAGTTGCAAAAGAACAAGTTGTATCATCAATGGCTGTAATTAATGGACTTGCAGATGACGTAGATGATGGTTCAGCAATATTCTCAGATGGTGGAGTATTTGGATTCTTTACAGCAGCATCAGCATATGCATTTATGGTATTCAATTTATTCTCAGCACCTTGCTTTGGAGCTATAGGAGCTATGAGAAGAGAACTAGGTGGAACTAAAAGAATGCTAAAAGCTGTTATTTTCCAAACATCATTTGCTTGGGTTTTAGCAACAATAGTATATCAAGTAGGTAGTAGAATAGAATCTGGAAAAATAAATATAGCTAATGTAATTATTGGAGGTATTATATTAATAGTTGCAATTGGTATTATTGTTTTAAAAGTAAAACATAAAGGTTCAGAATGTTCAAGTTGTCCTTATTGCAGTAGTTGCGATAAAAAATAAGAAAAAAGCTTACATAGAAATATGTAGGCTTTTTGTTTAATTAATTTGACTTTTTTATGTAAAGTGTGCTAAAATAAAAGATGTACGTAAGTACTATTTCAATTGAGAAAAATTTCTCGATTTTGCAGTATGTGAAATCAAGATACTTATTGAATAAATTTATGTACAAAACCATTTAGTTACAAACAACAAGAAAGGACAAAAATGGCTAAGGCTATTTACACAGTTGAGAACTTGTACCAGGGAATTAAGGAATTGGACGAGAATCTTCCGAAAGGAGTTGAAATTACTAATCCTATTAAGAATGCAATTGAAACAGGAAAACTGAGTACAGAAATTTATATACCAACAGCTGTAACAGCTCAAGCAAAAAGATTGCTCAGAAAAGAGGGCTTTTTGGTGAAGTTTAAGAAAGCCATTGGGAATAAGAGTATTTTTGAGTTGAGCTTTAAGGAACCTCGTAAAAGGTCTTTGGCGAAATCCTGTAGAGAAATTTGCATTTCATATTTGCATATTAATAAGAAGGTAAAGCAACAAATTGCTGAAGCAACAGATGGAAAGATTGAGAAGCTCTCAGGACCAATCAGTGGAGTGTTGAAAAAGCTTATAGAAGCAAAGAACCCTGGTTGGAAGGTTGTTGAAGATGAAAACGAAGATGGTTGGTATGTAGAAAAGAAAGTGAAAACTTCCGAAGAAAAAGCTGAAGAATAATTTATTTAATGAAGTATTGAGAAAAGGCATACTACTAAAGTCTTAATAACAATTTTATTAAGATTAAAAGGGAATGGGCTGAGAAATCAGCTCATTTCCTTTTTTATAATTAAAAATAGTAAAATATAAAATTTTGTGATATAATTTTAAAAATTAGAAATATAATGTAAACATTAGGAGGAATTAAAATGAGTAAACAAATGTGGAAACCAGGAACATTTTTATATCCATTACCTGTCGTAATGGTAAGTTGTGGAACAATGGAAAAATCAAATATAATAACCATTGCATGGACAGGAATATTGAATACAGATCCTGCAATGGTATATATTTCTGTAAGACCAACAAGATATTCGTATAATATGATAAAAGAACAAGGAGAATTTGTAATAAATTTAACAACTAAAGAATTAGCTAGAGCTACAGATTGGTGTGGAGTAAGAAGCGGAGCTAAATATGATAAATTTAAAGAAATGAACTTACATAAAGAAAAAGCAAATTTTGTAAAATGTCCAATGATAAAAGAAAGCCCTGTATCAGTAGAGTGTAAAGTAAAAGAAATAAAGAAATTAGGATCACATCATATGTTTGCTGCAGAAGTTCTTGCAATAAATGCTGATGAAAAATATATTGATGAAAAAGGTGCATTTGATATTTCAAAATGTGACTTAATTAGTTATTTAAATGGACATTATTATGAAACTGGAAAACAAATAGGAAGATTTGGATTTTCAGTACAAAAAAAGAATAACAAACAAAAACCTTAGCTTTTTATAAGAGCTAAGGTTATTTACAAAAAAATCCTCTTAAGCTCCAATAGAAGCTTAAGAGGAAGGGGTTAAACTAATGCAGAAACGTCGAAGGCAATTCCAGCAAATCCTGGTTTACCATCAGCTACCTTGTTGAGGAAATCCTCAGCAGGCATTCTACAAATGGGATTTGGAGAACTACTGTCAATGTAAACAGCAGAACCATATTCAAATCCAATCAAGACAACATAGTGTCCATTGTTTTTTTCTTGTAAACGAACAGGAACAGGTACTTCATTTTTAAGATTCTTAAAAATGGTAGAAATGTTCGAAATTCGTGTATCCCTGTAATGCTTATATTTAAGCTTTGGCTCCTTATTAGCCTCTGGTTTTGACCAAGTTTGAATAGGCATAAGTGCGAAAAGCTCATCCATAAAGTATGGAGAACCACCAATGTCAACAGGATTACCAAGAATTGAGTAAACCTCTTCTAAATTAACACAATAATGCATTTCTTTAGAGTCATGGTAAATTTCCTTTAATTTTGACAAAATGATAGGTTCATTAGCAAGACGGGGAAGATTCAAAACTTTGTTTTGTGGATCTTTGGCAAATTTCCATAAACAATAGCCATGAGTTACAAGAAGTTTTTTTACTTCTGAAAAAGTCAAAAGAGGTGGATAAGGTAAGTTAGCTAGAAGGAGAGTATTGTATGTGCAAAAAGCCATACAACCTGATTTTCCTAAAGTACTAGCTGCTCCAAAAGGACTATCCTTACACTTGGCATCAGAAGCAATTGGAATCATATTTGATTTTAATAAATCGTACGCAGGTTGAACTAATTTAGTACAATTTAGACTTTTAAGTTCAGCCATAGTATCTGGATTTTCCAAATATGACTTAATTGAGTAAGTGGTATTCCAACTGTTTTTAAGACAATAGTTTTCCCTTTTCTTATGTTTATCACAAGACTTCGGATAATTCGGAAGTCTTTTTTCGATAGACATATAATAAGCAATGTTAGACATAAAAATCTCCTTAAGTTGAATTTATATTGTTTATTTAGAAATTAGATTGATTTTATGTATACACCCCTTAAATAAAATGTATAAATACACATATATTATAGCATAAAACACATTTAAATTCAACAAATTTCCCAAAAACCATTGACATACCAATAAAAAAATGATAAAATACTCAAGCATATGTTATTACGGACGTATGTTCACATCGTTTAAAAAAGTAAAGGTTAAAATACGGAGGTGTTATCAATGGCAGCAAAAGGACCAAGAGAAAATATAACATTAGAATGTACAGATTGTAAAAGAAGAAATTACACAACTTCAAAAAACAAGAGAAATAATACAGATAGGTTAGAAATCGTTAAATACTGTAAACATTGTAAAAAACGTACAACACACAAAGAGACAAAATAGTATAAGAGCTATTTTAAGGAGGATATAAAATGGCTAAAAAAGAAGTGAAAAGCACAAAGAAAGAAAACAGCAAAAACAAAAAAAGTTTTTTTAAGGATTTTAAAGCTGAATTAAAAAAAGTAATTTGGCCAACACCAAAGCAATTATTTAATAGCACAGTAGCAGTTATTACTATTGTGTTGGTTACAGCAGCAATTGTTTTTGTTTTAGACATTGCGTTTGAATCTATGAACAAATATGGAGTAGAAAAAATAAAATCATCTATAGCTGTTAATACATCAAATTCGCAATCAGCAAATACTTCAACTAATTCAAGTAATAATGAAGCAAATACTACTGAAACAAACACAGAAAATGTAACTGAAAATAATGCAGAGTAAATAATTAAAGGAGGCTAAATAAAGTGTCTCAAAAAGATTACGATAATGTACCTAGATGGTATGTAGTACATACATATTCAGGGTATGAAAACAAAGTAAAAACTGATTTGGAAAAAACAATAAAAAATAGAGAGTTAGAAGATTATTTCTTTGATATTATTGTTCCAATGGAAGAACAAATTGAAATTAAAGATGGAAAAAAGAAAACAAACTTAAAAAAAGTTTTTCCAGGTTATGTTTTAATAAAAATGATAGTAACAGAGCAATCTTGGTATATTGTAAGAAATACAAGAGGTGTTACAGGATTTGTAGGTTCTGGAACAGATCCAATTCCATTAACAGAAAGTGAAATAAGAAATATGGGATTTGATGATGTACCAATAAATGTAGATTACGAAGTTGGAGAACAAGTTCAAGTTATGAACGGACCATTTGAAAACTTTGTAGGTACAGTTCAAGAAATCAATAAAGAAAAACACAAAGTAAAAGTTTTAGTATCTATGTTTGGAAGAGAAACACCAGTAGATCTAGAATTTTCACAAGTTCAAAAAGTAAAATAATTAGTGAGATAATTAAAGGAGGAACCATAAAATGGCAGAAAAAGAAATCACAAATATTATTAAATTACAAATTGAAGCAGGAAAAGCAACTCCAGCTCCACCAGTAGGACCAGCTTTAGGTTCAAGTGGTGTAAATATCATGCAATTTGTTAAAGAATTTAATGATAGAACAGCCAATCAACCAGGAATGATCATACCAGTTGTTATAACAGTATATAAAGATAAATCTTTTGAATTTATAACAAAAGTTCCACCAGTAGCTGTATTAATTAGAAAAGCAATAAAAATTGAAAAAGGTTCAGGAAAACCAAATAAAGAAAAAGTTGGAAAAATAACAAAAGCTCAAGTAAAAGAAATTGCTGAGCAAAAAATGCCTGACTTAAATGCAGCATCTATAGAAACAGCTATGTCAATGGTAGAAGGTACAGCTAGATCAATGGGTGTAGTTGTAGTAGATTAGTTTATAATTTCTAGAAATAGAAAAAATAAAAATATTGGGAGAGCATAAGCTCGATATAACCAAAGGAGGATTTAAAATGAAAGTATCTAAAAGATATGCAGAAAGTGCAAAGTTAGTTGATAAAACAAAACAATACAACATTAAAGAAGCACTTGAAACAATCGAAAAAATGCCAAAAGCAAAATTCGATGAAACAGTTGAATTACACGTTAAATTAGGTGTAGATTCAAAACATGCTGACCAACAAGTTAGAGGTACAGTAGTACTTCCAAATGGTACAGGTAAAACACAAAAAGTTTTAGTTTTTGCTAAAGGACCAAAAGCTGAAGAAGCTCAAAAAGCTGGTGCAGACTTTGTTGGAGCAGAAGAATTAATACCAAAGATCCAAAATGAAGGATGGTTTGACTATGATGTAGTAGTTGCTACTCCAGATATGATGGGTGTTGTAGGTAGATTAGGTAAAGTATTAGGACCAAAAGGTTTAATGCCAAACCCTAAATCAGGAACAGTTACAATGGATGTAACAAAAGCAATAAATGAAATTAAATCTGGTAAAGTTGAATACAGATTAGATAAAAATAATATTATTCACTTAGGATTTGGTAAAGTTTCATTTGGTGCAGAAAAATTAGCTGAAAACTATGATGTTATAATGAATGCCATCATAAAAGCTAAACCAGCAGCAGCTAAAGGACAATACTTAAGAAGTGTATCAGTTTCTACATCAATGGGACCTGGAATATTTATTGGATAATTAATTATAATAGCCAAAGACAGTAGGCAAAAGTAAGTCCTACCTAGGTAATATAGTGATTTTATGAATTCATATAAAACACTCTTTTTGCCTAGTGTAGGAAAAAGAGTGTTATTTATTTTTGAAAAGGAATACTTTCCAAAGTATAAATATTAAAATATTAGGAGGTGAAAAAATAAATGGCAAGTGAAAAAGCAATAAATCAAAAGAAAGAACAAGTAACAGAATTAGCAAACAAAATGAAAGAAGCAAAATTAATCCTTTTAACAGGATATAGAGGAATTAATGTTGTTGATGATACAGAATTAAGAAAAGAATTAAGAGAAGCTAATTCAACATGTAATGTTATCAAAAACAATATAATTAAAAGAGCTTTACAAGAAAGCGGAGTTGAAGGATTTGAAAGTTTAGAAGGACCAACAGCAGTTATCATGAATAATGAAGATTACCTAGGTGCTTCAAAAACAATATATAACTTCATGAAAACACATGACTTTTATGAAATCAAAGGTGGTATAATTGAAGGAAAAGTAATGACTGCAGAAGAAATTATTACTCTTGCAAAATTACCATCAAGAGAAGATTTACTATCTATGCTTGCTGGTGCATTACTTGCAAATATATCAAAAGTAGCAGTAGCATTAAATGAAGTAAAGAAACAAAAAGAAGAAGCTGGAGATAAAGTTACTGTACCAGCAGAAGATGCTAAAGCTGAAACAGCTGAAGCAACAGCAGAATAATTTATATCTGCAAAAATAAATTTAAGAAAGTAAAACTTTCAAAATAAAATATAGGAGGATTTTAAAATGGAAAAAATAGAAAAATTAATCGAAGAAATCGATAGCTTAACAGTAGTTGAATTAAATGATTTAGTAAAAGCTATTGAAGAAAAATATGGAGTATCTGCAGTAGCAGCAGCTGCACCAGCAGCTGGAGGAGCTGCAGCAGCAGCTGAAGAAAAAACATCATTCAATGTTGTTTTAAAAGAAGCAGGAGATCAAAAAATTAAAGTAATCAAAGTAGTTAGAGACGCTACAGGATTAGGATTAAAAGAAGCTAAAGAATTAGTTGATGGAGCTCCAAAAACAATTAAAGAAGGAGTTAACAAAGACGAAGCTGAAGAATTAAAAGCTAAATTCACAGAAGTTGGAGCTGTTATTGAATTACAATAATTTATGTTTACAATTATATGTGGAAAAATCAATAAAACACGAAAAACAAGCCTATTTGGGCTTGTTTTTTTATGTAAAAAAGTATATAATAAGACACATAAAAAAGAATAAGGAGATGAGTTCTTATGACAGTAAGTAAAGAAGAAATTTTACATATAGCTAATTTAGCTAATTTATACTTAGAAGAAAATGAGGTAGATAAATATCTAGAAAACTTACAAGATATATTGAATTTCGCAGAAATAGTAAATAATGCACCAGTAGAAAATTTAGATATAACAATTGGAGCACATGAGGCAAAAAATGTATTTAGAAAAGATGAAATAAAAGTATTTGAAGATACAAAGAGCTTATTACAAAATGCACCAGATCAAGATCAAAATATGTTTAAAATACCAAGAGTTATAAACTAATAAATAACGGCATATTTTCAAATAAAAATCTAGGAGGTAAATATGGATATTACAAAATTAACAGTTCACGAATTACAGGAAAAATTACAAAATAAAGAATTAACTGTAACAGAAATAACAAAAGCATATACAGACAGAATTGCTGAAAAAGAAGACGATGTTCAAGCCTTTGTTACAAAATTAACTGAAAGTGCTTTAGAACAAGCAAAAAAAATAGATGAAGAAAGAAAAAATGGAAAAGCATCAAATGAACTAGCTGGTATTCCAATAGGTATAAAAGATAATATTTGTACAAAAGGAATAAAAACAACATGTAGTTCAAAAATGTTAGAAAATTTCGTATCACCTTATAATGCAACAGCTATGGACAAGGTAAATGCGAAGGAATTAATAAATTTAGGTAAATTAAATATGGATGAATTTGCAATGGGAGGTTCAACAGAATATTCATATTTTAAGAAAACAAGAAATCCATGGAATTTAAATAAAGTACCAGGAGGATCATCAGGAGGAAGTGCGGCTGCAGTTGCTTCTAGAATGGTACCATGGGCTTTAGGATCAGACACAGGAGGTTCAATAAGACAACCATCAAGCTTTTGTGGAGTTGTTGGATTAAAACCAACATATGGTTTAGTATCAAGATATGGATTAGTAGCTTTTGCTTCATCATTAGACCAAATTGGTCCTATAACTAAAGATGTTAGAGATGCTGCAATATTATTAAATATAATTGCAGGACATGATGAAAAGGATACTACATCAATGAATATAGAAAAAAAGGATTATACAAAAGCTTTAAAAAATGATGTTAAAGGTCTAAAAATAGCTGTTCCAAAAGAATTCTTTGGAGAAGGTATAAATGCCGAAGTAAAAGCATCATTAGAGAAGGCAATTGAAACATATAAAGAACTAGGTGCTGAAGTTGAAGAAATTTCATTAGACATTGCAAAATATTCTTTAGCTACATATTACATAATAGCTTGTGCAGAAGCAAGTTCAAACTTAGGTAGATTTGATGGAATTAGATATACATATAGAACACCAGAATTTAAAAATTTACGTGATTTATACAAAAAATCTAGAAGTGAAGGATTTGGACCAGAAGTAAAAAGAAGAATTATACTTGGAACATATGTATTATCATCAGGATATTATGATGCATATTATAAAAAAGCTCAACAAGTTCGTACATTAGTAATGAATGAATTTAATAAAGCTTTTGAAAAATATGATGTTATTTTGACACCAACATCACCAACAGTAGCATTTGATATAGGTTCTAAATCAAATAATCCATTAGAAATGTATTTAGCAGATATATGTACAGTATCAGTAAATATTGCTGGACTTCCAGGAATATCAGTACCATGTGGAGTTGATTCACAAGGTATGCCAATAGGTATGCAATTAATAGGAAATAGCTTCTGTGAAGAAACAATTTTAAATGCAGCTTATACATTTGAACAAAAAATCAAATTTAGAGAAAATTATGAACCTGAATTTAAAAAATAAAATGTACATGCAAAATTATAGATTAGAAAAGGAGAAATTATATGTCAAGAAATGATTATGAAGTAATAATAGGACTAGAAGTTCATGCAGAACTTTCTACCAAAACAAAAATATTTTGTTCATGTCCAACAAGTTTTGGTGCAGCTCCTAATACACATACTTGTCCAATTTGTATGGCAATGCCAGGAACATTACCAGTACTTAATGAAAAAGTAGTTGAATATGCTGTAAAAGCAGGACTTGCGACAAATTGTGAAATTTCAAAAGATAGTAAAAATGATAGAAAAAATTATTTCTATCCAGATCTTCCAAAAGCATATCAAATATCTCAATTTGATAAACCTTTATGTAATCATGGATATGTAGAAATTGAAGATGATGAAGGAAATAAGAAAAAAATTAGATTACTTAGAATTCATATAGAAGAAGACGCAGGAAAATTAAACCATGATGAATTTGGTGGAGGAAGTTTAGTAGACTTGAACAGAGCTGGAGTTCCATTAATAGAAATGGTATCTGAACCAGATTTAAGAAGTGCTGGAGAAGTAGAGCGTTATATGAAAAAATTGAAATCAATACTAGAATATATAGAAGTTTCTGACTGTAAAATGCAAGAAGGTTCATTAAGAGCTGATGTAAATGTTTCTGTTAGAAAAAAAGGAGAAACAAAACTTGGAACACGTACAGAAATGAAAAATATGAACTCATTTAGAAGTATTGTAAGAGCAATTGAATATGAAGTGGAAAGACAAATAGATGTAATCGAAGATGGTGGAGTAATAGAACAAGAAACGTTAAGATGGGATGATGTATCAGGAAAAACATTCCCAATGAGAGACAAAGAGGATGCTCAAGATTATCGTTATTTCCCAGACCCAGATTTAGTTGCAATAAAACTTTCAGATGAATATATAGAAAATATAAGAAAAACATTACCTGAATTACCTGAAAGTAGAAAACAAAGATATTTAACTGAATATGGATTATCAGAAAAAGATGCAAATATTATAACATCTTCAAAATACTTATCTGATTTATTTGAAGAAGCAAGTAAAATATGTAATAATCCAAAAGCGGTAAATAACTGGATTATATCAGATATATCAAGAATATTAAATGAAACAGAAATGGAACCAATTCAAATACCATTTGATAGTAAACAATTGGCAAAATTAGTAACATTAATAGATAAAGGAACAATAAGTTCAAGTATAGCTAAAAAAGTATTAGTAGAAATGTTTGAACATCCAAGAGATCCTGAAGACATAATAGATGAAAAAGGATGGGTACAAATTTCTGATGAAGGTGCTATAAAAGACGTTGTTTTAAGAGTATTAGAAAACAACCCTCAATCAGTAGCAGACTACAAAGCAGGAAAACAAAAAGCCTTAGGATTCTTGGTAGGACAAGCTATGAAAGAAACACGTGGAAAAGCTAACCCACAAATGCTTAATAAAATGTTCTTAGAGGAATTAAATTAATTGTTTTTTAATTCCATCAGCAACAAAACTGCAAATAATAAATTCAGCAGCAAATATTAAGCTAAGTCTAAAAATATTAATACCTATGTAAAATAAAATTGGAGTTTGAAAAATCAACATATAATAAAGTAAGACAATAGATGAAAAAAATGATAAAATAAAGCAAAATTTTAATCCATTGTTTAAAATTTTTATAGTGATTTTTTCAAACTCTTTATACATATTAAAGATTTTTTTAAACATAAAAATCACCTCATATTGATATTAACATGAGGTGATTTTATTTGCAATGGAAATTAATGCTATAAGACAAACAAAAAAGCGATATTAAAATCGCTTTTTTTAAAATAAAAACTATGCATAATCTTTATTTAGCCTAAGCCATTGCTGCATTTAATTTTTTTGATAAGTTAGATTTTTTTCTAGCTGCTGTGTTTTTTACAATAACACCTTTTGTACAAGCTTGGTCTATTTTTTTGCTAGCTTCTGATAATAAAACTTTAGCTTCTTCAACATTACCAGCTTCTACAGCTTCGTTAAATTTTCTAACTGCTGTTTTATAAGCAGATTTTATCATATTATTTCTTAAAGTTTTCTTTTCAATTATTTTAACTCTCTTTTTTGCTGATTTAATATTTGGCATTCTTAAGGCACCTCCTTCAATTAAGTATTACGCTATAACATATACTATTTTAACATGTTTCGGGGGAAAATGCAAGCAAATTTTAAAATAATTATTGTAATAAAAAGAATTTTGTGATATATTGAAAAAAGGAATGGAGGGATACATATGATAGCAATTGGATGTGACCATGGAGGATATAGATTAAAAAAAGAAGTAGAAAAATATTTAGATGAAAAAGATATAGAATATAAGGATTTTGGATGTCAAGATGAAGAGACAGTAGACTATCCAGATATAGCAGAAAAAGTAGCAAAAGCAGTTCAAACTAAAGAATATGAACAAGGAATATTAATATGCCGTTCAGGAATCGGAATGTCAATATGTGCAAATAAATTTAAAGGAATAAGATGTGCATTATGCCATAATGAATACACAGCAAAATATTCTAGATTACACAATGACAGCAATATTTTAGCAATGGGAGCAGATGACCTTACAACAAGTGAAGCAATATTAGTTTTAAGAATGTGGTTAGCCACAGAATTTGAAGGTGGACGTCATTTAGAAAGAGTAAAATTAATAGAAGAAATAGAAAATCGTAATATGAAATAAAGGAGGACTAGCGTATGTGGGGAGATGTAGCAATCGCCTTTTTGCTAGCGTTTATAGTAACCTTTATGGCAACACCGTACACTATAAAAATAGCAAAAAAAATTGGAGCAGTAGATGTACCTAAAGATGAAAGAAGAATGCATAAAAGAGCAATGCCTAAATTTGGTGGTCCAGCAGTTATATTAGGATTTTTAGTTTCTGTAATATACTTATTAATAGTAATGACATTAGAAGATACAATAGTATTAAATGGACCTGAAAATTATGGAATAAAATTAATAGGAATGTTCCTTGGAATAGTAATAATTGGTATAACATGCATAATAGATGATATAAAAACTATAAAACCACTTACCAAACTTACAGGACAAGTATTAGCCGCAATAGTGGCAGTAATGTTTGGAATACGAATTGGAAGTATAGATTTTGCATTTGTACAAGCATCAGAATTAGGAGAAGTTTTATCAGCATTAGTAACAATAATATGGATAGTAGGAGTTACAAATGCAATAAATTTGATTGATGGATTAGATGGACTATCAGCAGGAATATCAGTAATATCTGCAGTATCATTATTAATAATATTTGTATTAAATGGTTCTCCAATGGTAGCAATTATATTAATAACTGCACTTGCAGGAGCATTAGTTGGATTTTTACCATTTAATTTTTCACCAGCAAAAACATTTATTGGTGACACAGGATCAAACTTTTTAGGATATGCAATATCAATTATAGCAATATTAGGTGTAGCTAAAACATATACTGCAGCAGTTATAGTATTACCACTTATTGTTTTAGGATTACCAATATTTGATACATTATGGGCAATAATAAGAAGATTAATAAAAGGAAAATCAATAAAAGCCATATTCAAGGCAGACAAAGGACATTTACATCACAGAATAGTAGCAAAAGGATTTAGCCAAAAACAAGCTGTTTTAATTTTATATGGAATAAGTGCAATATTTGGAATATTTGCTGTAATTCTATTAGACAGTGGAATTTGGAAAGCATTATCATTCTTATTAATGGTAATAGTAGCAATAGGATTAGGATATAGGAATTTTCAAGAAGAGCATTCAGACGAAGAAAATCAAAGATATGAATGTATTGAATGTAAATATATTTATAATCCAAAGTTCGGAAACGAAAAAGCGGGAATAAAACCTGGAACACAATTTGAAGATTTACCAGATAATTGGGTTTGTCCAGTATGTGGAGAAGGAAAAGATATGTTTCAGGAATTACATCAATAAAAGGTCCCTTAAGGGGACTTTTTTTATAAAAAGAAAGGATGAAAAAAATGGCAGATAAAATAATAAGACTTTTAGCATATAACGGAAAAGTATCAATAATATGTGCAAATACAACAGAATTAGTTGAAAAAGCAAGAAAAATACATGATTTAAGCCCACTTTCAACAGCAGCATTTGGTAGATTACTTACAATTACATCAATAATGGGACAAGAAATGAAAAACAAGGAAGATAAATTAACAATACAAATAAAAGCAAATGGACCAATAGGAGGAATGTTAGCAGTTGCAAATAACACTCCAGAAGTAAAAGGATATGTACATAATCCATATGTAGATTTACCTTTAAATGAATTTGGAAAATTGGATGTAGGCGGAGCCGTAGGACAAGACGGATATATAAATGTAATAAAAGATATTGGATTAAAAGAACCATATATCGGAGTATCACCATTAACTTCAGGAGAATTAGCAGATGACTTTACAAACTATTTTGTTAATTCTGAGCAAAGACAATCAGCTGTTGCTTTAGGAGTATTAGTTGATAAAAATGGAGTAAGAAAAGCGGGAGGATATTTAATTACACCAATGCCAGATGCAACAGATGAAGAAATAAGTAATGTAGAAAAATCAATTTTTGCAGCTGGGGCAATTTCAAAAATGTTAGATGAAAATTTAAGTTTAGTTGAAATAGCCAAAAAAGTAACTGGAGATAAAAATGTAAAAGTATTACAAGATAACATAAATCTAGTATATAAATGTGATTGTTCAAAAGAAAAAATGAAAAATGCATTAACTAGTATAGGAAAAAAAGATTTATATGATATTATAACTAAAGATGAAAAAGCAGAATTAGTTTGTCAATTTTGTAATAAAAAATACAATTTTAATAAACAAGAACTACAAGAAATATTAGATAGTATAAAATAAATAAGAACCAGCCATATTAATTGAAAATGGCTGGTTTATACTTTATAAATGGTATGTAGGAATTGACAAATAAGCTCAAAAAAGATATAATTTCAATACGTGAAAAAATAAAAGTATTATAGATAGGAGAATGTAAAATGGAAAAAGAGATATTTATATTTGGACATAAAAATCCAGATACAGATGCAATAGGTTCAAGTTTAGTAAAAGAAAGACTAGAACATAAAAAAGGTAATACAAATTGTAGAGCAGTAAGATTAGGAATGGTAAATAAAGAAACAGCATATGTATTAAATTATTTAAAAATAGAAGTACCAGAATTAGTAGAAAGCGTTGAAGAAGGACAAGAAGTAATAATGGTGGATCACAATGAATTTGGTCAATCAGTTAAAGGAATAGAAAAAGCAAAAATAGTAGAAGTAGTAGATCATCATAGAATTGCAAACTTTGAAACATCAGAACCATTATACTATACAGCTAGGCCATATGGATGTACATCAACAATATTATTTGAAGATTACAAAGCAAATGGAATAGAAATAAGTAAAGAAGAAGCAATATTAATGGCAAGTTGCATAATGTCAGATACATTAATATTAAAATCACCAACAACAACAGAACATGATGTTAAAGCATTAGATGAATTAGAAAAAATAGCTGGAATAGATATAAAAGCTTATGGATTAGAAATGTTAAAAGCAGGTACAGATTTAGACGACTTTACAGCAGAACAATTAGTAAATTTAGATGCTAAAGACTTAGATAAAAATGGGGCTAAATTTGTTATAGCACAAGTAAATACAGTAAGTATTCCAGAAGTATTAAAAAGACAAGCAGAACTAGAAGCAGCAATGCAAAAAGAAATAGATAAAAAAGGATTATCATTATTTGTATTAGCAATTACAGATATATTAAATAGTAATTCTGAAATTATATCATTAGGAAATAAAGCAAATGTAGTAGAAACAGCATTTGATAAAAAACTAGAAAATAATAGAGCTTTTTTAGAAGGTGTAGTTTCAAGAAAGAAACAATTATTACCTAATATTGATAAAAATATGTAGTAATTAAAGGGAGATGTGAATAATAATAATACATGAGGTGATATAATGGCTAAACAGGATTCACTAGATAAAGGATTAAAAAAAGAAACCTTTATGCAAAGTGTTATAACCTTAATTTTCTCACAAGTATTAATAAAAGTATTAGGTTTAGTTTATAATTTATATTTAACAAATAGAGAAGGCTTTGGAGACAAGGGAAATGGAATTGTTTCAGCAAGTTATCAAATATATGCAATGCTTTTAACAATTTCTTCAATTGGTGTACCAAATGCAATAGCCAAACTTGTTTCAGAAAGAGTTGCACTACGGAGATCATAAAGGAGCATATAGAATATTTAAAATAGCATTTGTAACATTTTCTGTAATAGGTTTAGTAGGAACATTAATGTTATTTTTTGGAGCTCATATGATAGCTGTAGATTGGCTACAAATTCCAGAAGCAGAAATGACTTTAGTTGCATTATCACCAGCAATATTTTTTGTTGCCATTGCATCTGTAATGAGAGGATATTTTAACGGAAGACAAAATATAAAAGCGACAGCAAGGTCACAAACATTGGAGCAAGTGTTTAAAACAGCTTTAACAATTATTTTAGTAGAAATAGTTGCTATAGCTTCAAATGTATCAACAGAATGGATGGCAGCTGGAGCAACACTTGCAACAACACTTGCAACCTTAACAGGTTTTGGATACCTAGTCTTATATTATAAAGTAAGAAGAAAAGAAATAGCAGAAGAAATAAAAAATACAGTAAATTATAAATACGAAAGAGTAAGAAATATTATAAAAAAGATTTTATTAGTATCTTTACCAATTGCACTAACAGCGATAATGTCATCACTAAATAAGAACATAGATTCATTTACAGTAGTAAGGAGTCTAAAAGACTTTTTACCAGCAGACGAAGCGGTTAGACAATATGGAATATTAGGAGGTAAAGTTGATACATTAACAAGTTTACCTTTGTCAATAAATGTAGCATTTTCAACAGCTTTGGTTCCAGCAATTGCTGCAGCAAAAGCTAAAAAAGATAGAAAAACAATAGAACACAAAACATCATTTTCATTATTAATTTCAATGTTAATAGGTTTACCATGTACTGTAGGAATGATAGTATTTGCAGGACCAATACTAGGATTGTTGTATCCTAATGCAAGTGATGGAGCTGTAATATTACAAATAAGTGCTTTAACGATAATATTTACAATATTAGACCAAACAATAAATGGGGCGTTACAAGGATATGGATTATTAAGAATTCCAGCAATTTCACTTGGAATACGGCGTAATAGCAAAATTAATATTAAATTTAATATTAGTTCCAATACCATCAATAGGAGTAAATGGAGCAGCATGGGCTTCAGTAGCATGTCACTTAATAGCATTTTCAATATCAATAATGTGTTTAAAGAAAGCATTTAAATTAAAACTACCAGCAATGAAATATATAATAAAACCAGCAATAGCAACTGCAATAATGGGAATATGTTCATATTTTGTATATTTGATACTTTCAGGAATAATTGCTACAAAAATGGCTACAATAATAGCAATACTAGTTGCAGTAATAATTTATGGATTAGCAGTAGTAGCTTTGAAAATCTTTACAAAAAAAGAAATACAAACACTACCTGCTGGAAATAAAATATGCACAATACTAGAAAAACTAAAAATATATTAAAAAGATTTAAAAATTCTAAAAAAATGCTTAAAACAGCAAAAAAATAAGAAAAAAAGAAGGATTTTAGGTATTTTTGGCGAATATTTTTAAATAGTAGTACATTTATTGCTACGTTCAGGCAGTAAGGTACATAACATTATATCTATAGGAGGTAATTTAAATGAACAAAGCTGAATTAATCGCAGCAATGGCTGCAAAAACAGGAGAAACAAAAAAAGCAGCTGAAAACTCAGTAAATGCTTTTGTAGAAGTTGTAACAGACGCATTAAAAGAAGGAGATAAAGTTCAATTAGTTGGATTTGGTTCATTCGAAGTAAGAAAAAGAGCTGCTAGAAAAGGTAGAAACCCACAAACTAAAGAAGAAATCAAAATACCTGCATCAAAAGCTCCAGTATTCAAAGCTGGTAAAGCATTAAAAGATTTAGTAAACGAAAAATAAGATTTAAATAGATATAAATATATGATATCATATTAAGAGACAAAGTAAACTACAATAAAGTGGTTAAAACTTGTCTCTTTTTTATTTAAAATACTTTTTTCATAATATTTGCTTTTTAACATAAAATATAATATTATAATAACGAAAGGAAATGATAAAATGTTTAGTAAATATATTGATAATAAAAAAGAAGAAATGATAGACAATCTACAAAAGTTAATTCAAATACCAAGTGTATATGAAGAAAGTAGTAATCCTAAAAAGCCATTTGGAAAAAATGCAAATAAAGCATTAGAATATATGTTGGATTTAGGAAAAAAGATGGGATTTAGAACCAAAAATATAGACGGATATTGTGGATATATAGAATTTGGTGAAGGAGACGAATTATTAGGATTAATAGGTCACTTAGATGTAGTTCCAGTAAATGATGGCTGGACATATCCACCTTTTAGTGCAAAAATTGCAAACGGAAAAATATTTGGTAGAGGTGCAATTGATGATAAAGGTCCAGTAATGGCATCTTTGTATGCAATGAAAGCTGTAATGGATACAAAAAAAGTACATAAAAGGGTTCGTTTAATTGTAGGATTAAATGAAGAAAATGATTGGAAATGTATAGAATATTATAAAAAACACGAAGAAGCACCAACAATAGGATTTAGTCCAGATGCCGATTTTCCATGTATATATGCAGAAAAATCAATAATAACTTCAAACATATCAATGGAATATGATGGTAAAAATGATAAAATACAAATAATTGATATAGATTGTAATAATAATCCGGACAATGTAGTACCTAAAATATGCAAAGTAAAATTAAAAGCAGAAAATGATAATCTAGAAGATATAGAAAAAATCATAGAAAAACATAAATTTAAAATAGAAATAAATAAAACAAATGAAGGATTAGAATTAGTATCACATGGATTAGAGGCACATGCTGCACATCCTGATTTTGGAATAAATGCAATATCACAAATGATAATTGTATTAAATGAAATATTTATAAAAAATAATATTAAAAATGAATTTTTCGATTTCTTTAATAAATATATAAATACAGATTATAACGGAAAATTATTAGAAATAAATTATCCTGATGAAAGTGGTAATTTAACATTAAATGTAGGAAAATTCTCACTAAAAAGTGATAAAATATCAATAAATATGAATATAAGAATTCCAATTCATACAAAAATTGAAAAAGTAGAAGAAAAATTCAAACAAGTACTTGAAAACTATAAAAAATTAAATTATGAAAGATTAGAAACAGAAAATAGTTTATATGTTTCAAAAGACTCATATTTAGTAAAAACATTATGTAGAATATTTAATGAAGAAAATCATTCTAACTTAGAACCAATAGCAATTGGTGGAGCAACATATGCAAGAGCTTTTAAAAATTGTATATCATTTGGAGCAAATATGCCAGGTGCAAAAGATATGTGCCATCAAGCAGATGAGTTTATATCAATAGATAATTTAATATTTGCAGCAAAAGTATATGCAAGAGCAATTAGTGAACTTTAAAAAAGGAGTAAAGATGTTTAACATTGAAGAAGAATTAAAGAAATTGCCAGATAAACCAGGTGTATATGTAATGAGAGACAAAAATGATACAATTATATATGTAGGAAAAGCAGTTTCTTTAAAAAATAGAGTAAGGCAGTATTTTAGAAAAACAGATAAAACAGCAAGAATATTAAAGATGGTAAGTTTAATTGATCATTTTGAATATATAGTTGTTGACAATGAAGCAGAAGCATTAATATTAGAATGTAATTTAATAAAGAAAAACAGACCTAAATTTAATGTATTATTAAAAGATGATAAAACATATCCTTATATAAAAATAGACATTAAAAGCGATTTCCCCGGAGTTTTTATTACAAGAAGGGTAATTAATGATGGTGCAAAATATTTTGGACCATATGCCAATCCTGGAAGTGCAAAAGAGATGGTAGACTTTATAAAACAAAAATATAAAATACGTCAATGTAAAATTTTAAAACAACGTGAAAGACCATGTCTAAATTATCATATTGGAAGATGTATGGCACCATGTATGGGATATGTTAGTAAAGAAGAATATAGAAAACAAATTGATGAAATAATAGATTTGCTAGACGGAAAAATAGATAAAATTATAAAAGAACTAGAAATTCAAATGCAAGAAGCATCTGAAAAAATGGAATATGAAAAAGCTGCAATGATAAGAGATAGAATTCAAGCAATAGAAAGAGTTTCTGCTAAGCAAAAAGTATCTAATATAACAGAAAATAATATAGATGTAATAGGAATTGCAAAATCAGAATTACAAGTTTGTATAGAAATATTTTTTGTTAGAGGTAGCAAGATGATTGGAAGAGAACATTATTTTTATACAGATTTAAAAGATATGGATGACAAAGAAATTTTATCTGGATTTGTAAAGCAATATTATTTAGATAATCCAAACATACCAAATAGGATTATGATGAGAGAAGAAATAGAAGATAAACAAGCTGTAGAAGAATGGTTATCCACAAATTTAGATAAAAAAGTGGAAATAAAAACTCCTAAAAAGGGCGAAAAACTACGTTTTGTGGAGATGGCAGAGAATAATGCAAAAGTTACACTTGAAAATAAAGAAAAAGATAAAAGTGAGATTTTACTTGAAATAAAAAAAGTATGTAATTTAGATAAAATACCAAGAAAAATAGAAACATATGATATATCAAATATATCAGGAGAATATATGGTAGCAGGTATGTGCGTCATGAAAGACGGTGTTATAAAAAAGAATTTATCTAGAAGATTTAAAATAAAAACAGTTTATGAACAAGATGATCCTAAATGTATGGAAGAAGTTATAACTAGAAGATTAAAGCATTCTATAGAAAATCCTAAAGGAGGTTTTGGAACTTTACCAGATGCAATTTTTGCCGATGGGGGAATAACCCAAATACGTGCAACCAAAAGAGCTATTGCAAAATATAATTTAAATATTCCTGTATTTGGCATGGTAAAAAACGACAAGCATCAAACTAGAGCTTTAATGGATGAAAATAGAAATGAATTAGAAATATCTCCTAACCTAATGAATTTAATAACTCATTTTCAAGATACTGTACATGATACGGCAATTACATATCATAGAAAGTTACGTGATAAAGCAATAACAAAATCAGCTTTAGATGAAGTAACAGGAATAGGAGAAGTGAAAAAGAAGGCTTTATTAAAACATTTTGGAAGTGTAAAAAAGATAAAAGAAGCAACAATAGATGAATTAATAAAAGTTGATGGAATAAGTGAAAATTTAGCTAAAGATATAAAAGAACAATTAAAATAACAGGAGGCATAAATTCTACGCCTCCTGTTTTATCTGACCCTAGTTAAGCTTCTTTACAGCAATTCTAATTAATCGTAAAGTTCGACATAGTTGCTGGAACCGTCTTGTAAGACTCAGTTGGAGCATTTGAGCTGCTATTTGCTGTGTTAGTCTTTTTTTTGGTTTGACTCTCCTTGGACTTAGTATTCTTCTTCGGGAATGAAGGAGGATTAAGTAAAGAGTTAGAACTTTTAGGTGCTGGTTTCGGATCAACCAACAAATCAACACCCTTAATAATCACAACTCCAGCAATAAGTCCAATAATGAATTCAGTATGCTTGGTAGGAATGTTCACTAAAGTAGAAACCAAATCATTGACATTTGAAGCAATAACATAAATAAAAGCCAGAAGTACAATCACTAAAATTGCAATGAGAACCTTTTTTAAAGCAACATTCATATGTCGCTTGGTCTTAAGACCATTAGGTGAGGTAATCATAATGTAACTCCTTAATCAAAAAAATGTGATTGTTATATGCAACATAGAGGAAACTCCCTCTAATACTTATTATTTTACCACTATTTACATAAAAATGCAAATTTTATTATGAATTAAAGAATATTTGGCTTTATATATGAATATATATATAAAGGGGGGAGTGTCAATGGAATTAGCAAAAGAAAAGTGGTATGAGGTAAAATATAATACAAAAACCAAGGAAATGTCATTAAAGAAAATAATATTAAAAGAAAAAATATATTTAGCAAAAATAAAAAGAGCAATAAAAAAACATAAATTTATAACTACTGTAAGTTTAGCTTTTATTGCATTTTCAAGCTTAAATATAATAATGATATACAATTTTTTGGAGATTTTGCAAAATACATAAAAATATGTTAAAATGTTACTATTCTAATAAAAGGAGGATAGTAACTTTTTAGTTACTAAATAAATATGAAATTAGCAAATGATTGGAAAGAATATAAAATTTTAGATATGGCAGATGGACAAAAATTAGAGCAATGGGGAAATGTTGTTTTATCAAGACCAGATCCACAAATAATATGGAAAGATAAAAGCTTCCCTGAAAAGTGGAAAAAAATAAATGCTACATATCACAGAAGTAAAACAGGAGGAGGATCTTGGGAGTTTAATAAAAAAATTCCAAGTAGTTGGCAAGTTCATTATAAAAATTTAATATTTAATATAAAGCCAATGGGATTTAAACACACAGGATTATTTCCTGAACAAGCTGTTAACTGGGATTGGATGATAAATAAAATAAAAAATTCAAAACGTGAGATAAAAGTGTTAAATTTATTTGCATATACAGGAGGGGCAACAGTTGCTTGTTTATCAGCTGGAGCATCTGTATGTCATGTAGATAGTTCAAAAGGAATGACAACATGGGCAAAAGAGAATGTTGTATCATCAGGGTTAGCAAATAGACCAGTTAGATTTATTGTTGATGATGTTGTTAAATTTGTAAATAGAGAAATTAGACGCGGAAATAAATATGATGCAATAATAATGGACCCACCTTCTTATGGTAGAGGAGCTAAAGGAGAAGTATGGCAATTTGAAAATAACATTTATGATTTAGTAGAACTATGTACAAAAGTATTATCAGACAAGCCATTATTTTTCTTGATAAATTCATATACCACAGGTATTTCTAGTACAGTCTTAAAAAATATTATGAATATAACAATTGCAAAAAAGCATAAAGGAAAATTAGAATGTGGAGAAATTGGAATTCCAATGGAAAATTCAGAATTAATTTTACCTTGTGGAATTTATAGTAGATGGGAAAGTTAGAATGGAAAAAGAACCAAAATTAAATGTAATATATGAAGATAATCATATAATAGTTGTAGAAAAAATACCAAACATACCATCACAAGCTGATAAAACAGAAGATTTAGATATGTTAAGTCTGGTGAAAAGTTATATAAAAGAAAAATACAATAAGCCGGGAAATGTATATTTAGGACTAGTTCATAGATTAGATAGACCTGTAGGTGGAGTTATGGTATTTGCAAGAACATCAAAAGCTGCATCAAGATTAAGTAATCAGGTAAGAGAAAAAATATTCAAAAAAAGATATTTAGCTATAGTAGATGGAAAATTTAAAGAAAATAAAGGAACTTTAGAAAATTATTTATATAAAGATACAAAAAATAATTTTAGTAAAGTTGTAAATAAAAATGTGCCAAATTCAAAATATGCAAAATTAGATTATGAAGTTTTAGATTATAACAAAAAAGAAAATTTAAGTGTAGTAAAAGTAAATTTACATACAGGAAGACATCATCAAATAAGAGTTCAATTATCATATGCAGGTCACAGTATATATGGAGATCAAAAATATGGTACTAGAGGAACGGGAAAACAAATAGCACTATGGGCAAACGAATTAATAATACAACATCCTATAACAAAGCAAGAAATGAAATTTATAAGTGAACCAAAGCAAATAGGAATATGGAAAATTTACGAAAAATAACAACTTCATATTGTTGCAATTTTATAAAATATATGTTACAATAGGCAAGTAACTATGAGAAAAACCGTGAGGAGGAATAGCAGATGTCAATCGTAAAAGGAATATTAATAGCAATTTATTTTATAGTAGCTGTAATTATAATAATATTAACATTAATGCAAGCAAAAGAAGATGCAGGTTTATCTGCAGCAATAACAGGTTCATCAACAAACAACTTTTATGAAAAAAATAAAGGTAGAACTAAAGAAGGAAAATTAAAAAGATGGACAATTATACTATCAATTGTATTTGCGATATTAACTATTGTGTTAGGAATTTTATATATGGTATAAAATAAATTAGGGGCGGTTTATTAATAAACAAGCCCCTTTTATATAATAAAATTATAAAAAGAAAGAGGTAATGAATTTTAGTAATGGAAGATCGAGAACAGAAAATTATAGATTTTATGAGTGATGATGATTATGTCCCGATGAAGGCAAAAGAAATAGCAATGTTTATGAAAGTGCCTAAAAATGAATATCATGAATTTCTAGAATTAATTGGAAAATTAGAATTGGAAATGAAAATCCAAAAAAACAGAAAAAATAGATATAGTATAAATGAAAAAACATATTATGAGGGATATTTTAGAAAAAATGCTAAAGGATTTGGATTTGTAAAAATAGAAGGGCAAGAAGATGAAATCTTTGTATCAAAAGAAAATTCATTAAATGCTTTAAATGGAGACCATGTTCTAATAGAAATTATAGAAGAAGAAAACAAAATAAAAAGTGCAGAAGGTAAAGTTGTAAGAATATTAAAACATGAAAAAGATACTTTAGTTGGAATATTCCAAAACAACAAAAATTTTGGATTTGTTGTGCCAGATGATAAAAACTTTGGAACAGATATATTTATATCAAAAAAGAATTTTGGAAAAGCTAGAAATAATCATAAAGTATTAGTTAAAATTACAAAATATCCTGAAAATGGTAAAAAGGCTGAAGGAAAAATTATAGAAGTATTAGGTAATGTTAATGAAGCAGGAGTTGATATGCTTTCTATAATAAAAGAATATCAATTGCCATCAAGATTTCCAGAGCCAGTAGTAAAAGAAGCCATTAATTGTGGAACACAAATAGATAGAAAAGACATAAAAAATAGAATTGATAAAAGAAATGATATAATTTTTACAATTGATGGAGAAGATGCTAAAGATTTAGATGATGCTGTAAGAGTTAGCAAATTAGAAAATGGAAACTATAAATTAGATGTCCATATAGCAGATGTTAGCTATTATGTAAAAGAAAATAGTTTATTAGACCAAGAAGCATTATTAAGAGGAACAAGCATCTATATGTTGGGAAGAGTTATACCAATGTTACCACGTGAACTATCAAATGGAATTTGCAGTTTAAATGCAGGAGAAGATAGATATACATTATCATGTTCTATGGAAATTAATTCTAAAGGAAAAGTAACTTCAAGTGAAGTATATAAAGGTGTAATATGTGTAACAGAAAGAATGTGCTATAAAGATGTTCAAAAAATACTAGATAGATCAGATGAAAACGTTTTAGAAAGATATAAACCATATATACAAGAATTTGATAATATGGCAGAACTAGCTAAAATTTTAAAAGAAAGAAGATTAGAAAATGGCTATTTAAACTTAAATATTCCAGAAAGTAAAATCGACTTAGATATTGAAGGAAAAGCAATTAACGTTGGAAAATATGAAACAACATTTGCAAATGAGATAATAGAACAATTTATGCTAACAGCAAACGAAACAATAGCAGAAAAGTTTTATTGGTTAGATGCGCCTTTTATATATCGTGTACATGAAGAGCCAGACCTAGAAAAAGTAAAAGAATTAAATAAATTTTTATTTAATTTTGGATTACAAATAAAAGCAACTCAAGATCATGTATATCCTAAAGAGTTTGAAAAAGTCTTGGAAAAAGTAAAAGGTACACCAGAAGAAAGAGTTGTTTCTACATTATTGTTACGAACACTAAAATTAGCAAGATATGAGGCTGAAAACAAAGGACATTTTGGAATTGCAAGCAAATATTATTGTCATTTTACCTCACCAATTAGAAGATATCCAGATTTATTTATCCATAGAGTTATCTCAGAATATTTAAAAAATAATTATATATTAGATGATAAAGAAATAGACAAGCTAAAAAAAGAAGCGGAAGACAGAAGCAAGAAATCATCAGATAGAGAAAAAGTAGCAACAGAAGTAGAACGTGATGCAGAAAAAATGAAAAAAGCAGAATATATGGAAGGAAAAATTGGAGAAGAATATCAAGGTATTGTGTCATCTATAACACCATTTGGAATGTTTGTTGAACTTGAAAATACGGTAGAAGGTTTAGTAAGGTTTGACGGAATGGGTGGAGAGTATTTTATATATGATGAAGAAAGAAAAGTATTAATTGGTGAAGATTCTAACAAAACATACAAAATAGGTGATGAAGTAAAAATAAGAGTTGTTAGAGCCAATAAACAGTTACGTGAAATTGATTTTGAAATAGTACAAGAAGAAGACAAAGAAGAAACTACTTAAATAACATTACTATATTCACAAACAATACAATTAAAGCGGAAAAAACAATAACTGTAATTCCACCAGGTTTATTTTTAAGTTCTTTAATTTCGTACAAAGCATAACCAATAGCTTTTAAAAAAATATAAATTGTAATAAATAAAAATAAAATTTGATAAATAATACTATTCATAATTATATATAATCCAATTATCTATTTTACTAGATAATTGGATTTTCTCCTTTTTAATTTAAGTTGCGGTAATTAACATACCTGATTTTACAGAAGTATCAACATTTACATGAAAAAAAGAATTTTTATAATTTTCTCTCCAGTTATAATTTTCATAATCTTGTGTAGTTAAAAAATTCTTTAATGCAAAATTTCCAAAATCACTAATATCTGATTTATAATTTTTTGATGTTTTATATAAATAATCTAAAAACATAGATTCTATATAACTATTGCAAGAATTAGAAATTGCTGCTAAAACATCTTTAGATAAATATTGAGAATTTTCTGCCATAGAATAAATACGAGCTGAAAAATAACATTTAATTTTTATATAAGGGGTTGATGTTGATGTATCAACCTCTATTTTTGTAGGTTTCGTAGGTGAGACATATAAATCAATTAATTCATTATTATTTAAAGGATCAGGAATAGAAATTAAAAATCTATTTACGCTATTTTTCATGTTTAAAAATGAAATTGTATCATTACTATTTAATTCTCCAACTAAAGTATCATTTTTAAAAACAGCAACACCCAAATTTTGAACTTTATTGCTTCCTTGAATTGTTGAATTTTCGCCATTTATACTTCCAAGAATGGCGTATGGCTCACAGGATTTACAAATTAAAGCATTAAAAAAATTACCAAGAGTTGCATTAGGAGTTCTTCCAGTGTATTTACTTGAATTTGCAAGAGTTTCATAATATTTAGAAATAAGATTCTCAACTTCAGGTTTTGTTTGTTCAATATAATCTTTGGCTTTACTTTTACAAACAACAATATTAGAAGATGGACGAATTTGTGTATCATTTATTAAAGTATATATTTCATCTGAAATCCCTTGACTTGCTAGTTCTTCTGAAAATATTACAATTTTGCAATGAGATAAGTTTAGTTGACGTTCTTGAAAACTATTAATTGAATTTATAGCATCACTAATTGAAGTAGCAGTAACAGTATTTGTCATGGTTTCAGCCTTTTCACTACCACTTGCTTCAACAGAAAGAGGATTAGAAAATTGAAAAGTTACTTCTAATGTATTATTAGCTCCTTTATCTATTCCTATTGCTAGTACATAAATTAATTTATCTATATTTAAAGAAGAATATGAACTAGAAAAAGCAGCTATAAATATGCAAATCATTAATAAAATAAATATTTTTTTAAACCATTTCAATATTATAAAACCTCCTTTCAAGAAGTAGAGCTTTTTTGCGTATTTGAATGTTTCTTATAAAAGTTTGCCAAAATCAAAATACCTAAACTAAGAAATAACACTATACCAATCATTAGACTTGGATAAATATTATTTTCAAAAAACTGCGATATTGCTAAATTATTAGGAATTATAGCTATTCCAAAAGTTAATAATCCTAATATTGGCACAAGTGTTTTTGAATCATTTAAATTTGTTAATTTTTGAAAAATATATGTTGCCATTTTTAATGAAATACTTAAATAACATGTAAAAACCAAAATCCAAATAAGTAAAAATACCGATTCTAGTCTTTGAAAAAATGATCCAAATTCTATATATCTAGTTGCATTATATAATGGGGATATTTCACTTATATTTAAGAAAAATGAAAATATAAAAAGCAAAGTAGCAACTGTAAAAATTAAATATACTGTTGTTGTTATCATAGAAGTTACAGCTATTTTTTTAAAGTCTGTTGGATTTTTCAAAAGTGGTGGTAAAAAATAAAGATATGCAATACCACCAAAAGAAGCAATATTAGAAAGTCCAAGTATAAATGTATTAAAAAATCCTGAACCTAAGATGGGGAAAATTCTTTGAGGTCTAAAATTATTAATATTAGTAATAAATAAAAATACAATACTTATTAATGCTAATGGTAAAATAATACGATTTGTTTTAATTGTTGCATTAAAGTTTAAACTATTTGCAATACAAACAGCTATTACTACAAAAGCTACTATAAATGTAATATTAGTTATAGGATAGTAAATAATTTTAATACTTTCACAAAAATCACGAAGTAATACACTAGATGTCAAAATAAAATATATTATAAAAGTTATGCCTATAGCATTTCTAAGCCAAGTACCTCCCAAAACATTAGAAATATCAACAATATCTAAACCAGGAAAATGTTTAAACAAATTTACTATCAATAAAGAAATTAATGTTGCTATTATTCCAAGATATAATAAATTAAGCAAACTAGCTGAATTATATTTAGTTAATATTTCATTTGGTAATGATAAAATACTATGACTTATAACAAGTGTTAGAATTAGCATTATTGCTTCTAAAGAACTAATTTTTGTTTTTACCATAAAATCACCTTTTAATAAAATTTCCATTTCATAGATATTTTTTCTTGACTTTTTTCTTTAGTTGGAGCGATATAAGGAGCTCTATATTCACGTTTCCAAATAGGAGGCAGTAAATAGCCATTACCTTTATGGTTAGTTGATGGGGCAAAAGGAGCTGTAAAAGATACACCAAAAGATTTTTGATTACATAGTAATGAAATATACACAAATAATCCAATAGCAATACCTAAGAAACCTGCCATAAATCCTAGAATAATAAATAAAAATCTAAAATATCTTAAATGAAATCCAAAATAAAAATCAGGAATTGCAAATGAAGATATTCCTGTTAATGCAACTACAATAATTAATATAGGGCTAACTATACCTGCACTAACAGCTGCTTGACCTAAAACTAAAGCACCAACAATACTAATTGTCGTTCCAATAGAAGAAGGAACTCTAAGACCTGCTTCTCGTATCATTTCAAAAGAAAATTCCATAATTAAGATTTCAGTAATTATAGGAAAAGGAACACTTGCACGAGCTGCTAATATAGAATATAACAAACTTGTTGGAAGTATTTCTTGGTGAAAACTTGTAATTGCAATATATAATCCTGGAAGTAATAAAGTAATAAATGCAGCTAAAACTCTTAATAATCTTAAAAAATTACTAAAAGTAACTTTTAAATTAGTATCTTCAGCAGAAGATAAGAAATCAATTAAAACAGCAGGCATAATAAGAGCATAAGGAGTTCCATTAATAAGAACCGCAACACGACCATTTAGAAGGTATTTAGTTACTTTATCAGGTCTTTCGGTTGATAAAATTTGAGGAACACCTAATTCATTTGAATCAACAATTAATTGCTCTAATTCACCAGCAGAAAGTAAAGAATCAACAGATAAATTATTTAGTCTATATTTAACTTCATTAATTAAATCAGGATTAGCAAGATTTTTCATATAGCAAACAGCACATTTTGTTTTTGTTATTTTGCCAACTTCTAAATTTTCAACAATTAAGTTTTCATTATTTACAATTCTTCTAATTAAAGATGTATTTGTACGTATATTTTCAACAAATGCCTCATGAGGACCTTTAATTACCATTTCATTAGTTGGTTTTTCAATACTTCTTTGCTTAAAACCTTTAACTTCAATATCAAAAGCAGAAGAAAGAGTGTCTACAAAAAGAACACAATTACCAGAATTTATACCAGTTGCAGCTTCGTCAAAATCAGTAATTTCTGTGACAGTATTTTGAGGCATTAAACAATTCATCAAATATCCAGATAAATCAAATTTTTTAACTTTTCTAACTGTAATATTATTTGTAACGGCTTCTGAGATAACTTTACTTTGAGGACCATCAAATAAATTGTTTCTGTTTCTAAGCATTAATGGTTTTAGAACAAAATCATCCATTATTTTAGAGTCAACCATTCCATCAATATAAATCAAAAAAGCATGATATTGTTTGCCACGAGCATTTAATGTAAAATCTCGCAATATAACATCACTATTTATTAAAAGATTATATTTGGTTTGTAAAAATTCTTTATTAACATTTAAGCTAGGATAAATTTTTTGTTTTTCTTTTACATCAGAAATTTCATCATTTTTTAAATTGGCTTCCCAAGCCTCTTCTTCAGGAAGATTAAATTCATACTCATTAGAAGGATGATATGAAAAAATTTTATTCCAAATATTTTTAAGATTCATAATTTACTCCAGTTCAGTAATATTTTTTTTAGTATAACAATAAAAAGTAAAAAATATACTAGTTAAAAAAATAAAAAAATGTTATAATTTAATTTGAAAAACATAAAAAGGAGACAAAATATGAAAGATAAAATATCTGCTTTAATTACAGCAATTATTTCGACATTTTTAATATCAATAATGGCTTTTATAGGATATATAGCTTGGGATATGATAAAAACCTCAGAAGCATCTGCTGAACCAGAAAAATTTCAAACTCAAATTTCTAGTGAAAATACAGTAGATACAGAGACAATAAAAGCACCTAAAATAGTAAATAATAATAATGTTTTAGATGGAATAAAATCAGCATCAAATAATAATAATGTTGATTACAGCAAAGTAAATGTTGATAAATATTTTTATAATCAATTAGATTCAGCTTCTAAAACAATATATAAAGCATTTGAAAGTAATAAAGAAAAAATGAGAAGCGGAAATTATAAAGTAGAACTTGGAAACAGCTTTTCTAATATATTAAATAATGAAAATGGGCAAGATGAATTATCAAAATATTATCAATCAGCAATTGAAGCATATACTTATGATAATACAGATGTATTTTATTTAACTCCAAATAAATTATACTTAAATATTGAAAAAACTACACAATCTAAAAATACAACATATAATGTATATATAAATAATGGTGACGAAAACAATTATTTAATTGATGAATTTTCATCTAAAAATCAAGTGGAATCAGCTTTACAACAAATGGAACAAATACGAGAAAATTTAGTTGAACAAAAAACAGGAAATGATTATGATGATATAAAAATGGTTCATGATTATATAGTAGATAATACAGAATATGATACAAGCATATCACAACCTAATATTTATAATGCATATGGTTGTTTAGTAAATAAAGTTGCTGTTTGTGAGGGATATGCAAGAGCTTTTAAATATATTATGGATGGAATGCAAATACCATGTGTATTAGTAATAGGAGAAGGAACAAACACAAATGGACAGACAGAAAACCATGCTTGGAATTATGTTGAAGTAAATGGAAGTTGGTATGCAATAGATTGTACATGGGATGATCCTGTTACAGAAGGTGGAAGAAAAGTAAGCAAAAGTGCAAAATATAAATATTTCTTAAAAGGAAGTAGTGAATTTTCAAAAGACCATAAACCAAGTGGACAATTTACTCCAGGTGGAAAAGTTTTTAACTATCCTGACTTAGTAGAATAAATTGTTGGAAAACTATTGACATTTTATAAATAAAATTATATTATTTGAATACAATAACCTAGTAAGGAGGTAGGAAAAAATGAAAATAGTTTATGCATCAAGAACAGGAAATGTTGAAAGCATTATTAACAGACTTGAAGTTTCAGAACCATTAAGAATAGAAGATGGAAGCGAGGAATGTCAAGAAGAATATATATTATTTACTTATACAGATGGTTATGGAGATATACCATATGAAGTAGAAACATTTTTAGAGAAAAATGGAGATAAAATAAAAGGTGTTATTGCAAGTGGAGACACAGGATATGGCGAAGCTTATTGCCAAGCTGGAGATAAAATAAGTGAACAATATAATGTTCCATTTTTATATAAAGTAGAAAATGCTGGAACAGATGAAGACATAGAAAAAATAAAAGACATTTTAAGTAAACAATAAAAATATAACCGTAGCTATATGGCTACGGTTAATTTTTTATAAAATAATGCATATTAAACCACCAGAACCCTCATTAACAATACGCTCTAAGGTTTCTTGTAATTTTATTTGAGCATCTTCTGGCATTTTTGCAAGTTTAGCTTGAAGCCCTTCATTTACAAGCTCATGTAAGCTTTTTCCAAAAATATTAGATTCCCAGATTTTCTTAGGATCATTTTCAAAGCCTGAAAGTAAATAATTAACAAGTTCTTCAGATTGCTTTTCAGAACCTACAATTGGAGAAACTTCTGTATGGACATTTGTTTTTATTAAATGAATTGATGGAGCAGTAGCTTTTAATTTCACTCCAAATCGAGAACCTTGTTTAACCATTTCAGGTTCTTCTAAAACAAGCTCGTCAATAGAAGGTGTAACAATGCCATAACCTTTACGTTCTACTTCATCTAGTGCATAAGAAATTTTATCATATTTTTTCTTAGTAACAGATAATTCAGAAATTATACGGAATAAATCGCCTTCATTTTCCACATCAACACCTGTAATTTCTGTTAGAACTTTATAGAATAATTCTTCTTTTAAAGTTATATTAACACTTACATTTCCTGTTCCTAATTGCATATCGCTAATTGTAGTATTTGCAATTATTTCTGTTGTTTTAATTTTATTAACACAAACAGAGACATCTTTTAAAACATTTATATTTTCAAATGCGTTTTTAATTTCATTAAATAATTCAGTTTTTAAAGGATGAGAAAAATCAAGACCATCAATCCATTTTGGAAATTTTATTCTTACTTGATCTGCAGGAAATTCATATAATACTTTAGAAAAAATATTATTTATATCATTAATGCTAAGATTTTCACAATTAATTGGAAGAACTGCAGTTTGATATTTTTCTGTTAATTTTTGAGAAAGTTCTAAAGTATATTGAGAGTTTGGTTCAGCAGAATTTAATAAAATTATAAATGGTTTATTTAAATTTTTTAATTCACTTACAACTCTTTCTTCAGCTTTTATATAATCTTCTCTTGGAATGTCTGTAATAGTGCCATCAGTTGTGACTAAAATTCCTATTGTAGAATGTTCTTCTATAACTTTTTTAGTTCCAATTTCTGCAGCTTTTTCAAAAGGAATTTCTTCATCAGACCATGGAGTTTTAACCATTCTAGGCATATCATCTTCTAAATAGCCTATTGCATTATCAACAAGATAACCTACGCAATCAACCAATCTTGTTTTAAATTTTAAGTTATTATCTAAAGTGATTTCTATAGCTTCATTTGGAATAAATTTTGGCTCAGTGGTCATAATAGTTTTGCCTCCTGCACTTTGAGGAAGCTCATCTTTTGCACGTTCTTTTTTGTATTCATTATCTATGTTAGGAATTACAAGTAAATCCATAAATTTCTTTATAAAAGTGGATTTTCCGGTTCTAACTGGACCGACAACTCCTACATAAATATCACCATCAGTTCTTTTTGAGATGTCTTGATACAATTTTGTATTATCCATCTATAATACCTCCTTTGAATTAAGAAATGTTTGTACTACTCAATACTTTAGTTAATATATATTTATTTTTTAGGGTAAATATGACAAGTTTAATTGATTTTAATAAAGTATTGCTAATTATAAGTACTTGTGGTACAATAACACTACTAAAAATATCATATAATATAGCAAAAAATATGAAGGGATGAATAGAATGGTTAAAGAAGAAGAAGCTATAAGTCTATTAAATAGCTATGGTCAAATACATATAGCTAAATTATTTAAAAAATTAGACGAAGTAAAAAAGCAAGAATTAATAAATCAAATAGGTCAAATAGATTTTCAACAAATAATGGAATTATATGAAAATACAAAAAAAGAAGTTGAATTTAAAGAAAACAAAATAGAACCAATATCTTATTTAGATAAAGCAAAATTAACCAAAGAACAAAAAGAAGAATTTGATAAACTAGGAGAAGAAATTATAAGAAGCGGAAAATATGCTGTAGTAACAATGGCAGGGGGCCAAGGAACAAGACTAGGGCATACAGGACCTAAAGGAACATTTAAATTAGATGTATATGGAAAAGGAAAATATTTATTTGAAATCTTAGCAGATAACTTACAAGAAGCAAATAAAAAATACAATACAGTTATTCCATGGTACATAATGACAAGTAAAGAAAATAACGAAGATACAGTTAACTTCTTAGAAAAAAATAATTATTTTGGATATGATAAAAATAGTGTAATAGTATTTAAACAAAGCGAATTACCACTAGTAGATACAGAAGGAAAATTATTAATAAGCAAAGATTATAAAATAAAAGAAGCATCAGACGGAAATGGTGGAACATACTCATCATTAAGAGCAAGTGGATGTTTAGCAGATATGAAAGAAAAAGGAATTAAATGGGTATTTATTGGTAGTGTTGATAATGCTTTATTAAAAATGGCTGATGTAACATTACTTGGAATGGCTATAAAAAAAGGAGTACAAATTGCTTCTAAATCAGTTGTAAAAGCAAATCCACATGAAAGAGTTGGAGTATTTTGTAAAATGAATAACCATCCTAAAGTTATTGAATATACTGAACTTCCAGAAAAAATGGCAGAAGAAGTAGATAATGATGGAGAATTAAAATTTGGAGAATCACATATAATGTGTAACTTATTTACAATTGATGCAATAGAAAAAATAAGTAAAGAACCTCTTATATATCATAAAGCATTTAAAAAGAATTCATATATTGATGAAAGTGGAAAAGAAATTATTCCTACAGAACCAAATTCATATAAATTTGAATCATTTATTTTTGATGCATTTGAATTTTTTGATGATATTGCAATTTTAAGAGGAAAGAGAGAAGATGACTTTGCACCAGTAAAAAATAAAGATGGTGTGGATAGCCCAAAAACTGCTAAAGAATTATATGAAAAATATTGGAGTAGACAATCAAAAAATAATTAAAGCTTATTTTATAAGTAGAGAAGGAGAAATAAAAATGGAAGAATGTAAAATAAAAAATTTATATAATTTAGATGAAACAATAGCAAAAAAATTATTAGAAAGTGTTACATATCCATGGGAAGCTCTATCTAAAATAGAAAGTTTTATAATAGAACTAGGTAATACATTAGATCCTAATAAGTTTGAAAAAAGAGGAGAAAATATTTGGGTAGCTAAATCAGCCAAAGTAGCTCCAACAGCATATATAAATGGACCTACAATTATTGGAGAAGATGCAGAAATAAGACATTGTGCATTTATTAGAGGAAAAGCAATTGTTGGTAATGGAGCAGTTGTTGGCAATTCAACAGAATTAAAAAATGTAATTTTGTTCAACAAAGTTCAAGTACCTCATTATAATTATGTAGGAGATTCTATATTAGGATTTAAAGCACATATGGGTGCTGGATCAATAACTTCTAATGTAAAATCAGATAAAAAATTAGTAGTTGTAAAAGGAAAAGAAGAAAAAATAGAAACAGGATTAAAGAAATTTGGAGCAATGCTTGGAGACAATGTAGAAGTTGGATGCAACAGTGTTTTAAATCCTGGAACAGTAGTAGGAAGAGGTTCAAATATATATCCGCTATCTTGTGTTAGAGGTGTAATTCCTGCAAATAGTATTTATAAAAATAAAAATGAAATCGTAGAAAAATATTAATAAAAAAGAAAAAGACAAATTATTTTATTAAAGCTAATAAAGTAATTTGTCTTTTTAATTACTACATTTGTTGATTTCCAGGAATAAAGTAATCAACAACACCATAAATAAGAGCACCAATTATTGCAGCTATCCATGAAATTGAGTAACCAGCAACAAAGAATTGGGTTACATATAATAAAATAGCGGCCAATGCGAATCCAACAAATCCCTTACCAAATGGACTTGCATGTAATCCTGTAAATTTTATTACTAAATAGTCAATTACAGTAAGAACGATTGCAGCAATTGCTAAAGTCCAAATGTTGTTTATTGTAAATCCGGGTGTGAAAAATGCAGTAATAGCCAAAACTACAGCAGCAGCTATAAGTCTACCTATTATTTGCCATGCAGTGGAAGAACCACTTTCTGCATTATTACCTTGTACTTCTGACATTTTGATAACCTCCTTAGTTTAAAAAAATTCGTTGAGAAAAAATTTAAGGTTCTAAGTTTATTATTCACTAAAATAAAAAAATTATACCTGAAAAATTGAATAAAAAAGTTAAAAAAAGCAAAAAATGAAAAAAACAATAAAAAAAGAGAGGAAAGAAAATGTTAATTACTTTTTTTAGAGCAATTGTTTTGTATATAGTAGTTTTAGTAGTAATGAGATTAATGGGAAAAAGAGAAATAGGGCAACTTCAGCCATTTGAACTTGCAATATCAATAATGATTGCAGATTTAGCATCAATACCAATGACAGAAATAGGAATACCTATTTTTAATGGAATAATACCAATTTGTGGATTACTTGCAATGCATTTATTAATATCAGTAATTAATTTAAAGAGTTTAAAAGCAAGAGAAGTTATATGTGGTAAACCAAGTATATTAATATATAGAGGAAAAATAAATGAAGAAAACTTAAAAAAAGAGAGATTTACAATAAATGAATTAGAAGAAAGATTAAGAGGAAACAATATTTTCAATTTAGGTGATGTAGAATATGCAATATTAGAAACAAGTGGGCAAGTAACAGTAATTCCAAAACCTGAAAAAAGAAATACAATTCCAGAAGATTTTAATATAGTACCCGAATATGAAGGAATACCTTATGATTTAGTAATAGATGGAAAAATCATGAGTCAAAATTTAAAAGAAATAGGAAAAAATTATAATTGGTTAAAAAAACAAACTGATAAATTTAATATAAAACCAGAAGATGCTCTTATTGTTACTTTAGATGGAAAAGGACAAATATTTTGTCAAGCCAAAAATAAGTAAGGAGATTTATATGAAAAAGGAAATATGGATATGTTTAATAATTTTAATATTAATTTGTATAGGAAATTATATAACTCAAAAATATACAAAACATACAAGTGAAGAATTAATAAGTAAACTTGAAGATTTAAAAGGAGAACTAATAAACAAAGAAGATAAAAAAGAAGAGGCAAATCAAAAAGAAATTGATAGTAAATTATCACAAATAGAAAAAGAATGGAATACAAAAAATGATAAACTAGCATATTTTATAGAACATGATGAATTAGAAAAAGTAGAAACAAATTTAATAAATTTAAGAAGTTTAGTAGAAAATCAAATGTACAATGATTCTATTAAAGAACTTGATGAAACAAAATATGGCTTAAAACACATAGAAGAAAAATATGCATTTAATTTAAAAAATATTTTTTAAAAATAAAAATAAGCGAGGTTTTTAATAAACTTCGCTTATTATTTTTAAAATTATTTATTTTCTGTTATTTTAGCATATTTTTTTAATTTTTCATAAACTAAATAATTAATAGTTCCAGCAGGGAAGTGTCCATCTTTATCTTTTCTACCAGCAGGAACACCTGTTAAAACTTCAATACCTTCTTCAATTGTAGAAACAGCATAAATATGGAATTTCTTATCTTTTACAGCTTGAACGACTTCAGAAGAAAGTTGTAAATTATCAATATTTTGTACGGGAATCATAACTCCATGGCTACCATCTAAACCACGAACTTGGCAAACTTGGAAAAATCCTTCAATTTTTTCATTAACTCCACCAATAGGCTGTATTTGACCTTTTTGATTAACAGAACCTGTAACTGCAATTGATTGATTAATAGGAATTCCAGACAAACTAGAAAGAAGTCCATATAATTCTGTACTAGAAGCACTATCTCCATCAACACCATTATATAATTGTTCAAAACAAATACTTGCAGTTAAACATAAAGGAATATCTTGAGCAAACATTTCGCCCAAATATCCTGTTAAAATTAAAACACCTTTAGAATGAGAAGGACCTGAAATTTCAACTTCCCTTTCTATATTAACAATTCCATTTTTCCCAGTATAAGTGTTTACAGTTATTTTAGCAGGTTTACCAAAAGAATAATCACCTATAGATAAAACAGTTAAACCATTTAACTGACCAACTTTAAATCCTGAAGTATCAATTAAAAGTGTATTTTCTTTAATCATTTCTAAATACTTTTCATCATATTTTTTTACTCTTTCAATACGTTCTTTTAAAGCTTTGTCTATGAATTTTGGAGTAATAATTTTTGATCTAGAAATTTTAGCCCATGTCGCAGCTTCTCCGACTACTTGCATTAAATCATCAAATCTAGTAGAAATTTTACTGTGACTTCCTGCTAATTTTGAACCATATTCAACCAACTTAGCCATAGCTTCTCTATCTAAAGGGGGTAAATCCTCATATTCACAATATCCATGAATAATTTGTGATAATTTATTTAAATTTTCAACTGTAAGAGGGGCAGTTTCTTCAAATTCTACTTTAGCTTTAAATAATTTTCTAAAGTCAGAATCCATAGCTAAAAGAGTTTGATAAATTTGTGCATTTCCAATTAATATAACTTTTAAATTAAGAGGAATTGGCTCAGGTTTTAAAGAAATTAAAACCATAGATGAATGTTGTTCATTTGCATTTTCAATAGCAACTTGTTTTACTCTTAAAGCTTTTTTTAGAGCCTCATAACATACTCCATTAGATAATAAATCTTTAGCCTGGAATATAATATAACCTCCATTAGCTTGTTGCATAAGACCTGGTTTTAACATTGTGTGATCAGTTTTTAAAGCACCATAATAATTTTCATATTCAACAGCTCCAAAAATATTGCTATATGAATAGTTAGAATCCATAATAACAGGAGCACCTTCTTTGTTTGAATTATCAACAAAAAGATTAACTCTATAATTCAAACATGGGTCTTGCTTTCTCATAGCAGGATTTACAGGCTGTTGAGGGCTTTGATTTTTAGAAGGATCTTCTAAAAATGTAGGGATATTTTTTAATACATCTTGTTTAACATCATTTAAGAAATGATTTATTTTTTTATTTCTCTTATATTTTGATTTTAAATAATTAATATGAACATTTACAGTAAGTAATGCTACATTTGATTGCCATTCTGAAATCTTTTTATCAGATTGACGTTCAATGTCTTTAATTTGACTTATTGCAGTCATAATTTGTTCTTGAACTAAAACTGATTTTTCTTCATATTGTTTTTTTATTTCATCATCTAATTTATTAAATTCTTCTTCTTCAAGTACTTTACCATCAACAATTGGCATCATGTAAATTCCATTTTGAGCAGCTTTTACTTGAAAATTATGTTTTGAAGCATTATTATTTAACTTATCTAGTAAAGCAGAACGTTTTGACTCAAATTCTTGTTTTATTAAAGCTTTTTCTTTTTCAAAATCATCATTATTAAAAGTCTTTTTAATATCTTTTTTGATATCTTTTATAAAGCTTTCCATATCATCTCTAAATTCTTTTCCTTTACCAGCTGGTAATTCAACAGCAATAGGCTCATTTGGAGTTTCAAAATTATATACATAGCACCAATCAGATGGAGCTTTCTTTTTTGCAGCTATTTTTTGTAAATAGTTTTTAGTATATAAAGTTTTTCCTACTCCACTAGGACCTTCAATATATAAATTGTAACCTTTTACATCAACTTGTAAACAAAATTCTAATGCACTAATACCTCTTTCTTGACCAATTCCGTCTTGTATAGATTCCAAATCAGCAGTAGATTCAAATTTAAATACATTAGGATCACAAGTCATTTTTAAATCTTTATAATTTAATTCATTTTTATTTTTCATTTGTTTCCTCCAACTTTTTTCTTTATTATAACCAATTCAAACTTATTTTATATTAGTTATTTTAAAAAGTAAAGACTATAAAGTGATTTGTAAAAAATTTGTAAAATAAAAAATATTTTTATACGACTAGTTCTAAAAACGCATAAAAGTATTGCAATATTGAATAAAAATATATATAATATAAAAGAATTATCACAAGTTGAAAGGTGGTAAATATGAATAAGACAAAAAGAAAAATATTTGAAACTTCTATGAAATTATTCGCAGAAAAAGGATATGATGCAACAAGTATAGAAGAAATTACTGCAACAGTTGGAGTAGCTAAAGGAACATTATATTATCATTTTTCTAGCAAGGAAGAAATTTTTAATTTCTTAGTAGAAGAAGGAATAAAATTATTACAAAATAGTGTTGATATAAAAACTGCAAAATTTTCAAATTATATAGATAAAATAAAAGCAATAGTATTAATTCAAATAAAAATTGTTGATAAATACGAAGATTTAATAACAATATTATTAAGCCAATTTTGGGGAAATGAAGCAAGAAATCAAAAATGCAAGCAACAAATCTTTTTGTATATAAATCAAATTGAAGAAATAGTAAAACAGGGGATAGAAAAAGGCGAAATAAAATCAGGAAACCCACAAGCTATTGCTTCAGAAATATATGGATTAATATGTTCAAGTTTAGTTTATAAAGTAAGAGATAGAGAAAATTTTAATATAACAAAATTATATAAAGAATTTGAAGATACAATAATAAAAGGTCTTAAATAAGTAAAGGGGAAGAAAAAATGAGAAAACCAATTCATGAATTTACAAAATTTACAGATTTAAAAGATATGTTAACAAGATCAGGAGAAAAAATTGGAGATAGACCAGCATATATATTCAAAACAGAAGAACCAGGAAAATTTAGAGAAATAACACATAAAGAATTTAGAGATGAAATTAACGCTTTAGGAACTAAATTAATAGAAATGGGATTAAAAGATAAAAGAATAGCAATTATATCAGAAAATAGATATGAATGGGCTGTTGATTATTTGGCAGTAGTAGCTGGTACAGGAGTTGTAGTGCCACTGGATAAAGCTTTGCCAGATAATGAAATAGAAAGTTTAATAATCCGTTCAGAAGTTGAAGCAATATTTTATTCAAAAAAATATGATGAAGTAATGAGAAAAATAAAAGAACAAGGAAATACAAATTTAAAATTTTTCATATCAATGGATTTAGATAAAGAAGAAAATGGAATAAAATCACAAAAAGAATTAACAAAAGAAGGAGAAAAATTATTACAAGAAGGTAATAGAGAATTCCTAGATGCAAAAATTGATAATGAAAAAATGGGAATAATGCTATTCACATCAGGAACAACTGCAATGTCAAAAGCAGTTATGTTATCACATAAAAATATTTGCTCAAACTTAGCAGATATAACATCTGTAATAAAAACAACAGAAAACGATAGATTTTTATCATTTTTACCATTACACCATACATTTGAATGTACAGTTGGATTTTTATATCCAGTATCAGTAGGTGGTGCAATATGCTTCTGTGATGGAATAAGACATATTGCAGAAAATATTAAAGAATATAAAATAACAGCAATGATATCAGTTCCTATATTATACGAAGCTATGTATAAAAGAATGATGAAAACCATTGAAAAACAAGGAAAATTAGAAACTGTAAAAAAAGGAATAAAAATAAGTCAATTTTTATTAAAATTTGGAATAGATATTAGAAAAAAATTATTTAAAGAAATACATGATACATTAGGAGGAAAAGCAAGATTATTTGTATCTGGAGGAGCTGCATTAGATCCAGAAACAGAAAAAGGATTTAATGCATTAGGATTTACAACATATCAAGGATATGGATTAACAGAAAGTTCACCAGTAATTGCAGCAGAAGATGACAAATATAGAAGAATTGGATCAATAGGAAAAGCTTTTCCAAGTTTAGATGTAAAAATAGCTAATCCAGATGAAGATGGAATTGGAGAATTAATGGCAAAAGGTCCATCAATAATGCTTGGATATTATAAAAATGAAGAAGCAACTAAAGATGCTTTAGAAGGCGAATGGCTACACACAGGAGATTTAGCAAGAATCGATAAAGATGGATACATATATATATCAGGAAGAAAGAAATTTGTTATAGTTCTTAAAAATGGTAAAAATATATTCCCAGAGGAATTAGAAGCCTTAGTAAATAAAATAGAAGGTGTAAAAGAAAGCTTTGTTTATGGAAGACCAGAAGATGATGGAGACTATAAAATATGTGCAAAAATAGTATATGATCCAGTAGCTGTAAAAGAAGAATATGGAACAACAGATGAGAAAGAATTAAAAGACATCTTATGGAAAGAAGTGAAAAAAGTAAATAAAGAAATGCCAGCATACAAATACATAAGAGATATAAGTGTTACAAATAAAGAATTAATAAAAACAACAACACAAAAAACAAAAAGAGCAGAAGAAATGAAAACAGTAATATAAAAATAGGAATAGTTAGGGAACAAAGGAAAGAATTCCCTAACTATTTTTACACTTTGTAATATTTTTGTAATATTCTTGTAATGAAAAATTAACACAAAAAATAGAAGCTGTATCTTGTAGTTTTTTGTAGCATAATGTATAATAATAAAAGAAAAGCAAAGTTGAATACGCGTAAGATGAAGGAGGTAATTTACAATGTCTAAATCTGGCATAGTAAATGTGAGAATGGTTATCACAGAAGAAAAAATATTATCAAATATAGATAAAGTTCAAAAATTAATAAATCCAAAAAGTAAGAAGCAAATAGTTCAACTAGAAGATGATACATATTTTAAAGATTTAGTTGAATCTATAAAAACTTATTTAATAGAATATCCAAAAAAGAAAAACTTCCCTGCAAGTGTATATAAAGCATCTTATGGGTTAGTGGAATTTGCAACAAATCAATTTGAAGAAAACACAAAAAAGATAGAAGAATTAATTAGACAAAGAGAAGAAAACATAGCCTTAGCAGGAAAATTAAAAGAAGTAATGGAAGCAGTAGTAAACAAAGATGAAAATTGGAAAGAAAAAGTAAAAGCTTCAGAAGAAGATTTTTCAGAAGATATAATTGAACCATTAAACATAATTGGAAAAGCTAAAGATGACAAATCAGAAGATTATCAAGATGCAATGAAATTATTACACGCAAGAGTAAACAACTGGGAATCAAATTTACATATTGAAATTGATATGGAAAGAATAGAAGACAGATCAAAAGCTTTGAGTTATATTGGAATAGAAATTGCAGATGCACTAAAATCAATACCAACACCAGTAGAAGAAATACAAGAACAACCAGTTGTAGAAAATACTGAAAAAATTGAAAGTCATGAAGCAGAAAAAGTACAAGTAGCTTCAGCAAATGAAGAAGAAAAACAACAATATGCACAAGAAACAACATTTGAAGCTAAACCAAGCTTATGGCAAAGATTTAAAAACAGTAAATTTGTAAGAGCTGTAAAAGCTATTACAAGAATAAGAATAGTCTTAGATTATCCAGATGCGCTTCCAGAAGGAAGAGGAGAAAATAAACAATAAGTATTAATATAATAAAGATTATAAGACATAAGGTCAAGCAAATATTTTAAGAAGTTTCCAGAAATGATAATGCTAGAAAAAGCATGGAAAAAGAAGGCTAAGCAACTAGAAGAAAATTGGCCAGAAACTATTTAGTAATTTGATACTAACAAGACTGCTATACTAAGCAGTAAACAAGGAGTGGATATATATCTACTCCTTGTTTTTTTAGAAAATAAATATAATTTATAGATATAAAGAACAATATTAACTCTAGCCTTTTCTTGACTTTTTAAAGACGGTATAGTATAATAGAAAACAGTTGTTAGCAATGGATTGCTAAATTATGAGATTTTATTAAAAAATACCTAATTAAAAATATATAATAGGGTATAAAAAATATTTAAAAAAGAGAGCGGAAAATTTAATTTAATAAAAAAATAGTTTATATAAATGCAAGAGAAAAGCATTTTAATATAGACTCTATTAATGTATGAAAATAATTAGGAAAAAGTAAAACTCGAATAAATAAGAGAAAAAGTGAAGTTTCACTTTTATTTGTCAAATAATAAAAATAATAAAAAGAAAGGAAGATTTTATGGCAGAGGAAAATTTAGAAAATAAAACAGAGAAAAAAATAACAAGAAGAACAACACAAAAAAGAAATACTCCAAAAAGAGTAACAAAAGTATCAAAGGAAAATAATAAAAAAGAGGAAAGTGTAGAAGTAAAGGTAAAAAGAGAACCTAGAAAATCAAAAGCACCTAGAACAGCAAAAAAAAGCAAAACAGAAAACGGAAAAGAAAAAAAATCAATATTTAAAAAATCAAAATTAAAAATAATTCCACTAGGTGGTTTACACGAAATAGGAAAAAATATCACAGTATTTGAATATGAAAATGAGATAATAGTAGTAGACTGTGGTTTATCATTCCCAGAAGATGATATGTTAGGTGTAGATTTAGTTATACCAGATATTACATATCTAGAAAAAAATGTAGATAGAATAAAAGGCTTAGTAATAACACATGGACATGAAGATCACATAGGATCAATACCATATTTATTGAAGAAAATAAATATTCCAATTTATGCAACAAAATTAACAGTAGGTTTAATAAAAAATAAACTAGAAGAGCATAAATTAACAAAAACAACAAAATTAATTGAAGTTAATCAAGGGGAAACAATCAAACTTGGAAAAAACTTTAAAGTAGAATTTATTAGAAGTACACATAGTATTCCAGATTCAGTAATGCTTGCAATAAAAACACCAGTTGGAACAGTATTACATACAGGAGATTTTAAAGTTGATTTCACACCAATAGATGGAAAAATAATGGACTTTGGAAGAATTGCAGAATTAGGAAACCAAGGAATATTAGCATTAATGTCAGACAGTACAAACAGTGAAAGAAAAGGATTTACAATGTCAGAAAGTACAGTAGGAGAAGTATTTGATAGATATTTCTTACATTGTACAAAAAGAATAGTTGTTGCAACTTTTGCATCAAATGTTCACAGAGTACAACAAATTGTAAATTCAGCTGTAAAATATAACAGAAAAATAGCAATATGTGGTAGAAGTATGGTAAATATGATAAACACAGCTAGAGAATTAGGATACATAGATTGTCCAGAAAACATTTTTATAGACATTGATATGATAAAAAATTATCCAGATGATCAATTAGTAATAATCACAACAGGAAGTCAAGGAGAACCAATGTCAGCTTTAACAAGAATGGCTGCAGGTGATCATAGAAAAGTAAAAATTACACCAAATGATTTAGTAATTATTTCAGCTACACCAATACCAGGAAATGAAAAATTTGTATCAAAAGTAATTGATGATTTAATGCAAATAGGAGCTGAAGTTGTATATAGTGCATTAGAAGCGGTACATGTTTCAGGACATGCATGCCAAGAAGAGCAAAAATTAATAATTGCTTTAGCTAAACCAAAATATTTTATACCAGTTCATGGAGAATATAGACAATTAATTTCACATAGCGAAACCGCTCAAAGCATGGGAATTGATAAAGATAATATTGTATTATTACAAAATGGTAGAGTATTAGAAATTGATGAAAATGGAATTGGATATAACGGATCAGTTCCAAGTGGTAGAGTTTTAGTAGACGGACTAGGTGTTGGAGATGTTGGAAACATTGTATTAAGAGATAGACAACATCTATCACAAGATGGATTAATTGTAATTGTTTTAACAATGGATTCAGCAACAGGAGAAGTAATTGCTGGACCAGATATAATTTCTAGAGGATTTGTATATGTTAGAGAATCAGAAAATTTAATGGATGATGTAAAATCAGTTGTTAGACATGAAATCAAAAAGTGTGAAGAACAGGGTGTACGTGATTGGTCAACAATAAAATCAACAGTTAGAGAAAATTTAAAAGATTATATATTCTCAAAAACAAAAAGAAATCCAATGATAATCCCAATTATTATGGAAGTATAGTACAATACTTAAAAAGGAGCGAAAAAAATGGATTATAAAGAATTAGCAAATTTAATATTTCCAGATGCAAAGGAAATTTCATATTATGAGGAAAAATATCCAAGAAGAAATCTAAAAGAAGGAGCAATTGTAACAAGATTTGCGCCAAGTCCAACAGGTTTTGTACATATTGGAGGACTTTATCAAAGCTTAATTGCAAGAAAATTAGCAAGCCAAACTGATGGAGTATTCTTCTTAAGAATAGAAGATACAGACCAAAAAAGAGAAGTTGAAAATGGTGTTAGTGGAATAGTAAGCAGTTTAAAAGATTTTGATATTATACCAGATGAAGGAATAATTTCAGAAACTGAAGAAAAAGGAAACTATGGACCATATCAACAATCAAAAAGAAAAGAAATATATCAAGCATATGCTAAATATATGATCGAACAAGGAAAAGCATACCCATGTTTTTGCAGTCAAGAAGAAATTGATGAAATAAGACAAAAACAAGAAGCTGCTAAAATACGTCCAGGATATTATGGAGTATGGGCAAAATGTAGACATTTAACATTAGATGAAATGGCAGAAAAAATAAAAAACGGAGAAAAATATATAATTCGTTTTAAATCTCAAGGAAGAGAAGATAGAAAAATAAAGCATAAAGATGTAATAAAGGGAAATGTTGAATTTCCAGAAAATGATCAAGATATAGTTATAATAAAAGCAGATGGATTGCCAACATATCATTTTGCACATGCTGTTGATGATCATTTAATGGGAACAACACACGTAATAAGAGGAGATGAATGGCTATCTTCAGTACCATTACATTTACAATTATTCCACGAATTAGGTTTCAGACCACCTAAATATGCACATATTGCACCAATAATGAAAAATGATAATGGAAATAAGAGAAAATTAAGTAAAAGAAAAGATCCAGAAGCTGCAGTATCATATTATGAAAATGAAGGAATTCCTAAAGAAGCTGTAAAAGAATATTTATTAAATATTGCAAATTCTACATTTGAAAATTGGAGAAGAGCAAATCCAAATAAAGAAATATCAGAATTTGACTTACAACTTAACAAAATGAGTGTAAGTGGTGCTTTATTTGATATGGTAAAATTATTAGATGTTGGAAAAACAGTTATATCTAAATTCACAGCAGAGCAAGTATATGATGAAGCAATGAAATGGGCTAAACGTCATGATAATGAACTTGAAAAAATATTAGAAGATAAAGAATATTCATTAAAAGTATTTGGGATAGAAAGAGGAAATAAAAAGCCAAGAAAAGATATTTCAAAATGGTCAGATGTAAAAGATAATATATGCTATATGTATGATGAATTATTTGATGTAAAAGAATATCCATATCAAGTAATTTCTGAAAAAGAAGAAATAAATAAAATATTAAAAACATATATAGAAAAATATTATGATGATGCAGATGACAAACAAATTTGGTTTAACAAAATAAAAGATTTAACTGAAGAAATGGGATATTGCAAAGATGTAAAAGAATTTAAAGCAAATCCTGGTAAATATAAAGCACATGTTGGAGATGTAAGTACTGTTTTAAGAGTTGCTTTAACAGGAAGGACCAATACACCAGATATGTATGAAATTATGAAAATCTTAGGAAAAGAAAAAATAGCACAAAGATTTGAAAAAGCAATGAATGAATAAATAAGATATAATTAATTTAAAATGACCTATTTTTAATAGGTCATTTTAAAAAAGAAAGAGAGAAAAGATGGAATATAATATAGGAGATATTGTAAGAACTAAAAAGCAACATCCATGTGGAAGTAAATTGTGGAAAATAACAAGAATAGGTGTTGACTTTAAATTAAAATGTCAAGGCTGTGGTCATATTATTATGATTCCAAGAGAAAAAGCCAAAAAGGCAATTACTAAAATAGAAAAAAAGGCAGAATGATTATTAAAATAATATCACAACAAAATTAAAAACACATATAATATAGTATAGTATAATAAATACTATACTGGAGGTGACTTCTATGGAGCCACAAGATACAATTTATTGCTATGATAATAAAGAACCAAAGTGCAAAAATAAAAAGAATTGTTTAGGATTAGTAGTAGCAATATTATTTGCAGCATTTACGGCAGTTATAAGTTTAATAATTGGTGCATCATTAGCAGGAACATTCTTAGAAGCATTAGCTGCTATAATAGTTTTAGCAGTAATTCTTGGAATATTACTAATATTGACACTAATATTATTATTCTGTAACAAAAGTAAAGATAAGAAAAATAAAAACAAATGTTGTTACTAGAAAATAAAAAAACAAAGAGCTGAGCACAGGTTAATTACAAAATGTAATTGACTTGAGCCAAGCTCTTTATTTTTTATAAAAGTTTGTTATATATAATTTTCAATAATATTCCAAACATTATCTTTATATATTTTTCTTTCTGCTGAAAAAGGCAAAGTTGTAACATCACCAATAGGGTTAATTTGTTTTTGCAAATTTTTAACTGCATCATCAACTTTTGTTATTGCAATTTTATCAGCTTTATTAGTTAAAATTATAAAAGGAAGTTTAGCTGAAATAACATAATTATACATAAGTAAATCATTTGCAGTTGGATTATGACGAATATCAATCAAGAAAATAATTAAAGCTATTTCTTTTCTATTAAATAGATATTCTTCAATAAAAGTCCCAACTTGAGCTTGTTCTTTTTTAGACATTTTGCTATATCCGTATCCAGGTAAATCAACAAAATAAAAAGAATTATCTATATTATAAAAATTAATTTGTCTAGTTTTACCAGGCTCACTACTTGTACGAGCTAATTTTTTTCTATTTATCATTGTATTAATAAAACTTGATTTACCAACATTAGATTTTCCAACCAAAACAATTTCAGGCAATCCATTTTTAGGATATTGTTTAGGAATAACGGCTGATACTTCAAATTGAGGGTTTTTAACTATCATATTTATACCTCCATATAATATAAAAGGCGGTTCCAAATATCAGGAACACGTCTTTTATTTATTATTTATTATTTTTCTTTACTTGAATTTTTTCTAAACCACCCATATAAGGTCTTAAAACTTCTGGAACAATTACAGAACCATCAGGTTGATAATTATTTTCCATTATAGCAATAAGCATTCTAGGTGGGGCAACAACAGTGTTGTTTAAAGTATGTGCAAAATAAGTTCCGTTTTCACCTTTTATTCTAATACCAAGTCTACGAGCTTGTGCATCAGTTAAGTTTGAACAGCTACCAACTTCAAAATATTTCTTTTGACGAGGGCTCCATGCTTCAACATCACAAGATTTTGCTTTTAAATCTGCTAAATCTCCAGAGCAACATTCCAAAGTTCTAACTGGAATTCCCATACTTCTAAAGAATTCAACTGTGTATGACCACATTTTATCATACCATTTCCAACTGTCTTCTGGTTCGCAAACAACAATCATTTCTTGCTTTTCAAATTGGTGAATACGATAAACTCCACGCTCTTCGATACCATGAGCACCTTTTTCTTTTCTAAAACAAGGTGAATATGATGTCATTGTGTAAGGCATATCTTCTTTATTTAGAATTTGACCTTTAAATTTACCAATCATAGAATGTTCTGAAGTTCCAATTAGGTATAAATCTTCACCTTCAATTTTATACATCATTGCATCCATTTCATCAAAACTCATAACACCAGTAACAACATCAGAACGAATCATAAAAGGTGGTATACAGTATGTAAATCCTTTGTTAATCATGAAATCTCTAGCATATGTTAAAACAGCAGAATGAAGTCTTGCAACATCACCCATTAAATAGTAGAAACCTTGACCAGCAACACGTCTAGCACTATCTAAATCAAGACCTCCAAGTGCTTCTAATATTTCACCATGAAATGGAATTTCATAATCTGGAACTAAAGGTTCACCATATTTTTGAATTTCTACATTTTCACTGTCATCTTTTCCTATTGGTACAGAAGGATGCATCATATTAGGAATTTTCATCATTCTAACTTTTATTTCTTCTGCATATTTGTTTTCTAATTTTTCATTTTCTTCTAATTTTTCATTTATTTTTCCAACTTCAGCTTTTACTTTTTCAGCTTCTTCTTTATTTCCGGCTTTCATTAAGCTACCGATTTGATTACTTAAGCTTTTTCTTTGAGAACGTAAATTATCTCCATTTAATTTAGCTTCTCTACTTTTTTTATCAAGCTCAATAACTTCGTCAACTAAAGGAAGTTTAGCATCTTGAAATTTATTTTTTATGTTTTTCTTTACTAAATCTGGATTTTCTCTTAAAAATTTGATATCAATCATTATTATCTGCTCCTTTTTTTTCAAATACTCCAATATTATATCGTATTTTACTGAAAATATCAATAAATTAGTAGAAATAAAAAATTAAATTGGCATTAAGATTATATTATTTTGGGTTGACAAAATGTGAAAATTATTATAATATAGATATGCAAAAACGAACGAAAGAGGAGAATCAAAGATGAAAATAGTAGACGCTAAAAGCCTTGGGGCTGTACACACACACATACACACAATACATTTACTAACTAAAGTTAGTCTATTAAATGTTGCCAATGTACTAAAATTATGTCTACTAAGCAAAACAATAAATAAATATAATATAAAAAAGACAGAAATAGAGCCTATATATTAGGCTTTTATTCCTGTCTTTTTCTGCGTGTAAAAAATGCAGCAAAATAGTTATTAAATTTTTAATTTATAAATATATAAAAAGTAAATAATTAATTTACTTAAGAAGAGGGAGGAAAAAATGAAAGAAAAAATCACACAAAAAAATAAGGGAATAACATTGATAGCCCTAGTAATAACAATTATAGTATTATTAATTCTTGCAGGTGTATCAATAGCAATGCTAACAGGACAAAATGGAATACTAACACAAGCACAAAAAGCAAAACAAACAACAGAAGAATCTGCTGAAAATGAAAAAAGGCAACTAGCACAAATAGAAGCAAGTACACATTTAGAAGCCTACAATTATATAGATGCAGAAGGAAATCCTGCTAAAATTCCAGCAGGATTTGCAGTATCAAACGTAGAAGGTGAAAATCTTGTAAGCAAAGGGCTTGTAATAATTGGCTCAAACGGAAATGAGTATGTATGGATACCATGCACAAAAGATTCATATAAAAGAGAAGAAACAGCATGGGGAGTAGAAAATGATAACAATACCAAAGCAATAAAAGATGAGTTAACATTAACAGGAGTAACTCCATCAACTGAGGAATCTAATAATGGAATAACAACAGCTGTATTAAATGAAATAGTGGAACAAGTAAATATTGAAAAAGAAAGTATAAAAAATAATGGTGGATATTATATAGGAAGATATGAAGTAGGAAAAGAAAATAATAATGCAGTAATAAAAGCTAACCAAGAGCCATATGCAAACATAAAATGGAGTGAAGCATATAAACAAGCAAAAGGAATAGATGCAGGAAAAAGTGCAAATTCATATTTTTGTTCAAGCTATGCATGGGATACAGCAGTAAAATTTATACAAACACATAGTACCGCAACAAATTATGCTACATCAAGGGATAATTTCAATGGAAACTGGTATGATAAAGAAGTAAAAGACAAAACTGGAAAAGTAATAAAAAAGGCCAACACAGCAACAAGGTTAAATACAGGATTAACAACAAGTTTTGCAAATATATATGACATGGGAGGAAATGAAGCTGAATTTACAACAGAATTAAATCCAAATACATCCGAGGCCGTGGTGGTGCGCGGTGGTAATTACGTCACCTATGGTAATCCCGCAGGTTACCGTTGGGACAATGATTCGTACAATGCTGACAACGGTTGTGGGTTCCGTTCCACTTTATTCTTAAAGTAGCTCTGAGCACTGTTAACATAAAATTAAACAGAGGAGGTAATTTAAAATATCAACTACATTGGAAAAGTACCGAAGTTCAGGTGTGTTAATATTAATACCTAAAACAGAGGATTATATAAAGTATGTTTTTCAAATCTTAGTAAAAATACCGAGAATTGAAAAATTTAATATTGGATCAGAAATAAAAATATCTGCACTAAAAATGTTAGAATATGCACATTTTTTAAATAAAGATAGAAAATGTGCATATGAATATTTAAATAAAATTGATGCACTTATTAGTTATAATAGATCAATGATAAGAATATTAGATGAAGAAAAAAGCATAAGCCATAAGAATTTTGAAGTATGCATAAACAAGTTAGCTGAATTAGGAAGAATAACAGGAGGACTTATAAAAGCTAATAATAATTTAAATAAAAGGATATAAAATTGAATAAAGTAATATTATCAGGAAAAATACTAGAAATTAAATACAAACTTGTTGATAAGGGAAAAGTATGTGGAATAGCGTTTGTAATGTTAAAAGAAAATGAAAATAATATACAACTAATATTTGTAAATAAACTAGCAGATAAAATATTTAGAGAATATCAAACAGGAAATTATATCCTAGTAGAGGGAAAAGTTATGAAAGCAAAAGCAAATTTAATTGTAAGAGTAAAAGAAGTTTATAAAGGTTATTAAAAATGGCAAAATGGATAAGAAATGAATATGATAAAAAATTAACATATGAAAATTTATTAAAAGCACATCTTTCTTCTAGAAAAGGAAAAAGACTTAGAAAAGATGTTATTTTATTTTCAATAAAAGAAGAAGAATATATACAATATTTATATCAAAAATTAAAAACAGGGACATATGTTCATGGAAAATATACAGCTTTTAAAATATATGAACCCAAAGAAAGAATAATAGAAAGAGCACCCTATATTGATAGAATAGTACATAGATGGGTTGTAGATAATTTTTTAATACCATATTACAAACCTAGCTTTATACAAACAACATATGCATGTATCGAAGGAAGACGGTATGCATAAAGCTGCATTAGACTTGCAAAAAGCAATGCAAAAAATGAAAAAATCATACAGAGAATACTATGTATTAAAAATGGATATAAAAAAATATTTTAATAGCATAGATAAAAAAATACTGTATAACATATTAAAAAAGAGAATAAAAGATAAGAAATTGCTTTGGCTTATTAGACAAATATTAGTAGCACAATCACGACCTAAAGGAATAGAAATTCGGAAATTATACATCTCAAACTTTTGCAAATATATATTTAAACGAAGTTGATCAATATGCTACTAAAAAATTAAAGATAAAATATTATTATAGGTATATGGATGATACAGTAATACTAGTAAAAACCAAAGAAGAAGCTAAATCTATTTTAGAAAAAATAATAAAATTTTTAGATGAAAATTTAAAATTAGAATTAAATAATAAAACAAGTATATTTAAAGCTAAACAAGGTATTAACTTTTGTGGATATAAGATAAATGAATATAGAATAAAAGTAAGAACAAAGGGAAAAAAGAAGTTCAAAAAAAAGATAAAAAAATTATTAAAAGAAATAAAACAGGGCAGACTAACTTCAAAAGAAGCTAGAATTTATTTAACAGGGCATTTAGGCTATTTTGAAGTTGCAAATACATATGACTTGAAAAAAAGAAATATAGAATTAAAAGAAAATTTAAAAAAAGAAGAATTTATATATTAGGGACAAATCGTAACAGAACTTATTCTGTCCGAGGCCGTGGTGGTGCGCGGTGGTAATTACAACAACAATAATAATCCCGCAGGTTACCGTTGGGACAATAATTCAAACAATGCTAACAACAATTATGGGTTCCGTTCCACTCTAATATCATTTTCGATGTATAGAATTTAAGGATTCTTGCCAATAAAGTTATTAGATATTAAAGAGGTTTGTTCCTTCCATTATGGTAAAAATGAATAAAATATTGTTGTGACCTTGGTAGGATTATCGAAAAGAGCAACAATATGAAATTATTAAAAAAATTTAGAATAATATAAAAAATATTACAAAAGCTAATAACAGGAGGAAAAAATGTTATTAGCTTTTATTAAATTTATAATATGTTCAATATTAATTGTAGTAATATCTAAAAATATATTAGCAAGCACATTAAGAAAAATTGCAGAAGGAATAAATTTAAAGCCTAAAATAGTTGGAAATATTGCAGGAATAGCAACATCAGTTCCCGAACTACTATCAGTTGGAATAGCAGGATTTACAGGTTTAATAGATACGGGAATATTTAACATACTTAGCTCAAATGTAATAAACATAATAGAATATACGATAAGTATTTTTATAAATAAAAATACTAAAAACTTAAAAAACAAAACAATTATAATAGAATTAATTTTGACAGTAATTACTATAATAATTCCAATAGTAATGTTTATAAAAAATATAGAATTAGACATAAAAATAGTAGTAATTTTCTTTATAATGTTTATAATTTTTAGTATTATAGATAGCAAAGCACATAAAAAATATTTTAATGTTCAAAATAAAGAAGATATCGAAAATATAGAAGATATAGAAAAAGTAAGAGCAAAAGAAATCACAAAATATATAATTATTTTAATAATATCAGCAATACTTCTTTTTGTTATAGGAAATATTTTATCAGATTCATTAGAATTGTTATGTAATAATTTTGGAATATCACAAATAATAATAGGAATTTTACTTGGAATAATTACAAGTGCACCAGAATTTATTACTTTTAATGAAGCACAAAAATATCATAAAAAGGAAAATAGAGAAAAAATACAAGGGGTAATAGAGGCTACAAATAATTTAATTAGCTCAAATATGTTAAATCTTTTTATAATTCAATCAGTTGGAATAATAATATATTTGTTAATAAATAATCATTAAACAATAAAAAATCACGAAAACGCTTGACATATATATGTGTTATAGTATATAATATTAAGCGTTACAAGAAGAAGTAAAACTTCTCACCTATTCTAAGTAAAGAAAAAGGTTAGAATTTCATAGTTTAATATGTAAATATTAAATGTATTTAATTTGACTTGTAACAAAAGTCAAATTTTTTTTATTTATGGAGGTGTTTTAACATAAAACAAGAATTACCAATAAACAGACAAATTAGAGCTAAAGAAGTTCAATTAATAGGAGTAACAGGTGAAAAACTAGGTGTAGTTTCATTTGAAGATGCTTTAAGAAGAGCAGAAGAAAATGATATGGATTTAGTATTAGTTGCACCAAACTCAAATCCAGTAGTTTGCAAAATAATGAATTACGGAAAATATAAATTTGAACAAGCCAAAAAAGAAAAAGAAGCTAAGAAAAAGCAAAAGATATTAGAAGTAAAAGAAGTTAGAGTTACTCCAAATATCGAAGAACACGACTTTGGATTTAAACTAAAAAATGCTAAAAAGTTTTTAGAAGATGGAAACAAAGTAAAAATAACAGTTAGATTCAGAGGTAGAGAAATTAACAATTCTAAAGCAGGTGAAATTGTGCTAAATAAATTTATAGAAAATTTAGAAGAAATTGCAACAGTAGAAAAAAAGCCTAAATTAGAAGGAAGAAATATGTTTACAATATTAGCTAAAAAAACAGATAAAAAATCTGTTAAATAATATATAAAAATTTGAAAGGAGTTTATAGTTATGCCAAAATTAAAAACAAATAGTTCAGCAAAGAAAAGATATTCTTTAACAGCAACAGGAAAAGTTAAAAGAACAAAATCAAACAGAAGACATTTATTAGCAAATAAAACAAAAAGACAAAGAAAATCAGGTAAAATTCAAAACGCTTTTGCAGATAAAACATGCGAGAAAGCAATAAAGAAATTATTACCATATGGAAAATAAAATTAGAAATCAAGGGAAGGTGAAAATAAATGGCAAGAGTAAAAACAGCTAGAACAACAAGAGCTAGACATAAAAAAGTATTAAAACAAGCAAAAGGATATTATGGAGCAAAAAGCTACAGATTTAGAAATGCTAATCAAGCAGTTTTAAAATCATTAACATATGCATATACAGGAAGAAAAGATAAAAAGAGTAATTTTAGAAAATTATGGATTACAAGAATTAATGCTGCTGCAAGAATTAATGGAACAACATATAGCAAATTAATCGCAGGATTAAAGAAAGCAAATGTAACTATTAATAGAAAAATGTTAGCAGACTTAGCTGTAAATGATGAAAAAGCATTTGCAGAAATTGCTGAAATAGCAAAAAAAGCATAGTTATAAATACGCTATAACATAAAAGAAGAAAGCCACATATTAAAGTGAACTTTCTTTTTTTTTTATTGTTTTTTCATTTTTGGCTTTGAAATTAAAGCAGCTAAATATCCGAAAAATACGGCAGCTGCAATTCCTCCAGCAGCAGCTTTTACACCACCGGTGAATGCTCCTAATAATCCAGATTCTTTTACAGCTTCAATTGAACCTTTGGCTAAGTTATAACCAAAACCAGTAAGTGGAACTGTTGCACCACTGCCAGCAAAATCAACTAAATATTTATAAATACCTAGTCCACCTAAAATTGCTCCTGTTGTAACAAATATTACTAAAATCTTTGCTGGTGTTAGTTTGGTTTTATCTATTAATATTTGACCGATAACACATATAAGACCACCAACGATAAAACATTTTAATAAAGAGGATATTTCAAATACATTTGCCCAATTTATATTCATTATTATCTCCTTCCAATTTAAATTTCTATACTAACAGCATGAGCGATTCCTGGTATGCTTTCGCCTTGTTGAGAACTAGTTGAATTCATTAAAGCGCCTGTAGCAATAAGTAATAATTTTTTTATCTTTTTTTCTTTTAATTGCTTAAACAAAAATCCGGAAAATACTGTACCACAACATGCACAACCACTACCACCAGCATGAGTATCTTGAGAATTATTATCAAAAATTAAAAGACCACAGTCATTATAGTTTGACTTTATATTAAATCCTTTTGACATTGCAATATCAATTGCAATATCTTTTCCTATTTTTCCTAAATCCCCGCTAATAATTGCATCATAATAATTTGGATTTCTGCCTGTGTCTGCAAAATGTGTTAATAATGTATCAGCAAAAGCTGGTGCCATAGCTGCTCCCATATTGTTAGCATCTTTTATTCCTAAATCTACGATTTTCCCTAAAGTAATATTTGTAATATAAGGTCCACAGCCATTTTTAGATAATAAAGCTGCTCCAGATCCTGTTACTGTCCATTGACTTGTAGGTGGACGTTGATTTCCTAATTCTAATGGAAATCTAAATTGCTTTTCAGCACTACAAAAGTGACTTGATGTGGCACATACTACATGATTTGCAAAGCCTTCTATTGCAATTGCCCCCATGCACATACTTTCTACAAAGGTTGAACAAGCTCCAAACATTCCAACAAAAGGGATATTGCAATCACGTAAACCAAAACTAGAAGAAATACATTGATTTAATAGATCACCAGCAAAGATACAATCTATATCTGTTGCAGATATACCAGATTTTGTGACTAATGCATTAACATTTTCTTTTATTATTTTACTTTCAGCTTTTTCCCAAGTTTTTTCTCCCCAAAATTCATCTTCTAATGTTTGATCAAAATATTTACATAAAGGACCTTGAGCTTCTTTAGGACCTACAATACTGTTACAATCTGTAATTGTGGGAGGAGTATTAAATTTAATTGTTTGCTTACCTAATTTTTCCAAATAAATCAATCCTTTTTTATCATTTAGGCTTTTAGAGGATGCCTATAATCCTATTAAACTAATGTAATTACTTGAGTATTAAAAATTAAAAATATTATTCCAACAAGAATAGAAGCAGAAATACCAAATACTAAAACAGGACCAGCAACTGTGAACATTTTTCCTCCAACTCCCATAACATATCCTTCAGATTTGTACTCCATGGCTGGAGAAACAATTGAGTTAGCAAAACCTGTAATTGGAACTAAGGAACCTGCACCAGCAAACTTTCCGATTTTATTAAATAAATTTAGACCTGTTAAAAAGGCAGATATTCCTATTAACAAAATGGAAACAATTGTACCAGAAGTTTGAGTATCAAAACCTCGTCCTTGGCATATATTAAAAATAACTTGTCCTATTGTACAAATTAATCCACCGACCCAAAATGCATTAAAGCAATTTTTTAAAATAGGGGAGTTAGGTGATTTTTTATCAACATAATTTTGATATGTTTGTTTACTTTCTATAGGGTTCATGAGTTACCTCCTAACTGTTTTTTCTGTTTACATCAATTATAAAAGTTAAATCTAAATCTACAAAATATTCTGAAATTTTATCACCATCAATATTAGCTCTTTGTTCAATTATTTTTACATCAGATAAGTAATCAATGCTTTTTGAAGCTTCGGCAATTGTTTTTACAATTGCATCTTTCCATGAAACTGTTGAATTACCAGTTATTATTAAATGTTTTTTTACGTCCATTTTAAACCTCCTAAATAACTTTTAAAAATATCTTTTCCTAAAACTAGAAAAAATATACAAAAAAATGTATAATTATGAACAAATAAAATTATAAGGAGAAAAAAATGGATAGAGCAAGAGAAACTGCATTAAAAGTAATTTATAAAATTGATAAAGAAAATTCTTATTCTAATATTGTGTTAAACGAATTTTTGAAAAATGATAAAACCTTAAATAACAAGGATGTTGGCTTAATATCAGAAATTGCATATGGCGTGACAACTTGGAAATTGACATTAGATGAAATTATAAAAAAATATTCAAAAATAAAATTAAATAAAATATCACCATGGATTTTGAATATTTTAAGAATGTCAATTTATCAAATAATTTTTTTAGATAAAATACCAAAATCTGCAGCTGTAAATGAAGGCGTAAATTTAGCTAAAAGATACGGAAATAAGGGAAGTATAAGGTTTACAAATGCAGTATTAAGAAAAATAACTAAAAATGATTATGAGGAATTATTTAATGAAAAAGATGAAATAAAAAAAGTTTCTAAAACAATGTCAATGCCAGAATGGATAATAAAAGAATTATTAAAAGATGGTTTAGATATTGAACAAGTAGTAGATATTTGCAAATCATCAAATATACATCCAAAAGTAACAATTAGAGTTAATAATTTGAAAACTAATAAAGAAGAATTAAAAGAAAAATTATTAGAAGAAAAAATTGAATTTCAAGACGGAATTTTAGATGACTTTTTAATATTAAAAAAAGTTAGAAACCTTGAGAATTTAAAATTATTTCAAGAGGGATATTTCACAGTACAAGATGAGGCAGCAGGCTTAACAGCACTAATTTTAAATCCTAAAAAAGGAGATAATGTTTTAGATGCTTGTAGTAGTCCTGGAGGAAAAACAACTTATATGGCAGAGATAATGCAAAATAGCGGGAAAATTGAAGCATGGGATATTCACGAACACAGAACAAAATTAGTAAAAAATGCAGCAAATAGATTGAAAATAAATATTATAGAAACTAAAGTAAATGATGCTAGTAAAGAAAATAATCAATATTTAGAAAAGTTTGATAAAATACTTTTAGATGTTCCTTGCTTAGGAATAGGAGTATTAAAAAGAAAACCAGATATCAAATGGCAAAAAAATGTTGAGAATATAAAAGAAATTTCTAAAGTACAGTCACAAATACTAGAGACATGTTCAAAATATTTAAAAACTGGAGGAAGTTTAGTATATTCAACTTGTAGTATATTAAAAGGGGAAAATGATAAAGTTGTAGAAAAATTTTTAAAAAATAATTCAAAATTTGAACTAAAAAAAATAGAATTAGATGAAAAAAAAGGCGAAAATTATTTTGAAAAATATCTAAAAAATAAAGAGTATTTACAGGTATATCAAAATGAAAAAACAGATGGATTTTTTATCTGCAAATTGGTTAAAATTAGGTAAAAGAGAGAATGTTACAAAAATATTACATTTACATTACGGTTATGTTAAATGTATTGACTTTTTCTCTATAAAATATAAAATATAACTATATTTGAGACTTTATGCAAAATGAAAAAATTAGTAAAAAATAAAATATATTCACGTATGAAATTCTTTTAGATGCAAAAAATAAAAATATTACAATAAAAGGAGAAAAAAATGTCAAGTTGTTTAGGGCTATATATAGATGAACATTTAATTAAATATGCAAAAGTTTCCAAAGATCATGAAAAAATAAAAGTAGAATCTTTTGGAATTAAGTTTTACGAAAAAATAGGTGAAGCAGTAGACCAAATAGTAGAAGAAACTTATAGTCAAAAAACACCTATTAGTGTTAATATGTCAGAAGAAATGTACAATTATTTTACAATGTTTGCATTACTTACAAAAAATGATTTGCAAAAAGCAATAAAGACTGAATTTGATTCTTATTGTACAGATAAAGGATATAACCCTAACGTATTTGAAACAAGATATGCAATTGTTGATAGCAAAATGGACAAAGATAAATTAAAAATAATTCATATTGCGGAAAATAAAATAGAATTAAATAAAAGAGTACAACAATTTTCAGATTATCATTTAAGTAACATTTCTCCAATTTCAATGGCAATACCCAATATTGCAGGAATAGCCAAAGATGAAAATTGTATTATTGTAAACATGGAAGATGAAACATATGTAACTACAATAATAAATGGAAATATATTTAGTGTTGATATCCTTGAAGAGGGAAGTTCAGAAATTTTAGACAAAATAAATTTAAAGGAAAATTCATATGCAAAAGCATATGAAGTATGTAAAAACACAACAATTTATACATCAGAAGGCAGTGAATTGCAATTGCCAAATGATGAAGGATATTTACCAGATATAATGCCAACATTATATAGCATTGCAGAGCACTTAAGAAAAATTGTTAATGAATCAACAGAAAAATTTTCAAAAATATATATAACAGGTACAGCATCTTTGATTAATAATGCGGATTTATATTTTCAAGAATATATAACAGAAGTTCCTTGCGAATTATTAAGACCATATTTTATAGAAAATACAGGAAACTTAAGTGTTAAAGATTATATGGAAGTAAATTCAGCTATTTCCATAGCATTAATGGGATTAGGCGAAGGAATAAGTGGAATGAACTTTAAACATCAAAGCTTTGCTGATAAAATTCCAAGTTGGTTAAAAGTCGAAGTTAGTCCAGAAAAGACTAAAAAAGAGAAAAAAAATCTTGGTGGATTTTTTACTTGGGATTTAGGACAAAAATTGGACAAAACAGAAGTAGAATTAGCAAGGGTTGCTGTTGCTTTATTCTTGATAGTTTTAATTTATAGTATATTATCGGGATTAGTAAATTATCAATTAGAGAAAAAAATGGAAGAAGCAGATGAGTCAATAAATAATACTAATAGTCAAATTGCTTTAGCTAATAGTGATAATGAAAAAATAAAATCAAAAACAAATGATTATACAACAATGATAAAGAACTTAGAAGATGCTAATGATAAAATAACAGATAGAAACAAATCTAGAAATGCAATCCCTAATTTATTAAATCAAATAATGTCTGTTATACCAGAACAAGTTCAATTAACATCAATAGAAAATTCAACAGGTTCACATGTTATTATAAATGCACAATCTAGTAAGTATGAACAATTAGGATTTTTTGTAGCAAAATTGAAAAATGATAGTATATTGATAAATGTTGTTTCTACAGCTGGTCAGAAAGACAATAATGTTGTTACAATAAAAATAGAAGGAGACTTGCCATGAAAAAATTATTAATATTAATTTTAATAGCGTTATTGTTAATATTAACATTTTATATTGGAATGCAAGGAGTAAGCTTTGGAAAAGTTGAAGTACTCGGAATAAAAGGTATTCAAGCTAAAAGTGCACAATTAGATAGCAAACTTCAAGAAGCAGGAAAATTAGCTGAAAAATCATATGCACAAGCTGTTAGTGATGTAAACAGTAATGCTAAAAAATTAAAAGAAGAAAAGAAAAATTATGAAGATATGACAACAATAAGTTCAGACGGAGATGTGCAATCATCAAATCAAATAGAAAAATATGAATTAGAAACATTATATGTAAAATTAGGAAATCATGCAACAAAAGAAGGCGTTGTAATGAAAATGGATATTTTACAAGGTAGCAGTGGAGCACAAGGTGTTTATAATTTAAACTTTACAGTTACAGGTGGATATGTACAAATTGAAGATTTTATATCATCAATAGAAAATGATAGTACATTAGGATTTAAAATAGAAGAATTTAAAATGGCACCATCAGGGGATACATTACAAGCGACATTTGTATGTAAAGATGTACCTATAAAAGAATTATCATCAACAACAAGTGTAACACCTAAAAATCAACAAGATGGAAATACAGCAGGTAATACAACAAATGCAGCTGCAAATGCTACAACAAATTCAAATACAGCAACAAACACTACTACAGCAAATAATACAAATGCTGCACAAGCACAATAAAAGAAAGGAAATAAATATGGCAAAATCAATTATAAAGGAATTAATTATTGTATTATTACTATGTTTGGCTATAATTTTAATTTTAGGAATATTGCTATATGAATATGTTCCAATTACTAAAACAGTGCCAAATGAGGTAGCATATACAACACCAAGTGATGTTAAATCAGAGTTGCTATCAAGTAGTGATGCAGATGAAAATAAAATTATTATGACTTATGAAGTAAATCAAGATGATTTAAATAATTATAAAAAGATTCAAGAATATAAACCTGGTAAAGCAAATCCATTTGCAGGAACATCAACAGAAACGCAAAACACAACAAATGGAAATAATACAACTACAAATGGTTCAGCAAATACAGGCTCTTCAAAAAACACAACTACATCATCAGGAAGCTCAACATCAGCAAATACAACAAATGATAATACAGCAAATAATAATGAAACAAATGATAACACAACAAGCGGAGGACATTATTTTCAAAACAAAGGAATTAAATAAATTTAGTTATTAACGTTATATTTATATATATAAATATAAAACAATAAAATTATTTCCGCAAGGATGCAAAAGAAAAGGGGTGAAAAACGAATGACAAATAATAAAGGTATAACACTTATCGCTTTAGTAATTACTATTATTGTTCTATTAATATTAGCAGGAGTATCAATAGCAATGTTAACAGGACAAAATGGTATATTAACACAAGCAAATAGTTCTAAAACAGCAACTACAAAAGCAGAATCTGTTGAAAAAATCAACTTAGCTTTAAATGCTGTTAAAGCAAAAATCTATGAGCAACAAGTAACAACATCAACTTATAGCCCACTAGATTCAAATAATAAAGTAAAAACAGAAATAGCTGCAGTTATGACATCAGATTTACCTGATTTAACAGAAAATACATCAACAGTTGAAGGAAAATACACATACAGTGTTGACGCTGATACTGGAGTATTAACAATTAGATATATCAATACAACTCAAGGAATTAAAACAGCAGTATCAGGTTCAATAACTTTAAAAGCTAATGGTTCAACAGAAGCTTATACAATAACAGAAGCTAAATAGTTTTAAATTTTGAAGGGAGAAAACAGAAATGACAAATAATAAAGGTATAACACTTATTGCTTTAGTAATTACTATTATCGTTCTATTAATATTAGCAGGTGTATCAATAGCAATGTTAACAGGACAAAATGGTATATTAACACAAGCAAATAGTTCTAAATCTACAACAGCAAAAGCAGAAGCTGTTGAAAAAATCAACTTAGCTTTAAATGCTATGAAATCAGAAATTTATTCTCAACAAGTAACAAACTCAAGCTATGCACCGGCAACAAATGCTACAACAGCAGATACTGCAATGATTACAGTTTTAAAGAAAGATTTCCCAACTATTTCAACATCAGAAAAAGATGGTGATTACTGGTATACAGTTGATGGTAGTGTAATAAAATTACATTACAAAAACTCAACTCAAAAAGTTGATGAAGTTAATGGAACTCTTATGTTAACATCACCATACACAATAACAGAAGCTAAATAGTTTTAAATAAAAAAGCCATACGCACACAATGTGTGTATGGCTAAATTAGTAAAAAGGGAACGAAAATGGAAATATTTTTTTATGTTATTTTATTTATAATAGGAACTTTATTTGGAAGTTTTTATACATTAGCAGTATATAGAATTCCAAAAAAACAAGATATAATTTATACACATTCATATTGTCCTAATTGTAATCATAAATTAGGCTTATTAGACTTGTTCCCAATATTTAGTTATATTTTATTAGGGGGAAAATGTAGATATTGTAAGAAAAAGATAAGACCACGTTATTTAATATTAGAATCTTTATCTGGACTATTATTTGTAGTAATTGCATATTTTATGGGATTAAGATTAGAAAATTTAAATCCGGAAATTATTACAGAATATTGCTTTATGGCATTATATATAACATTTATAATCCTTATTGCAGGAACTGATCAAGAAAATAGAAAAATATATAAAGGAATTAATATATATGGAATTACAATATCTATTATGTATATGGCATATCTATGCATAATAGAAAAAACTAGTATTTATAGATATGGTATATATTTATTATTATACATAATCATATTAGTATTAGACACTATAACATTAAAGAAAATGGCTAAAAGTACTTATTTAAACGGAATATTACTTTTATTAATAACAATGGCAATGTTTTCGGGAGAATTTATTACAGTAATGTCAATTATAGTTACATTGCTATCAATAGCGATATACATAATAATTTATAAAATTCAAGAAGATTTAAAAAGCAAAAAAACAGATAAGCCAATTTATACACAAATAAGTATTGGAAATTGTTTATGTGCATCAAACTTAATAATTTTGATTATGGTATTAGCTTATAATTATTATGTCTTATAATAAAGGAGAATATAATGAATTTTCGCAATGAAAAAGGATATACAGGAATTGATATATCTGTAGCAATTGTTATATTATTTATATTTGTATCAATTATTTCGATGATGATTTATCAAATGAATAGTTCATCAAAAGAAGTACAACTAAAAACAGATGCTACATATTTAGCAATTAATGAAATAGAAAACATAAAAAATCAAGGAATTGATGAGTATATAGGAAAAAGTGTTGCAAATGGTAATAATGTTATTACAGAAAATCAAGAAGTAGAAGAAGGCTATTATAAAACAATAACAGTAATTGATTATACAGATATAGATGGAAATCAGGATAAAACAAAAGATTTAGTAAAAAAAGTAACTGTAAAAATTTCTTATATGTTTAAAGCAAAAGAGCAATCAGTTGAATTATCAACAGTACTATCAAAGGAGAGTTAATATGAAACAAGAAAGAGGTATTACATTAATTTCATTAACAGTATATGTTATTGTAATGACTATTGTAATTGCTGTTGTTGGTGTTGTTTCAGGTGCATTTGTAAAATCAATGAAATCAACAAAATCAACTACAGATCCAATAACAGAATATACAGCGTTTAATAGTTATTTTTCTGATGAAATAAATCATCAGGGAATACAAATAAGAGAATGTAATACAAATTATATTGTTTTTAGTAATGGTGTTCAATATACTTTTGTAAAAGAAAATAGTGAAATTTATCGTAATTATGTAAAAATTGCAAAAGATGTAGAAGAATGTAGTTTTAAGGAAAATATAAAAAATGGAAAAACAGTTGTAGATGTTAAACTTAAAGTGGGAAACAAAGTAAGAACCACAACATATACATTAAAATAACATTAGTAGAAAGGGTGAATCTCATGGAATTAAAAAGAAGACAACCTATAGGTGTTGAATTGGTAAAAAGAGGAATTGTAACAGAAAATGATATTGAAAGAGCTTTAGATTTTCAAAAACAACACCCAAATCAAAAATTAGGAGACATATTATATAGATTAGATGTATGTGACCCATATAAATTAATAGAAGCAATAGGAGAAATCTTAGGAACTAAAGGAATTATATTAAATAAAGATAATATTAAAATAAGAATAACAGATTATATATCATTAGATATAGCAAAAGATAATAATGCAGTACCATTTGAAGTTTCAAATGGTAAGATAAAGGTTTGCTTTTCAGATAATGTTAATTCAAAATCAATAGATGCAATGCGTTTGTTGTTATTAAATAAAGGTCTTGTAATGGAAAGTTATATAACATTTTCATCAGATATACAAAATATCTTGAGATCTCAAGAAGGAAAGGTAACAACAAATTTAACAACTACAGGTAGAGGCGGAACAATAACAAATTTAATAGATAGTATTATAAAAACAGGAATAGCTAGACGTGCAAGTGATATTCATATCGAACCAATGCAAGATAAAGTACGTGTTAGATATAGAATTGATGGTGAATTATTTACAGCTGCAAATATAGACAAAGAAAAACAAAATCAAATAATAGGTAGACTAAAAGCTATTTCTAATATGCATCAAGAAAAACAAGAATCTCAAGATGGTAGAATATTATTATATGATAATTACAATATTCGTGTATCTTCACAGCCAAATGTATATGGAGAAAAATTTGTTTTAAGATTGTTAAAGAAAAATTCTAACATAAGAAATATATTTGATTTAGGTTTTCCAGCAAATGATGAAGAGCTAAAGAAAAGTATTAATAAGAAAAATAGTATAACAATAATGGCTGCTCCAACAGGTGAAGGAAAGACAACAAGTTTATATAGTATTATAGATTATTTAAATAGTCCAGAAATAAATATTACAACAATTGAGGACCCAGTAGAAATTCGTATAGAAGGATTAAATCAAATTGAAGTTGATGCAAAATCATCATTTTCAGATTCATTAAGGACAGTATTAAGACAAGACCCTGATATAATTCTTGTAGGAGAAATCCGTGATAAAGAAACAGGAGAAATAGCAATACAAGCAGGACAAACTGGACATTATGTTTTATCAACAATTCATACAATAAATGCAGTTGAAGTTATAACAAGATTAAGAAAAATGGGACTTTCTGATTATGATATTGCAAGTACATTAGCAACAGTAATATCTCAAAGATTAGTAAGAAAATTATGTCCAAAATGTAGAAAAGAAAGAAAGTTTACAGAAGAAGAAAAACAAATAATAAATAAAATATCAGAAAAATATGGAATGGAATTTGATTTAAATGGAACAACATATGATTCAGTTGGATGTAAATATTGCAATAATACAGGATTTTATGACAGAATTGGTGTGTTTGAAATATTAAATATAACAGATGAAATCCAAACTGAAATTATGAATGGAAAGTCAAGTATAGAGATTAGAAAAATAGCATTACAACAAGGTTATAGACCTTTAGTTGTAGATGGCATTAGAAAAGTTATAGAAGGATATACAACTTTAGAAGAATTAAATAAGAAATTATTGTTCTATTAATAAAAGGAGGAAAAAAGCATGGATTTTAATAAAATATTAGATGAAGCAATAGCAGTAGATGCATCAGATGTTCATTTAATAGCAGGAAACAAACCTATGTTAAGGGTTACAAGAGATCTTATTCCTGTAAGGGAAAGTAAAATTTTAACACCAGAAGATATGTTTGAATTATATGACTTTTTAGTAAAAGGAAATGTTGATAAAGATGAAGTATTTAACACTACAAGAAAATTAGACATGTCTTATGAATATAAAGATATACGTTTAAGAGTAAACTTATCTTTAGCAGATGAAGTTCCTATATGTACATTAAGATTGATAAAAAATGAACTACCACCATATGAATCATTAGGAGTTCCTGATATTGTAAGAAGAATGACATATCAACCACAAGGATTGATATTAGTTACAGGTAAAACAAACTCTGGTAAAACAACAACATTAAACTCTTTAATAAATTATATAAATGAAAATCAAAACAAAAAAATATTAACACTTGAAAATCCGGTTGAGTACAAACATCACTCAAAAAAATCTTTAATAGTACAAAAAGAAGTAGGAAAAGGTAGAGACAGCCTAACATTTAGTGATGGTGTTAAAAACTCTTTAAGAGAGGATTGTGATATTCTAGTAATAGGAGAGATTCGTGATAAACAAACAATGGAAGCTGCAATAGAAATGGCAGAATCTGGTCACTTAGTAATAGGAACATTACACACTAAATCATGTGCTGAAACAATAGACAGAATGATAAATTTCTATGAAGTAAGAGATCAAGCTAGTATAAAATATTTACTTGCATCATTATTAAAATTGGTAGTATCACAAAGACTTTTAAAAGGAACAAATGGAAAATTAGTATTAATACCAGAAGTTATGGTTGTAGATAATATAGTTGCAGGTATAATTCGTAAAGATAAATTAAGCGTTTCAGAAATAGAAGATGCTATACAAAGTAATCTAGAAAAGGGAAGTATTGGTTTAATAAATTCTCTTGCAGAATTATTTGTAGAAGGAAAAATAACATTAGATCAAGCTAAAGCACAAATAGAAGAGAAAAATCTTGAAGTATTAAATAGAACTATTATGCAATTAAAAATAAGAAAAGGCTAATAGGTTAATAAAATTAATCAAGGAGGATATAAGTCAATGCCAACATATGCGTATAAAGCAATGACTGATAAAGGAGTAATTGTAAAAAATAAAGTAGAATCAGCAAGTAGGCAATATCTTATAAAAAGTTTAAAGGAAAGCAACTTACTTCCAATTTCAATTGAGCAAGTATCTTATCGTGGAAAGTTGCAACCTAAAAAACAAAAAAGAAATATTACAGACATAAAAGAAATAATGCAAAATGTTAATACTACTCGAATTTCAGAAAAAAGAAAAACATTAACAACAAAGGAAAAAATAAATTTATACTTTGCTAAAACTGAAAAAATAACTCAAAGAGATTTAGTAGTGTTTACACAAAACTTTTATTTATTGAAGAAAGCGGATTTTAATAATATACATGCATTAAATACAATAATTGAAAGTACAGAAAATGTATCTTTTAAAGGAATATTAGAGGATATAGTTGCAGGTGTTGAAGCTGGTGAAAACATGTATACAACAATGGAATACTATTCTGATGTATTTCCGTATATATATATAAATATGATAAAAGTTGGAGAACTATCAGGTTCTTTAACAAATTCACTAGAACAAGCTGTAAAATATTTAGATGATACAGAAAAAATAAATAAAAAGTTAAGATCAATTTTAATTCCTAATATTGTACAATTTGTATTATTATTAGTTATGCTAGTTGTAGGTACTTTGGTTGCAATACCAGCTATTCAAAATGTATTTGATGAATTAGGAACAAAAGATACATTACCAGCAATAACATTGTGGTTTGCTGATTTCTTAAACAAAGCATTACAATGTTGGTATATCCCAGTAATAATAATATTAGCAATTGTAGGAGGAATTATCGCATATATAAATACTCCAAAAGGAAAATACAATTTTGATTATTTTAAATATAAGATGCCAATATTTGGAGAACTTATATATGCATTGGATTTTTCAAGATTGATGAAAGCCATGTTATTAAATTTACGTAATGGAATGAGAATACAAGAAGCAATAGAAGTAAGTAAAAACGTAGTAAAAAATTATGTAATGTTATCAATAATTGAAACATCAATAAACAATATATTGATTGGTACATCATGGATAGAGCCATTTGAAAAAGCAGGTTTATCAAAACCAATGGTAACAGAAATGTTAAAAATAGGTATGCAAACTGATTTAACAGAAATGATGGGAAAATTAATAGAATATATGGAAATAGATATAGACAATATAATGACAAAGATAATGAAAGCATTACCTCAAATTGTATATGCAATAGTAGGTGTTGTATTAATCTTCTTCGTATTAGTTGTATTAGTACCATGTATCCAAGTTTATATGGGTAACTTCTTATTCTCAGCTTATGGAGTAGGATAGATATAAAATAAAAAGGTTGAGGATTTTTATTCTCAACCTTTAAAAATAGGAGGAAAGCTATGAAAATAGGAATAGATTTAGGTGGTAGTCACATAGCGATAGGAGTAGTTGATAAAGACGGAAGAATACTAGATAAAAGAGAAAAAAGATTAAGAGGCATAGAAAAAAAGGCAATAAAAAAGACAATAGAAGAAACTATAATAGAAAATGTAAAAGAATATCAAAGCAAATATAAAATAACAGAAATAGGAATGGCAATTCCAGGAATAGTAACTTGTGATGAAGTTGTAAAATCAGTTAATTTAGGACTAAAAAATTATAAAATTATAGAAGCTCTAAATAAACAAATTGAATTACTTATAAAAATAAAAAATGATGCTAAATGTGCAGCACTTGCAGAAAATGAATATGGAGCTTTAAAGAATTATAATAGAGTAGTTTTTCTAACATTAGGAACAGGAATTGGTGGAGCAATGATAATAGATGGAAAACTATTAAATACTGGTGGATTATCAGGTTGCGAGTTTGGACATATGGTAATTGAAAAAGATGGAATACCATGTAATTGTGGAAGAAAAGGCTGTTTTGAAAAATATGCATCAATGAGGGCTTTTAAAAGTAATCTAAGAGAATCACTAGGATATGATGAAAATACTAGTGGAAAAGAATTGATGGCAATATTACAAAATAACAATAAGGAAAATAAAGACTATGAAAAAATAGAAAAAATAAGAAAAGAATACATAAAAAATCTAAGTATAGGAATAGCTAATTTGGTAAATATTTTTGAGCCTGAAGCAATTGGAATAGGTGGAAGTTTTGTTTACTTTTCTCCTGTACTTTTAGATGATTTAAAAAAAGAATTATTAAGCAAAGATGTTTTATTTAATCCAAGAACAGAACTAAACATAAAAACGGCTGTATTAGGAAATGAAGCTGGAATAATAGGTGCAACATTATAGATTTTAAGAAAAAAGAGCCAAAAGGGTTGTTTTTTTGGAAAACATTTGATATAATAGTTAGCGTATTAATCACGCATTAAGCTAGTTTTACGGGAAGTGCCTGAAATATCAGGTCCTAAAAAGCGAAGATCTTAGGCGGAAGAATAACAAAAAGGGAGGAATTTAAAATGGCAGTAGTTGCAATGAAACAATTACTAGAAGCTGGTGTTCATTTCGGACATCAAACAAGAAGATGGGATCCTAGAATGGCTGAATACATATTCCAAGCTAGAAATGGTATCCATATAATTGATTTACAAAAGACATCAAAAAAATTAGATGAGGCATATGACTTCATTAGAGAACAAGCTGAAGAAGGAAAAACAATATTATTTGTTGGAACTAAAAAACAAGCACAAGAATGCATGAAAGAAGCAGCTTTAAAATGTGGAATGTTCTATGTTGATAAAAGATGGTTAGGTGGAATGTTAACAAACTTTGACACAATCCAAACTAGAATTAAAAGATTAAAAGATCTAGAAGCAATGGAAGAAGACGGAACATTCGAAGTATTACCTAAAAAAGAAGTTATTTTATTAAAGAAAGAAATGGATAAATTAGAGAAAAACCTTGGTGGAATCAAAGAAATGAAAGAATTACCAGGAGTTATATTCTTAGTAGATCCTAAAAAAGAAAGAATAGCTGTATTAGAAGCTAAAAAATTAGGAATACCAACAGTTGGTTTAGTTGATACAAACTGCAACCCAGAAGATGTTGATTATGTTATACCTGGAAATGACGATGCTATAAGAGCTGTAAAATTAATAGCAGATGTTATAGCAAATGCCGTTATCGAAGGAAAACAAGGTGAAAGCTTTGATGCTGAACAAGAAGAACAACCAATATCAGAAGAAGCTACAAGTATAGAAGAAGTTGCAGCAAATGATGAAGCTAAAACAGATGCTGAATAATATATAAAAAGTAAAAAAGAAGGGTAGAGCTTTTCTGCTCTACTCTTTTAAAATATCATATTATATAAAAGGGAGGAAATAAATATGATTACTGCAAGTCAAGTAAAAGACCTAAGAGAAAAAACAGGTGCTGGAATGATGGACTGTAAAAAAGTTTTAACAGAAACAGATGGAGATATGGAAAAAGCAATTGAATTATTACGTGAAAGAGGAATTGCAAAAGCAGCTAAAAAATCAGGAAGAATTGCTGCAGAAGGTTTAGTAGAAGCTTATATAACAGAAGATGGAAAAGTTGGATCAGTAGTAGAAGTAAACGCTGAAACAGACTTTGTTGCTAAAAACGAAGAATTCAAAACATTTGTTGCTAATGTAGCAAAACAAGTTGCTGAAAAAAATCCAAAAGATGTTGAAGATTTATTAGCACAAGAATCAATTGAAGAACCTGGAAAAACAGTTAATGAAGTATTAATTGGAAAAATAGCAACAATTGGTGAAAACATGAACATCAGAAGATTTGCAAGATTTGAATCTGAAGGATTAGTTGAAAAATATATCCATGGAGATGGAAAAATTGCTGTTTTAGTAAATATGAAAAAAGGTGACAAAGAAGTTGCAAAAGACATTTGTATGCAAATTGCAGCTGCTAGACCAGAATACTTAAACGAAGCAGCAGTACCAGCTGATAGATTAGAAAAAGAAAAAGAAATTCTAAAAGTTCAAACAATGAATGAAGGAAAACCAGAAGCTATTGCTGAAAAAATAGTACAAGGTAGAATAGGAAAATTCTTTAGTGAAGTTTGCTTAGTTGATCAAGAATTTGTAAAAGATCCTAGCAAAAAAGTTTCTCAATTATTAAAAGAACATGATGCAGAAGTTGTTGAATTCGCTAGATTTGAAAAAGGTGAAGGAATTGAGAAAAAAGAAGAAAACTTTGCAGAAGAAGTAATGAAACAATTAAAATAATAAAAAGTTTTAATAAAAATAAAGTTCTAATTATTTAATAATAATTGGAGCTTTATTTTTATTGTTAAAAATTAAGAAAATCTTAAAAAAAGGATGTATTTTTCATAAAACTATGATAAAATAAGCGAGAAAAAAGAATTTCTAAGGAGAGTGAACATTTTGTCAGATTTAAAATACAAGAGAGTATTATTAAAATTAAGTGGAGAGGCATTAGCTGGAAAAAAAGGTTCTGGAATTGATGCTAAAACAATAGGAAATATTTGTGATAAAATAAAAGAAATAGTAGAATTAGGAGTAGAAGTTGGAATCGTAGTAGGCGGAGGAAACTTTTGGAGAGGTAGAAACGGACATGAAATGGAAAGAACAACAGCAGACTATATGGGAATGCTAGCAACAGCAATGAATGGGTTAGCATTACAAGATGCATTAGAAGCAAGAGGAATATTTACAAGGGTTCAAACAGCAATTGAAATGAGAGAAATTGCAGAACCATTTATTCAAAGAAAAGCAACTAAACATTTAGGAAAAAATAGAGTTGTAGTATTTGCTTGTGGTACAGGTCATCCTTATTTTACAACAGATACAGCAGCAGCTTTAAGAGCTACAGAAATAAAAGCAGATATAATATTACTTGGAAAAACAATTGATGGAGTATATGATGATGATCCAGCAACAAATCCAAATGCTAAGAAATTTGACGAAATATCATATCTTGAAGTATTAGAAAAAGATTTAAAAGTTATGGATTCTACAGCAACAGCAATGTGTAGAGATAACCATATGCCATTACTTGTATTTGCAATAGAAGATCCAGAAAATATTGTAAGAGCTGTAAAAGGTGAAAAAATAGGAACAATAGTAAAATAATATAAATAGGGATATTTCCCAAAAAAGGAGAGAATAAAATGGATTATACAAATTTAAAAGAAAAAATGGAAAAAGTAATTAATACATACAGTGAAAGATTATCTGAAATTAGAGCTGGAAGAGCTAATCCAGCAATATTAAATAAAATTAGAATAGATTATTATGGAACACAAACACCTATAAATCAAGTTGCAGCAGTATCAGTTCCAGAAGCAAGATTAATAGTAATTCAACCTTGGGATGCAAGTGTATTAAAAGAGATTGAAAAAGCAATATTAACATCAGACATAGGAATAAATCCAAATAATGATGGAAAAGTAATAAGATTGTCATTCCCAGAATTAACAGAAGAAAGAAGAAAAGAAATAGTAAAAGATGTAAAGAAAATGGCTGAAGAAGCTAAAGTAGCAGTTAGAAATGTAAGAAGAGAAGGAATAGATAAATTTAAAGCTGATCAAAAAGCTGGAGATATAACAGAAGACGATTTAAAAAATGCAGAAAATGAAATTCAAAAATTAACAGATAAATATGTTGAAGAAGCAGACAAAATTGCAGAGAAAAAAGAAAAAGAAGTAATGTCAATATAAAACTATTACTACATTCAAGATAAATAAAAAGGAGAATAGTAATGGAATTTAAAAAACAGCTAAAAGAATATCAAGAACTCGTAAATGAAAAATTGAAAGAAAAATTAAGAAAAGAAGAATGTTTAGAAAAAGTTTTAAATGAATCAACAGAATATAGTCTAATGGCAGGAGGAAAAAGGCTAAGACCTATTTTGGTAATAGCAACATATAAAATATTTAATGAAAATATAAAAACATGTATGCCTTATGCGGTAGCAATAGAAATGGTTCATAACTTTTCACTAATTCATGACGATTTACCTGGAATAGATAATGATGATTTTAGACATGGAAAATTAACAAATCATAAAAAATTTAATGAAGCAACAGCAATCTTAGCAGGTGATAGTCTTCTTAATAATGCATATATTGTAATTAGTGAAGATTTAAAAAATACAGAAACAGAAATTTTAAAAATGAAATTACAAGTTTTTAACGAATTTTCAACAGCTGTTGATAGAATGATAGCTGGGGAATATGTTGATACAGAATATGAAGGAAAAGAAATATCAACTAATGACCTAAATTATATTCATAAAAATAAAACAGGAGCCTTATTAAAACTTTGCGTTAGAATGGGCGCAATGCTTGCAAATGCAGACAAAGAAGATATAGAGAATTTAAGCCAATATGCAGAAAAAATCGGATTAGCATTTCAAATAAAAGACGATATTTTGTCAGAAGAAGGCGATGAAAAAGTTTTAGGAAAGCCTGTAGGAAATGACAAAGAAAGAGGAAAATGTACATATGTTTCAAAATATGGACTAGAAAAATCCAAAGAAATATTAGATACAATAACAAAAGAAGCAATACATAATTTAGAAAAATATGGACCTAAAGCTGAATTTCTAAAAGATTTAGCTCTATATATTCAAAATCGAAACAAATAATAAGGGAGAAGATAATGGAACATAACAAAGAAAATATGCCAAGACATATTGCAATAATAATGGATGGAAATAGAAGATGGGCAAGAGCTCAAGGAAAAGGAGCAAGTTACGGACATAAAAAAGGAGCTAAGACATTAGAAAAAATTGTAAGATATGCAAATAAAATTGGACTAGAATATATAACAGTATATGCTTTTTCAACAGAAAATTGGAAAAGAGCTGAAGATGAAGTAAAAGCATTAATGATGTTATTACAAAATTATCTAGATGATTATGCCAAAAGAGCAGATACAGAAAATATAAGAGTAAAAATTTTAGGAGATATCACAGCCTTATCAGATGGAATGCAAAAAAGTATATTAAAATGTATGGAAAGAACCAAAAATAATACAGGTGTTACTTTTAATATTGCATTAAATTATGGTGGAAGAGATGAAATTATAAAAGCAATTAAGCAAATTTCTAAAGATGTGAAAGATGGAAAAATAGAAATAGCAGATATTAATGAACAAACAGTATCTGACAATTTGTATACTAAGGGTATGCCTGATCCGGACTTGTTAATAAGAACAAGTGGAGAATTAAGACTAAGTAACTTTTTACCATGGCAATTAGTATATACAGAATTTTTATTTATTGACAAAAATTGGCCTGATTTTACAGAAGAAGATTTAGATAATGCTATAATTGAATACGAAAAAAGAACAAGAAAATTTGGAGCAAATTAAGCTCATATTACGGAGGAATATATGGATATAAAAAGACTTACATCAGGACTATTAGGATTCCCATTAGTACTTGCAATATTACTAATAGGAAATAAAATATTTGTTGATGTTGCATTAGCAATAATAGCGTTACTTGCAATGGATGAGTATTTTAATGCTATATCAAAAGTTGCAAAACCAGTTAGATGGCTAGGGTATTTAAGTTGTTTTAGTATAGCATTTATCCACATAATACCATCAGAATGTTTAAATATGGTTGTTACATTGGCTGTGCCAACAATTTTAATAGCATTATTTGCTCAAGTAATAGCAACAGATATGAAAACAAATTTTAAAGACATTGCATATACTTTTATTGGAATTTTTTATGTAGTATTTTTCATGATGTTTGTAGCTTTTATAGATGGAATGAAAAATGGAAAAATATTAATATGGTATGCAATAATTGCAGCATGGGGAACAGACATTTTTGCATATGTAGTAGGAAAGCATTTTGGAAAACACAAATATACCAAAGTTAGTCCCAAAAAATCAATAGAAGGATGTATAGGAGGAACTTTAGGTGCAATAATATTAATGCTTATTTATACATATTTCGTAAATAAATATTTCGGCACAAATTATTCATATTTATATGTATCTGGAATAGGATTAATATTAAGTTTAGTAGGGCAAATAGGAGATTTAGCTGCATCAACAATAAAAAGATATGTTGATATAAAAGATTATAGCAATTTAATTCCAGGACACGGAGGAATGTTAGATAGAATCGACAGTTTAATATTTTTAGCTCCATTTGCATATGCTTTATTTACATTAATATAAAATAGTAGGAGGATAAAATTGCTAAGTTATTTATTAATAGCAATAAAAATTATTGTTTTATTAGGTTTTTTAATTTTTATACATGAATTGGGACATTTTACAGTAGCAAAATTGTGTAAAGTAAAAGTAAATGAATTTGCAATTGGATTTGGACCAACAATATTAAAAAAACAAGGAAAAGAAACTAAATATGCACTTAGATTAATTCCACTAGGTGGATTTGTAAGTATGGAAGGAGAAGAAGAGGCATCAGAAAATGAGGGCTCTTTTTCTAAAGCAAGTATTCCTAAAAAAATAGCAATAGTAATTGCAGGAGCTACTGTTAATATCATATTTGCAATAATAGTATATTTTATATTATCATTTACATCTGGAACATATATATCTAATGAAATAAAATTAGTACAAGAGGGATATGCAGCTAGCCAAGCTGGATTACAACAAGGAGAAAAAATAGTAGAAATAAATAATCATAAAATATCAAGTAAATATGATTTAGATAAAGTAATGAAAAAAAATAAAGGCGAAGAAATTGAATTAAAAACAGAAAAAAATGGTCAAGAAGAAGAATATAAAATAACACCAACACAAGTAAAAAACAGAGTTACAGGAATATATTTAGATGATAAGTGCAAAATTGTTACCGTAGAAAAAGGAAGTGTAGCCCAAAAACAAGGGATAGAAACAAATGACACTATTTTAAAGATAAATGGAATTTCTATAGATGGAAATAGAAATACAGCAATAGAAGCTTTACATGCAAGCAGTGCAAATGAAAATATAGAAATGACAGTAAAAAGAGGAAAAACAGAAGTAACAATAAGTCTAACACCAGATGTTGTTTCAACATATTATTTAGGAATAGAATTAGAGCAAACAGAAGATAATTTTACAAATAGATTCATAAATGGTGAAATCCAAACTAAAGAATTTGTTTTATCAATATTTGATAATTTAAAACAATTATTTACAGGAAAAGTTGGATTAAATCAAATGATGGGACCTGTTGGAATTTCAGAAGCGGTTGCTCAAACTAATGGATTTAGAGAATTCTTTGAAATGATGGCATTAATATCTTTATCTTTGGGAGTGACAAACTTGTTACCAATTCCTGCATTAGATGGTGGAAAATTCGTGTTGTTATTAGTTGAAGCGATACGTAAAAAGCCATTAAAACCAGAAACAGAAATGAATATACAAATACTTGGAATTGCAATTATACTAACAATATTTTTATTAGTAACATACAATGATATTTTAAGAATTTTTTAAAATCATTGACAAACGAAAATATTTAATAGATAATATATACGTAAAATACCGAACGATAAAATAAAAGAAGAATTACGAAGGAGGAAATATAAAAATGTATTTATTCAATAGAATTACAGTTAATCCACAACTACCAAAAAGAATAAATAAATTATCAACAATAGCAAATAATTTATGGTGGTCATGGAATACAGAATTTTTACGCTTATTCCAAAGAATTGACGGAGATTTATGGGAGCAATCAAATAAAAACCCAGTAAAATTTTTAAAACATGTATCACAAGAAAGTCTAGAAAATTCAGCAAAGGACATATCATTTTTGAAAGAATATGATAAAGTTGTAGAAGAATTTGAAGGATATATGAATAGCAAAAATACATGGTTTAACAAGAATTATCCAGAAGAGAAAAATGATTTAATAGCTTATTTTTCAGCTGAATATGGATTGGATCAAACAATTCCAATCTATTCAGGTGGATTAGGAATTTTATCAGGAGACCATTTGAAATCTGCAAGTGATTTAGGTATTCCATTAGTAGCAGTAGGATTATTATATAAAGATGGATATTTTAATCAAAAAATAGATGGAGACGGACAACAACAATCAGAATATAATCAAATTGATTTATATGATTTACCAATAAATCCAGTAAAAAATGAAATTGGGGATGATTTAATAATCTATGTAAAATTCCCAAAAAGAAGATTATATTTAAAAGTATGGAGTATAAATGTTGGTAGAATAAAACTTTATTTATTAGATTCTGATATAGATAAAAATAATCCAGAAGATAGAGATGTAACATTAAAATTATATGGCGGAGATCAAGAAATGAGAATACGCCAGGAAATAGTTTTAGGACAAGCTGGAGTACAATTATTAACAAAATATTTAAAACTAGATCCAACAGTATATCATATGAATGAAGGTCATTCAGCATTCTTAAACTTAGAAATTATAAAAAATATAATTGCAGAAAAGAAAGTATCTTTTGATGTTGCAAAAGATATAGCTAGCTCAAAAACAGTGTTTACAACACATACACCAGTGCCAGCAGGAAATGATATATTCCCACTAGATTTAGTAGAAAAATATTTCAAAGATTTTTGGCCACAACTAGGTCTTTCAAGAGATGAATTCATGAAATTAGGAATGAAACCAGGAAATAAACTAGATAGTGGATTTAATATGGGAATATTAGCATTAAAAATAGCTGGAAAGAAAAATGGTGTAAGTAAATTACACGGAGCAGTATCAAGAGAATTATTTGGTGAAATATGGCCTAATATAGCATCAAATGAAGCTCCAATTGGATATGTAACAAATGGAATTCACACATGTTCATGGTTAGCACCAAAATTAAAAGAATTATATAACAAATATTTAATTCCATATTGGCAAGATAGCATGTATCAAGATCAAGTTTGGGAAAAAATAAAAAATATTCCAAATGATAAATTATGGGGAGTCCATAATGATAGAAAATTAAAATTATTGAAAATTGTAAAAGAAAATACAACAGAAAGATTAAGACGTTCTGGATGCAGTTATGAAGCAATAAATGAAATTGTATCAAAATTAAATCCAAATGCATTAACAATTGGTTTTGCAAGAAGATTTGCAACATATAAAAGAGCAACATTAATATTTAAAGATTTAGAAAGAATAACACAAATATTAAATGATAGTGAAAGACCTGTACAATTAATATTTGCAGGAAAGGCACATCCAGCAGATAAAGAAGGACAAGACTTAATAAAATATATTCATCAAGTATCAATGATGCCACAATTTAAAGGAAAAATATTCTTATTAGAAAATTACAATATAGCAATGTCAAGATATTTAATAAGTGGTGTAGATGTATGGTTAAATAATCCACGTAGACCAATGGAAGCATCAGGAACTAGTGGCCAAAAAGCTTCAGTAAATGGTGTTATAAACTTCAGTGTACTAGATGGATGGTGGGCAGAAGGCTATAATCAAAAAAATGGATGGACAATAGGAACAAATGCAGAATATAATTCATATGAAGAACAAGATCAAGCTGATAGCCAAAGTTTATATAGAACATTAGAAGAAAAAATAATACCAACATATTATGATAGAAATGATCATAATTTACCATTAAAATGGATAGAAATTATGAAAAATTCAATTATATCAACAGGTGGAAAATACAGCACAGCTAGAATGCTTGTAGATTACACAAATAAATATTATATGCCTTTAGCTAAATTAAACCAAAAATATTATACAAATATAGAAAATGTTGCAGAATATAATGCTTGGAAAAAAGACATAAATACAAATTGGAAAGATATAAAAATAACACAAATAAACAATTTAGATAACATAACAATAGATGCAGGAAACAAAATAGAAGTTTCATGTGAGGTAGAATTACCAAATATAAATGTTGAAAACATTGAGGTTGAAGTATACTACGGAAAAATCCTTGAAAACGGTGTAGTAGAAAACGTAAGCATTATACCAATGCAATTAACAAAATCAAATGAACAAGAGAAAAAATATCATTTTACAGCAAAAATAGAATTAACAACAGGCGGAAATTATGGATATACATTTAGAGTTATACCAAAACATGAAATGATATTAGAGCCAGCAAATTTAAATTTAGTAAAATGGATAACAAAATAATAAAAAAATCACCTAAAGCCTAAAAGCTGAAGGTGATTTTTTTGTAACAAATATAATAAATTAAGACAGAACAGCACCTAAAATAAGTATACCTAAATTATCACGATATATTTCATCAAATTGAGATATAGGTAAAGGATTTTCTCCAATTCCAGCTTCAATGGTATAACCAGGTCTATTAAAATCTTGAATAAACCAATCTTTAAAACCAGCAAAACTAGAATTATAAGGAGTATTAGCTAAAGTATAGCCACTACTTTTGACGAATCTAGAACCAATATAAAAACTATTAGGTGGGTTAAAATTCATAAATTGCCAATAAATTTCTTTGCCTTGAGTGTGATAGGCAAGAACAAGCTTAAAAGAATTTTCTAATGTGAAATTATAGATAGCTAAAGCTTCTGGTTCAGTTAATGGTCCGATAGCCTACAAAATCACGTGGTGAAGGACCGGTAAACCCTAAATTATATTTAATTTCTTTAGCTTTTTCCCATTCAGCAGGAAATTGTAAATTTAAATCCACACCATTAAAATTTGCTTTCCAGCCACTAGGAAAGGGAATTGTTGCATAAGGTCTAGCAAGTTCAGCAGTAACTTTATAAATGGTACTATCTGGAGGATATACACCATTAACAATATCAACTCCATCAGGATTTACCATTGGCATAATATAAATTGAAGTAGTTTTAAATAAATTTCTAATATTGTAGCCATAAAGTGCAGAATTATTAACGTAAGCTAAACAATAATCTTCAATAAATTTCATAAGAAGAACACTAGTAATCCACTCATTGGCGTGTATTGCACCAGAATAAAAAACTTTTTTAGAACCACGCCCGAAGTCTAATTACAGGAAGTTGTTTACCTAAGACACTGTAGCCTACATTTTGAACTTGTAAAAAAGGATACAAAGTATTTAAAGAATAAATATTGAACATCATAATTTCATAAGTATAATTGATATTTGTTTTAACAATTGCCATAAAAATCACCCTAAAATATAATATTATAAAAAAATACAATTGTTACAAAATTTAGTGATATAAAAAAACAGGAAAAGAAACAATTGTCTCCTTTCCTGCTAACCCTAATGATTAATCATTCCACTTTTTATCAAGAGCCCTTAGGATTTTTTCATCAGGACAATAAAAAGTAATGATAAGATCATTTGAGCGTACTTTTTTATTATCTGATTTTATTTTTGATAAAAAAGTATAAATGCTAGAACTATAAAAAATTCCTTTAGGAATGGTATCATCAATATAAAACTTAGCTTCAGAACGTTCATAGTCAACTTTCAAAGCAGTTGCGTTTAGCAAACCGATATCAAACATTTTGAATTTTATCTTCAAAATTTGAATTTGCCGAACAATTGAGGTTACCAAACTATTAAATAAGTTATTCATAAAATCTCCTAAAATGATTTTGTGATTATAGGGTTAAAGCAAAAAATGCTCCAAATAATTATAACATATTTTCTATAAAATGCAATAATTAAATCAAAAGCATTATTATAAAAAATTATGTAAATTATATTGCTTTTTAAGTTGATATGAGGAATAAATGGTGGTATAATAATAAATGATACTTCGATAGTGTAGTATTTGCAACTTATAACTCACATACTAATTAGTAAGGAGAATTATGGAAAATTATAAGTGCAGCTCTTGTGGAAAAGAAAATGTGAAGCTTTGGAGACCAAAGAATACTAATAGTCCATTATTGTGCAAGCAATGCTTGGAAAATGTAGAACGTTATGTTCCTGCTATTATGGATGAAAATGGAGATTTTTGGCCTGTAGAATCTATACCTTCAAAAGTGTATAGAAACTGGAATAAGTTACCAGAAGAGTAATTAAAGATAAGAGACAAGATATTTTATAACATCTTGTCTCTTATTTTTATAAAATATGTTATAATTATGAAAAAAATAAAAAGGAGACTAAATAATGAAAAGATGTAAATGGTGCAATATGGAAAATCCTAAATATATAGAATATCATGATAAAGAATGGGGAGTTCCAAATTTTGATGATAGATATTTATTTGAAATGCTAATATTGGAATCTTTTCAAGCTGGACTTTCATGGGAATGTGTCTTAAATAAAAGAGAAAATTTTAAAAAAGCTTATGATAATTTTGATTTAAATATTATTTGTAAATATGGTGAAAATAAAATAAATGAATTACTAAAAAACGAAAAAATCATTAGAAATAAATTAAAAATAAAAGCAAGTATAAACAATTCAAAAATATTTAAAGAAATACAAAATGAATATGGTTCATTTTATAATTATTTAAAAATGTTTACTGGCGATAAAGTTATTTATGAAACAGGAAAGACAAGTTCAGAATTATCAGATAAAATATCTAAAGATTTAATAAAAAGAGGTATGAATTTTGTAGGGAGTACAATTATCTATTCATATTTGCAAGCTATTGGAATTATTTATTCTCATGATAAAGAATGTTTTTTATATAAAGATAAATAGAAACAAAGATATTCCAGCAAATAGTGTAGCAGTTGGAAATCCTTGCAAAGTTTGCCACTTTTAATTCACAACTTATGTTGTGAGTGAGGAGGTGGTGCTATGATAGAAACAGTTTTATTAGAAATAATATACTTACTTTTATTTGGCTTAGTTGTCTAAACTATTATCAATTCTATTATAGTTCACTAATAGCATTAATTTTTCAGATGGTGATTGTGGTCACATTTAATTTTCCTTATATTATTTCAAATATTTCTAAGAGTTTTATAAAGTTATATTATTTTTTATAAAGTTTTATAGCGTGGAGCGAATCACATACAAGTTACGAAATTAGTTCATTTTCTAAAAACATTATATACAAAATTTTCGTGAATTTCAATGAAAGTATATAAAGTTTTCAAATTAAATGATATAATTTGTTTAAAATTACAAATAATTTATTTTAAGGGTGTGATTACATATGTTAGATATAAATTTTAATCAAATCATTGAAATGATTGAAAAGCGAAAAAATAATGCTTACAGAAAAGTAAATGAAGAAATGATTTTATTGTATTTAGAAGTTGGTAAAGATTTTACTTTTATAGGAGACGAATACAGAGTTCAAGTTTGAAATCATGATTTCTTTATTGACTTATTATTCTATAACAGAGAATTATCTTGTTTGGTAGCATTTTAATTAAAATTAGGAGAATTTAAAGCAGAATATTTAGGAAAAATGAATTTATATTTAGAAGCACTAGATAGAGATGTG
>USGY01000003.1 GCA_900554365.1 uncultured Clostridium sp. | reverse complement strand
TATTAGCAGTCATTTCTAACTGTTGTTCCCCTCTGATAGGCAGGTTGCTTACGTGTTACTCACCAGTCCGCCACTAAAGCCATTGTTGTAAATCAACTTTCACTTTCTTTGAACAAGTTCTCCGTCCATGTCTATATCATTACAACGACTTCCGTTCGACTTGCATGTCTTATGTGCGCCGCCAGCGTTTATCCTGAGCCAGGATCAAACTCTCTTGTTTTTGGTATCTATATTTTTCTCTTTCGAGATATATAAATCTAAACTTAAAGTTTTTCTCAAGCTCTTTAAATGCTTCTTACTTTTTTAATAAAAACTTTTAAAACTTCTTTTTTGAATTCTTGTAGTACTAATTTCTATAAGAAATTGTACCGCTTAGGTTATTCTCTAAAGGATATTATTGTTTATTTTTCAATGTACTTTTTGTTCCTTGTTTGGAACGTTTTGTATTATACAACAGTTCTTTTTGTTTGTCAACACTTTTTTCGACATTTTTTATTTTTTTTAAAAAGTATTTTTGAGGCAAAATAAAAAACTAGTAACTAACGTATTTTAGATTTGTAATGTTATATTTTATTACTAATTCTTATGTTTTTTCTCTTATTTTTGTCTGTTGTTAAGTACTCATTTATAGTACCATCTTTTTTGCATTTTGTCAACACATTTTTTTGATTTTTTTAAACTTTTTTATATGTCTTTCTATGTGTTTTTTCCTTGTTTCTTAATGCTCATTTATAATAGCATTTTTATTAGTTATTGTCAATACTTTTTTCGACATTTTTTTATTTTTTAATTTATTTCAACAAGTATTAAATCATCACCTATGCATTTTATATTCTGCCATGGAATTACAATATCATTATTACCCGCAAATATGTTTATTATCTTATTAGAGCCAGGAACAATAATATGCGTTATTGTTCCTGTTTCCAAATCAGCACATACATCTTGAACATACCCTAATCTTTTTCCATTCGTTATGTTTATAACTTCTTTATGTTTAAAATCTAATCCTTTGTCCCCCATTTTCATTCTCCAATCTTTAATCTATTTTATAATAAATTTTATTATTAGTTCTATTAATATATGTTATTTGTATAATCTTTTTATATGTTCTATTGCACTTTTTTCTAATCGTGATACCTGTGCTTGAGAAATTCCAATTTCTTCTGCAACTTCCATTTGCGTCCTTCCATCGAAAAATCTTTTATTTACTATTGTCCTTTCTTTTTCAGTTAACTTTGATAAAGCTCCTTCTATCGTCATCTTTTCTGTCCATACTTCATCTGTGTTTTTACTATCTTTTATTTGATCTATTATATATATGTTTTCTGCACCATCACTATATACTGGTTCTTGTAGTGAAACAGGATCTTGAATTGCATCCATACTGAATCCTATTTCTTCTGTTTCAACTCCAAGTTCTTTTGCAATTTCTTCTACTTTAGGTTCTCTTCCATGATCTTTTAAATATCTTTCTTTACATTGTATTACTTTATACGCTAAGTCTCTAACTGACCTACTTACTCTAATGCTATTATTATCTCTTAAATATCTTTTTACCTCCCCTATAATCATCGGAACTGCATAAGTACTAAATTGAACATTTTGACTTAAGTCAAAATTATCTATGGCTTTTATTAATCCAACACATCCAACTTGAAATAAATCATCTGCTGTTTCTCCTCTTCCGTAAAATCTTTGAATTACACTTAGTACAAGTCTTAAATTTCCATTTATAAATTTTTGTCTTGCTTCTTCATCTCCTGCTTTTATTTTCTTAAATAACTCTTCTTTTTCTTTTTTACTAAGTAACGGTAACTTTGAAGTATTAACTCCACATATTTCTACTTTATTTATCAAAAAGAAAAACCTCCTTTGAATTTACTTTATTAAAGTATTTCCAAATTCGGTTCTTTTATTCATATATAATATTACCCGATTTTGCTTGATATTTCTTTTTTCATTTTACTTATTATTTTCTTTTCTAATCTGGAAATATAACTTTGTGATATACCGCAATTCATCAGCAACTTCTTTTTGTGTTTTTTCTTTTCCTGTTTTAAATCCAAATCTCATTTCCATGATGTTTTTTTCTCTATCTTTCAAATTTTCAATAGAATTTCTTAATAATTTTTTGTCTACTTCATCTTCTAGGTTCCTTGAAGTAATATCTGGTTCTGTTCCCAAAATATCTGAAAGCAATAGTTCATTTCCGTCTCTGTCTTTATTTAATGGTTCATCTATTGATACTTCTCCTTTTATTTTGTTACTTTTCCTTAAAAACATCAATATTTCATTCTCTATACATCTTGATGCATATGTTGCAAGTTTTATTTTTTTATCTGAATTAAATGTATTTACTCCTTTCATCAGCCCTATTGTTCCTATTGATATTAAATCTTCAATTCCAATACCGGTATTTTCAAATTTTTTAGCTATATAAACTACAAGTCTTAAATTTCTTTCGACTAAAGTTTGTCTTGCTTCAAGATTATTTTCTTCAGTTAATTTTTTTATCATTTTTTCTTCCTCTTCTGGTGAAAGTGGCGGAGGAAGAGTCTGGCTTCCAGCTATATAAAATATAGGCAAATATTCTATTTCATTGTTTTCATTTAAATATTTTGCACATAATGTATCTATTTTAGTTTTTATCAAATCTATTATATTCATTTAAATCAACTCCTCAAATTATCTTTAGTACTTTTAAATAAATTCCATGCCCATCAAAGCTTGGTATTCCCCTTTTTTTGTTAATGATTGTTGATAAATTCCTAAAATTATGTTTTTTTCTTCTATAGTTTCATCTTTTTTTATAATTTTTAAATATTCTGGTTTTATTCCTATTAACATTCCATTGCTTTTTCCTAATGATGCAAATGGTATAAGCTTTAATTTTGATATGTATTCTTTTTGTATCCTATCTGGTACTTTTTCGAAATCACCTCCCATTATAGAATCTAAATTATTTAATATTTCTTTAGGTACGCAATTATATAGAAGTACTCTTTCAATTACTACAACTGGCATATTAGATATTGGTTCTTTTAACATGTTTCCTGTATCAACAAGAGCTTTGGTTTTTATTAGTTTATTATTCATTTTTATTTCTATATCATAAATTATATCTTTTTTAGTTATTTTGCTTTTTACTATGGAAAATGCTGTTATTATAATTCCAAATGCAATTGCAGTTCCCAATATAATGGTTTTTAGAGGATATGTTCCTAAGAATAATCCATTTTTCATCAATATATCTTTTGGTTTTACAATATATATTAATGCAAATGCCGCACCTCCAAATGCAAAAGATGTTAAATAAAATAGCAATAGCATTTTCCACATTTTATTTACATTTTGTGGATTATATGCTATGTATACAATTAAAATTGATAACAATATTTTTAACGCAAAATTAGTATATATTTCTAATATATTTACATATGCAATAAGTGTATATATCGCTCCTAACAGACTTGCCAATATTAATTTTATATGTTTTATTTTTTCTTTTGCTATTATTCCCGTGGCTAACAAAATAATATAATTCATTATCAGATTTTCAATTAGTACAATATCTATATAAATTGTCATTTCATCACCTGCTAAAATATTATACTCTTCATATTTTAAAAAAGCTGTCTTTTCTTATATGCGAAAAAAAGAAATAATCGATGTATTTCGACTATTTCTTTTTTGTTTTAGTTTTTATTTCTGTTTTTTCTTAAGAATGAAGGAATATCTAAATCGTTTTGTGATGAGCTACTTTCTGAGCTTGCTGGAATTGAATTTATTTTTGATTCCCATTTCTTTGTTCCTAAACTATCTCCAATACCAGAAAGTGGTTGATCTTTATCTTCAAAACCTGTTGCAATTACAGTAATTTGAATTTCATCTCCTAATGATTCATCAGTTACTGTACCAAATATAATGTTTGCTTCAGGATCTACGCTGCGTTGAACTAATTCAGCAGCTGTATTAACTTCATGTAGTCCTAAGCTTTCACCACCTGTTATATTTATAATAACTCCTTTAGCACCTTCTATTGATGTCTCTAATAATGGACTTTGAATAGCTTCTTTTGCAGCATCTTCAGCTCTGTTTTCTCCAGATGCTCTACCAACACCCATATGAGCCATTCCTTGATTTAGCATTATTGTTTTTACATCAGCAAAGTCTAGGTTTACAAGACCAGGTATAGCAATTAAGTCAGATATACCTTGAACACCTTGTCTTAAAACATCATCAGCCATTTTAAAAGCATCTATTATTGATGTTTTTCTGTCTACAATTTGTAATAATTTATCATTTGGTATTACTACTAATGTATCAACTTTTCCTTTTAAACTTTCAATTCCACGTTCTGCTTGTGATAATCTTTTTTTACCTTCAAATGTAAATGGTTTTGTAACAACACCAATTGTTAAAATTCCCATTTCTTTTGCAGCTGCTGCAACTACTGGAGCTGCACCTGTTCCTGTTCCTCCACCCATTCCGGCTGTAACGAACACCATATCTGCTCCTCTTAATACTTCTGCAACCTCTGATTTATTTTCTTCTGCTGCTTGTGCTCCAATATCAGGATTTGCTCCTGCTCCTAATCCACGTGTTAATTTTTCTCCTATTTGGATTTTTGTTTTAGCTTGAGATGTTTGTAAAGCTTGTCTATCTGTATTTACTGCAATAAAGTCTACTCCTTTTATTCCAGCCTCTATCATTCTATTTACAGCATTATTTCCAGCTCCACCTACTCCTATAACTTTTATTGTAGCTGTTCCATCCATCATTGTTGGATTGTTATCTTCATTATTATTGTAATCCATCATTTAGATTTTCCTCCCTTTCTTATTTTAACAAGTTTTTTACTATTCCCCTATTTACATATATTTATTATCTAAAATTAATAACTTTTATGAATAAAAAAATTCTTTTATTTTTTCAAAAATTGTTTTTATAAAGCTTTCATCACTTTGTGTGTCTATATTGCTAGAAACTGTTTTAGCAAATGGTCTTGCAGCTATATATCTAACAAGTGCATAACTTGTTCTATACATTGGCTTTACAGTACTTATTGCTCTTCCAGTTGATATTTTTACAGGTATATTTAAATTTATTTTTCCCGCTACATCACTTTTATTTATATTAACTATACCTTGTCCTGTTAATATAACATTATTGATTTTTTGTTTTAGTCCATGACTTGTTATATCTTTATTAACTATAGAAAACATTTCTTCAATTCTAGCTTCTATTATTTCTATTAATTCTGAACTTTTTATTATTTTATTTTTATTGTTATCTTTTCTAGTATTTAAAATAATATCATTATCATTATCTATAAAAGATTTTAAAGCTAATCCATATTGTCTTTTTAACTTGTCCGCTTCTTCTTCTGATATATTTAGTACAAGTGCTATATCATTTGTTATTGTGTCTCCACCTAGTGGAATGGAATTAGTATATAAGAATGTTGAACCTTCAAATACACCAATATCTGTAATTCCCGCTCCTATATCTAGAAGCATTATATTATCATGTAATTCGTTAGTATCTAATATTAAATTTCTTTCAGCTAATGTTGTTGGTACTATTCCATCTATTTCTAATCCAGCTTTTTTAAATATATTGCTTAATTGTCTTACATAATCTTTTTCTGCTAACATTACTTGTGCACTTATTGTAAATTCAGAACTTAGCTTTCCTACTGGATCTGTTACTACCGTTCCATTTTCTAATGTAATTTTATCTGGTACTATATCTATTAATGTTTGATTTTCAGGTATTTCTATATCTTTTACTTGCATGATAGCATTTTGAACATCTCTTACAGAAATTCCTGCATATTTGTCTCTTACCTCTTTGGTTATACTATTTTGTACTATTGTTACATATTTACCAGGAATTGTTACATAGGCAGAATTTATTTTTAAATTTGTTTCATCTTCAGCATCTTTTATTGTTTTTGCAAGGCTTAATATTATTTCGTCTTCATTTATTATTTTTCCCTTCTTTAGTCCGCTACATTTATATGAGGTGTTGCATATAATTTCTATTTGACTGAAATTGTTTACTTCTCCAACTACAGTACATACCTTACTTGTCCCTATGTCGACACCCACTATGATATCTCCTATTGCCAAGTTAATTCCTCCATTTTTTATTAAATTCTTTATGTGTATATATATTACATTTTTAGACAAATGTCAATAGAATTTGTTATATTTTCGTAACATTTTTGTAATGCTTTTGTAACAAATTCTATTGTACGTTTATTATATTATTTGTTTTCAACTTCTTGATTTACTTCTGGATCTGCTGTTTTAGCTTTTGATTTACCCTTTGATAATATTTTTGACCATTTATCAACATAGTATCTTCTTATAATAGCTAAATTTACAAACATTCTTCCTACAAATACAACTATAGCTGCTAAATATATATCTACATTAAGTTTTTGACCTAATATTGTTAATAGGATTGCTAATATTGCATTTCCAAAAAATCCTGTTGCAAATATTTTTAAATCAAATTGCTTTTTTATTACTGATGTAATTCCTCCAAATACAGAATCTAACGCTGCTATTATTGCAATTGCTAAATAACTTGAATATGTATATGAAATTATTGGAGCATTCATTCCTATTAGAGCTCCTATAACGCAACCAATTAATATTGCTATAAATACCATTTTTATTCTCCTTTATTGAATATATTTTGTTTTTATTTCACCATTGTATTTTTGAATTTTTATATTATTTGGTTTATCAATTGTAACATCTTGTCCAGTTTTTTTCATAGTGTCAATTGCTCCACCATTTCCTATTAAAGAGCTTTCCATATATGTTGGATCACCAATAGCTTTTATTACATATGGTGATAAGATTCTTTGACCATTTACTTTTATAAAGCTTGCATCCACTGAACCAATGTCAACAATATCACTCATATTTATAATTCTTTGATCATTTATTGATATCGCTTCTGCTCCTGCTAATTTTAATGCATTTACAATTATAAGTAAATTTGATGCAGATACTGTTTTTGATTCAGTATCATTTTCATCACTCGTACCTGTTGAATCTTTTATTGTAATTATAATTCCCTTTCCTTCTACATCTGTTTTTCCTAATCCCATATTTACTTGTTGCAATTCTGAATCCATAACTTTATTTGTTTCATCATTTGATTCTTTTGTTTTTTGATATTCATTTATTTTGGAAATTGTTTCTTGATATTGTTTATCTGCATCTTCATACTTTGATTTCCAATTTGCAAGTTCTGTACGTAATTCAGATTCTCTCATATTATCTATAGATGTAATATCTGTTTCATTAACTATTTTAAATTGCATTGTCATTACTAATGTTAAAGCAAAACATGCTATTGCAATAGTTACTGTCATTACTATTTTTCCTTTTTTAATCTTCTTAAATTTATTTATTATTTTTTCTTTCATGCCTTTCCTCCACTATTGGTCTGATTTCGCATATTTATAAGTTAAAGTTCCTGTATATTTTGGAATTGTTATATTATTAGATTTTTTAAATTCTACTCCAATGCTATATTCTTTTAATCTAACTAAATATCCTCCTGGTCTATTTAATGCTGCTAATTGCTCTGGAAGTCCTATTGCTTTTATAACAAATGGTGCTCCAACTTTTTCTCCATTAACATCAATAATATTCCCACCACAAATTATTCCACTATTAGGTGTTAATCTTTGATCATTTATTGATATTGCTTCTGCTCCTGCATTTTTCAACTCATTTATGACACTTAAAACATCTAAGTCATGCACAACCAATTCACTAGGATTTAAACTACTGCTTATGTCTTTTTTGCTATCGGTTAAAGTAACAATAACTCCTGATCCTGTTACCTCTGATAATCCTATTATTTTGTTTCCATTTGTTATTTCTTCCTCTTTTTGTTTTAGATCGCCATCATTTTTAGTTGAATTTTCTCTTTCTTTTTCTAGCTCGTTTTCTGCTTTTTCTAATTCTTTGTATTTATTGTCATATCTCTCTTTATATTTTAATACTTCAGCTCTTAAGTTGTTTTCTTCATAATTATTGCTTACTGTTGAATTGTTACTTTTTACGGTTCTTATTTGAATAAAAATTCCTGCTGTTAATAAAAGACACATTATTCCTAAAACCATTGCAATCATTTTTTTATTTTTCAAGCATTTCACCTTCTTTATACTTTTTCTCTAAAATATGGATTAAATCCATTATTTAAATCACCATTGACGAAAATATCTCCCTCTTTATCTTTTTCTTTTTCAATAATTGATTGTACATAAAGCATTTTATTACTTAAATCACTTGTATCTCCTATATGTACTTTCTTTTTTTCTTTTTCTAGATATATACTATATTCGTTTTTATTGCTTATGTCAATACTTGTTACCTCGTTATTTAATCCACTTTCCGTTGTTGCATCCATTATTTGTATAACATCTTCTAGTCTTTCTAAGTCATCATTGTTTAGTCTACTGCCAAGTTCAAAACTTTCTTCTTTCGTTGTTGCCCCTTGAATTATAGGCAATGACTGGCTATCATCTGAAATTTCTAATATGTATCCTTGTGTGTTTATATATGCATATTTTCCCATATAATCAACACTATATTTTGCAACTCTTTCTGTTACATCAATTTCTACCACATTTGGTAATTTTCTATGTATTTTTGCGCTTTCTATATATGGATTTTTTTCAATAGCTTCTTCTACTTTGTTTTTATAAAATTTAAAAATATTTTCTCCCGTTTTTATTTCTGATAAGCTTTCTATTGTTTCACTTGGTATTTTATTATTGTTTACTACTTTTATGTCTGTTATGTTAAAAATAGGTGAGGTTAAAGCAAAAGTTATTCCTCCTGCAATTATGCCTATTAATAAAACAAATTTTATTATAAATTTTATTTTCTTTATTTTTTTTTCTCTTTTTCTTTCTTCTTTTTCTCTTCTTTTTCTTCGCAATTCTTCTTTTTGTTTGTTATTTCTGTTTGTCATTTGAATTACAGTATCTGTTTCAAAATCAAGATCATCTTGTTTTTCAATTCTTTTTCTTTGTTGTATATTTTTTTCTCTTTTTCTAGCTTTTTTTCTTTTCATCATCTCATCTATTGATTCTTTATTTTCTTTATTTGATATATTATATGGATTAAAATTATCTTCTATTTTTTTTGACAATATTAAGCCCTCCTTTGGACAAGTTCTGCTATAAATAAGGGCTATTGGGCCCTTTATTTATATTACCTTTTCTATATTTACACCTATGTTTTGTAATTTTGTTTCAAACTTTTCATAGCCTCTTAATATATATTCTATATTTTCTATACTTGTAACACCTTTTGCAACTGTTCCTGCTAATACTAAAGCTGCTCCTCCTCTTAAATCTGTTGCTTTTACATTTGTTCCAAATAATTTTTTTGTTCCTTTTATTATCGCTGTTCTGCCTTCAGTTACTATTTTGGCTCCCATTCGATTTAGTTCCTGCATATATTTAAATCTACTTTCAAATATATTTTCAGTTATTATTGATGTACCTTTTGCTGTTGTAAGCACTGTAGCAAATATAGATTGCATGTCTGTTGGAAATCCCGGATATGGCATTGTTTTAATATTTACTCCATTTATTTTTTTTGGAGTTTTTATTTCTATTTGATTTTTTTCTATTTTAAAATTACAACCCATTTCTTGCAATTTATCTATTGCAGGCATGATATATTCTACATTTACATTTTTTATTAATAGATTGGTTCTATTAATTGCACCTAAACATAAAAAAGTACCCGCTTCTATTCTATCTGCCATTATATTATAGCTTACATCTTTTAATTTTTTTACACCTTCTATAATAATATTGCTAGATCCTGCTCCTTTTATTTTAGCTCCCATTCGATTTAAAAAGTTTTGTAAATCTACTATTTCCGGTTCTCTAGCTGCATTATTTATTTCTGTTATTCCTTCTGCCATACAGCTTGCAAGTATTGCATTTTCAGTGGCTCCAACACTTGGAAAATCAAAGTCTATTTTTTCCCCAATTATTTTATCACAAAAGCATTCTATATTTCCATAGTTTTTGGTAATATTTATTCCTAATTTTTCAAAAGCTTTTAAATGCAATTCAATTGGTCTTGAACCTATATCACATCCGCCTGGATATGAAAATGTTGCTTTTCTATATCTTCCTAGTAATCCTCCAGCCAAAATTACAGATGATCTCATTTTTCTCATTAATTCTTCTGGTATTTCATATTTGTCTATTTTGCTTGTATCTATTACAATTTTATTATTTTTCTTTTCTACTGTTCCACCCAATTTTTTTATAATTTCAAACATCATTTTTGTATCATGTATATCTGGAACATTATATAATGTTGTTTTTCCACTATTTAAAATTGATGCTGCAATTATTGGAAGAGAAGCATTTTTAGATCCTGATATATTTACAATTCCTTCTATCTTTTTACCACCTTTAATTATGTATTTCGACATTTTGTACCCACCTTTCACTCTTTATTTTGCTATATATTATGTTTTCTTTACGTAAAAAGTGATATAAAAAAAGACCACTATATTTAACTCCCCTTAAATCATTAAATAATTTAAGGAGTAGTATATATTTGTGATCTTTGTCTTTTATTTATATAAATATTTTTGTGGATTAACATGTTTTCCATTAATTCTTATTTCAAAATGTAAATGTGGACCTGTAGAATTTCCTGTTGATCCAACTGCGCCAATTACAGTTCCTGCTTCCACTGTTTGTCCTTCTTTTACATACATTTTACTTGTATGACCATACCATGTTTCTACACCATTTCCATGATCTATTTTTATTAAATTACCATATGCTCCACTATATTTAGCACATACAACTTTTCCCGCTGCCACTACTTTTATCGGGCTTCCTGTTTTTGCTGAAATATCCAATCCTGTATGTGTAGATTTTCTCAAAGAACTACTTTCCCCATATCTTGAAGTTATTGTCCCTGTAATTGGTTTAGTTGCAATTTTTATTCCAGATATGTTTGCAATATAATTGCTTTCTTCTTTTTTTTCATTATTTTGTTCTTTTTTCTCATTTTGATTTTTTTGTTCTTCATTTTTTTTAGTAATTTTATTATTTATATCTGTTTTGGCAACTTCTACATTTGATGTTTGAATTTCATCTTTATTTTGAGTATATTTTTCTAAAATGCTTAAATCTAGTTCTTGATTATTTTCATTTTTGGCCTGTTCTACAATTTCTTTGGCTTCATCTAATGTATTAACTTTTTCTAAAGCTTCATTATTAAGAGCCACCTCATAATATTTATAAGTTATTTCTAAATTTTCTTCAATTTTTTCTTGTACCTGATTTTCATTAGTCTGAGTATTTTTATTTACTAAGGCTAATTTATATTCTGGTGTTTCTTTATAAATAATATTATCAATATTTTGATTTTCACTTAATAAATTTTCCTTTATACTTTCTTTAAAACTCTCTTTGTTTTGTATATATCCTATTTCGTTTCCTAATATACTTACTTTATAAATTGGCTTATATTTTATTAATATAATCGCGGTTATAATTCCAATTCCTAATAATGCAATATTAAAATACTTTAAAATTTCTTTTGTATAGTATTTTGTTTTATTGTTAAAAATAAGCTTCACTCTCCTTTTTTATTGTGCGACCGTCTTTTATTATACTATATATTTTCTCCAAAATCAAATTATGTATACCTTTTTAATATTAATTTGTCAAATTTAGTCAAAATAATTTACTGATATTAGCTAATTTTATAACTTTTTCGCATATTTGCTCTTATTTCCTCCTATTTTCTTTATTTTTTATTTGTTTTATTTACAACTCATCATGTACTTTACTTATAGATTACACTTGTATATTATAGTTTCTGTAAATTTAAACCATAAAATGCTATTATACCTTAGTAAAATAATTTAGGAAGGTGATTACAATGGCTTTAGATTATAGTATTATAGGGCAAAGAATAAAACAAGCAAGATTAAATAAAAATTTAACTCAAGAAGATTTAGCTGAACAAATTGATATTTCAGTTGCATTTTTAAGTAGAGTAGAAAGAGGAAATTCTCATATTAACTTAAAAAGATTGAATCAGTTATGTCGTTTATTAGATGTTTCAGAAGGATATATTTTAAATGGTGTTTCTAGCAAATCTGAAAACTATTTAAATAAAGAATTTTCAGATTTATTAAAAACTTGTAAACCTGAAACTCAAAAACTTATATATGATATTGCTAAAGTAATTGCAGAAGATGAAAAAAACGTAGAAGATGATGAAATTTAATTTTTAGAAGATAATTTTTATTATCTTCTTTTTTTATTTTTATTTTAATAATTAATTGCTTATATTTTTTCCATATGTTATTATAATAATTGATTCTTTGTTTATACTATAATATAGATAATTTAAAGGAGGTATTATATGGAATTTAAGCAATGGAAAAATTTTAATGAGGGTGAATGGAAATATGAAATAAATGTTAGAGATTTCATACAACAAAATTATACCCCATATGAAGGAAACAGTGATTTTTTAACTGGAACAACGAAAAAAACAGAAAAATTATGGAATGAAGTTTTAGAATTATATAAAAAAGAACATGATTCTAAAGGCGGTGTTTTAGACATTGATACAAAAACACCATCAACAATTATAGCACATGATGCTGGATATATTGATAAAGATTTAGAAGATATAGTTGGCTTACAAACTGATGAGCCTTTAAAAAGAGCAATAATGCCTTTTGGAGGAATTAGAATTGTAGAAAAAGCTTGTGCAGCCTATGACAAAAAAGTTGATGAAAGAGTTGAAGACATATTTACACATTATAGAAAGACACATAATGATGGTGTATTTGATGCATATACTCCAGATATTAGAGCAGCAAGAAAATCTCACTTAATTACAGGCCTTCCAGACGGTTATGGTAGAGGTAGAATTATAGGAGATTATCGTAGAGTTGCTTTATATGGTGTTGATGTTTTAATAGAAGAAAAACAAAAAGAATTAGATATTCTTGATGTTGATGATTTTACAGAAAACATTATTCGTGAAAGAGAAGAAAAAAGTGAACAAATAAAAGCATTAAATGAACTAAAAGAAATGGCTCAAAAATATGGATTTGATATTTCTAAGCCTGCTACAAATGCAAAAGAAGCTGTACAATGGCTATATTTTGCATATTTAGGAGCAATTAAATCTCAAGATGGTGCAGCTATGAGTCTTGGTAGAACTTCTACTTTTTTAGATATATATTTTGAAAGAGATTTAAAAGAAGGTACTCTTACAGAAAAAGAAGCACAAGAAATAATGGATCATTTTGTTATGAAATTACGACTTGTCCGTTTTCTAAGGACACCTGAATATAATGAATTATTCAGTGGTGACCCTGTATGGGTAACTGAAAGCATTGGTGGTATGGGTGTTGACGGCAGAACATTAATTACAAAAAATTCTTTTCGTTTATTACACACATTAGAAAATTTAGGTGCAGCACCTGAACCAAATATGACTGTATTATGGTCAACAAGACTTCCAGAAGGATTTAAAAGATATGTTACTAATTTATCAATAAAAACTTCTTCTATCCAATATGAAAATGATGACTTAATGAGAGTTACATTAGGAGATGATTATGGAATTGCTTGTTGTGTATCACCTATGAAAATCGGTAAACAAATGCAATTCTTTGGTGCTAGAGCTAATTTAGCCAAAGCCCTTCTATATGCAATTAATGGTGGTAGAGATGAAAAAACAGGTGTACAAGTTACACCATTATATCAACCTATAACTTCAGAATATTTAGATTATGATGAAGTAATGGAAAAATTTGATCAAATGATGGATTATGTTGCAAAAATTTATATAAAAGCATTAAATGCTATTCACTATATGCATGACAAATATTCTTATGAAGCAATTGAAATGGCTTTACATGATAAAGATGTTTTACGTACAATGGCTTGTGGAATTGCTGGATTATCAGTTGTTGCAGACTCTTTATCTGCTATAAAATATGCTAAAGTTCAAGTTATTCGTGATGAAACTGGACTAGCTGTTGATTATAAAATAGATGGTGATTTTCCAAAGTTCGGTAATGATGATGATAGAGTTGATCAAATTGCAATTGATATCACAAAAACATTTATGGATAAATTAAGAAAACATCATACTTATAGAGATTCAAAACAAACTTTATCAATTTTAACAATAACATCAAATGTTGTATATGGTAAAGCAACAGGAAACACTCCTGATGGTAGACGTGCTGGTGAGCCTTTTGGACCAGGTGCAAATCCACTACATGGAAGAGATGTAAATGGTGCAATTGCAGTTATGAATTCAATTGCAAAATTACCTTTTGACTATGCAGAAGATGGAATTTCTTATACATTTTCTATTACACCTAATACTTTAGGAAAAACTGAAGATGAAAAAATAAATAATTTAATTAGTATGTTAGATGGATATTTTAAAAACACAGGTCATCATATAAATGTTAATGTTTTTGATAGATCTTTGCTTTTAGATGCGATGGATCATCCAGAAAAATATCCTCAACTTACTATTCGTGTTTCTGGATATGCTGTTAACTTTACAAAATTAACTAGAGAACAACAATTAGATGTAATACACAGAACAATTCACGAAAAAATTTAACATTTGGGAGTAAAAATGGAAAGTGATAAAAAAGATTTGAACTATTATGCTAGAGTTCATTCACAAGAGACATTTGGCACAGTTGATGGTCCTGGAATTAGGTTTGTACTATTTTTACAAGGTTGTCATTTAAAATGTAAATATTGTCATAATAGAGATACATGGAGCATTCATGACGGAACTTATAAAGATTTAGATGAAATTTATGAAAGAATTATGCGTTGTAAAAATTATATTTTTCCACGAGGTGGTGTTACTGTAAGTGGTGGAGAGCCCCTTCTACAACCTAAATTCATAATACAACTTTTTAAAAAATTAAAAGAAAATAATATCCATACTTGTGTAGACACATCTGGTGATTTACCTTTAAGTGAAAATATTAAAGAAGTTCTTAATTTAACAGATTTAGTATTATTAGATATAAAACATATTGACGATGAAAAATGTAAAGACCTAGTTGGCAGAAGTAACAAGTTAGAATTAGCTTTTGCAAAATATTTAAGTGATAATGGTATTCATATGTGGATAAGACAAGTATTAGTTCCTGGATATACAGATGATAAGCATGATTTATTACGATTAAAAGATTTTATTTCATCTTTAAAAACTGTTGATAGAGTTGAAATTTTACCATATCACAGTTTAGGAGAATATAAATGGAAAGCATTAGGATTAAAATATCCTCTTGAAGGTGTAAGAGATGCTAATGAAGATGATGTTCAAAGAGCTAAAAATATTTTAGGAATTTAAAAAACAAGGTAAGTATTTAAAATAATACTTACCTTATTTTTTTATTCTTAATGCTCTTAATGAATTTACCACTGCTATAACACATACACCTACATCTGCAAATACTGCTTCCCACATTGTTGAAATTCCTAATGCACTAAATATTAAAACTAAAACTTTTATTCCAATTGCAAAAACAATATTTTGAATTACAATTCTCATTGTCTTTTTAGATACTTTCATTGCACCAACAATTTTTGATGGTTCATCAGTCATTATTACGATGTCTGCTGCTTCAATTGCTGCATCTGAGCCAACTCCTCCCATTGCTATTCCTATATCTGAAATTGCTAGTACAGGAGCATCATTTATTCCATCACCGACAAAAGCTAATTTTCCTTTTTCACTTTTATCTTTTATTAACTCTTCTACTTTTTCCACTTTTTGATCAGGTAATAATTCAGTATATACTTTATCTAATTTGAGTTCTTTTGCAACACTTTCTCCAACTTCTTTTTTATCACCTGTTAACATTACAACTTGTTTTATATTATTTTTCTTTAATTGTTCAATTGCATTTGCAGAATCTGCTTTTATTTTATCTGCAATAATTATTGAACCTGCGAATTTATTATTAACAGCTACATATAAAATTGTACCAACCTTTTGGCATTTTGTATATTGAATATTTTTTTCTTCCATTAATTTGTCATTTCCAACAACAACTTCTTTTCCATTTACAATAGTAATTATTCCTTTTCCTGATATTTCTTCTGCATTTCCAATTTCATCTTGATTTATTTCTTCTTTATATGCTTTCTTTAAAGAATTTGAAATTGGGTGATTTGAATAATTTTCCGCATATGCTGCTAATTTTAATAATTCTTTTTTAGATATATCTACAGGATTTATTTCTTGAACTTCAAATACTCCTTCTGTTAATGTTCCTGTTTTATCAAATACTACTATTTCTGTATTTGCCAATGCTTCCAAATAGTTACTTCCCTTTACTAAAACTCCAATCTTAGAAGCAGCTCCAATTCCTGCAAAAAATCCTAATGGTACTGAAACAACTAAAGCACATGGACATGATACAACTAAAAATGTAAGAGCTCTATATAGCCATTCACTAAAACTTCCTAAATGTAATAAAAATGGTGGCATAATTGCTAATAATAGTGCTCCCACAACTACTATAGGTGTATAATATTTAGCAAATTTTCTAATAAAGTTTTCTGACTTAGATTTTTTATTTGAAGCATTTTCTACTAAATCTAATATTTTACTTACAGTAGAATCTCCAAATTCTTTTTCTACCCTTATTGAAATAACTCCGCTTTGATTTATAAATCCGCTTAAAACTTTATCTCCTACTTTTATACTTCTAGGTACAGACTCACCTGTTAAAGCTGATGTGTCTAACATTGAAATTCCTTCAATTACCTCTCCATCTAGTGGAATTTTTTCTCCTGGTTTTACTACTATTTCTTCTTCTATTTTTACTATTTCAGGACTAACTTTTTCTACTTTTCCATTACGTTTTACATAAGCAACATCTGGTCTAATATCCATTAATTCTGTTATAGATTTTTTTGATTTATCAACTGCATAATCTTGGAACATTTCTCCAATTTGATAAAACAACATAACTGCAACTGCTTCCGGAAATTCTCCTATTGCAAATGCTCCTATTGTAGCAACTGTCATTAAAAATTTTTCATCAAAAACCTCGCCTTTAAATATATTTCTGATTGCACTTATTACTACTTCTCCTCCGATAATTAAATATGCAATTATATATAATCCTTTTGAAATTAATTCATTATTAAAAGGATTTATTAGAGCTATTATAAATAAAATAGCTGTGATAATTATATTTCTAATTTCTTCTTTCATTTTTTTATAATTATCCTCCTTCTTTTTAGTATATATTATTTGTGTTCGATATGTTCTATTCCTAGCTCGAACAGTCTTTGTACATGGTCATCATCTATAGTATAGTAAACTTCTTTACCTTGTTTTCTACATTTTACTATACTCATTCTTCTAAGAGTTCCTAACTGATGAGATATAGAAGATTTACTCATACCTAAAACATTTGCAATGTCACATACACACATTTCATTTTGGTCTAATGTAAATAATATTTTTGCTCTTGTTGTATCACCTAATATTTTAAAAAATTCTGCTAATTTATTAAAAATATTATCTTCAGGCATTTTGCTTGTTGTATCTTTTACAATATCTTCATGTATTATATTACAATCACAAATAAATTCATTTTTAGACATTTTTTATCTCCTTTATTAAGAATTCTTTTATATATTTTATGACAATAGTTGAATGTTCGTTCAACTATTTATCTATATTATAGTTGAATGTATATTCAATTGTCAACAATTTTATGAAAAATATTTCATATTTTAAAAAACGAAAAATAAAGACTACATTTTGAAGTGAACCTTCTTTATTAAAATTTTTGTCTAATAATCTTAGTTCACCTAAATTGTAGTCTCTAAATAATTTTACATTATTTAATTTACATTCCTAATAATTTTAATTCTATATTTTGCATCTTATATTTTCCATCAATTAATTTAAATTCAATTAATGTATTTTCAAGAGTTTTTTCATTTTGACGTAAATCTGTTGTAAAATATAATTTTATTTGTGGGATTTCAACTTGTTTTGTAACAATTTCTTTAAAAACTTCTGCCATATGTCTATCATCTTCACAAACTAATATTAATTGTGGGATTCCTGAAAATCCTGAATCTCCTGGTACAAAGTTTTCATAAAAATCTTTATATAGTCTCATTTTATCAATAATTTTGCTTTGCCAGTCTTTTTCTCTTCTTACAACTTCAAATACAAATTGAATTGATTTATTATTTTTTGTTAGTTTTACACTACCACCTGTTGCTTTAAATATTTTTCCTGCACTTTTTGCTGTTATTGCTGGTTTTACTTCATAACTATCAAAAGCTTTTACTTTTCTTAAATATGCTATTAATACTTGATTTCCAGCTAATCTTTTCTTTATCATTGCTACAGGTTTTATATTATCTGATGCTTGCCATTTACATTCAATTTCTCTAGAAGTCAATAAATATTTTCCCATTTTTTCCATACAATAAATACGATATATTCCTTTACCTTCATCAGAATTAAAGTAATATCTAGTTAAAATTTTAGATTTTACTAATTGCTCTAATTTATTGTTTAATTTGTCTTGAGATTTTATTTCAATTCCTTTTATTTCAAGCATTTGGAATAATTGTCTTGATGTAATAAATTCAAACTCATTTACTAAATTTAAAATTTCAAAATGAATATCATTTATTTGCCCAATGTTTATTTTGTGTACAATTTGGTTCATTGACACATATCCATCTTTTCCATCAAATACCTTTACTTCTCCCTCTCTTATTGCAAAGGGTGATATTTGAGTTTTTATTTCTTCATCTTCTATCATTCTACATTCCTCCTTCTAGGATTTCTATTTTACTATAAGCAATTTAACTTTCTTTTTTTGATAATCTATCTTTTTTATATATACATTAACATCTTGTCCATATTCAAGACCATCTTGATATTCAGCCATTCCTACTAAATTAGGTGTTAATTCTATAAAAATTCCGTTTTTATGTTTTTCTGTTTCACGTATTTTACCTTTAACTTTAGTACCTTGCTTAAAGTTTGATGCATTTTCTTCCCATGATCCTAATGTTTCTTTATATGATAAAATAACTTTTCCATTTTCTCTATCTATAGATTTTACCACTACCTGTACTTTTTGTCCAATTTTTAATCTTTCAAATGGTGACTGTATTCTTGCTATTGATAAATCTTCTATATGTGCTAATCCGACAACTCCACCGCCTATTTCTATAAATGCTCCATATGGTTTTATACTTTTTACAATTCCTTCTACTTTTTGCCCTTCTTGTAAGTCAGTTTTTACCCAATTTATAGCATCATTTTGTACTTCTTTTCTTGATAAAATTAGTTGATCTTCTTCCATGTTTTTAACCTTAAATTGTACAAATTTATGAACTTTTCCTATACATAGATTTTCCTTTGGCATTCCTTGGTTATCTAATTTTATTGCTTCTACTTCATTTCTTGGTATTTTACCTTGTAATCCATTTTCAAAATTAATATATAAATTGTAATCATTATCACATTTAGTTACAAGCCCTTGTAAAATTTCTTGATTATTTTTATAATTTTTCCAATTATTTAAATTTAATTTAGTTATTTCATTGTTCCATCCTTCAGGTACAAATTCTAAGTTATTCATTTGTTATTCTCCTCTTATCTTATGTTTGCATTATCATTATATATTTACACTAATAATTTTTCAATATATATTTTATTTTTCATTTAGTATTTTTGATATTTCATTTTTAGTTAAATATCTCCATTTTCCTAAAGGTAAATCCTTTACACCTATATTTGCAACTTTACTTCTATGTAATGCAAGTACTTTATGTCCTATAGCTTCACACATTTTTCTTATTTGTCTATTCTTTCCTTCATGAATTGTAATTTCAAGTCTTGATTGATTTTTCTCTTCATCAGTTTTTAAGATTTTAACTCTAGCTGGCTTAGTGATGTAGTCATCTATTTTTACGCCTTTTCTTAATTTTTCGACTTCTTCATTTTTTACTATTCCAATAATTGTAACAGTATATGTTTTTTCTATTTCATGTTTTGGATGTGTAACTTTGTATACAAAATCTCCATCATCAGTTAAAATCAATGCTCCAGAAGTAAACATATCTAACCTACCAACTGGAACTATTCTTTGTTTAACTTTTACTAAATCTAATACTGAATTTCTATTAAATTGATCTTTAGCTGTTGTCACATAATCAATAGGTTTATTTAATAATATATATACATGTTCTTTAGGTTGTTTTACTTCTTTGCCTTGATATATTACTTTGTCTTTCTGTGGATTTACTTTTATTCCAAGTTCTGTTACAGTTTTTCCATTTACCTGAACTTTACCTTGTGATATCAATTCTTCAGCTTTTCTTCTTGAAGCAATTCCACAATTAGCTAAATACTTTTGCAATCTTTCCTCTTCCATTTTATTTACTCCTTAATTCTTTTAATAGATCTTCATAATATTTAGGCAATTTAGCTTCTAAATACATTTCTTTGCCTGTTATTGGATGTTTAAATTTCAAGCTTTTTGAATGCAAGCATTGTCCTTTTATTTGCCATTTATTTTTTCCATTTGAATATACCTCATCACCTATTAGTGGATATCCAATTTCTGATAAATGTACTCTAATTTGATGAGTTCTTCCTGTTTCTATTTTTACTTCTAATAATGTACAATTGTCTTTAGGAAATCTTTCTAATACTTTAAAATTAGTTACAGCTCTTTTTCCACCTTGAACAACTGCCATTTTTTTTCTGTCTTTTGGACTTCTTGCAATTGGCATATCTATTTTAGCTTCATTTTCTTTTACAATACCTCTTACTAATGCTATATATGTTTTTTCTACTTTATGGTCTTTTATTTGTTCACTTAAATTTATGTGTGCTTTATCATTTTTTGCAACAACTAAAATACCTGATGTATCTTTATCAAGTCTATGTACTATTCCTGGTCGTATTTCTCCACCAATTCCTGATAAAGAATCTTTACATATATTCATTAAACTATTTACTAATGTTCCGTCTGGATTCCCACTTCCAGGATGAACAACCATTCCTTTAGGCTTGTTTACAACAATTATGTCATTATCTTCATATATTATTTCTACAGGAATATTCTGAGCTTTTAACTCTATTTCTTTTGGTTCTTCATCTTCAACAGTGATTTTGTCACCTTCTTGTAGTTTATATGATGATTTTACTTTTTTATTATTTACTAAAATCTTTTCATCTTTTATTAGTCTTTGAATTGCTACTCTCGATAATTCTATATCTTCATTTGCTAAATACGCATCTATTCTGTTTCCTATATTTTCTTTTTTTACTGTGTATGTTTTAGCCATTATCATTTACCCTTTCATATATTACAAAATATTTATCACTATATAATTGTTTTAATTTTGGATCATGTGTTTTGGTAATAATCATATTCATTTTAGAATTTTTGTATGTTATTACATGTGTTATTCCATATTTATCAAATGTATCTTCATAAAAAGTTCCTATATTTGAAGTATTTATAAAGTCAGAAAATATATCATCATCTTTTCCACTAAATTCAGGAGCATATAAATCTGCTCTAGAATCTATAAATACTGGGATTCTTCTAAATAGCATATAACTTCCATAATTATATTCATTATAAAATTTAGCTTTTCCTAAGTCTATATTTTCTAAAATATAATCACATGCTTGTACAGGATATGCACTTTCATCTACTATTTCATTTCCTATTTTATCTTTTCCCATATAATAACTAAATCCTAACATAACTGCTATAACAATTATAATTGCAGGCAATTTAACCAGGTTATCAGTTAACTTTTTCAAATCTTCTTTTGTATAATTATCTACAAGTTCTACTATAAATCTATTTAATATAAATGAACATATCAAAACAAACATTGTTACTTGTCTTTTTGTCATTAACATTAAATAGCATAAGCCACCTAACATAAATAAATCTGATAATCTTATTTTTGCTTTTGTAAATATAAGTATTGATAAAAATATTATAAGTGTACATACAACTTCTGTATCATTAGCTAAAGTCATTGGTAAATGCTCATTAATGTTTTGAGTTGTATTACCTTGCATAGTTTTTTCTAAATATGTGTATGGTGTATCACCAATAGGTGTTAAAAATCCAGTAAATGCACATATTACCATTATTAATATTAACCATTTAACATTATTGTTTTTTATCATTTTTATTTTATATGGATTTTGTAATTCTTTGGTTCTTTTTATTTTTATCTTATCTACTTTTTCTTGAATTTGCTTTAATTCGTCTTTTAACTTTTCTATTTTTTCTGCATTTGTATTTTTTCTTGATAAAAGTTTTATTTCAAGTTTCATTTTAGCAATTTTTACTTTTCTATATATTACAGTTTCTCCTAAAACAGCAATTATATATTCTGCTATATATGGCAAATATAATATAAAATAAAATGGAAATACTGCTGAATGTAAATTTGCTATTAATATTGGAATTACTATTAAAGCTAATGCATATCTTTTTTTCTTGGTCTCCAGGAATCTTTCTATAAAATATACTGTTAAAACTAATAATATAAATGTAACTAATTGTGCTCTTGCAGCAATATATCCTCTTATTAAATACATTGCACCTATAGTTATAGCAAAAGAAAATATTTGATTTTTAACCAATTTATTATTTGTTAAATACAATGTTATTCCTAGAATTACAGATAATATACATGTTGTTATATAAATTCCATTCATTCCAAATGCACTATAAATTAAATATGTCAATAAATCATATAACCAATGTGGATATGTATATGCTAGATCTTGATGCCATGAAAACGGATCTTGCATATCTATTCCATATTGAGTTATATGTTCTCCAATTTTTATTGTATAATATGTATCATTTTGAAATGTTACAGGTGTTAATGCAACACAAAATATTGCAATTAATATAATTGCTAATATAGTAAATTTAGTGCTACTTTTTATTTTACTTTTTTTATCTTTTTTCACATTTTTATTTTTTATTTTAGAAATAATATTTTTAAACATTATCTTCCATCCTTTCGTAATATTAAGTAGCATTATTATATCAAAAAAAGTTTCAAAAGACTAGCTTTTTGAAACCTTTTTTATCTTCAATATATATTTTATTAATAGGTGCCTAATTTATACTGCTTCTTGATTTTCTGTTGTTGCTTCTTCTGTATTATCCTTTTCTTCTATTACTTCTAAGCTTCCAACAGATACTTCATAAGCAACTCTTGTTTCTACAGTTCCATCTTCATGTTTTTTCTCATATTGTCTTGATTGAACTCTTCCTACTACTTTTACTTGAGTTCCTACTTCTATGTTTTGGCAAAATCTTGCATTTCTTCCCCATGCTATACAAGGAATATAATCTGATTTGTTGTATGCTCTATTTACTGCTAATAATAAGTCTGATATTTCTCTACCAAATGGTGTTTGTCTGTAAATTGGTTTTTTACAAATATATCCTACAAGTACAACTTCGTTTGTTACTGTATCTTTTTTTACCATTTCGTTTTCTTCATTATTTTCTTCATTTTCATTTAATTCAACGATATCTTTAGCAAATACTGTTAAAATTAATCTGTTTTTTTCATTTTCATAACTATTATATGATCTAAATTGTCCTTTTACTAATAATTTCTTTCCTTCTTGTAATGTGTCTTCTTTTATTAATCTTTCAGATACTGTAATTGGAATCATATCGCTATTTCCACTTAAACGTGGGATTTCTAAATTAAATACGTAAAATCTTTCCCCATAAATCTCATGACTAAATTTCTTTTCTCCTGTAACTTTTCCAACTAATGTTAAGTAGTTGTTTTCTAAATAATTGGTATTCAATTCTTTCTTCCTCCTATATTTTATATTTATCAATTGTATATTTTTCCTTACGCTCTGTTAACTTACATTCTTTATTATACACCCTTTTTCATAATTTGTCTACATAAAAAGTTAATTTTGTTCAAAAAAGTTAGAGTTTTCCTGTAATTCCTTAATTATGGATTTTTGTTTTATTAGCAAAATCGTATACACTATTAAAATTTCATATATTTTTAATTTGCTTTTTTCGCTTACTCTCACAAGGTCTTCACCAATTTCTAATATATCTCCATTTGTATCTTTTAAATTTCTTTGTAAATATATTAATATTCCACTTTCACTAATGCTTGATATTGTTATTGTTGCCTTTCTATTTAATCCATATGTTATCAAATTTGCATTCCAAGATTTAATCTCTAAAGTTAATATATTTATATCTGTATTTAAAATTAAATATTTTGCATTGGCTGCTATTTCTTTTATTATCTCTGTTTCTTTTTGATAATCTTTTAAATTTGAATCAATTATTAATGTTTCAAATTTTATATTTTTTATGTTTTCTATACTATTTTTGTTTATGTGAATTAATTTTATATCTTTAATATAATTATTTTTTAATATATCCTTAATATTTTCAAAACTATTATATTCTGAAATAATTCCAATAAAAATCATTTTAAATCCCCTCAAATTTTTTATATAAATATGTTTCCCCCTATTGACATATTTATACATTATTTTTTATTTGTCTTCCTTCTGAATTTATTGTGTAATTATCTTTATAAATTAATTCTGATACTTTTACTATTTTTAATCCTTTTTGCTTTATATTTTTTATTAACATATCTAAGCTATCAGCTGTATGTTTAGTTCCATTATGACTTAAAATAATATCTCCTTTTTCCACATTTTCTAGTCTTTTCCACATTTCTTCTCCTGTTAGGCCAGTATAATCTAATGTATCTAAGCTCCATTGTATTGTAAAATATTTTTTGTCTTGAGCTGCTTGAATAACTGTATTATTGTATTCTCCATATGGGGCTCTATATATATTTGTTTTAGTTCCAATTACTTTTTCCAATTTTTCATTTGATTTTTCTAATTCATTTACATTGTCTTCATAACTCATATTTGTAACATGTGGATGTGTATCACTATGGCTTGCTATTTCATGACCTGCTTTATGTATTTTTTTTACTTCTTCTGGATATTTTCCCATCCAATCTCCCACTATAAAAAATGTTATTTTAGTATCATTTTTTTCAAGTGTATCTAAAATTGAATCTATATCATCAGCATTCCAGGCACAATTCATTGTAAATGCAACTTCATTTTTTTCTGTTTGTACTTTGTATATTGGTAATAACCTTTGATTATTTGCAGATGTTTGAATTGCTTCTTTTTCTGTTGTCATTTCACTTGCCATACAAAATAAGAATAATACTGTTAACACAGATACTCCATATGCTATTATTTTTTGTTTATCTAAAACATAAAACATAAAAAAACCTCCAAGTTCAAGCTACTTCTATTGTATGCTTTCTCTTGGAGAAAAATTCTAATTTTATTTAAAAACTATCGTAATAATCATAATCATTTATGGGATTAACTGGATAATTAAATATACTACATGATAAAAACATTATAAATAAATATACTAATATCATTAATATTATTCCTATAATTCCTGTTGTTAAACCTGTTATTGCAAAACTTTTTTTACTTGATTTTAATGATAATGCTGAAAATACTATTGCTAAAATTCCACATGGTATTGAAATAATTTTTATAAAGAACAATACTACTGATACAATTCCTAATATCATTGATGCAAGCGCTAAACCTTTTCTATCTTTTTCGGGAGTTTCTTTATTTTCCTGTATTTCTTTAGCCTCTACAACCTCATTTTTATTATTATTTTGAATATTTTTATTTTCTTCTTTTTTTTCCATGATATCTCCTCCCTTCACTTTGGATATTATACATTAGTTATTAAAATTTTACAACAATATTTTAAAATAAACTTTCAACATTTTATTTTAAAATCATATTATATATAAACAACACATATGTTGTTTGTAGAAAGGATGAGTTTTTATGGAAATGGAAGGTAATAAAGGTTGTTGCCCTGTTTTGGATATAGATGGTGTTATTTCTGGAGGCAAACAATTTGATTTAGATATAACATTACCAGAAGATAACCGTGATGTTATTTATGGTGTTGTTAGAAATTGTTTTAAAGAACCTGTTGAAAATGCTGTAGTAAAATTAGTTGAAGTTGTTTGTGATAAGGGAAAAGACGAGAGAAGACCTATTGGCCATACTTTCACAGATAAAGAAGGAGAATTTGTTTTTGGACCATTATGCCCTGGTAAACAATATGCTATTCAAATATGGGTAAATGATACTAAAAAAATTAAAATATGTGCAAAATGTCATCATGAAGGAAAATGCCTAAAAGGTGATAAACATGATAAATGTGATTGTTTTTTAGGTGAACATGAAAAGCCACCTTGTGGTTGTGATAAAAAAGATGACTTTTTAAGAGATACTGATTTCAAAGATTTAAATTTCTAATTTTTAATAGACTGTAAAAAGTCTAACCGAAAAAAGATTTGAGTTACTTTTATAACTCAAATCTCATTTTATTTTTTATATTATCCCCATCTTTTTTATCATTTTTCTTCCTTGTTTCATCATGCTTTTTTTATTCATTTTTCCGCTTTCTGCATATAACATAAATAATCCTGTAGTTACTAATCCTCCTACCATAACACCTTTTACAAATTTCATTTATAATCACCTCTCTTTTAATTTATTATTGTTTATTTTTCATTTTTTTATACTTTTTGTTTATAAAATATATTTCATTTATTGTAACAAACATCAAGAAAATCCCAAAACATTTTCTTAAAATTACTACATTTAAATTCATAGATATTTTAGCTCCTATTATTGCACCTAATATTCCAAAAATTGAAATTATTATTCCTGTTCCTATATCAATATTTCTATTTTTTAAATTGACTATTATTGCAATTATTGAAGTTGGAATAAAAAATATTAAATTTGTTGCTTGAGCTATGTGCTGTTCCATTCCTAACATACTTGTAAGCAATAAAATTAATATTGTTCCTCCTCCCATTCCTGTTCCGCTAACTATCCCAGCTATTATTCCAATTACAACTTCTATCATGTTTGCCTCCTTACATCTTTAACATATCAGCATCTTATAAGTTGCATATATTAAAAATATTGTAAATGCTATTTTAAAAGTCATTTCCGGTAATTTTTTTAAAAGTTTAGCTCCTATATATCCTCCTATCGTGCCTCCTATTGCACACATTATAGCTATTTTCCAATTAATATAATGTCCTTTATAATAAAAAATACTTGTTGTTAATACCATAAATAATATACAAAAAACTGATGTTCCTCTTGCTTTTGAATCTTTTAAATTTAATATATATATAAATGCAGGTACTAATATCATTCCTCCTCCTGTTGAAAACAGTCCACTAATAATTCCTGCCAATATTCCTATTATTCCTTTTTGAATAATTCCTTTTATTCTTTTCATTTTTATTCTCATTTCTTTTAAAACATAAAAAACCTACTTTATAGTAGGTTCTCCATTTTTTATTTTTTTATTAAACTTTCATTAAATTCTGTATTTAATTTATTTTTTACTTTAGGAACATTTTCATCAGGAATATAATATTTAGTTCCAATTATCTCATCTGGTAAGTATTGCTGTTCTGTATAATGATTTGGATAGTCATGTGGATATTTGTATCCTTCTTTATATCCTAATGCTTTCATTTTTTCTATTGGTGCATTTCTAATATGCATTGGAATTTCTCCAGTATATCCATTTTTTACATCTTCTAACGCTTTATTTATTGCAAGATATGATGCATTTGATTTTGGAGATGTTGCAACATATACAGCTGCTTCTGCAAGCAAAATTCTAGCTTCTGGCATACCTATAACATGTACTGCTTGCATAGCACTATTTGCTACAACCAAAGCATTTGGATTGGCCATTCCAACATCTTCTGAAGCACAAATTACAATTCTTCTTGCTAAAAACATTGGATCTTCTCCACCATCTAATGCACGTGCTAAATAAAATATTGCAGCATCTGGATCTGATCCTCTCATAGATTTTATTAAAGCACTAATGTTATCATAATGAACTTCTCCATTTTTATCAAATACGGCTTTTTTACTTTGAACACTATTTTTAAGAATTTCATCTGTTAAATGAATATAGCCATCTTCACTCATAGCTGTTGTAAGTGTTGCAATTTCTAATCCATTTAGTGCTGTTCTTACATCGCCATTGCTTATTATGGCTAATTTCTTTAAGGTTTCATCACTTATTTCTATTTTATATTCTCCGTAATCCTTCTTTTTTTATTAAAGCATTTTTTAATATTTGATATATATTTTCTTCTGTTAAAGGATTTAATTTTATTACCATTGACCTTGATATTAAAGCTTTGTTTACTTCAAAATATGGATTTTCTGTTGTTGCTCCTATTAAAATGATTGTTCCATTTTCTACATATGGTAATAATGCATCTTGTTGTAATTTATTAAATCTATGTATTTCATCTATAAATAATATACTTTTTCCTGCAGGATTCATCATAAAATTTTGTGTTTCTTCTATAACTCGTTTTATATCAGCTACACCTGCTGTTACCGCATTTATTTTATAAAATTTATATTTTGTTGTTTCACTTATTACTCTTGCAAGTGATGTTTTTCCACATCCTGGAGGACCAAATAAAATAATACTTGATAATCTATCTGCTTTTATTGTTCTATATAATATTTTATCTTTGGCAAGTACATGTTCTTGTCCTACATATTCTTCTAAAGTACGAGGTCTCATTCTAAATGCTAATGGCTCATTTGTACTCATTTTATGCCTCCTTTTATTGTGAATTTCCTAATAATTTTAATCCGTTTTTTATTAAATCTTCTGTTGACATTTCACTTATATTTATTTTTTCAAATATTTTTTCTATATCTCTTTTATAATATCCTAAAACTTGTAGTGCTTCTACTGCTTCTTTTACTTTACCTTGATCTTCTATTATTTTTTGCATTTTGGTTTTAGTTTTTTCTTCTTTTTCTATTTGATTTTTAATTGCATCAGCTTCTTGCTGTACTTTTATTTTATCTTTTAATTCTAATATTATTCTTTTAGCTGATTTTGGTCCTATTCCTGGTATTTGAGTTAGTGTTTTTACATCTTCTGAAACTATTGCTAATGCGAATTCTGATGGTTCACAAATTGCTAACATTGCTAATGCTGTTTTTGCACCTATTCCACTTACTCCTAATAATAATTCAAACATTTTTAATTCTTCTAAAGTATTGAATCCAAATATACTTATATCATCTTCTCTAACTCTATAAAATGTATGAACTTTTACTTTATCACCAATATTTCCTAAACTTTCTATTCCGTTTTCTGACATAAATACCTTGTAACCTAGTCCTCCAACATCAATTACAACATAATCTGTCATTTTCATTTCTAATGTTCCTTTTATATATGCTAACATCTTATCCTCTCTTTTTACTTATGTATTATAAAAATATGTTGCCTCTAAATCTGCTTCATGTGTTAATAATGCAATTGGATATTTTTTAAAACTTGCACCTATTGCATTATAATTTTCTTTTGGTTCTGTATATCCCATATGCCAACGAATTGCATATTTTTCTTCTGGAGTTAATTTTATATATTCTGTTATCATCATTACTGATTTTTCTCCATGTCCATATGGTATAGTATCATCTACTGTATAGTATGGTACTTTTTCCCATACTCCTAATTCATTTTTTGCATTTCTGTAATCTATTTTATAAAAATTAGTTTTGCATATATCATGTAATAAGGCAATTAATATTATACTTTCTTCTGGTATATTTATGTCCATTACACAGTTTTCAACTTTATGTTTTAATATTTCATATACTTTCATACTATGTTTAGCAAGTCCACCTTCAAAATTCCCATGAAATCTTGTACTTGCTGGTGCTGTAAAAAAGTCTGAATTTTCTAAAAAATGTATTAAATCTTCTATTCCTTCTCTTTTTGTCTGTCTTAATAAATTTAAAAATTCTTCTTTCATATTCCACCTCTAATTTATCTATTATTAACTTGACTCATTATATCCATTTTAAAATTAAAAGTCAATACATTTACAAAACAAATTTTTGGTATTTATAAAAGAGGCTATAAATAGCCTCTTTATTACATTATTACTTCTATATTATAAATTTTTCTGCTTCCATCTAGCTTTATTTTATTTTCTACTATATTTCCATCTAAAATAATTTTATTTACTTCCTTTTCTTTTCCCGTTAGATTTTTTACTTCAATATTATAAACACTTTCTTTCCACTTATATTGAATTTTATAATTTTTCCAATCTTTTGGAATACACGGATTAAATTTCATATATCCTTCTTCTATTATAAGACCTAATATATATTTAATTCCTGCCTCATAATACCAACTACTTGAACCTGTATACCATGTCCATCCTCCTCTTCCAATTAGATTCCCAGCTCCATAAATATCAGCAGGTATAACATATGGTTCAACTTTATATTTATTACATGCTTCTTTTGTTCTTGTATGCTCTATTGGATTTATCATTCTATAAAGCTCTAGCGCTTTATTTCCAAAGCCTAATAAACTTTCTGCAATTATTACCCAAACCGCTGCATGTGTATATTGACCACCATTTTCTCTTACCCCTGGTAAATATGATTTTATATATCCTGGTTCTAATTTTCCTTTTTCAAAAGGTGGATCTAACAATTTTATTATTCCATTTTCTCTGTCAACTAAATGATTTTCTAAACTTTCCATTGCTATATATTTTTTATCATTATCTCCTGCATTTGAAATTACACTCCAACTTTGTGCAATACTGTCTATTCTACATTCATCATTTTGCATGCTTCCCAAAATATTGCCATCATCCATATAAGCTCTTTTATACCATCTTCCATCCCATCCATTTGTATTTAATGCCTTTTTTAAATTTTGCTTTATTTCCTCATATTTTTGTGCTAAAATTTCATCATTTCTTTCTATACATATTGGTATAAACTGCTCTAAAATTGTGTACAAGAAAAATCCTACCCATATGCTTTCTCCTTTTCCTTTGTTTCCTACTGTACTAAAACTATCATTCCAATCTCCTGATCCTATTTTTGGCAAGCCATTTTCTCCAAAATTTAAACCTTTCTCTATTGACTTTATACAATGTTCATATATTGTTCCTTCAATTTTGCTTGTTTCATATTTATCATATCTTTCATCTTGATTATTTTCTAATAATTTTCCTTCTAAATATGGTGTTTCTATATTTAATATACTTTTATCTCCTGTAAATTTTATATATTCAATAGTTAAATATACTAGCCATAATAAATCATCTGAAAACCTTGTTCTTATTCCTCTTCCGGTTTCTTCATGCCACCAATGTTCAACGTCACCTTCTATAAATTGATGTCTACTATGCTTTATTATTTGATTTTTCATTATATTTGTATCTAAATATTTTATACCTAGTGTATCTTGCAATTGGTCTCTAAATCCATATGCACCCCCAGATTGGTAATATCCGCTTCTTGCATATAATCTACTTGATATGGTTTGATATCCTACCCAACCATTTAATAAAATATTTAATGACTCAAGTGGTGTATAGACTTGAAGTCTTCCTAGAAGTTCCTTCCATTTATTTTTTACCTTGTTTAATTCTTGTTTACAATTAGAAATTTTACTATATTTATATGCTGTGTTTTTTCCATCTATTAAATTCACTTCTGCTCCCAGCATAAATATTATGTCCTTATTAGCATAACTTTCTAATTCTATTTCTATTTCCATTGCCATACAACTATCTTTTCCAAGTCCACTATCATCATTTAGTTTAGTTTTCTTTATTGACTCGGGCTTTCCAATATCTCCATCACCTATAAAAGATTTTTTATCTCCAGTATAGGATTTTATTTTTTCGTTACAAGATATATATGAAAAATAGTTTTGTTCATCTGTTTTATATATGCTCTTAGCATATATAAAATTATTATTTTTATCAAATGAAGTGTTAATATATCCATTAGTTTTTATCTCGTCTTCACCTAATACTTGTTTTGTATAATAATATAATTTAATTTTTTTCTTGTTAGGAGTTACATTTTTCAAGTTCAATATACTTATTTTACAACTATCTTCTTCTGGTACAAATACTTCCATCTCTTGTTCTATTCCATTACTTTTATGGATATATTTAGCATATCCAAATCCATATACAACATTATAGTTTCTATCATCTGGCATAGGATTTAGTCCTAAAGACCAGGCTTTTCCGCTTTCTTTATCAACTAAATATATTATTTCTGATGGAATATCATAATTAGGTTCATTTTCCCAGCTAGTTACACGATTAAGTCTACTGTTTTTATACCATGTATATCCTCCCATGTTTTCTGTTATTACTGTTCCAAATTTTTCATTAGATAATATATGTGCCCAAACAGTTGGTAATCTATTATTTTTATTTACTCTTATTAGATATTCTTTTCCATCATTAGAAAATCCTCCATATTCATTACAGTATTTTAAATTTTCTGAATCTGATAATACATCAATATCTTCATCATTTTCTTCTATAAAAGATGTTGGAAAGACTTCTGTTTCTTGAACTTTATTTTTTTCTAAATAATCTTCTTCTATGTCTTTTATATTATTTTCTAAGCCGCCTTTACTACTATCAACTATGATTATTGCTAATAATTCTAATAGAGAGATATCTTTTTTGTCTATTTCACTTTTAACTAAACTAAATATTCCTCCTTTTCGATTTTTTAAATATGCCATATGCTGATTTAATATTGCACTTTCTATCTCTTCTTTTACATAGTTATCATAACTATGTTTTTCTTCATCTAAAATAACTAATTCTATTTGGATATTTTTTGTTTTAAAGAATTCATATGCTTTTAATACTTGTTTTATAACATAACTGTCATTTACATCTTTTATTTTTACTAATATTATTGGTAAATCTCCTGATATTCCATATTTCCACAATTCTGATTGATTATATTGTGCTAAATTTATTTTTTTTATTCTTGTGCTTTTAACTTGATTTTCAAAAACTATATATGACAATATTTTTTGATATAATGCTATTTCTTTTCCTTTTATTCTTAAATATCTACTTTCTGCCTCTACTCTTGCTTTTGATAATTCAAATGCCATTTTAACATTTTCAAATGATTTATATTTTATTAAATTTTCTTTTGCTATTTGACAATTTTCTTCTACACTTATAATAAAATTGACATCAACTTTTTCCTGTGGCTTTATTTTTATGGTTCTTTTCATTGCAATAATCGGCTCAGTTACAAGTCCTATTTTCTTAGAAAATGGTATTGAGTTTGCTATCATATTAGGAATATTAATATTTCCTCTTCCTGTAAACTTACTTTCATTTATTTCATACTCTAAATCCCCAACTGTTTCACCATTTGTGGATAAGTTTACAAATGCATACATATCTTGTGAATTTTGCTCTCGTTTTTTTCTTTTTATTATTAAACTATTAGTATCGTCATCATAATTAGTAACTAAAAATAATTTATTAAATGCTGGATGTGCATATTCTTGTTCTTTTTTAGACAATACTGGTTCAAAATACGATGTTATTTCTATTATTTCTTCATCATTTCCTCTATTTTCTAATGTTACTTGTCTTAGTTCAACTGGCTCATTCGAAGTAACTGTCGTATTAATAACTGTTTTTATATTTCCATTTAATATTTCTTGTTCCATTTTATCAGGTGTAAAACTAATTTGATAATTTTCCTCTTTTTTATTATTAAAATTATAATTAGAGCTCCATAATTGTTTTGTTTTGATATTTTTCATAACAAAAAATATTCCTTGAGAATAATCATCAGTATATTTATATCTATTTATATAAATATCTTTATATTTACTTATTCCCTCGCCTTTTTGATTCATTGCAATTACATAATTTTCATTTGAAATAACATTTCCAGTTATTATTCTTTCATCTATTTTTGAATATGTTGTTTTTATATAATTTTCATAATCTTTGTATTTTAATTTTTCTACCTTTTCTTTTTTCTCTTTTGTTATTATTGATGTTTCTGGCATAGTTTCTTGTAATAAAATACTAACTGCTTCGATTTCTGGATTTTCCATAAATCTTTTCTGTAAAATCTTATTATTAAATAAATTATTTATAGAAAGTAAAATTAAAGCTTGATGATGTGCCATATATGTTTTTACAACACTTGAATTTTGTCCTTTTTCTACTCTTTCTGGAGTAAAATCTATTGACTCATAAAATCCAAATTTATCATACATTCCTTCTTTTTCTAATATCTTTAAATTTTCCACTTCTTCTTTTGGAACATCATTTATTGCTAAAACTCCTCCATAAGTTGAAACTACTAGTTCATCAGCTAACCCTCTTTTTAATCCTAACCATGGAATGCCAAACGCTTTATATTGATAATTGGATTTTAAATCTTTAACATTAAAAGCTGCTTCTGATATTCCCCATGGTATATTTAATTCTTTAGCATATTTTCTTTGACTCATTATCATAAATTTACATGATTCATCTAAAAGACTTCCTTCATATCTTGGTATGTTTATATCTGGCATTAAATATTCAAAAGCTGTTCCTGACCAAGATATAAGCCCTTTATAGTGTCCTAATATAGTTAATGTTCTACTTAAATAATTCCAATGTTTAGATGGTACATCTTTTTTAGCAATTGCAACTAAACTAGCCTGTCTTGCCTCAGACGCTAACAAATCATAATATGAATCTGTAAGTTTATTTTCTTCTATATTAAATCCAATAGAAAACATTTGTAATTCATAATTATATAAAACAGAAAAATCTGTCTCATTTATTAATTTTTCTACATCTTTTATTAAACTTTGTATTTTGAAATTTTTTTCTTCATCTGTAATTTTATAAATAGCCTCTGTTAAAAAACTTTTTATAACATATAAATATCCCACAAAATTTCCACTATCTACTGTTGATATATATCGTGGAATAAGTGGTTCTTTTGTTTTTATTTGATACCAATTATATAAATGTCCATTCCATTTTGGTAAGTCAATAATTGAATAAATCATATTTTCTAGTAAATCTAAGCAATTTTCTAAATCTATATATTTTAAATCATATGCTGATACTACTGCTATTAATGACAATCCTATATTTGTTGAAGATGTTCTTAATATTACTTTTTCTCTTCTATCTTCTTGATAATTGTCTGGAATTAAATAATTAGTTTCTTTATTTAAATAAGTCTTAAAGAAATTCCATGTTTTATTTCCTATTTCTTTTACATATTCTCTTTCTTCTTTGTTTAGTTTATCAATAGCTTTTGACTCATTTTTAGGTTTGCTTATAAACCACATAAATATAGGTGTTATCATCCATAATATCGGAAAAATAATTCCATATATTTGATTTTTATATATACTATATAAAATAAATACTAAAGCAAAAATAATATTTATAATCATTTGCTTTTGATATGATATCAAATCTGATTTTGCTTGTTTTTCCGCTTCTTCAGAAGTTGTCCATTCTAATAAATGTTTATGTGAAATATTTTTTCTATATAGTGTTATTAAAATTGATTTTAATGATATATAAGCTTTATAAGGTAAACATCCTAATGTTAAAATTCCTCTTAAAAAGCTTCCTTTTATTCCTGATATTTTAGGAGTAAAACTTTTTTGCTTCTCTTCTCCTTCTTTTCTAAATATAAAAATATTTAAAAATTCTAAAATAAATGGCGTAATTGGAACTAATAATATCCATAAATAAGATTTATTTATGCTGGCTATAAATAGCATACTTATAATTACTGATATTTCTAACAAACTTCTTCTTAAATTATCTAATATTTTATATCTTGATATCAAATTCAATCCATATTTAGGTAATAGCCATCTTGTAATTTGCCAATCTCCTCGAATCCATCTGGCTAATCTATTCATAAAACTATTATATTTGGTTGGATAACCATCCATAAGAATAATATCTGAAACAAGTCCACACCTTAAATAATTTCCTTCTAATAAATCATGACTCAATACTGTGTTTTCAGGTATTTTATCTTTTAAAATTCTAGAAAATACTTTTAAATCATATATTCCTTTTCCAGTAAAAATACCTTCTTCAAAATTATCCTGATATATATCTGAAATTGCATTTGTATAGCAATCTATTCCCCCATCACCTGCAAAAATTTTAGTAAATAGATTATAATAACTAATATTTAAATTTATTCCTATTCGTGGTTGCATAATTCCATATCCATAAACAACTTTATTATCTACTATAACAGGTTTATTTAAAATGTGTGACATTGCACCAACTAATTCAAAAGCTGAATTTAATACTAAATCTGTATCTGCGTCTAATGTTATAATATATTTTATTTCTTTTAGCTTTTCTTTTTCACATTTTTCTAATGTATTTGCTTTAAAAATATTTTTAGAATTTCCCAATAAGTATTCATTAAACTGCATCAACATACCTCTTTTTCTTTCCCAACCAAGGTATGATTTTTCACTTTTATTCCATTCTCTTTCTCTATATATGAAATTAAAAATTGGTATCTCTTCTGTTTTATACTTTTTATTTAATTCTTCTGTTAATTTTTCTCCCTCACTAATAATTTCAGAATCAAAAGCTTCTTCTTTTACTTTGCTTTGACTACAATCTCCTAATAAGCAAAAATATAGATTTTCAGATTTATTTGCTAAATAAAATACTTCTAGCTTTTTCATTAATTCCTGTACTTTTTCTTTAGATTTTAGCATTGTAGGAATAACTACCATTGTAGATTCTTTTTTTGGTATACCTGATGAAAAATCCATTTTAGGTATCAATTTTGGTTTTACAAATTTACTTGATATATATGATATTAATTGTATTACAATTTCTGATGATGGTATAAATAATAAAATTGTACTTAAAGCAAAAATCCAAGTTTTATTAATTCCTTTGTTCAGCAACATTCCAAAATAGCAAGAAATAATTAAGTCTAATACAACAACAGTTGTAATATATATTTTAGCTTTATTTTTGGAACCAACTGCTTTTTTTGTTTTAAAATTCAATGCTTGATATAATTCATCTATTCCTTTATCTATTAAATAATATCCAATATGAGCTTCTTTAGATTCTAAATCTAAGCATCTTCCTGCTATTTCTAATAATTTTTTTGCTATATATATTTCAGAAATTTTTGTTTTTTTAGAAATCTCTTTAATTTTATTTCTATAACTTTCTTTTGTCTTATTATCCATTTTTTCATATATTCCACTAGGATCTTGTTTTAATAATTCTTCTACTCCATTTATTTTTTCGAATATTTCTAAGAAATTAATTCTTTGAATTTTTTTTATGCTTGTAATACTGTTTCCTATTGATACCTTACTAACTGCTATATCAAAATGTTCTTTTTTTATCACATCAGATACTGTTGTTCCTGTTAATTCTACTATTTCCTCTAATGCCTTTAAATAACTGTATCCTTTTTTTCCATACCTTTTTAAGATATATGACATATATTCAACAAATGAATACTGCATATTATTAAATATAATTTTTTCTATTTTTTTAGTTGAATTCATATTATATTTCTGTTCTTGTTTAGGTTTATTTTCTACTAATCTTTCAACAATACTTTCAGCTTTATATTTTTCTATTTGAGATATATAAATCTTTTCACATACTTTTTTTATATTTTCAATTATTGCAATTTCTAGAAAGATTCCTATATTCCAGATTTCTTCCATACTAAGAGTTTTTTTAGTTTGATAACTTGCTAAATATTGTTCTAAATCTTTTCTATCAATTTTATTATCCGTATATGCTACTATTTCTGCAGCTAATATATAAATTCTAGCAAAACCTTTGTATTCTCCAGTTGCAAGACCTAAAAAATTTTTATATTTTTCTAATGTTAGACTCTTTTGTACTTGTTTAACACATTCTTCTATAATATAAAAATTGTCTAAAAGCCATTCACCTGCTGGATGGATACTTATTCCTAATTTTAAATGTTCATTTAATAAATTATAAACCTCTTGAATCACTTTAAAACTTTCTACCAAATGTGGAATAGGATATGTGTTTTTTTGCGATTTCGTTATTAATATGTGGTTTGACGCTATTTTTTGTAAATGCGTTTCCAGCTGTAATTTATCTAATGGTGTTCCATTAATTTTTAATACTTTCAAAAAAATTCCACTCCTTGCTAATATGGTTTTACACATATTGTTTGCAAAGAGTGGTAATTTTATACATTTATATAATTAAATTTATCTTTCTTCTTCTTTTGAATTTTTAATATTTTTCAAATCATCTTTGGTGATTTTTTCAGCTACTATATTTCCTTTTGAATCTTTTTTTATTTTATATGATATAAGCTCTGTTGTATTATCAATTCCTTCTTTATATGTCTTAATAACTTCGCTTCTATTATATTCTCCTTTACTTATATCTTGATTTGCTTCTTGAACTTCGGCAATATCACCAATATATTTTTCAATTTTTGGATCAATTGATTTACTAAACAAATCTCCACTTTGATATATCTCTTTAACTTTACCATTATTATCAGTAATACTTACCATTGATGGATCATATCTAGTAGCAGGTGTTAGTTTTATATTTGCTTCGGGAGTTCCTGTTACTTTTGATATTTTTGATTTAACAGTGTATAACATATTTTGCTCTAAATTGTTTCCAACATCAATCATATCATTAACATTAATATCTTTTTGTTCAAGTGTTTTTTGCATTTTTTGTAATTCTTTTACTGTGCTTTTATCAATTCCTAAATCTTCATAAGACATTCCAGCTTCTAATGCTTGCTCATATGTTATTGATTTATTCATTTCACTTATTTTATTTGCAGCGAATTGAACACCAGAAAATGTTGCACCTAAAGCTGCAACTGCCATTCCTGCTGCCACTGCTCTTCTAATTGTATATTTTTTTCCTTTTTCAAATTTTATTTTTCTCTTACATGGTGCATTTTTTAATTTTGGTCTGTTTATGCTTGATACAGTATTTTCTCTCATTTCACTTCACCTTCCGCTTTTGTTTTAGGTGATTATATCACTTCTTTTAAAAAAAGCAAAGTGATTATAAACATTTTTCTATGAATTTGTATAAAAATAATTGGTAATCCCATTGTAAATTCCCCATGCAAGCCTATCTTGATAACTTTCTTCTTGTAACTGTTTTTCTTCTTGTGGATTAGATAAAAATCCACATTCTACAACACTTATAGGAATTTCTACATTTTTCATTATGTATATACTGTCTAATTTCATAGGTACTCTGTCATTTTGCTTTGGTATCGATTCATTTAATTTATTTTGCAAATTTTTTGCTAGTTCTATACTTTTTTCGTTTTTAGTATTATAAAAACACTGCCACCCATAATATTCAGATTCATCAATTTTATTTAAATGAACTGATACAAAAATATCAGCTGAACTTCCATTTCCAATTTTTACTCTATTCTTTATATCAGATACTTTTTTTTGCCTTATAGTCTTACTGTTTAAATCATATATTGAATTTTCATCTGAACGTGTTAACAGCACTTTACATCCACTTTGTTCTAATAAATTTTGAAGTTTTAATACTATTTTTAAATTTATTTGTGCTTCTGTTATTCCATTATTGCTTTGAGCACCGCTCATCTGGTGAACCATGGCCTGCATCTAATATAACAACTTTTCCAGAACTAGGTGTTGCTGTTGTTTCTATGCTATTTTGTTTTTTCAAGTTATTATTATTTGTAATCTGAATTGCAAAAACAAATAATAATATAAAAATACTAGTTAATATTAATTCAATTTTTTTTCGATTTAAAATAATCATAAAAAACTCCTATTATACAAACTAGTATTATTATATGTTTTTTATCGATATTTTATGTATAAAAAAAGTTCACTAAAAGTGAACTAAATATTATCTTCTTCTATCAATTGAATAGCTACTTCCCATTATTGATTTAGCTGCATGTTTTACTTGTGCTCCAACTTCTCCAATTTCAAGAATATTATGAAATCTTCCCGGATCTGCTACAACTACACCTATTGATAAAGATGTCAATGGAAATTGCTCTATAACTCCCTTTCTATTAGCGACTTCAATATAACCTTTTTCTAAATCTTCTGGTGTAAAGAATTTCCCAACATTGCTATCAAAATATGATAATATATTTTGACATAACTCTTCACAATTAGTTCCTGGTACTATTGCTACAAAATCATCTCCACCAATATGACCAACAAATGTATTTTCTAGCTCATTACTATGAACCATATTTACTATTGTTTCTGCTGTAAATTCTATTATTTCGTCTCCTTTTAAAAACCCATAAACATCATTATATGCTTTAAAATTATCTAAATCTAAATATAAAACAGAAAATGGTTCTTTTCTTAAAATTCTTTTTTTCAATTCTGCATGGATTTGAACATTTCCCGGCAATCCTGTTAATGGACTAACCCTTCTGTTACTTGCTAGTAACCTGTTTAAGTTCTTTACAGTATAATATAAATAAGACTCATCTACTGGCTTTTTTATGAAATATTCAACTGATTCTCTTAAAATTCTTATTCTATGTTCTTTACTTGCTTTTGATGATACTACAATTACTGGAGTTATTGTGTTGTCCTCATCTTTTCTAATTTTTCTACATAATTCTATTACATCTCTATCAATTGCGTCTTCATTAATTACTATCAATGCTGGAATATTTTTTAGTGCTACATCTATTTGTTCAGTTTTTACACTAATAAATCTGTATTCTGGATCGTTTTTAAATAATTCTCTAAATATTACAATTGATGAATCATCATCATCTATTATATATATCTCTTGTACCATGTTTTTACTCCTTTGTTTTTTATATTTGTATTATATACAAAGCTTTAAATAAATTTCAAGACTTATCGTTATTTTTTTATTTTTTTCACTTCTAGTTTTTTGTTTAATATTTCTCTAATTTCTTTTGTATCAATTGCTGGGAATGCTTTTTTCAATCTATATACGTTTCTATATAAATGTAAAATAGTTCTGTTTCTTTTTTTCTTTAAATCTTCTACAAGTTCATGTAAACTTTTGGCAACCTCAAGTTTATCTGCATTCTTTTCTGCATCTTTTGAAGTATTTTTTATCTCTTTTAATTTTTCTTTTATCTCTTGATTTAAGTCTTCTATTTTTTGTAATGTTACTTTAATGTTTTTAACTTTTACAATACTAACAATCATGTCAATTAAAAATACAACAGTAGCTATTAAAATCACATAATGTAATACATGAATATCCACTTTTTTTACTAATTCTTGTATAAATGGATGAATATATTTTATAAAAATTACTCCTAGTACACCCCAACATAAAGAATTGAACAAGCATATTCTTCCTTGAAAATTAAATTTTTGATTTGAATAATCCCAATATTTTGTATTAAAGGCTTTTTCCAATAGCACACCTACTATATATTCCCATAATGTTAATGAAACTATTGAAACTAAAAAAAGGATTACTACATTATCGTAAAATTTATCTAAAAATAAAAACATTATGCAAGCTCCAATGCCATATATAGGACAAAGTGGCCCAATTAAAAATCCTGTATTTATTAATTTCTTTTCTAACACAGATCTAAATGTTGATTCCATAACCCATCCTAAAAATGAATAAATTATAAAATACGTCAATAGTTTAAATAATTCGTCTCCCATATTTCTCCCCTTTTAACTCTATTACAATAAAACACCTCCTACAAACGCAGGAGGCATTTTTTATTTATTTACCAATACTTTAGATGTTTCACTTACTCCACTTTCATTATAAACTGTTACTTCTAGTCTATTTTCTCCATCATGTAGAGGATATGAATATTTAAATTCTTTTCTTTGGTCTAGTGGTAATACTTTATCTAAATCTAATGCTCGTTTATCTGTTTCATTTATTATAAATTCAACACGTTTAATTCCTTCATCATCTGATGCATTTATTACAAAATTAGCAGATCCATCAGTTGTTACCTCTAGTTTTGGTTTAGTTACTCCTTTAACTTCTTGTTCTTTACTTTGTGTTTTATTATTAACATCAACAACAACGACTGTTAATTTATGTTGTCCTTTTGGAATATCTATTGATTGTTCAATTTGACTACTATTTATATCTACTTTTTCTTCTTGCTCATCGTCCCATCTATATGTTAAATAAGAAAGTTCATCTTTTCCATTTGCTGTTATTTTTAATTGACTGCCATCAACTTCAAAATTAATATTTATATCACCTTGTCTTGTATATACTTTTGAATAATTTATTTCTTTTCCATCTTTATCTACTGCATATACATTTAAAGTATTTTCGCCTGTTGGAATTTCTATTGTTTGCTCAATTTTCTTTTTTCCATTTGTTGCAAGTTCAACTGAATCCTGATTATTCCAATTATATGTTGCTTTTTGAATTGGCTTACTATGTGTTATTTGTAATTTTAATTGTGTATCTGATGTTTCTTCTACATATATTGTAGGTTTAGCTTGTGTGTTTGCAGTTTTTGTTCCTTTATACATTGCATACGAACTTGAACTAATAATTATTACTCCGAAAATTATCATTACTATCGCAAAAAATCTTACTATTTTTTCTATTTCTATTGGATTATTTCCATTTGGATTTCTTTGCATTCTTTGTTGTTTTGGTTTTGGTTGCTCTACACTTAATATTTGGTTCAAATTTTTCACCTCTCTATTTTTTTACATAGAAATTATAACATAATGATACCAAATTGTAAACGAATTTATTATTAAATACTAAATTTTAAATTACTTTATTTTTAAAAAATAAAACCGTTGATATTTCAACGGTTTTTCATTTATAATGATAAAATTAGTTTTGTGTATATGGTAATATTGCAATATGTCTTGCTCTTTTTACTGCTGTTGTAATATCTCTTTGATGTTTACTGCAAGCACCTGTTGTTCTTCTTGGTAAGATTTTTCCTTTATCATTAATGAATTTCTTTAATTGTTCAGGATTTTTATAATCTAATTCAAAATTTTTGTCACTGCATAATACGCAAACTTTTTTTCTTTGTTTTCTGAATCTTGGATTATAATCATCATCATAATTTTTATTGTTTCTTCTATTTTGCTTTTTATCTGCCATTTTACTTTTCCCCCTATCTACTAGAATGGTAAGTCATCGTTTGAAGATACTTCGAAATCAGCACCCATACTTCCTGGTTGAGCACTACCAAATGTGTTTTCAAAATTTGTATTACTTGCTGCTTCTGCATCTCTTCTACCTTCTGCGAAATATGCTTCTTCAGCTACAACTTCTGTAACATAATGTTTTACACCTTGGTCATCATCCCATGTTCTTGTTTGTAATCTTCCGATAACTGCTACTTGTTGACCTTTTTTAAAGTATTTACTACAAAATTCTCCTAGTTTGCTCCATGCAACAATATTTATGAAGTCTGCTTGTCTTTCTTCGCCTTGTCTTACAAATCTTCTATTTACTGCTAAACTAAATGAGGCAACTAGTGTGTTGTTTGTTTGTGTATATCTTACTTCTGGGTCTCTTGTTAGTCTTCCCATTAATATTACTTTGTTCATATTTATCACCTTTTCTTACTTTAATTGGTCTTTTGCAAATTGTTTGACTAATCTGTAATTAGTCTTCTTTTTTTACAACGATATGTTTTAATATTTCGTCTGTAATTCTGTAAACTCTTTCAAGTTCTTTGATTGATGTTGGTTCTGCTTCAAAATTGAAAAGCATATATGTTGCATCAGTATATTTTTTTATTGGATATGCTAATTTCTTTTTCCCCATGTTTTCAACTGATTCAACTTTACCAGCTTCATTAATTAAACCTGTAAACTTTTCTTCTAAGGCTTTTAATCCTTCTTCATTTACATCTGGTTTAACAATGATTATACTTTCGTATTTATTCATTATTTTCACCTCCCTTTGGATTTTTAACCTGCATTTTCTGCAAGTAGAGATTTGAAAATTCATTATTATTCTTTATAATGCCATAAAAAAATAATAATGTTTTTTCAAAGCATAAATATTTTACCACAAAGTTAAAACTATTGCAAGCTTTTAAAACAATTTTCACAAAAAGCAAGAGCCTCCTTTATATCAAAGAAGACTCTTGCTTGACTTTTTTAACAAATAAGTAAAATTATTTGCTAATTGTTTGTACGTATGAATAACGCACAATCGTTGTTAGATTTTGGTACCTATGCTACAAAAAAGTTACACATCCTAATTTTCAAGCAATTTTTTTGAAACTCTAATTCCTTTATTACCAAAACATTCAATTGCAAAACCATTGCTTTTAAGACCTTTTATAACACTCTGGTCAGGTACATGAATCAATCTTACTGAAACTCGGCTAACTTTATTTTTAGTGGCATTTTCGTATTCAAGCTTTTCATTCCACTTCCTACGAATTCTTTCGACTCGACACGGTGTCGTATCTTTTAGCAATTTACCTGCAATCGTATCTGCTTTGGCATTACTCCAAGAAACTATCTCCGTCATTCTATTACTTTTATAATCAAAACCATAATAATTTAAAAAGTCTACAATTTCTTTTGGTGTCTTGGAATGCCAGTATCCTAAATCAGCTAATTCCCATCCATCTTTTGCTGCACCAAAAATTTTATTAGATATCATAGTAAAACGACCTATCAATTGTTCCTGACCCCAAAACTTTTCAATAAATGCTTGTTGGAATTTAATTTGAATATATCCAACTTCTCTCTTAGTTTGTGCATCCATCCTTGCAGCATCAAGCACTGTAACAGCATCCTTTGTCATTTTTATTCCTTTGGTTGTAATTTTTATATACTGTTGCAAATCATATTCAACGAGATTCTATTGTACAAAATGTACAATTGAGAAATTATTCTCAATTGAAATATAAGATATTGCATTTATATTATAACATAATTTACATAACTATGCAATATTTTCTTTCACTAAAAAAGCCCAGCTAAATGCTGAGCTTTTTTAGATTAACAAATGTTAATTAATACTATCGTCGACATTTTCATCCGTATGAATATCATCATTAAGTCGAATTATTGTCCTACCACTATTATATGATATTTCAAATCCATCTTCTTTTAATCTTTCTTCAACAGATTTTAATATTTTTGCAATTTCTACTATTACTGGCGGTTCAGGATTTAAATACCTTACTTTGTCAGTATCTCTTTTCTTCAATATTGCTTTTACAATTCTTTCATATTGATATCTTTCTGTTACTTGTTGTAGCTTTTTTGCAACTGTGCCTTCTTTTGGATCATACCAATCATAGCAATGAAAATAACCAACTTCTTCACATGTAAATCCATTTTCTTCGTTTGTAAAGAATCTAATAATATCCTTTGAATCTTTAGTATCTTCCGAACCCTTTGGATCTTTCAATTTTTTTGGATTATAATCATATACATATGCATCAGTATATCCTTTTTCAGCACGCGAAAAAATTGATTGTAATGTTCTTTCATATTCCTTTGTATGTTCCATGCTTAATGCAAAATTTTCATATGAAGGTAATGGCTTTTTTAAATCAAGTTTTACGACTCCCATGATAACATCTACAGATGTGTGGTCGCCAGAAATGTGACTCATGTCTACTCCTTAGGTTGTTTAACTGGCTTTATATTCAACGACTTTTTCTCTTTTGTGTTTTGCACACAATCAAGAAAATATTCTCGATTGAAATATAAATGTTTACATGGGTATTATATCATATTTTCTGGATATTTTCAACTTAGGCTTTTACTTTAAAAAATTTTCAACTTCTTTTAATAATTCTTTTTCTTTTAAATCACCAATTTTATATGAAATCATTGGTTTTATTCCAGCAGAGAATTTTATTTTGTTTCCATATTTTTTTACTAATTCTGTTATATCATATTTTATTGCATCGCTAGAACTAAATACAAATAATACTCCTGTTGGCTTGCTTTCTACTTTTATAATATTTTGTGCCTTAGCTAATTGTTTTATTCTTGCTACATCTATTAAGTTTTCTAGTTCTTTTGGAATATTTCCATATCTATCTATTACTTCATCTATTACATTTTGGATATCTTCTTCGTTTCTACATAAAGCTATTTTTTGATACATTTCAATTTTTTGTCCACTATCTTCTATGTAATTATCTGGAATGTAACATGTTACATTTAGGTCTATTTGTACTTCTTGTTCTTCTGTTACTTTTATTCCTTTCATTTCTTTTACAACTTCATCTAATAGTTTGCAATATGTGTCATATCCAACTTGCTCTAGATGACCTGATTGAATTTCACCTAATAAGCTTCCTGCTCCACGTATTTCCAAATCCCTCATTGCTATTTTAAATCCTGAACCAAACTCGGTAAATTCTTTTATTGCTTTTAATCTTTTGTCTGCTACTTCTGATAATAATTTATCTCTTTTATATGTTATATATGCATATGCTTGCCTATCTGATCTTCCAACTCTTCCACGTATTTGATACAATTGTGCTAATCCCATTCTATCTGCATTTTCCACTATTATTGTATTTGCATTTGGAATATCTATTCCTGATTCTAATATTGTTGTACATACTAAGACATTTGTTTTTTGTTCTACAAATTCTTGCATAATATCTTCTATTTGTTTTCCTGGCATTTGTCCATGTGCATATACTACATTTGCTTCTGGTACTAAATTTGCAATTTGCGCTGCTTTTTGAGTAATATTTTCCACATTATTAAATAGATAAAATACTTGGCCGCCTCTTTCTAATTCTTTAGTTATTGCTTCTTTGATTATTTCTTCATCATATTCTAATACATATGTTTGAACCGGTTTTCTATTATATGGTGGTTCATATATTACTGACATATCTCTTATTCCTACAATTGACATATGCATTGTTCTAGGAATTGGCGTAGCTGTCATTGTTAAAACATCAACACTTGCTTTATATTGCTTGATTTTTTCCTTGTCTTTTACTCCAAATCTATGCTCTTCATCTATTATTAATAATCCTAAATTTTTAAATTCAACATCTTTGCTTAAAATTCTATGAGTTCCTATTAAAATATCAATCTCACCTAACTTTAATTTTTTTATTACTTCATTTTGATATTTTTTTGTTTTAAATCTATTTAATATTTCTATTCTTACTGGATAGTCTTTCATTCTTTCTTTGAATTCTTGATATTGTTGCTCTGCAAGTACTGTTGTAGGAGCTAAATATGCTACTTGTTTTCCATCTGTAGCTGCTTTAAATGCAGCCCTCATTGCTACTTCTGTTTTTCCATATCCTACATCTCCACACAATAATCTATCCATTGGCTTAGAGCTTTCCATATCTTTTTTTATTTCTTCTATACATCTTAATTGGTCATCTGTTTCTTGATATGGAAATTTATCCTCAAATTCTTTTTGCCATGGGGTATCTTTGCTAAAGCTATACCCTTGAATTTTTTCTCTTTTTGCATATAGTTCTATTAATTCTTTAGCAACTTCCCTCAAATTATTTTTAACTTTAGCTTTTGTTGTTTCCCACTCTTTGCTTCCTAATTTGTTGATTTTTGGTTTTAGTTTATCTCCGCCTACATATTTTCGAATTGAATCTAAATCTGTTGTTGGAATATATAAAATATCGTCATTTTTATATTTTATTTTTATATAATCTTTTATTGTTCCATCTGCTTTTATGGTATTTACGCCTATATATATACCTATTCCGTATTTTCCATGTACTACATAATCACCAATTTTTAAATCATCAAATACTACTTTTTCTCCTTCTTTAAAGGCTGTATGCATTACTTTTCTTTTTTTCTTTTCGCCATTTATTAGTTCGTTTGCTGATATTACTACTTGATTTATTTCATAATTTTCAAAACCTGATGATATTTTTCCTATTGATATTGTTACTATATTTTCTCTTGATTTTACTATTATTGTTTGATTTAGCTTTTCTTCTATTTTACATATTATTTCTTTTTCTTCTAATAGTTTTTTTAGCTTTTGTGCTTTTTCTTTATTATCTACTAATATGTATACTGTTTTTTTCTCATTTACATATTTATATAAATCTTCTAAAAATACTTGTGTTTCGCTTTTATAATAATTAATATCTCTATAATTAAAGCTATATTTTATTCCTTCTATTTCAATTTTTGAATCTTGTTTTTCAACATATACTAATTGCTTTTCATTTAAATTGTCTTCTATTTCTTCTATTTTTAATTCATTTATTATTGCTTCCGGAATTTGTTTTTCCTTTTCAGTTAGCGCATTCTCTAATACTTTTCTGTCTTCTTTTATGTTTTTGCTTCTTGTTCGTATTTTGTTTATTTCATCTATAAATATTACATAATTTGAATTCAAATAATCTAATATTGTTTCTTGATTTTCATAAAAACAATCAAAATATTTGTCAATTTTGCTTATGTAATTTCCCTCTTGTATTTGTTCTATGTCCTCTTGTATTGCTGATTTATTTTTATATTTTTCTTCGATTTTTTTACAAATTTCTTCTACTTTTCTTTCTAAAATATATTCATGAGCTGGATATATTGTAACTTTTTCTATTGTTTTTATTGACCTTTGAGTTTCTATATTAAATTCTCTTATAGAATCTATGTCATCTCCCCAAAACTCAATTCTTATTCCTATTTTATCATTTGTTGCTATATCTACAATTCCACCTCTAACACTAAATTGTCCTCTGCCTTCTATTAAGTCATATCTTGCATATCCAAGTTTTATTAATTTTTGCTTTAATTCTTCTAATTTGTAAGTATCTCCTACTTTTAGTTTTATTTCATCTTTGTATAACATATTATGTGTTGGCAATTTTTGCATAGCTGCTTCTATTGTTGTTATAACTATTAAGTTCTTTTTTGATTGCATTTTATTTAATGTTTCTATTCTTTGATATGGGATATCTTTACTTTCTGCAATATAGTCATATGTTACAACTTCTTTTTTTGGAAAAATTACTACATCATTTGTAAAATATTTTATATCATCATATATTTTTTTAGCTTGTATCTCATTATAAGTTAGTATACATATTGGCTTTTTTCCAAATTCATTTACTGCAACTTCTGTTTGAACCATTCCCATGTCATTTAAGCCCGATATTACTACCGGGCTTTGTTTATTTTCTATATTTTTTAATAATTCTATAAACTTAGGGTTTCTTCCTAATTCTCCTAATATTGTATTCATTAATAGTCTCCTAAATACTTATTTTAGCTTTTTTATTATACTACTTTTTTCAAAAAAAATAAAGTGTTTCTTATACTAATATAAGCAACACTTTTATTTGTTATTTTATTTTTTTTCTTCTACTTTATTTGTTGTGGCTTCTTTTTTGCCTTTATTTAATTCTTGTAATAAGTCTGCACAAGAAAATATAAATAATATTCCTATTATCATATATCCTACATTAAATGATGCTACAATATATACTGCACCTATTACCATTCCTATAATTGGTCCTGACTTTTTATATTTTAATGATAATGCCATAAATATTATTGTTAATGCAATTATTATTACAGCTGCTAATGAATCAATTGATTTTGTTAATGCTGTATAATCTCCTGGGTTTATTCCTACTACATTAATCATTGTTATGGCTTGTAAGCATAAAAATATGATACTCCAAAGTGCAACTACTGATTTATATCTTTTTTCGTCCATAGTTTTTTCTCCCTTCTTTTGTACATTAGATATATATGTTATACCAAAACGAAAGAATTTTGTCAATTGTTGACTTTAATTTTTTTTAGTATATAATCAGTTATATTGAGGTGTTTAATATGAGTATGAAAAAATTTGTTAAGAATTTCTTTTGCCGTTTTTTATTTAAAGTATCTTATAGCGGTCTTGAAAATTTACAAAAATACGATCAGTATTTAATTTGTCCTAACCACTCTTGTATTTTTGACCCATTTTTTATCTATCCAGTTTCTAGAAACTTGTATATAATGGCTAAAGCTGAAATTTTTAAATATCCTATTTTTTCTAATATTATTAGACATTATAATGTTTTTCCTGTTGATAGAACTAAGGTTGATAGTAAAAGTCTTTTTCAAGCTTTGTCTATTTTTAACGTTTCTGAGCCTAGACAACTTTTAATTTTTCCAGAAGGTAAGGTTGTAAGTTCTGACGAAGAAATAGGAAAAAGAGCACGCAATGGAGCAACTTTTATTTCTGCAAAAGCGAATATTCCTATTATTCCAACATATATTACTAGAAGACCTAAATTTTTCTCTAAAGTTCATGTTACTTTTGGTGAACCTATATTTATGCCTAGTAATATTTTAGATGATAAATCAAAATTAAAAGATTACTCTAAAGATTTAATTAATAAAATTTATTCACTACATTTTTATGACTAATTTATCAAATTTTGAATTTATATATTTTTTTAGTTTTACCATAAATTCGTCTGCTTTAATTTCCTTTTTAGCAACCATATCGAGACCTTTCTCCCAACTGGCTGTTAATTTTGGATTTAACATGTCTGGCATTGACTTTAATACAATGTCATAAATAGTTTCGCCTTTTAATGTAGGTGTTATTATTTGAGTTTTTGAATTTATGTCTATGTATTTTATTTTTTCTAATTTTTTAATTATTTCTGCTCTAGTTGCACTTGTACCTATTCCTGCGCCTTTTATTTGTTCTCTTAATTCTTCATCTTCTATTAATTTTCCCGCATTTTCCATAGCTAATATTATAGATCCTGAATTATATCTTGTAGGTGGTGATGTTTCCGCTTCTTTTAATTCAAAATTTTGTGTTTCAATTTCTTGATCTTTTTTTAACTTTTTTAGAATTTCTAAATTACTTTCTTGTTCTTCTTCACTTTCTTCATTATCATTTCCTGTTTTATTGCTTTTTTTATTTTGTTTTTCAGTAGGTTTTAGAATTTCTAAAAATCCTTTATTTATACATACTTTTTCACTGCAATTAAAAGTTTCTGCTGTATTATCATCATTTTTTATTTCAAGTGTCGCCTGGATTTTTTGATATTCAGCCGGTGGGTAAAATATCGCTAAAAATCTTTCAACTATAACTTTATATACTTTTTTGTGTAGTTCTGGTAGATTATTATAATTTTCATATCCTTGTCCTGTTGGTATAATTGCATAATGATCTGTTATTTTGCTATCATTTACATATTTGGTTTTTATTAAATTTGTTGAATATTTTTCATCTACCATCTTTTTTATGTATTTTTGAATATCTTCATCTTTATATCCTCTTGCAATTCCATTTAAATTTTTAGTTATTTCTTTCGCTACAGCTGTTGAAATAACTCTTGCATCTGTTCTTGGATATGTTACTAATTTTTTTTCATATAAATTTTGTATTACCTCTAGTGTTTCATCTGGCTTTATTTTAAATCTTTTTGTACATTGATTTTGAATTTCTGCAAGATTGAATAATAATGGAGGATTTTCTTTTTGTTTTGATTTTTTTATTTCTATAACTTTCGCATTTTTTCCTTGCATACTTGCTATGAATTTTTTGGCTTCTTCTTCTTTTTTGAAACCTGTGTCATTATATAATTTAATTGAATTATACATTTTTGATTTTTCGGTTACTTTCCATTCAGCTTTAAATTGGGATTCTTTATTTCCAAATAATCCTACAATTTTATAATATTTTGTTTTAACAAAATTTCTAATTTCTCTTTCTCTTGAAACTACCATTCCTAGTACACATGTCATAACTCTGCCAACTGATATTGAAGCTTTATCCTCATTTATTTTACTTGCTAATGTTCTTCCATATATTATTGATAATAACCTTGAAAAATTTATTCCTATTAAATAATCTTCTTTTGCTCTTAAATATGCACTGTCAGATAAACTATCATATTCTTTTGAATCTTTTGCCTCTCTAATTCCTCTTAATATCTCTTCTTCTGTTTGTGAATCTATCCAAACTCTTTTTATTTTAGCCTTTGGATTTGGCTTAGCCATCATAAATACAAGTCTTTGAATATATTCTCCTTCTCTTCCTGAATCGCCAGCATTATATATTTCTTCTACATCTTCTCTTTGTAAAAGACTTTGCACTATATTAAATTGCTTAGCAACTTGTGGAATTATTTCATATTTCCATTCTTCTGGAATAAATGGCAGTGTATCTAATCTCCAAAATTTTAGTTTTTCATCATATTTCTCTGGATAACTCATTGTTACCAAATGACCTACACACCATGTAATTATCCAATTATCACTTTCTAGATATCCATCTTTTCTTTTTGTCGTTATTTTTAGTGCTTTTGCAAATTCCATTGCAACAGATGGCTTTTCTGTTATTAATAGCTTTTTGCTCATTTTATCATCCTTTATTTTCTTTTATATAATTATTTATTTTCTTATGTATTTCTTCTATTTTTTCTTTAGTTTCTTTATTGTTAAATTTAAATTTTTCTAATGTTTTATCAATATCTTGATCTTGCTCTATTATTGAAAATGTTTTAGGATAATTTATATCAAATGTAAAGCATAAATTTATAAGTAAATTATCTAAACATGTTTCTTTATCTATTTTTCTTCTATTTACTAAAGTATGATTTTTTACTGCTTTAAATATTTCTTCATTTACAGTTTCATTTTCTATTTCTTTTCTTTCTTCTTCTGTACTCCAAAAAACTTTTGAACCTTCATATAATATATCTGCTTTATCTGCGTCTCTTATAATTTTGCAAAAAATTTCTTGTTTTTCGTCTAATCCTTTTTGGATTTTATATTTATTGTGATTTTCAATTGCAATTAATATTGTATTTATCCATTTTTCATCATTAATATATTTTTTTATATAATCATCTTTTTTTAATGTTTCTACTCCTAAATGTGCATGATCTACGCTTTTATGGTCAATAAATGTCTGATATTTTGTGTATTGTTTAAATCTTCCTATATCATGTAATAATCCTATTAATGTTGCTACTTCAACTTCTTCTTGGCTTAAATTTAGTGATTCTGCTATTTTTTTACATTTTTCCATAACTCTTAATGAATGTAATTGTTTTCTTTTTATTCCTTGTATATTTAAATCAAATTGTTCTGTATATTTTATAAATTCATTTTTACAATTAATTAAATCAATCATTAGTTTTATGTCCTTTCTTTTATAATCCCTATTGCAGATTCTAACATTAATAGACTTTTTATGCAAGCCTTGATTTATAACCTATTTTGTTATATAATACAGCCAAATATTACATTATAGGGGGCTTTTTTTATGGCTTATAATTTTAAAGAAATAGAAAAAAAATGGCAAGAAAAATGGTATAGTGAAGGTACTTTTAATGCAAAAGATGATTATACAATGAAAAAATGGTATGGACTAATAGAATTTCCATATCCATCTGGACAAGGATTACATGTTGGTCATCCAAGAAGTTACACTGCATTAGATATTATAGCTAGAAAAAGAAGAATGCAAGGTTACAATGTACTTTTCCCAATAGGATTTGATGCATTTGGACTACCTGCTGAAAATTATGCAATTAAAAATCATATACATCCAAAAATCACAACTGAAAAAAATATCAATCATTTTAAAGAGCAATTAAAATCTATTGGATTTTCTTTTGATTGGTCAAGAGAAATAAATACAACTGATCCAAATTACTACAAATGGACTCAATGGATTTTCATACAATTATACAAACATGGTTTAGCATATAAAACAACAATGCCAATTAACTTCTGTACAGGTTGTAAAGTTGGACTTGCAAATGAAGAAGTTGTAAATGGTGTTTGTGAAAGATGCGGTAGCCCTGTTGTACAAAAAGAAAAATCTCAATGGATGTTAAAAATCACTGAATATGCTCAAAGATTAATTGATGATTTAGATGATGTTGATTACCTTGATAAAATAAAAGCTCAACAACGTAACTGGATAGGACGTAGTGAAGGTGCTGAAGTTAAATTTAAAATTTCTGGAACAGATAAAACTCTTACTGTTTACACTACAAGACCTGACACATTGTTTGGTGCTACATATATGGTTGTTGCTCCAGAACATCATATTATTGATGAATTAAAAGATAAAATAACAAATATGGATGAGGTAAATGAATATAAATACAAAGCCTCTTTAAAATCTGATTTTGAAAGATCAGAATTAAATAAAGACAAAACAGGTTGTGAAATCAAAGGAATTAAAGCAATAAATCCATTAACAGGAAAAGAAATTCCAATTTGGATTTCTGATTATGTTTTAATAACATATGGAACTGGTGCTATTATGGCTGTTCCTGCACATGATACTCGTGACCATGACTTTGCTAAGAAATTCAATTTACCAATTGTACAAGTTATAAAATCAAATTCTGGAGAAGAAGTTGATATTGAAAAAGAAGCTTTTACAGATGTTGCTACTGGTGTTTTAATAAATTCTGGATTTTTAAATGATTTATCTGTAACAGATGCTAAGAAAAAAGTAATTGAATATCTAGAAGAACATAATATTGGTAAAAAGAAAGTTAATTATAAATTACGTGACTGGGTATTTTCTAGACAACGTTATTGGGGTGAACCAATTCCAATGGTTCATTGTGATAAATGTGGTTGGGTTCCAATTGACGAAAAAGATTTACCTTTAAAATTACCAGATATTAAAGATTATGAACCTGGAGAAAATGGTGAATCTCCACTTGCAAAACACACAGAATGGATAAAAACAACTTGTCCTCATTGTGGTGGTCCTGCAACAAGAGAAACAGATACAATGCCTCAATGGGCAGGATCTTCATGGTATTACTTAAGATATATGGATCCACATAATAATGAAACATTAGCATCAAAAGAAGCTTTAAAATATTGGTCTCCAGTAGATTGGTATAATGGAGGAATGGAACATACAACACTTCACTTATTATATTCAAGATTTTGGCATAAATTTTTATATGATATTGGTGTTGTTCCAACTAAAGAACCTTATCAAAAGAGAACTTCTCATGGTATGATTTTAGGTAATAATGGTGAAAAAATGTCTAAATCTAAAGGTAATGTTGTAAATCCTGATGATATAGTTGCAGAATTTGGAGCAGATGCCTTCAGAGTTTATGAAATGTTTATGGGACCATTTGATCAAACAGCTCCATGGTCTATGGAAAGCATTAGAGGTTGTGCTAAATTCTTAGACAGAGTTTGGAACTTACAAACAATTCTTGTTCCTGGTTCTACATATTCTGAAAAGTTTGAAAAAATGATGCATAGAGCAATTAAAAAGATTTCTTCTGATATTGAAGAAATGAAATTTAATACAGCGGTATCTACATTTATGACAATGGTTAATGAATTCTATAAAGCTAAATCAATTAATAGAGCTGAATTTAAAACATTTTTACAATTATTAAATCCATTTGCACCACATATGACAGAAGAATTATTACACAATGTACTTGGTGAAAAAGAAGATTTTGCATATATGAAGTGGCCTGAATACGATGAAGAAAAAACAATATTAGATGAAATAACTTTACCAATACAATTTAATGGAAAATTAAAAGGAACTGTTCAAATTTCTTTAGATGAAGATGAATCTTCTGTTAAAGAAAAGGTTCACAATGTTATTAATTCTAAGCTTGAAGGAAAAAATGTTGTAAAAGAAATTTATGTAAAAAATAAAGTTTATAATATTGTTGTAAAATAAAACCAAAAGGAGACAATTGATATTGTCTCCTTTTTAATTTTTGATATATTTTTTGTAATTAAAATGTAACCAAGTTTTAATACATGCGTCATATTTGCTTTAATATTTTGTAGTATAATATTATTGATATTATAGAATAAGGAGTATTATATGAGTGTAGAATCAGATTTAAGAAAAGATGGTATTGAAGTAATTTCTAAACTTGATACATTAAAAATAAATTCTATTGCAAAAAATGTTTCAACAAAGCTTTGTGAAACATTTCCAAATTACGGTCTAAATAGTAATGAATTATTTATAAAACTATCAAGATTAAATATGTATAAAGCAAAAATGCCAGAAGGCATGGCAGAAGCTAATTATTTCTACAAAAATACTTCTATATATTTTAATGAACATATTCAAGATGAAGATTTAGAAGAATTTGCTATACATGAATGTATTCATTATTTGCAAGAAGTAAAAGATAAAAAAAATTATCTTATTCGTATGGGGCTTTGTGACTATACTGAATTTAAAATATATGGATTAGGATTAAATGAAGCTGCTGTTCAATTGATGGCTTCTAAGGTAAACTCAATTCCAAAAGAATTTGTTAAATATTTTGGAATTAGTTTTGAAACAATAAGTCCATCATATTATCCTTTAGAATGTTGTTTAGCAAGTCAATTAGCTTATTTAGTTGGTGAAGATGTACTTTTTGAAAGTACAATAAATAGCAATGATACTTTTAAGCAAAAATTTGCTGATGCAACATCTCCAAAAACTTTTATGGCAATTCAAAATTCTTTTGATGAAATTCTAAATGCAGAAGAAGAAATAATAAAATTAAATAATAAAATAGCTAATATTGATGATAGAACCAAAAGAGTCGATGGTATGTTAAAAAAGATTGATGAATTAAAAAGTGAAATTTCTTTAACATTCATGAGAACTCAAAATCTAATAATTTCTAGTTATTTTGATAAAGCATTTTATTCAATTTTAACCTTAGAAGATGTTGAAAATTATAGAAGAAAATTATATTCATTTAAAGATTATTTAGGTAGTACAGATGGATATACTTTTTTCAATAAATATTATGTAGATAAAATGATGCAATTAGAAGAAAAATACAACGCTTTAGAAAATGGTGATGTAGTAACAGCGTTAAAAGTTATTACTAAAAAAGAAAATATTTTTATTTCTATTTTCAAAGCTATTAAAAGATTGTTACTAGGTAAATCTAGAGAAGAAGAAAATATTAATGATTAAAATAAAAAAATGGAATTTAAAATTAAATTCCATTTTTTTATTTATATGTTTTTTAGAATATTCTTTGCAGCTTCTCTTCCAGAAGAAGCTGCCCAAGCTACTGTTCCTTTTACTCCTGCTAAGTCTCCGCTTGCATATATTTTAGAATTTGAAGTTTTAAATTCATCATCAACAACTATATTTCCCCACTTATTAGTTTCAATTCCTAATTTTTGAACAAATTTTTCAGGAGAAGCTCCTAATGCCATAACTACATAATCAGCATTTATAACATAATTGCTATTTTCTATATTTACTGGTGATAAACGTTTTTCCCCTTCTTTTTGAACTAATTTAGTTTTTATTAATTCTATTTTTTCAACATTTTTGCTTCCTATAATTTTTATTATATTATTTTGAAACAAAAATTCTATTCCTTCTCTTTGTGCATCTTCGACTTCTTTGTCTTCTGCTGGCATTTGTTCTCTTGCTCTTCTATATATTACTTTTACTTCTTTTGCTCCTAATTTTTTTATTGTTCTAGCACAATCCATTGCAACATTTCCACCACCAATAATTGCTACTATTTTTCCTTTATAATCTGGATGTTGATTATATTCTAATAATTCATTTCCTCCAAATACGCCTTTCAATTCTTCTCCACTTATTCCCATTTTAGATGAACAATTAGCTCCAAAAGATAATAATATTGCATCATATTCTTTTTCTAATTCTTGTAATTCTATATTTTTTCCTAGTTCTTGATTATATTTAACATTTATTCCTAAGTCTAAAATGTTTTTTACAGTTTCTTTTACAATATTTTTATCTAATCTAAAATCTGGAATACCATGAACCAATAATCCACCAAGATAATTATATTTTTCATATATTGTTACATTTATATTATTTTTAGCCAAAAAAGCTGCAGCTGTAAGTCCTGCAGGTCCTCCTCCAATTACAGCAACTTTTTTGTTACCTACTTTTGATGTTTGCCAAACTTGTTTTAAATTGTATCCATTTTTCATTGCATTATCAAATGTAAAAGCTTCTAATTCTCCTATACTAACAGGTTCTCCTTTTATTCCTCTTACACATGATCCTTGACATTGTTTTTTATGTGGGCAAATTCTTCCACATACTCCTGGCAATACTGTTGTTTGACACAAGATTTCATATGCTTCTTTATAATTTTCTTCTTTTATTTTCTGTATAAATTCAGGTATATTATTATGTAATGGACATCCTTTTAATGCACATGGTTTTATTTTGCAATGTAAACAGTAATTAGCTTTTTCTAATATTTTCTCCATCTTTTCCTCTCAAATTATATATTTGTAATAATTTTATATTATCCTCAAATTATAGTCAATTATACTGACTCTATCGTTTAACTATTTAATTCTTTTATAACTAATTGTAAATCTTTTATAAAATCTATCTTTTTGTTTTCATCTCTTAAAAGCGCAGCTGGATGCCATGTTGGCATATATTTTATTCCTTTTCTTTCAAACCACTTACCTCTTGATGCTGTAATACCATATTCTTTTCCTAAAATATGCTTTAAAGCAACACTTCCAAGTAGCACTATTATTTGGGGTTTTACTAATATTACTTGATTTCTAAGATAATTCATACATGCTTCGCATTCATCTTCTTCTGGATTTCTATTTAATGGTGGTCTACATTTTACAATGTTTGCAATGTATACATCATCTCTTTTTATTCCCAAAGTTTGAAAAGCTTTATTCATAAGTTGCCCTGCTCTTCCAACAAAAGGTTCACCTAATCTATCTTCATCTGCACCAGGTCCTTCTCCTATAAACATTATTTGTGCATTTTTATTTCCAACTCCAAAAACTATATTTTGCCTTGTTGAATATAATTTGCATTTATTGCACCCTTTTATTGATTGTTCTAATTCTTCCCAATTATCAAACATTTTTCTCTTCCTTTTATTGTTTAACACAATTTTCTAATAATTTTATTTTTATTTCTTTTGATGTATCTATTTGTGCTTCTGTTCCTATTGGAATTGCAATTTTATTTTCAATATGTCCAAAATTTTCTGACTTAATTATAGGCTTATTATAATCTTCTCCAAGTACGTCTAATAATATCTTCTCTAATGTTATTCCACTTTCATGAGTATAATTTCCTAGCCATATTCCATTTACTTTATCAAATACACCATTTTGTTTCATATAATATAAATGATTGCTAAGTAATGCAGGTCCTGTTTCAAATCCAAGTTCTTCTAAAAATAATATTTTATTTTCAAAATTTATATTATATTTTCCAGAAACCAAACCCCTAGTTAATGTTACATTGCCACCTATTAATCTTCCTTTAGCTTTTCCGCTTCTTATTGTTTTATATTGCTTACCATCTGGATTTTCTAATTCTATACTTTCGCCAGAAAATCTTTTTAAAGCTTGTTCAAAACTGTAATTTGTTTCATCTGTAGCAATTGTTTTAAAATTTGTACTATTAAATGTTACAAATCCAGCTCTTTCAGAAATTATATTTGTCAATGATGTTATATCACTATATCCGCAAATTATTTTAGGATTATTTTTTATTATTTCAAAATCTAAATATTCAAATGTTGTATTAGAATTTTCTCCACCTTTAGCACACCATATCATTTTTATGTCTTTATCTTTAAACATAGAATTTATATCTTCAGCTTTTTCTTTTGCCGAATTACTATATCCATTAATATTTGAAAATATATTTTTAGAAAATTTAACTTTATATCCGGCTTTTTCTACTATTTTTTTAGCCTTTTCCATTTCTTCTATATTATCTCCTATTATAGGATTTGACGGAGCTATTACACCTATTGTATCTCCAATTTTCAATTTGTTAGGTACTAACATATTTTCACTTCCTTATAAAAGTTCTATTACTGCACTATTTAACCCAAATTGCTCTTTTTCTGCTCTATATGAATGAATTAAATTTGAATTACATACACTACAAAGTCCACTATCTATTATATTCTCAGGTTTTAATCCAGCATTTTTTAGTATCAATTTATTTATTTCTACTGTATCAATTTTCCATGTTTCATTTGGTATTTCTTCCTCTATAATTTTATTTATTTCTTGTAAATCTTTAAATTCATCTCTAAATAATTTTTCTACATCTTTTCTAACTTGAAAGTGACATTTTCTAATTGATGGACATATACAACAAATTATATCTTTTGGATTACAACCATATTCTTGAACCATTTTTCTTACAGTATTTACAGCAATTCTTTGTATTGTTCCTTTCCATCCTGAGTGAGTATTTGCAATTACTTTTTTTACAGGATCAAAAAATAATAATAATATACAATCAGCACTTGTTGAAGCAAGTATAATATTGGACTTATTTGTGATTGTACCATCTGTTTTTTTATATTTTTCAACATTTATATCTGGCTTGTCTATATTCACTTTATTTTGTAATGTCATTATATTTCCTGTATGTTCTTGAATTGGCTTTACTATATTTTTAAAATCGCATCCAATTGCTTTAGTTAATTTATTATAATCATTGTTTACTTTTTGAATCATCTCTTCATTTACAGGTATTCCACCTTTGTGGGTTGTCCTAAAATTAAAGTCTAAGCCTAAAGAAAATGCATGTGTTATTATATCTTTATATTCTAGTAATTTTCTAAATTGAATATATTGTATTCCATCTTTTTTTACATGAATAATATTTTCATTTGATAAGTCCACAAAAATCACTTTCCTTTCATATTAATTTATTTCTTTTTTCATTTTATTTAAAATTTCATCTTTAGTTTTTTGATCTATATAATTGTATTTGTTGTTATTCATCCTTGGATTAAATCCGCATACAGATTTATAATTGCAATATTCACATGGAGTTTTTCCTTTTTTATAATATGGATTTAAATCGATTCTTCCACTTAAAATTTCTTTTGAAATATCTTTAATTGTCTTATATATATAATCTTGTAAAACTTTAAATTCTTCTTGTTTTACGCCATTAGTCCATTTTTCATTAACTGTTCCTGATGCTGTTAGTGCTGCAGGTACTAACTTTGAGCTTCCACTTTTTAATGAATTATCATTCATTTTTATAACTTTTACATTTGCAACAATTAATCCTCTCATTTTGAAATTTTTTCTTATCATTTCTTCTATTTCATCTTCATCAATTCTTTTTTCTGCTTTTACCATTTGCTCTAATAATGAAAAATAAAAAATTCCAGCTGGCATTACATCTTCTTGTTTACAAATTGCATCTGTATATGTTAAAAGCTGTATTTGCAAACCTGCATATACCTCATTTAGATCTATATTTTTAGCTGATGATTTATAATCTATTATTCTTAAATACTTTCCATCATCTTCTCTAGCCGTATCAATTCTATCTATTTTTCCTGTTATCTCAACTTTTTTTCCATCGCCCAATTCTAAAACTATCGGCTTATATTTCCCTTTTTCCGAAAATTCTACTTCTGTTCCTTCAACTGAAAAATCACTATAAATTATAGTTTGTATAATATATTTTAAGGCTTTGCTTACTATCTTTTTTAATCTTTTTACCAAAACTTTATACTTAGCAGTTGCTGTAAATATAATATTTCTATTTAATTTTAAACTTTCATCAATTATTTTAGACACAATATCTAATATTTGATCTTCTGTAAGTTCTGCTAACTCTAAGCCTTCACTTCTTACATATTCAAAAAAAGCATCAATTGTTTCATGCATTAAAGAACCTGTATTAAATGTTTGAATTTTTAATTGTTCCTTTTCTTTTATTTTTAACCCATATTGCAAATAATATGAAAATGGGCAACTTCTATATGTTTCCAATCTTGATATACTTGTTTTTAATGTTTTTCCATATAGTTTTTCTATGTTTTCTTTATCAATTTCTTGTGGTATATTGGTATATTCTAATCCTTTTAAATCTTCTATAAGTTTTGTTTTCCATTCTATTTGACCTAAATAATATTTATAAACCTCATACCAAACTTTCGAAATATCTTCGCCCTTCTTTAGTTTAGCAATATTTTCTATTAATTCTTGATATGTTATTGTTTGATTAACCAATTCATATTTTTTTACTATTACATCGCTTTCTTCTTTTAGATTAGGAAACATTTTTTTTATTTGTTTTATTAACATTGATGGTCTTAGTGATTTTCCATCTTTGTCCGAAGAACTATATGATAAATAAATTTGTTTTTCAGCTGTTGTAAATGCCTTATAAATATTAAACTTATCCTCATATAATTGTTCTACGGTTCCTTTAGCAAGTTCTATTCCATCATTTTTTAATATTTCTCTATCAGCATCATCCAAGAATCCTTCATCTTTATTTATATTTGGAAATACACCATCATTTATTCCAATTATAAAAACTATATCTACTTTATGACTTCTTGATCTATCTACATCTCCTAGTATAACCTGATCTGCTGTTCCTGGAATTTTTCCAAGCCCACTGTTCTTTAAACCTACTTTTAATACTTTTTGATATTGCTCTATAGAAAATTTATCTTCTCCAAATACTAACACAATTTCATCTAATATATTTAATATTATTTGATAACTTGTTTTGTACTCACTTGCTAAATCTACTTTACCTTCTAATTCATTAATTTTTTGTGATATCTTTTCTTCTAGTTTTTGTTCTTGTAAAAATTCATATAATAATTTTGTAATATTTTTTGCTGTTTTTTCTTTTCTAATATTTTGTTGTAATTTTAATAATGGATTTATTATTTCTTTTCTAATCTCATTTAATCTTTGAATTTCTTGCTTTTTATTTTCATCATTTAATTCATATGTAAAATCATTTTTCCATTTATTTAACTTAATTCCCCACTTCTCACAATAATTTTCTAATTTAAAAATTTCTTCTTTATCAATATCTAAAAATCCTGATTTTATATATGAAAATACTGATTCACTTGTAAAATTTCTTGCTATTACTTCTAATATCGATAATACATATTGTACTATAATATTTTGATTTAAATCTCGTTTTTCATCTATAAACACCGGTATATCGTATTGTTCAAATATTGCTCTTACTAATGATGCATAGTTTTCTGTATTTTGAGTAATTATTGAGATATCATGATAATTCATTTTATTTTCTCTAATTAATTTTTTGATTTGTTTTGCAACTTCTTCAATTTCTGAATATTCATTTTTTGCCAAAAATAATTTTAAGTTTTCCACATTTTCTGCATATTTTGTGGATTGTGGGTTATATAAATTCTGACTTAAATGTTTTAATTCTTTTGTTTTAAATCTATAAACATTTTTTAACTCTACTGGTTCTTCTAATTTTAAATTGTTTTGTTTTACTAAATTTAATAATTTTTTTACTGTTATTTTATTTGAATAATATATATCAATATCTGGATTTGTATTAAAATCTAAATCATCTGTACAAATTGTTATATTAACTTGTTTAGCTAATTTTATCATTTGTTTTATAACTTCATATTCTTGATATGTAAATCCAGCAAATTCATCTATGTAAATTATGCTATCTTTAATTAAATCTGTTTTATCTAAACTATTTGCAAGTATGGTTAATAAATCTGTATCATCTATATATTTGTCTTGAATTTGTTCTTCAAATTTTTGGTATATTACCATCATATCTTGCAATTTGTTTTTTAAATATATATCTTCTGTATTGCTCATTTCTTCTTGTAGATTTTCTACACTTATTCCATGTTTTTTGAATTCAGTAATTGCTCTCATGCTTAAATCTATATTTTCGTCTGACTTACTTAAAAATTTTAAATCTTTTTTATTGTTATTTAAAATTGAATAAATCATCATTGCTTTTCCGCATTTGGTTAATTGTGTTTGGTTACTTCCTCCAATTTCTGCAATTACACGATGTGCCATTCTACTTAAGGTTATTACTTCTGCATAAACAACAGCTTTTGTATTTATTGCATCCATAAGCCTTCTTTCAGCAGTAAATGAAAATTGCTCCGGAGTGATTATAAAAATTTTCTTTTCTTTATTTATTATTTTAGAAACTTCAGAAAAACAATATGTACTTTTACCACTTCCTGATTTTCCATATATTATTTTTAATCCCATTTTGTCACTCCTTTTCTATTCTTTTTAAATTTTATAATAGAAATTTTTACGCTTCTCTTCTCCAATAAAATAAATATTGTTGAGCCAAACCTGCTAAATTTCCAAACTTTTCTTTTGCAATTTTCTCAATCTGTTTTTTACTAACTTTTGTTTCATCTTCATTTTTTATATATAAATCATTCATAACTCTGCGAACCCAGACATCAATTGGAAATACTTCCAATCTTTTTAAATCTGAAAAAAGTAATATACAATCTGCAACCTTAGGTCCAACACCTGATAATGTCAAAAGCTTTTCTCTTACTTCTTGTGTGTTAGGATTTGTTCTTAGTTCTTCTAGATTGACTTGATTTTCTAAAATCATTTTTGTTGTTTCATATAATCTTACATCTCTAAATCCTAATCCTAAACTTCTATAATCTTGAACGCTTACATCTTTTAGCTGTTCTGGTGTTGGAAATGTATAATAAATATTATTTTTATATATTATTTCATTTCCATATTTTTCAGATAATCTCTCTATGATTCCTTTTATTCTTGGAATATTGTTATTGGCTGATATTATAAATGATATAATTGTTTCCCATAAATCTTGGTTTAAAATGCGTATTCCTTCACCATATACAATACTTTCTTTCATGTTTTCATCTATTTTGCTTAATTGTTTTTTTATTTTTTCATAATCTCTATTTAAATCAAAATAATTTGTTACGACTTCTTCTATTTTACCATCGCACATTCCCTCAAATATTATATCATTTTCTTTTTGTGATACTTTTAATACATCGTTTTTAAATACACCTATATAACTACCATTACTTTGAATATTCCACCTAAAACATTGTCCACATTCAAATATATCCTTTAATTTAAATGATTTAATATTTTTTAAAATATATTTTTGTTCTTCCATTTTCGTTTCCTTTCTATTTGATTTTATAATAGAACTTTCTTCAAATCAAGTGAAACTTTTTACATTTTCTCTTTACTTTTAAATCCTTGCCCTACTACCTCTCTTGAATTTGCAATTATTATAAAACTTTTAGGATCTATTTTTTTTGCCAATATTTTTATTTTTGCTACATCTTTTCTATATGCAGCACACATTAATACTAAAGTTTCATTATTACTATACATTCCTTTTCCATATAGTCCTGTTGATCCTCTTTCAACCTTTTCATCGATTTCTTTAGCAATTTTTTCACTTTCTTTTGAAACAATTATCATTAATTTTGTAAAATTTATCCCTTCAAAAAATATATCAATTATTTTTCCCATTAAATATATGGCTATTGCTGAATATAAACCTATCTCTATCTCTCTAAAAAATATCATATTTACTGTAATTATAATTATATCTATTATAATTATAATATTTCCGCTTCTTACTGTTGGTTTGTATTTTTTGGCAACATAACTTACTAAATCACTTCCCCCAGTTGATGAGTTTACTTTTAATAGTACTACTGTTCCAAGCCCTAAAAGAATTCCTCCATATACACACGCTAAAAACCTATCATGTGTTAATGGTTCTAATTTGTCTAACAAATCAATAAATACTGACAATGATATTGTTCCAATAATTGATTTTATAAAAAACATTTTTCCTATTTTAAACATTGATATTAAAAATAAAGGGACATTTATTGATAATATTACAGTTCCCATTGGGATATTTAATAAATAATATATTATTGTTGCCACACCTGCTACCCCTCCTGAAGATAACTGATTTGGCAATAAAAATAGAGATACTCCAAATGCCATAATTAATGCACCAATTATAGTTCCTAGTATCTCTAATGTTATGTTTCTTATTTTTGTTTTAGTTTCTTCTTTCATAAAATCACCTTAAATATGTTTTTATTATTATTGGTAATTTCTTGAAATTTTATTCAAGCTAATTTGTATATGTTTTAGTAATTTCTATTTTTGACTTTCCTTGTTTCATTTTAGTATCTTGCTTTATAATCAAATCAACATCATATGTATTTTTAAGCTTTAATACATTTTCTTTTTTATGACCTATTACATTGTTTGCATCTATAGGATTTACAGTTACTTCTACTTCTTTTACTTTTACATTTAATCTTTTTATTTTTCCTACTATTGCATCATACCACATAGCACTTTCTACCAATTGTCTAAATGCTGGATGATATGGGCCTGCAACAACCTCACTTTTTCCTGTTCCTGGCTCTGCTATTTCATCTGTTGGTTGTAATCCTATTCTTATTATATCTATATTTTTATCATGAAATAGTCTTACAATTTCTTTGCAAACTTCTACTGCTTGAACAACAGTTAATGGAGTGTATTTACCTGCTTTATAGTCTTTTTCTAATTGAGTATTTTTTATTATTAATACAGGATAAATTCTTACCATTTTAGGTTTTAATTTTATTAAATCTTTAGCTGTATTTATTTCATCAATTGTTGTACTCTCTGGTAAGCCTACCATCATTTGAACTCCTAATTTAAATCCATACCATCTTATTAATTTTGCAGCATTTTTTACATCTTCAAAAGTATGACCTCTATTTATTTTTTCTAAAATATAATTATTAGATGATTGAACCCCTAATTCAATAGTTTTTACTCCATATTTTTTTAGTCTTTTTAATATTGTTTTATCAATAGCATCCGGCCTAGTTGATACTCTAATACTTTGCACTTCTTTACTTTTAACATATTTGCTTGCTACTTTTAATAACTCTTCTTGCTGAGTTTCATCTATTGCAGTAAAACTTCCTCCAAAAAATGCTATTTCTATTTGTGCATTTTCTTTATCTATACTTTTTAGGTAACTTTCTATTATTTCTTTAGCTTTTTCTTTAGTCATATTAGTTTTTTGACCACTAATTGATTTTTGATTACAAAATGTACAATCATTTGGACAACCTAGGTGTGGTACAAATATTGGGATAATATATTGTCTTTTCATAAATTACCTCTTTCTATTTATAAATTTTCCAACGCTTTTTTGGCAGCCTGCATTTGTGCTTCTTTCTTACTTTTTCCCTTTCCTTTAGCTAAGAACCTTCCATTACATTTTACTTCAGATTCAAACACTTTGTCATGGTCTGGTCCTTTTTCATTTATTATTATGTATTCTATATCTACATTTCCATGTACCTGCAATTTTTCTTGTAAAACTGTTTTATAATCCTTATCTCCTACATGCTTAGTTGCTTCTTTTATTGCATCTTTTAAATTTTCTATTATAAATTTTTCTGCTTCTTTTAGTCCGCCATCCATATATATTGCAGCTATTACAGCTTCAACACTATCTTCAAGTACAGCCATTCTTAGATTTCCACCAGTTTTTATTTCTGATTTTCCTAAATATAAGAAATCACTAAAATTGTGCAATTTAGCAACTTTATACAAACTTTTTTCGCACACTACTGTTGCTCTAACTTTAGTCATTTCTCCCTCTCTTAAACTAGGGTAATTTTTATAAATATATTGGCTAGATATAAATTCTAATATACTATCTCCCAAAAATTCTAATTTTTCGTTACTTTCTATTCCATGCTCATGTGCATATGAAGTATGTGTTAATGCATTTTTTAATATTGATTTATCTTTAAATGTGTATCCTATACTTTTTTCTAAATCTTCTATATTCAATTTCTCACCTTCTTTTTTTCACTATTATTATATACTATTTTCCAGATTTTGCAACACTAAAACATCAAAAAAAGCCTGATATAACAATTTTTTCTAGTATTTTTTTGTCACAAATTGTAGACATTATTTGTTAGTTATTATATAATAGATATGTATAATTATATAAGGAGATATTAACATTATGTTAGATGATAAAAACTATGAGAATAGGAACTTGTCTGAAGTATTTAAAGAACTTCAGGAAATAAGAAATAATCCTGCTGCACAACAGGCTTATTCAAAGCAAGCAAATAAAACACATAAACAAAAAAATGTGTATAATAATTCTGATAAAATAAAAAGATCTAATAAATTAAATACTATGTTTTCTTTAAAAAACAAATCTAATTATAAAAATACAAAAACAAATGACTTAACTTTATCTCAAATTGTAACAGGTTGTGGAATATTAGTTATTTCAGTTGCTTTATTTTTTCCAAAAGATTTATCTTTTAAGGAAAGTTATGCAAAAACTGATACTCAAGTAGAAGCAACTTATGAATTAAATAGACATAGACTAAATGTTCAAAATATAATTTCTGAAAATGCTGGAATGGATAGAGTTAAAGAACAAGTTGTTGAAAACCGTGATGTTGAATTTGAAACAACTTATAATGATAATGCTACTTTACCAAAGGGCGAAGAAGTTGTTAAACAAGAAGGCGTTTTAGGAAAAGATAAAGTTACAGCTGTAAAAACATATGAAAACGGAAATTTTGTTGAAGAAATTATATTAGCAAGAGAAAATATAACAGAACCAACAGCAAAAGTAATTGATCGTGGTACTTCTGAATTCTTAGCAAAACATAAAGTACATATTGGTGACACAATGTATTTAGTAAATACTACAAAATTAAAAGAAAAAGCTGAAGATAGTTCAAATGAAACAGCTGAAGTTAAAAAGAGCATTGATGTTAAATTAATTGAATTACCAAGTGAAGACTGGGCAAAAGTTTCTTTCGACGGAATTGAAGGATATATAAAAACTTCTAACTTAACTTCTGCATACTCAACACCTAATATTGTTGAAAAGAACAGAATTCAAAGGCTTTTACTTAAAGTTAATATTGGTATGGAATTAAACAAAACTAGTGGTTTAACTTTAAATGATTATAAAAAAATATTCACAGGATTAACAAATGATAAAAACCATATATTTCAAGATAATTATCAAGTATTTTATAATATGGAAAAGAAATACAACATTAATGGTATATTCTTAGCATCTATGGCTATACATGAAAGTGGATGGGGAACATCTCAAATAGCACAAGATAAAAAGAATTTATTTGGATATGGTTCTTATGACGAAACACCTTATGAAGCTTCCTTTACATTTACAGATTATTCAGAAGGAATTGAAACAGTTGCAAAATCTTTAGTTAAATATTATTTAAATCCATCTGGAACTAAAATATATGATGGTGAAACTGCAGCAGGATGGTATTACAACAGTCCTACTCTTGAAGGTGTAAACACAAGATATGCTTCAGATTCAGAATGGCATACAAAAGTATTTAGCTATATGCAAATGTTATATAATAGACTTGATACATAAGAAAAGAAAGGAACTTAAAAATGAAAAAGTTTAATTTTAAAATAAAAAATGTAAAATTAGCATTTGTCTTACTAATTATTGCAGCAATTGCCGTATTATTACTATATTACATATTTGTATTTTCTAATTTAGTATCTAGACATAATTTTGCTAATCAAATGGTAGAAATATCAGATGAAAACGAACAAACTGTTTTTAGTATTCAAAAAATAATGCTATACAGTAGCGCAAATGCAGTAGATAATTCTGAAAATCAATCTTTAAACAATATGTCAATTTCTCAATTTTCAGACATTTCTCTATATATTGATAACAGTAAAATTTCTAGTGACTTAACAGATGAAAATACTATAAAAGAATTGTATATTGATAATATTTTTTTATCAACACAATCTGAAAATGGAACCAAAATATTAAATTATAAAAACCCATTAAATTTTGGAAAATATCAGAATGTTGAACAAGCTTCAAACAATAGAATTGATTTTAAAATCATAAACACTAATCAAGAAAATGAAAGTAACAATTATGATGAACCTACATTTTATTCAGATTGTTCAAATCCTATTTCTTTAGGATATTTAAATAAAGACTTATTAACAAATTATTCTGTTTCTGATAATTCTAAAACTATTTCATTTAATGGAAAAGTTTTAAAAGAAGCAAATGTTAATTTAGATGAAATACAACCAACTTTGAATTTTACAATTCATATTGTCAATAATTTAGGAGAAAAATTTGCATATAACATGAAATTAAATATTGACTTAACAGGAATTTATGATGGATATTCTTTTAAAGGAAAAAATACATCTGGAACAGAATATAACTTCTTTAAAGAAATTAATAGCCAATAAAAAAAAATCAGGTAAATAAAATTATTTACCTGATTTTTTTTAGTTTGCATCTATTACTTTTTTATCTTCTTTTTTATTTCTTATATTTCTTATTATTTCAAGTATTACTACTACTGCAAGAAATGCTATTAATATACCAACTAAAACCATTCCATTATTCCATATCATACTATTATCACTTTGAATTAATGACTCTTTTATTAATCTTATACTATAATTCATAGGCATGTAATTATAAATACTTTGGAAGAATTTTGGTACAGTTTCTATTGGGAATGTACCTCCACTTGCTGCTAATTGTAATACTAACAACAAGATACATAAGAATTTTCCAACATCTGAAAAATTCTCTATTAAGAATAATATAATACTTGTAAATGTCATTGATACCAGTACACATGTTGCATAATACAAAAGATCATTTGTAATAGAATATCCTAATCCCATTTTTAATATAAATCCTAATACAAGTCCTTGTGTTGCTGCTATTACCATATAAAGTGCTGTACGTAAATATGGATTTTTAGCATTTTTACTCATTATTCTAAATCTGTTTTCTGGATCATTGTATAACATAACTAATGCAATTAATCCACCTACCCATAATGAAATTGACATGAAATATGGAGCAAATCCTAATCCATATGATGATACGTGTCCATAATCATTCTCATTTACATCAACTGGATCTTTTACATAAGTATCTAATCCATCTAATTTTGTTAATTCACTATTTGTATTTGAAATACCATTATCTATTTCATTTCTAAAAGTTTGAGTTCCATCTAATAATGTACTACTTCCATTATATGCCTGTTGAGTACCACTATTTAATTGAGCTATTCCACTCTTTACTTGTTTTGAACTTGAACTTAATGTATTTATTCCTTGTTGTAATGTTGTACTTCCACTTTGAGCTGAACTTAATCCTTTTTTCAACTCTAACATTCCATTATTTATAGTTTGAACACCAGCTGATAAATCATTTAATTTGCTTGTTTGACTTGCTAATGTTTTTATATTTGTATTTAGGCTAGTTGCACCTTTCTTTAATTCAGTTCCTTTTGTTTTTAAAGTTTCTAATTCTGAACTGCCACCTGAAGATTGATTCATTGCATTTAAATCTTTTAAAACTTTTTGAAGATCTTTATTTGCTGCAGCCTCTGGATTGTTTTTTACATATGTTTGAATGTCACTAGCTAAAGTCTTTACTTGAGATGTTGTACCACTTACTGTAGTAATAGCTTTATTTACACCATCTACATAAGCAGAAACACCTGTACTTAATGTATTAGCCCCACTTGATAATTTATCTACTCCATCACTTAATTTAGATAAATCTTTTGTACTTTCTGCTAATTTATTTGTTCCTTCATATAATGTATCTGCGCCTTTTTGTAATTGAGTTAAACCACTTGTTAAGTTCTTACTTCCGCTTGAAGCACTATCAACGCCTTCATCAAATTTTTGATAATTAGTTTGTAATTCACTTGTTCCATTTTTTAAAGTTCCTAATCCATCTTGTAAATCTGAAGTTCCGTTAGCTATTTTTACAGTTCCTTCTGCTATCTCTTCCATTTTATCTGGTACACTTTTCAATTCATCTGACAAAGTTGTAACAACTTCTTGTGATACATTTGCCTTTACTTCTTTTTCAACAGATGTTACAACTTGATTAATCATCTGTGATGCCAAATAATTAGATTTTTGGTTAGGTGAATATGTTATTGTTGTCATTTTTCTATCACTATTTTCTGCATTTTTCAATGTTTGTGTAAAGTCTTTTGGAATTGTTATTGTTGCATAATAGTCTTGATCTATTAATCCCTTTTGTGCAACATCTGCATCTTTACTTTCCTCTATTGTCATAACATCTTTATCTTTTAATGTTTTTACTAGATCATTTCCTAAATTCTCATTGTCTTTTCCTTCATCTAAATTAACAACAGCTATTTTCATATCTTTTAAATTTCCATATGGATCCCAAAATGCTTTTAAATAGAAAAAGCTATATAATACGGGAATAATTATTATAGCTGCTATAATTACCCATTTCATTACAAGTTTACCTTGTTTACTTTTCATTATTAAGTCTCCTTTCCTATATATATTATATTTGTTAACTAAATTTACACTCACTTATCTATTATAGAAGGATTTTAAAAAAATGCAACTACAATTTTTCTACTTTTGTAGCATATTATACAATTTAAAAAAATTGTATATACATTTGTATACTATCTTTACATTTGTCGAAATAAAGTTTATAATTTGTATATATTAAATAGAAGAGGAGTTTTAACAAATGAAAGATTTACGAGTACAAAGAACTTATATTTTATTAAAAGATTCTTTATTTAAATTATTATGCAAAAAAACTTTTGAAGACATTAAAGTAAATGATATTTGTAATGAAGCAATGATACATAGGACAACTTTTTATCATCATTTTCAAGATAAATATGAATTATTAGAATTTTGTGTAAAAGACACAGAACAAGAAGTTTTAGAAAAAATGAATAGAACTTACAAAACAACTCAAGAATTTTATACTAATTTAGTTATGATTTTGTTAGAATATATTGGAGAAAAAAAAGAAATATTTCAAAATATCCTAAAACATAATTCTGAAAACTATATAACTAGATTATTTATGGATACTTGTGTTAATTATATTTACAGCATGTTAAAAAAAGAAGAAGATAATGGAATCACGCATAAAGCTGACATGTCTGCTATGTCTCACTTTTATGCAGGTGCTGTAATATCTACAATTGTATGGTGGATTCAATCTAACAGTCCTTTAAATGAAGAAGAGTTATGTAATATGATTATTTCATTAATTTTTGATTCACCACGTAGTTAAAAATAATAATATAAAAAAGAGAAAATATTGATATATCAACATTTTCTCTTCTTTTTTTGGAGGCGACACCCGGATTCGAACCGGGGATCGAGATTTTGCAGACCTGTGCCTTACCACTTGGCTATGTCGCCGAATAAATATGCTTAAGCACATTTATTTTTGGAGCAGGTAACGGGAATCGGACCCGTAACTTAACCTTGGCAAGGTTACATTTTACCACTAAACTATACCTGCATTTGTTTTTCTTTACTTTTATATCATATGCTTAAGCACTTAAAATAATACCAAAAATCCTTGAAATTGTCAAGTACTCTAGTATATTTTATTTTTATTTAATTAATTTATGATAATGGTAAAAAATCATTTAAAAAATTTATAAAAACACAGATAAAAAATATTAATTAAAAATAATATTAGCACTAAATTTTATAATTTAGTGCTAATAAATAAACTTATTTTTATTGAACAGTATTTGCATTTTCTGTAAGACTTGTATATTCACTTGTCATTTCCTTATTTATATTTAATCAATTTATTTTTTTGTACTTTTTTTCTTACTATTTTTCTTTGTCTTTTTATTTTCAGCTGTATTTTCTTTGCTTTCTTCAGGCTCCCACTTTTCTCCTGGTTTTGGTTTGTTCCAAGAAATAAAATCACATGTTTTAGGATTATTTTCACAAATATAATACTTTCTATTTCTTTTAGTTTTTCGTATTTGTACTGTGCCACCACATTTTGGACAAGGTACATTAATTGTTTCAATTATTGGTTTTGTGTTTTTACATTCTGGATATCCAGGACAAGCTAAAAATTTTCCAAATCTACCATATTTATAAACCATCATTCTTCCACATTTATCACATGGTATATCAGATACCTCGTCTTTAATCTCAACATGTTCCAAATTTTTTTCTGCTTTTGTTAATTCACTTTCAAATGGTCCATAAAATTCTCTTATCATTTTTTTCCATTCTTCTTTTCCTTCTGCAATTTTATCAAATTGATTTTCTATGTCTGCTGTGAATTCTACATTTATGATATCTGTAAAATTTTCTGTTAATAGTTTATTAACTATTTTTCCAAGTTCTGTTGGCACCAATTGTTTTTGCTGTTTTTCTATATATCTTCTTTCTAAAATAGTTGTAATTGTTGGAGAATATGTACTTGGTCTTCCTATTCCTTTTTCTTCTAATACTTTTACAAGGCTTGCCTCCGTATATCTTGCAGGTGGTTCTGTGAAACTTTGCTTTGGATCTATTTTTATTTCTTTTAATTCTTGATTTTCTGTTAAATCTGGTAACATTCCAGCTTCTTGTTCTTCTGTATCAGTTCCTTCAACATATAAAGTCATAAATCCTTTGAATTTTAGATTTTGACCATTGGCCTTAAATGTATTATTATTTGCATCTATTGTTACAGCCATTGTGTTATAAATTGCTGATGACATTTGACTTGCCATAAATCTATTATATATTAATTTATATAATTTATATTGATCATTTGTTAAAGAGTCCTTTATTTTATCCGGCTCTAGTTCAGCATATGTTGGTCTTATTGCTTCATGGGCATCTTGAGAATCTTTACTTGTTTTGTAATATCTATTTTCATAATAATTTTCTCCATATTTACCTACAATATGCTCTTTGGCTGCTTGTCTTGCAACTTCTGAAATTCTTGTTGAATCTGTTCTCATATATGTTATTAAACCTATTGAACCTTTTTCAGGCACTTTCACACCTTCATATAAGTTTTGAGCAACTGACATTGTCTTTTTTAAAGTAAATCCAAGTTTTCTTGATGCTTCTTGTTGCATTGTACTTGTGGTAAATGGCGGAGCTGCATTTCTTTTCTTTTCTCCTCTTTTTACTTCTTTTACAATGTATTTTGCATTTTTTATTTCATTTAGAATTTCATCAACTTGTTCTTTATTGTGGATTTCTAGCTTTTTACCATTTTTCCCATAATATCTAGCTTCAAATTGCTTTTTGGTATTTTCATCTTCTAAATGTGCATAAATATTCCAATATTCTTCTGGAATAAATTTTTCTATTTCTTCTTCTCTATCAACTATTAATTTTACTGCAACTGATTGTACACGTCCTGCTGATAATCCTCTTTTTACCTTTTTCCATAATAGTGGACTTATTTTATATCCTACTATTCTATCTAGTACACGTCTTGCTTGTTGTGCATCTACGATGTTTAAATTAATGTCTCTAGGTTCTTTTATAGCCTTTTGAACTGCCCCTTTTGTTATTTCATTAAAGGTAACTCTTACAATTTTATCGTTTTCTGGTTTTAGTATATAATTTAAATGCCATGCTATTGCTTCTCCTTCACGATCCGGGTCAGTTGCAAGATATACTTTTTTTGCTTGTTTAGCATCTTTTTTTAAAGATTTTATTAAATCGCCTTTTCCACGTATATTTATATATTCAGGTTCAAAATCATGTTCTATATCGATTCCCATTTTTGATTTGGGTAAATCTCTAATATGTCCCATTGAAGCAACTACTTTTGTGCTTCCTCCTAAAAATTTTTTAATAGTATTTGCCTTAGCTGGTGACTCTACTATTATTAATCTATCGGCCATTTTTTCCTCCTTGTATTTCTCCTTTTATTAATCATAAGTTATTCTAGCTTAATTTTCTTTATTTTGCAAGGTTTTTTGTTATTTTTTAGATACAAACTATTATATTTAAAATATTTTAGAAATAAATTGAATTTTTTGAAAAATCACAAATAATATCTTGAACACAAATTGGTGTGACTTTGTTTCTTTTTAACAAATCTAAAATTTCATTTGTCTTTTGTTCATTATTCGAAAGATATTGAATTGTTTTATCCTCTACTTTTACATCATTTTGTATATACTCTGTTTTGACTATTTTTATACCATATTTGGCATTATCTTTTTTTACTAGTTCATCCTCATTTATAATTTTATAATATTCTAATTTTATGGGATACTCTATTCCCGCTTCTTTTAACTCATCTTTTTCTAAAAAAGTGCCTCCAAAAAATATATTCATTTTCTCATCCCCCTTTTTTAACGTCCTTTTTTATAATACCATTAATTTCCAGCGGAGGCAAGTACTTTTCATCGCATTATTCTACACCTTTCGCTATATTCTCCTTCTTTTTTCTTATATTTTATTTAGCCAATAAAAATAGTAGTAAATTAATTACTACTATTTTCTTTTAGGGCTTCATATAATTCTACTGATGTAGCTATTCTATATGGATTTAAATATAATACATTTACTAATCCAAATGTTAATAGTGATAAAATTGCCCACCATATAAATGACATGTCTAAAATAAATGCTCTCCACTTATTTTTTTTCATCATTTTTTTAGATAATTCAAAAACTTCTTTTCTTTTCATTGTAGGATTTTCAGCTAAAATATATGGTATCATTCTATATTCATATGTTTTTATAAATCCTCCTATTATAGTTAAAAACCACAATGTATTATAGATGTTTTTTAATAACATTATTATTGAAATATTGCTCCAATTTCCTTTTTTAAATACTTCTTTCATTGCTCCAATTTTAGTATTTGGATTTTTTCTTGCTTTTATAAAATACACTCTTTCTGCAACTAACAATGGTTCTGCCAAAAATACTATATAAATCATTGCAAGTATAGAAGCTATTATTAATCCTATAGCCAATACTGGTTTTTCAGCTTTAAATAATTCTATTGCATCCCAAATTTTATAAATATATTTTTCAGATTTTGTTATACTATTTATATTTGCATTGATAAGATCAATTGATTTATCTTCTAAATTATTTACCCATATCTCTTGATTATTAAAATTATACCATTTTTGTAAAATTTCTTTTATTTTATCATTTTTATTTTCAGAAGTTGCAAATATATCGTCTTGATTTATTGCATAATCAGGATCTGTTGAATTATCAACTTGCCATATTCCTACAATTGAAGTTCCAAATTCACCTGTTAGTATTGCAATTAAAAAGCATACTACAATTGCTGTCCAATAATTTTTTTTAACAACTTCTCTTGCTTTCTTTTTTAATTCTTTTCTTTTCCACATTATTACTTCTCCTAGTAATTACCTTATTAATATATTTTATTATAGACTAAGTATGTCTTTTAGGCAAGTAATTTCAAGAAAAAAAGTTGCCTATTTAGACAACTTTCTCTTTTGGACTTTATATGTTACTTTTGCTACTATATTTGATGGTATAATCTTTGCTGCAAATCTTGCTAATTTTATATCAATTCCTGGAACGATATAAAATTTTCCTGCCTCTAATTTTTTTACAGCATATTTTGCAACTTGCATACTATTTGCCTCTCTTAGTTTGAATTTTACATTTGCTACTTTATTAAAATTTGTATTTACAGGTCCAGGACATAATATACTTATTTGAACTTTAGAATTACTCTTTTTTAATTCTTCTCTTATAGATTCTGATAGCTTTACAATATAATTTTTTGTTGCATAATATGTTGCCATTAGTGGTCCTGGCATAAAACCTGCTATTGATGCTACATTTAATATTTTTCCGCTATTTTTTTCTATCATTTCTTTTAAATATAGTTTTGTTAAAATATGATATGCAATTACATTTGTTTCTATCATTTTTATATCTTTATCTAAATCTGTCTTTTCAAAACTTCCACAATCTCCAAAACCAGCATTATTTACTAATAAATCTATATCTTTTACATTGTCAGCTAATGTTTTACAATTTTTCTCTTTTGATAGATCCATTGTTATTAGTTCAATATTATTTTTTCCACCTAATTCTTGTTTGGTGTTTTCAAGTTTTTCTTCGTCTCTTGCAACTAAAATTAATTCATATCCTTTTTGACTTAAAATTTTTGCAATATCTTTACCAATTCCTGATGAAGCACCTGTAATTAAAGCTCTCATTAAAAAGCCTCCTTTTATTTAAGTATTTTTCCACCACCAACTACTAAATCATCTGTATAAAATACAGCTGATTGACCAGGAGTAATTCTTGCAACTGGCTTATCAAATGTTACCTCTACTTGTCCTTTTTCATTCATTACAATAGTTGCTGGTTCTTCTTTACTAGAATATCTTATTTTAACTCCTACATGCATTGGTTCATTTAAGTTATCTACTAGTAATAAATTTACATTATCTACAATCATTTTATTTTTATATATGTCTTCTTTTTCTCCGACAATTAATTCATTTTTTACACTATTATATCCAATAACATATAATGGGACTTTATAACTTATTCCAAGTCCTTTTCTTTGTCCTATTGTATATTTATATAATCCATTATGCTGTCCTAAAATTTTTCCATCTTTAGTTACAATATTCCCTTTTTTAGGTTTTAAATACGAATTTGTCTCTAAAAATTTTGCATAATTTCCATCAGTTATAAAGCATATATCTTCACTGTCTGGTTTGTTTGCTGTTGCTAGTTTGTTTTCTGCAGCAACTTTTCTTACTTCTTCTTTAGATTCAAAATCACCTAATGGAAATAAAACTTTTCCTAACAATTCTTTTGGCATGTTATATAACACATAAGTTTGATCCTTAGCTATACACTTAGCTTTTTTTATAGCATAACGTCCATATTTTTCTGAATATACCATTCTCGCATAATGTCCTGTTGCAATATACTCACACCCTAGTTCTTTGGCTTTATCATACATTGATCCAAATTTTAAATATTTATTACATTCTATACATGGATTTGGTGTCCTTTGATGTGCATATTCATTTATGAAATCATCTATAACGCATTTTCTAAATTTTTCTTTTTGCTCATATGTTATATGTGGTATACCCATTTTTTTGCACACACCTTTAGCATCAATTGTTGTTTCAATGTTACAACATGAACCAGCAAATAATTCTAAAGTTATTCCCATTACGTCATAGCCTTGTTGTTTTAAAATTAAGGCTGATACTGAACTATCAACGCCTCCACTCATTCCAAGTAAAACTTTATTGTTTGCCATATTTTTCAATTCCTTCCGCTATTTTTTTACATATAAACAAAGCGGTCTTTGACCGCTTCTTTTATTTTTTACATTTTTCTAATAAATCATCTAATGTATGCCATGCTAGTAATGCGCATTTTACCCTTGCTGGCATATGAGATATATTTTTAAATGCTATTGCATCTTCTAGTTTTTCAAGCTCTTGTTCGTTTGTTTCTTCTCTTCTTATCATTTTTATAAATGTTTCAATTATGTCTTTAGCTTCCTCTATTGTCTTTCCTTTTAAAACATCTATCATTATTGCTGTTGAACTTTGAGATATTGCACATCCATGTCCTGTAAATGCCATATCTTCTATTTTATCTCCGTCTAATTTTAGTTCAAGTTCAATTTCATCACCACAGTTAGGGTTATGACCCAACTCACAAAAATCGCATGATGCAAGTTTTTCTTTATGTGGTGGATTTATTCCATATTCTATAATCATATCATTATATACATCATCTATGTTGTCCATTTTTTTCATTCCTTTCAGAAATTTTGACTTATGGCTAATATATTTTTATAATTTATTCATTTTATTTTCTGTATTTTGCAAATATATTATTTGTTTTTATTAAAGCTTTTTCTAATCTGTCTATATCTTCCTTAGTATTATAGAAATATAAACTTGCTCTACATGTTGCATCTATTCCTAAAGATCTTAATAAAGGTTGTGCACAATGATTTCCAGATCTTACATATACACCTTCTGAATCTAGTATTGATGCAACATCATGTGGATGTACACCTTTTACATTAAATGAAAATACTGATGAATGATTTTCTTTATTTGGTGTTAAATATAAATCTAAAAAGTCTAGCTTTGTTAATTTTTCTCTTGCATAATCTGTTAATTCTTTTTCAGCTTTTTCAATATTGTCATATCCTAATTCATTTATATAATCTATTGCAGCTCCTAATCCAACTACACCTTCTACATTTTGTGTTCCTGCTTCAAATTTATTTGGTAATGGTGCAAATGTTGTTTTTTGTTCATATACATATTCAATCATGTCTCCACCCATTAAAAATGGATTCATTTTTTTTAATAATTCTTTTTTACCATATAATACACCTATTCCTAAAGGTGCTAACATTTTATGGCCTGAAAATACTAAAAAGTCCGCGTCTAAATCTTGTACATCTATTGCCATATGTGGAATACTTTGTGAAGCATCAACAATTACAATTGCTCCTTTTTTATGAGCATATTTTATAATATCTTTTACAGGATTTATTGTTCCTAAAACATTAGATACTTGTGTAATTCCAACAATTTTTGTTTTATCTGTTATTTTGCTTTCAATTTCTTCTTTTGAAAGTTCAAAATCATCATTTATATACATATATTTTAAATGACTTCCCGTTTTCTTAGTTGCATATTGCCAAGGAACTAAATCAGAATGATGTTCCATTATTGATATTACAACTTCATCATCTTTTTTCAAATTATCTAATCCATAAGAATATGCAAGTAAATTTAAGCTTTCAGTTGCATTTTTAGAAAATATAATTTCTTCTGGGTATCTAGCATTTATAAATTTTGCAATTTTTGCCCTAGTATTTTCATATGCTTCTGTGGCTTCAATGCTTAAACTATATGCACCTCTATGTGGATTTGCATTTTCATGTTCATAAAAATTATTTACTGCATCTAAAACTTTTTGTGGTTTTTGAGTTGTTGCTCCATTATCTAAATATGCCATATCTCTGCTATTTAAAATTGGAAAATCTTCTCTTCTCATTATTGATCTAATCTCCTATCTATTTCATCTATTACTTCTTGTCTTAATTCTTCTTCAGATATTTTTTCTATTAAGCTATAAAATTTAGCTTTTACAATTAATTTTATAGCTTCTTTATGACTAAGACCTCTACTCATAATATAGAATAATTCTTTTTCATCGGCTTTTCCTGATGATGTAGAATGTTCTCCTTCAACATCATCTTCTGTACAAAGAAGCATTGGTAAAGCTATTGATTTTGCTGTATCAGATAATAACATACAAGCATCATTTTCGCTTCCCTTTCCTTTTTTACAACCTGTTTTAAAATCAATATCACCTTTAAACTTTTTAACACTATTGTCTTTTAAGGCTCCTTGTAAGTCCATTTTCATATTTGTCTTTTTTCCTCTTAATTCTGCAATATAGTTGATGTCTTTTATTTGATCTTTTATTCCTAAATATATTGTTTTTGTATCATTTTTGGCTTTTTCTCCAACCAAATTTGCATAGTAATTTGTAATACTATATTTTCCACCAATGTCTGCAATTATGTATTGAACATCTGCATTATCTTCAATTTGATTTTCAACAGCTTCTAAATGTGTACTTGCAATATTTAAAAAGTTTACTATTGTAACTTTTGCTTTGCTACCATTTTGAGCAATTACTTTTATTTTTCCATTATGATAACATGGTAATTCTGTTTTGCTTCTATATTCAATAATTATATTTGCATCATTATTTACTACAAATTCTAAATTATTTATTAAATATCTATTTTCGTCATCAAAAGTATATATTATTTTTATATCTTCTTTTTTCTCTATTTTTATATGTGCTTTATGATTAGCTGATTTGATAATTTGCTCCTCTTGTTTTGTTCCTATTCCATATGTGAATGGTACGTTTTCCACATTTTCTGTACAACTTGTGGATAATGTTTTAATTTCTATGTTTTTAAATTCTTCTAGTTTTTCTGGTATTTCTGGAGCATCTATTGTAATATTATTTATTCTAAAATTTCTTGCTGTTCTTATTGGTGTTTCATTTATTTTTATATTCATTATCCTATGCTCCCTTCTAATTCTAAGTTTATTAATTGATTCATTTCTGCTGCATATTCTACTGGCAATTCTTTTGATATTGGATATGCAAATCCTCTAACTATCATTGCTTTCGCATCTTCCTCAGAAAGTCCTCTTGACATTAAATAGAAGATTTCTTTGTCACTAATCTTACCAACTTTTGCCTCATGTGAAAATTCAACTTCATCTGTTCTTACATCATTTACAGGTATTGTGTCTGATCTTGAGATATCATCTAACATTAAAGATTCACAACTTACACTACATTTTGAATTTTTAGCATTTTCATTTATTCTTACTAAAGCTCTATATGTACAAGCTCCGCCATTTTTTGATATTGATTTTGAATTTACTACTGATGATGTGTTTGGAGCATTGTGTATTACTTTAAATCCTGTATCTAGGTTTTGATTTCCTCCTGCAAATGTAATTCCAGTATATTCTGTTCTTGCACCTTCGCCATTTAAAATACTTAATGGGTAAAGCATTGAAACTTTTGATCCAAATGAACCTGTTACCCAATCAACTTGTGCATTTTTTCCTATAATTGCTTTTTTAGTATTTAAGTTCATCATATTTTTTGACCAGTTTTCTATTGTTGAATATCTTAAATATGCATCATCTGCTACATATAATTCTACACATCCTGCATGTAGATTTACTTTGTTATATTTTGGAGCTGAACATCCTTCTATAAAGTGAAGTTTTGCTCCTTTTTCTACAATTATCATTGTATGTTCAAATTGACCAGATTCTGGTGAATTTAATCTAAAATAAGATTGTAGAGGTATTCCAACATCAACACCTTCTGGTACATAAACAAATGATCCTCCTGACCAAACTGCTGCATGTAGCGCAACAAATTTATGATCATTTATTGGTACACATTTCATAAAGTGTGATTTTACGATTTCTGGATATTCTCTTACAGCTGTTTCCATATCTGTATAAATTACACCTTTTTTCTTTAATTCCTCTTTCATACTATGATATACAACTTCTGAGTCGTATTGTGCTCCGACTCCAGCTAAAGATTTTTTCTCTGCTTCTGGAATTCCCAATCTATCAAAAGTATTTTTTATATCTTCTGGCACATCATCCCAACTACTATTTAATTTTGTTTTAGGTTTTACATATGTTGCGATTTCGTCCATTTTCAAGTCTGATAAATCTGGTCCCCAACTTGGCATTTCTAATTTTTCATATGTTTCTAAAGCTTTTAGTCTAATTTCTCTCATCCAATCCGGATCATTTTTTTTCTTTGATATTTCTTCTACGATTTCTCTATTTAAGCCTTTTTTTATTTTGAAATCATAGTTATCTTTATCTTTTATGTCATATATATTTCTATCTATATCATCTACTTGTGATTTATTGCCTGCCATATTATTATCTCCTTTTCTAAAATTTGGGCTTCAAATTATTCTGCAAGTTTTTTATATTTTTCATATCCATTTTCTTCAATTTCTTTTGCTAAACTTGCATCTCCTGATTTTACTATCTTTCCATTTACTAAAATATGTACACGGTCAACTTTTAGATTTTCTAAAATACGTGTATTATGTGTTATTATTAATACTGCATTATCTTGGTTATGGTACATTTGAATACCTTTAGAAACTGTTTTTATAGCATCAACATCTAGTCCTGAATCTGTTTCATCTAGCATAGCTAGTTTTGGATTTAGAACAAGTAATTGTAATATTTCGTTTTTCTTTTTTTCTCCTCCAGAAAATCCAACATTTAGATTTCTTTGAATTAAATTAGGGTTCATGTTTAATTCTTCAACATCTTTTTCTACTTCTTTTTTTAGTTCGAAAATCTTAACAGGTTTTCCTGTTATTTTATTTTTTGCATATTTTAAGAAATTCATTGTTGATATTCCTGGTATTTCTTCTGGTAATTGGAATGACATAAATACACCCTTTTGTGCTATTTCATGTGTTGGTGTATTTGTAATATCTTCTCCTTCAAAAATGACACTACCTTGTGTCTTTTTATATTCTGGATTATTTAAAACAACATTTGCAAGTGTTGATTTTCCAGCTCCATTTGGTCCCATAATTACATGAGTTTCACCTTTTTTTATTTCTAAATTTAATCCTTTTAAAATTTGTTTTTCTCCTGCGTTTACATGTAAATCTTTTATTTGTAATAATGTATCCATTTCTTACTCTCCTTTTTATTTATATTTATATATTAAATTTACTTTTCATACTAAATTGGTAGGAATTATACTTCTTTTTTCAAAATTAGTCAATATCTTCTATTTTAAAAAGTCTGAAAGTGTTACGCTATCTACATAATTTTGAATTACATCATTTAAGCCTTCCCAAAAGAATAATGTTTTACAATCTGATTTATGATCACATCCTCCATCTTCAGTCAAACAAATTATTGGTGCTAAATCTCCTTCTGAAGCACGTAAAATATCACCTACACTATATTCTTCCGGCTTTTTTGCTAATTTATATCCACCATTATTTCCTCTAGCGACTTTTAAATATCCAGCTTTATTTAATTTTGCAACAATTTGCTCTAAATATTTGTTAGATATTCCTTGTCTTTCTGCTATATCTTTTAAAGAAATAAATTTTCCGTCATCATTTGTTGCAAGATCAATCATTATCCTTAACGCATATCTACCTCTTGTTGAAATTTTCATAAATCTCATTCCCTTCGTTTGGATTATAGCTTTAAACATCAATATTATACTATCTTTTAGGGGAAAATTCAATATTTTTTATGTAAATTATTTATTAGTTGCATACAACTTTTTTATAAAAAAATAGTAATATGGTTTTTAAATTCCATATTACTATTTTCCCTAATTTATATGTTTTTTTATTTCATTATATATTTCTTCATGTATATCTTCTATAGTTCTCAAAGTTCCATCTTTTATACATTTAATTTCATACCATCCATATTTTTTAGAAACATCACAAGCTGCTTCATATGCGTCTATTAAATGATTTTTATCGCTTTCATGAATATCCTTTTTTTCTGTATGTGTGAATTTGTTTTCTCTATTTTTCATTAATTCTAATGATTTTTCAACTGGCATATTTAAGAAAAAGACTTCATTTGGTACAGGTAATCCATATAAATTGAATTCAAAATCCCATAACCAATTTAAAAATTTTTCTCTTTCATCTTCATCTTTTATTTTTCCTGCTTGATGTACCATATTTGCAGTTGTATATCTATCTACTAATATTATTCCACCTTCATCATAGTATTTTTTATATCCTGTTTGAAATGTGGCATATCTATCTGCAGCATAAAATGTTGATGCTATGTATGGACTAACCTCTTTTGCATTTTTTCCAAACTCCCCTGATAAATACATTTTTACCAAAGATGAACTTGGACTATTATAATTTGGAAAACTAACAACTTTATAATCTATTCCGTCTTTTGTCAAGCTTTCTTGCAATTTCATAAATTGTGTTTGTTTTCCGCTTCCGTCAGTTCCATCTATTACAAATAATTTTCCCATTATTCTTCTCCTTTTGGTTCATCTTTTTCTTCTGTTTTATTTTCATTGTTTTTTCTGTTTTTTTCTAACATTTTATTTATTGAATTTAATATATCATCTGAATTTGCATCATAATCATCTCTTACTAGGTTTAACATTTTTATCCCTCCTTGTTTTTCTTTGTGATTTTATTATACTATTTTTCATTTTTTAGTCAAGTGTAGTTAATAATATATTTCTTATTCTGCCTAGACTTTTTGATGTTTTTATTATAAACTTATTTTATAAAAAAATACAAGGAGGATATTTATGAAAGATTCTTTTAAAAATTATGCTATAAATATAAATAATCCAAAATGGGAAAATGTTATTTCAAGGAAATTACCATTAGAAGTAAGAAAAGAGGATATACGTACAGAATTTGATCGTGATTATACTCGTATTATTCATTCAAATGCATATAGAAGACTAAAACATAAAACTCAAGTTTTCTTTTCACCTGAGAATGATCATATATGTACTAGAATTGAACATATAACACATGTAGAATCTATAAGCTACACTATCGCAAGTTATTTAGGTCTTAATACTGAACTTACTAAAGCAATCTCTGTAGCACATGATTTAGGTCATAGTCCTTTTGGGCATGAAGGTGAACGTATACTTTCTAAAATTTCTACACGTGATTTAGGTTACTCTTTCTGGCATGAAAGAAATGGATTACATTTTGTAGATGATATTGAACTTTTAGAAGGTCATGATGGATTTAAGAAAAACTTAGACTTATGTTATGGTATACGAGATGGAATTATTTCTCACTGTGGTGAAATTGATGAGAATGCTTTACGACCAAGAGATGAATTTATTAACTTAACTACTGACTATATTCATCCAAATCAATATTCACCTTATACTTGGGAAGGTTGTGCTGTAAAAATTTCTGATAAAATCTCCTATATTGGTAGGGACATTGAGGATGCTATAACTTTAGGAATTCTAGATAATCACATAGCTGAATTACACGCTTTACTAAAATATAATCATTCAGAAAGTGCTTTAAATAATAGTACAATTATAAATTATCTAGTTTGTGATTTATGTAAAAACTCTTCACCTGAAAAAGGATTATGTTTTTCTCCAGAAGCATATGATTTAATGAACAAAATCAAAGACTTTAATTACAAACATATTTATTTTAGTCCAAAAGTTAGAAACTCTATAGACTATTTTGCATTAGTATTAAATGAAATTTATAATAAGTTACACGATTGTTTTGATGGTCAAAATACTTTAAATAAATTACATGATTTGGAGAAATTTTATTCAAAATTATATTCTGGATTTTATCATTTTCTTGAAAATTATTGTGATTTTGGAAATAGAGAAGAATTAAAATTACATAACAAAATTATATTTAATGTTTTTGATGAAAAAGATTATTATAAAGCAATAATTTCTTATATTGCCGGAATGACTGACAATTTTGCAATTGAAATATATAATGAAATTATAAGATTTTAAAATTATTGAGCTTCATTTTTGAAGCTCTTTTTAAGTAAATGCTTGTTTAATATGATTTATTTTATAGCTGTTATTTATCAGATATATCTCTATTACATCAAACCTACAAGAGATATCATTTATTCCATAATTATATATATAATATTTTGCTACCTTTTTTATATGTATTTGCTTAATTTTATTTACTGCCTCTTTGGGAGTTCCATAGCTTAACGATGTTCTTGTTTTTACTTCTATGAAAACTATTTCTTTACTTAATACATCATATACAATAATATCGATTTCACCTTGTCTACATGAATAGTTTCTTTCAATAATTTTATATTTTAAATTTTCTAAATATTTTACCGCAATGTTTTCACCTAATTTTCCAATATTTTGATTTATATACATTCATATACTCCTTTTTTCTTTTTTATATATCCATGTAATTCCAACATAAATAAAATCTCATTAATCTTATTTATAGGTAGTTGTAATTTATCACTTATTATATTTATATTGGTTATTTTACTTTTTAGCAGTAAATACACTTGCTTTTCTTCTATAGTTTTAAACTCTATTTTTAAATTTTCTTTTTTACTTATTTTTTTATACTTTAAAAAATCATATTCTTTTATAATCTCTTTTGTTGATGTAACTAAAGTTGCACCTTTTCTTATTAAATTATTAGTTCCAACTCCGTGTATATCACCAATTTCATGCGGTAATACAAATATCTTTTTCCCCTGCTCTTTAGCAATTCTTGCTGTAACACTTGTCCCACTTCTATAAGCCGCTTCTATAACAAGAATTCCTATTGAAAGTCCACTTACAATTCTATTTCTTTCTAAAAAAAAATCTGATTTTGCTTTAACATTTGGTGGATATTCACTAATTATTAATCCATTTGATTTAATTATTTTTTGATATAAATTAATATTTTCTTTTGGAAATATATTATTAAAACCATTACCTAAAACAGCAATTGTATTTCCATTATTATTTAGAGTTTCTATATGTGCATGACTATCAATTCCTTTTGCCATTCCACTGATTATTGTTAGGTCTTGTTCAACTAATTCTTTTGCAAATTTTTTAGCTAAATTTTTTCCGTTTTCACTACAATTTCTAGAACCTATTATTGCAATAGAATTTTTATTTAAAAGCTCTATATTTCCTTCTAAATATAATTGTTTAGGTGGATTTTTTATCTTTCTTAAAGTATCTGGATATTGATCATTTTCTATTCTAATTTCTATCATTATTCATCTCTCCAGTACTTTCTATCTAAACTTCTATATTGTATTGCTTCAGCCAAATGGTTTAATTGAATATTTTTTTGATTATCTAAATCTGCAATCGTTCTTGCAACTTTTAAAATCCTTGTGTATGCTCTAGCACTTAAATTTAATTTTTTAAATGCCTGTTCTAACATATTTCTGCTTAATTCATCTAATATACAATATTTTTCCATTAATCTTGTAGTTAATTGTGAATTTGAATAAATATTTTCATTTTTATATCTTTCTAATTGAACTTTTTTTGCTTTATTAACTCTTTTTCTTATTTCTTCTGAACTTTCGACATGTTTTTCTTTTTTAAATTCTATATACTCTACTTTTTGTACTTCTATATGTAAATCAATTCTATCTAAAAGTGGGCCACTAATTTTATTCAAATACCTTCTTATTTGTTCTGGCTTACATATGCACTTTCTATCTTTATCCCCGTAATATCCACAGGGACAAGGATTTGTACTTGCTATAAATATAAAATTACAAGGATAAACTACATTCATATTAATTCTGCTAATTTTCACTTGACATTCTTCTAATGGTTCTCGTAAAATTTCTAAAGTTTTTTTGTTAAATTCTGTTAATTCATCCAAAAATAATACACCATTGTGTGCTAAGCTTATTTCTCCAGGTTTTATTATTCTTCCACCACCAATTAAGGCTGCAGGTGTTATACTATGATGAGGATTTCTGAACGGTCTTGTTGTTATTAACGGTGTATCTTTAGATGTTAATCCTTCAATACTATAAATTTTGGTAACTTCAAGTGCTTCTTTAAAGGTTATATCAGGTAATATACTTGGTAGCCTTTGTGCAAGCATTGTTTTTCCTGTTCCTGGACTACCTATTAAAATACAATTGTGACCACCAGCTGCTGATATTTCTAATGCTCTTTTTACATTTTCTTGACCTTTTACTTCTGCGAAATCTAGATTATATTCATTTCTTATTTTAAAATTTATTACTGCATTTTTCATTTCTTTTAAATATTTATTTCCATTTAAATAATCTAAAATTTCTTTTAAGTTATTTACTGCCAAAATTTCTATTCCAGAAACTAGTAATGCTTCTTTAATATTTTCTTGTGGTAAAACAACTCTTTTTATCCCTAATTTTTTTGCTTCTATTATTATTGGTAATATACCATTAATTTTTCCAACTTTTCCATCTAGTGATAATTCACCAATAAAAACAGTATTTTTTAAAAATTCTTTTAAAGACGAATTAGTAATATTTCCACTTGATATTAATATTCCTATAGCTATTGGTAAATCAAATTTTGAGCCTTCTTTTTTTGTATTTGCTGGTGCTAAATTTATAATTATTCTTTTACTTTTTAGCCTTATTCCAGTATTTTTTATAGCTGTTTTTACCCTTTCTTTTGCTTCTTTTACGCTAGCATCTGGTAAACCAACTATTTCCAAACAAGGAAGACCATTTGATATATCAACTTGTATTGATACTAAGTAACCTTCAAGCCCTTGTAACAACATACTTTTTACTTCTGATATCATTTTTCCCTTTCTCATATGTTCAGATTTCTGGGGTCATTTTATATAAAATAAATTAGGGATTTGTTATTTTTAGATATAATTTTTTTGAATTTAATAATTGCCTTGTTTTTAAATCTTAATTGACTAAAATGGGGGGAATAGTATCTTTAAAATTTTATTTTAGGGCTATTTATTCTCTAAATAATGGAGCTTTTATGACCCCAGAAATCTAAACATATGTAATTTAATTTTTATTGGATTTCTTTTCGATTAAAAATTTGAATGATTTAATTTTTTGATTAAAATAAATTTTCTATATAATACTTTGATTTTTTTATTTTGTCAATACTTTTTAAGCAAAAAATAATTTCTTTTTTAACTTTTTATGTATATTTTTCTATGTAAAATAAAGCTAGAACCAGTTCTAAGAATGGCTCTAGCTTATTTTTTCTAAATTTAATTCTTTTAAAATTTCTGCATTTTTTATTTTATTATATCTATATGAATAAATTTTATATTCATTTTTATTATCAAATTTAAACTTTATTACTTTAGTAAAATCTTTATCGCTTGGTATGTTATACTCATCAATCTCAAGACTTGCTTTATATTTGTTTAATGTATCAAAAGTATTCATAAATCCCATACCTGTTCCCCCATAATCTTTATGAGTTGTAGCAGGTATCTTTCCTAAGTTTTCTAATGTTTTTATTTCAAATTCTATTCCACTATCATAAATATATACGCCATATGCTTCATCTATTTTTCCAAGTCTTACAAATATCTTTCTATTTATATTTTTAGAAAAATTTATTGCGATAATTGCATTTTTTATATGGTCTGCTAACAAAATTTCTAAATCTTCTTTATTTATATATGTATTTGTCATATGATATATATTTCCACTTAATTTAAGATCAAATTCAATGTTATATTTTATACATTCTGATTGCATGTATTCTAGCATATTATCTATTTCTTTAATTCCTGTTTTATCAATTTCGCTTGCTTGCTTTTGCTGAAAATCTTTTCTAATATCTTTTATTTGTTCTTTTAAATTATTTAAATTTTCACTATTTTCTAATTGATTTAGCTTATATTCTAAAGCTTTTTGCTTATGTGCTATTGAATGGCTAACTTTATTAAAATTCAAAATTTCATTTTCTAAATCTTTTACTTCTTTTTCCTTATTAGCCAAGTCTTTTTTTGTTTCATTTAAATTTTGAACCAACAATTTCTGTTTATAATATAATTTTAATAATTTTGCAATTGTAAAAAACATAATTACAAAAAATATTATAAGCATACCAATTACATTTTCTGCTACCATTTGATCATAATTAGAAATTATAATTATAGTAAATAATATTGCAACACTAATATCTAAAATAAATAAATCTAAATATTGATCATTTTCCTTTGACTTTAAAAATATTATTCCATTTTTTATTCTATTAATTTTAAAAGTTAATTTAAGTAAAATTGCATATATTACGGCAATTATAAAAAAGTTTATAAATTCATCACTTTGAGGTATTAGCATGTGAAAAATAACAAAGCTAATAACTGTCGCCAAAAAGAATATTATTTGATTTATTGAAATCGATATTACATTTATCATTACTGAATATCCTATTTTATATTTATATATTATTGAAAATACTGCAGATAAAAAAACAATTGAATATATTAAACTATGTATATTAATTTTTACAAATGCCAATGTAATTACTGCTACAACTAGAATTACGCTTACTAATAATGTTTTTAATTTGTTTTCTTTTATCTTTATATCTAAAATTTTTATATCAGTATAATAAGCTCCTAAAGTTAAAACAAAAACTTTTATGATATAAATAATATTATTTGTATTTGTTAACCATTCCACTAAAATCTCCCCTTGGAATTATTATACAATAAAAACAACGCTTGATTCAACTAAAAGAGCATAAAAAATAGGGACTGTTAAAATCCCTATCTTTTCATTTTAGTAACCTAACCAATGTTTTACCCATTTACAAAATTCTTCCCAACTCATAGCTTTTCACCACCTTTTATTTTTGTTGTTTTACAACAAAAAAATACCACTCATAGTCTTTGGACAAGTGGTATTCGCTAATAATAAAAAATGACAAAAACTAAAAAAATCTAGCAATTTATGCTAGATTAATTTCTTAATTTTATCTGTATAATAATAAATAAATTCCATAGGTGTTGGCACACCGGTTTCATAATTTATTCTTGCTGTATATAATTTTGTTAAATCTTCTATTGATGATCTTCTCCATGCGTGAATAATTGCATTTTGAATTCCATTATTAATGGTACTTTCAGATTTTTTGTGAATCTTTGTTATGTAACGAATTACATTTGTTCCCGAATTACCATTTTCAATTAAGTACAAAATAGCATCATGAATATATTCTCTGCCTTTTAATTTTGAAGTTATTCCAATTAAGTCTAATTCATTATAAATATATTCAGAAACTTTATTTTGACTTTCTTTTAATTCATCACTTATTTGAGTTACTGTTGTTCCTTTGGATTCTCTTCTAAATTTTGAAAATACATTTAATACATAATCACATGAGTAACAAGGATGATCTTTATATAAAATTAAATCTACATTACTTTCATGTAGCATTTTATACACTCTTTTTGAATTTACATGTGTTGTTACAATCACAATTGGATTGTAATCTAATTTTAAATTTTTTAATTTATCCATAAAATCTAAAGCTTCTGCATTTCCACTATGACTGGAATTGAGCTCTAAATCTAAAATTATTCCTTCAGGTCTTTTAGTTTTTATCAAACCAAAAGCTTCAATATCTGAATCTGTTAATGCAACAATTTTAAAATCATCTCTTTTATTTACACACTCAATAAACTTGTTACAATCATCTACATCATCTTCAATTATTAATAATTTCATTGGTTGTAAATTCATAACTTTTACTCCTTTTTTTGTTAATTACTATATCATAAAATATTATGTTTTGCCATATTTTACTATTATTTTTTACTATGTTTTTCATATTTTTATATTATAAAATGAACAAAAAGTAGATGGAGTGATATTTACAAAGATGGATGATAGTAGTGATAAAATTGATAAAATACTTAGAGGAAAACGTATTAAAGAAATTAGAGAAAAAGAATTGCATATGAATAAGTCAAAATTAGCTAGCCTTATAGGAATTTCAGGGCAATTTTTAGGATTAGTTGAAGAAGGTAAAGGGAATTTAGTTTATAAAAGTCTAAAAAAACTTATGAAAATTAGTGGACACTCTGCTGATTACATTTTATTTGGACTTGATGACAATATTATTAAAGATACCAGAAAAATACTAAATAATTATACTGATTTAGAAATATTAGAAGGAATTGAAATTATAAAAAAACTTTCAGTTTTCATAAAAAGCACTGGTAATATAGATTTAGAAGAAAAAAAAGAAGCAAGCAATGAAGCAAGTTAATATAACTTCTTCATCGTTTGCTTTTTATTTTTCTGATACTTGTTTTGGCATATTTTCGAATAATGGAATTATAAAATTCAAATGTGCATCTACAGTATTTGAAGCTTTGTATATTTTTAACATACTTTTTCCTTCTGATGCTGGAGCTAATAAATTTTGCATATATTGATTTTTATATAATTCGCCATCTGAATTTACAACATCAAATTTTTGTAAATATAATGTATTTTGTCCTTTATTAATATAGTCTTTTTTTACGTATTCAATTCCTCCAACTATAGCACTTTCAAGACTTGTCCATCCTTGCTTATATGCATATTCACCTGCATTTTTTAATATTTCATCTTTGGAATTTCCTATTGCTCCTATATTAAATGGATTGTACACCACAGTATTTTCATCATATTGATAGCCTTTAGACATAGTTGATCCTTTTTTTCCTTGTTCTTGAATTAAACGAGAAGCCACAAAATATGGGTCAACATCTGCATTTTTTCCTGCTTGTATTAATGCATTAGCAATATTTTCTCCTTGTAAAAATGTATTATTAGTTATTTGCATTAATCCGCCTACAGTTTGAGCATCTTCTACATATTCTAATTCTTTAAATTGGAATACTTTTTCTTCAGTTAATATATTTCTAGGATCCATCTGACATTTTATTGCCTTATTTGATGCACATAACCATGTTCCATTATCATATTTTTTATTTTTGTCTATTTCGCATTTCCAATCACTTGGATAGTCTGATGAATCTGGAACCAAATTAAGTGGATATATTTGACCATCTTTATGCCCTTCATTTGCAATTACATCATCCCATTTTAATTTTGTATAAAAAAGTGTAAATGTCCAATTAGGATGATTTTTTTGCAAGTTGTCTATTAGCTCTTTGTATCCTGGATATCTGACTTCATTAATATTTTTTCCATCATATTCAACATATTTTTGCTTTTGTTCTGTTTTAAATATTACTGATAATCCAATTATGATGGCAATTATTAATAATATTATTGCCACAATTTTTATGGTTTTTTCAGGATTTTTTTTGACTATGTCTATCAATTTTAATATTAAATTATTTTTATTATTTCTATATTGATAATTTTTCATTGTTTTATTATACCACATTTCTTTTTTTATTGTAATTATTTTTAATATTTTATAAAAATTTCATAACAAAGGCACTAGGATTAAATTTTCCTAGTGCCTTTAGAGGTTTTATTCAATTGTAATATATTTCTTTTCTGGTAATTGTTTGTGTTGTTCCTTTTTTGGAACTTCCAACATCAATGTTCCGTTTCTGAATTTTGCTTTTATGTCTTCTTCTTTTATATTTTCTCCAACATAGAAGCTTCTTGAACATTCACCAGTATATCTTTCTTTACGTACAAATTTTCCTTTTTCTTCTTCATTGTCTTGTTTGTTTACTTTTGCATGTACTGTTAAATATCCATCTTGAATTTCAACTTTTATTCCGTCTTTTTCGTATCCTGGCAAATCCATTTCAATTACATACTTGTCCCTTTTTTCCTTTATGTCTGTCTTCATCAATTTACTTTCACTTTCTGTGAAAAATGGGTCTGTGAACATGTCATCCCACAAATCAAAATCATGTCTTCTTGGTATCATCATCATAATAATCAACTCCTTTTAATCTTTATGTGTTGGCACTTTTTGAAGTTAGCACATATATGATGTTTTTGCCTTTTTTCTTTTTACATTTATATTATATATCTGTTTTTAGCAATGTCAAGCTTTGAGTGCTATTTTTTACATAACTTTCACATTTCTTTTGTAACTGTTTATTCTGTAGGATTTTCTGTTTTGCTTATGATGAGTTTAATGTTATTTTAAAAATAGAGTGGAACGGAACCCATAACTATCAGATGCAACGGATAAGGGAATGTCCCAACGGTGACCGGCTGTAGTATTACCGCATACCACCGCGCACCACCAAGGTCTCGGATGTATTTGGATTTAATTCTGTTGTAAATTCTGCTTCATTTCCTCCCATATCATATATATTTGCATAACTTGTTGTTAACCCTGTATTTAATCTTTCTGCTATGTTTTCCTTTTTTATTACTTTTCCATTTTTGTCTTTTACTTCTTTATCTAACCAATTTTCATTAAAACTATATCTTGATGTAGCATAGTTTGTTGCAGTGCTATGTGTTTGTATAAAATTTATTGCTGTATCCCAAGCATAACTTGAGCATAAATATGAATTTGCACTTGTTCCTGCATCTATTCCTTTTGCTTGTTTATATGCTTCACTCCATTTTATGTTTGCATATGGCTCTTGGTTAGCTTTT
>USGY01000002.1 GCA_900554365.1 uncultured Clostridium sp. | reverse complement strand
GGAAGAGCATACCCACTAGAAAGAACAAGAAATATAGGAATAATGGCTCACATTGATGCTGGTAAAACAACAACAACTGAGAGAATTTTGTTTTATACAGGTAAAACACATAAAATAGGTGAGGTTCATGAAGGCGCAGCTACTATGGACTGGATGGAACAAGAACAAGAAAGAGGTATAACAATTACTTCTGCTGCTACAACTTGTTTCTGGAATAATAATAGAATAAATATTATTGATACTCCAGGTCACGTTGACTTTACAGTTGAAGTTCAAAGATCTCTTAGAGTTCTAGATGGTGCTGTTACAGTTTTAGCTGCAAAAGGTGGTGTACAACCACAAACAGAAACAGTTTGGAGACAAGCTGATAAATATAAAGTTCCAAGAATGGTATATGTAAATAAAATGGACGTTACAGGTGCTAACTTTGAACTATGTATTGATCAATTAAAAAATAGATTAAAAGCAAATGCTGTTGCAATTCAATTACCAATTGGAGCAGAAGACAATTTCAAAGGAATTGTTGATTTAATCAAAATGAGAGCTTTTATTCATAAAGATGATCTAGGAAAAGAAATTGAAGAAACAGACATTCCAGAAGATATGAAAGAAGCAGCAAAAGCTCATCGTGATATTATGATAGAAGCTGTTGCAGAACAAGATGAAGAATTAATGATGAAATATCTTGATGGTGAAGAACTAACAGAGGAAGAAATCAAAAAAGGATTAAGAAAAGGAACAATTGCAAACACAATAGTTCCAGTATGTTGTGGTTCTTCATATAAAAATAAAGGTGTTCAAGAATTATTAAATGCTATAGTTGACTATATGCCATCACCATTAGATATACCACATATCAAAGGTGTTGACTTAGATGGTAATGAAGTAGAAAGAAAAACATCTGATACAGAACCATTTGCAGCATTAGCATTTAAAATCGCAACAGACCCATTTGTTGGAAAATTATGTTTCTTTAGAGTATATTCAGGAACTTTAGAGTCAGGTTCAACTGTTTTAAACTCAAGTAAAGATAAAAAAGAAAGAATCGGAAGAATTCTTCAAATGCATTCTAACCATAGAGAAGATATTGATAAAGTATACGCTGGAGATATTGCCGCAGCAGTAGGAATGAAAGATGTAACAACAGGAAACACATTGTGTGACCCAGCACATCCATTCATTCTAGAATCAATGGAATTCCCAGAACCAGTTATTGATATTGCAATTGAGCCAAAAGACAAAGCAGCTCAAGAAAAAATGGGAATTGCATTAACAAAATTAGCTGAAGAAGATCCAACTTTTAAAGCTTATACAAATCAAGAAACTGGTCAAACAATTATCGCTGGTATGGGTGAATTACACTTAGATATCATCGTTGACAGATTAAAAAGAGAATTCAAAGTTGAATGTAATGTAGGTAAACCACAAGTTGCTTACAAAGAAACAATTAGAAACAAAGTAAAAGTTCAAGGTAAATTTATTCGTCAATCTGGTGGTAAAGGACAATATGGTGATGTTTGGTTTGAAATGGAACCATTAGAGCCAGGAAAAGGAATAGAATTCGAAAGCAAAATCGTTGGAGGAGCTGTTCCAAAAGAATATATCAAACCTATTGAACAAGGTATGAGAGAAGCTGCTGAAACAGGTATTTTAGCTGGATACCCAGTTACAGACTTTAAAGTTTCATTAGTTGATGGTTCATACCATGAAGTTGACTCTTCAGAAATGGCCTTCAAAATAGCTGCAGCTATGGCATTCAAAGAAGGAATGAAACAAGGTCATGCAGTTATATTAGAGCCAATTATGAAAGTTGAAATAACAGTTCCAGAAGAATACATGGGAGATGTTATTGGTGATGTAAACTCTAGACGTGGTAGACTAGAAGGAATGGAAAATGTTGATGGAGTACAAGAAATTCATGCATTTATTCCACTTTCAGAAATGTTTGGTTATGCAACTGAACTTCGTTCTAGAACACAAGGTAGAGGAACATATTCTATGGAACCATCTCATTATGAAGAAGTTCCAAAATCAGTATTTGAAGCTATTGTTGCTTCAAGAGCTAAAAAAGACTAAGTCAGTCTAGTTACAGGATTTTCACTGTAAAAGCTTGCATTTTTTACAGAAATGTTATAAAATGCATATGAAAATAAAGTTATTAAATTTATTTAATATAAAGTAGCTATTTATAGCTAACTAAAAAAGGAGGAATTTTAAAATGGCAAAAGCAAAATTTGAAAGAACAAAGCCACACGTTAATATCGGTACAATCGGTCACGTTGACCACGGTAAAACAACAACAACAGCTGCTATTACTAAATATTTATCATTATTAGGAAAAGCTAAATATGAAGCATATGATCAAATCGATGGTGCTCCAGAAGAAAAAGCAAGAGGAATCACAATCAATACAGCTCACGTTGAATATGAAACAGATAAAAGACATTATGCACACGTTGACTGCCCAGGTCACGCTGATTATGTTAAAAACATGATTACAGGTGCTGCTCAAATGGATGGTGCTATATTAGTTGTTTCTGCAGCTGATGGACCAATGCCTCAAACAAGAGAGCATATCTTACTTGCTAGACAAGTTGGTGTTAAATATATAGTTGTATATTTAAATAAATGTGATATGGTTGATGACCCAGAATTATTAGAATTAGTAGAAATGGAAGTTAGAGACTTATTAACAGAATATGGTTTCCCAGGAGACGAAGTTCCAATAATAAAAGGTTCTTCATTAAAAGTTCTAGAATCTACATCAACAGATCCTAATGATCCTGTTTACCAACCAATCAAAGAATTAATGGATGCAGTAGATAGCTACATCCCAACACCAGAAAGACCAATCGATCAACCATTCTTAATGCCAGTTGAAGACGTATTCACAATCACAGGTCGTGGTACAGTTGCTACAGGTAGAGTAGAAAGAGGAGAAGTTAAATTACAAGACGAAGTTGAAATCATTGGTTTAACAACAGAAAGAAAGAAAACTGTTGTAACAGGTGTTGAAATGTTCAGAAAACTATTAGACCAAGCAGAAGCTGGTGATAACATCGGTGTTCTATTACGTGGTATTGATAGAAAAGAAGTTGAAAGAGGACAAGTTCTTTGTAAACCAGGAACAATTCATCCACATACAAAATTCACTTCAGAAGTTTACGTATTAACTAAAGAAGAAGGTGGACGTCATACACCATTCTTCAATGGATACAGACCACAATTCTATTTCAGAACAACAGACGTTACAGGTGTTATTGAATTACCTGCTGGAACAGAAATGGTTATGCCAGGTGACAACGTATCTATGACAATCGAATTAATTACACCTATCGCTATCGAAAAAGGATTAAGATTCGCTATTCGTGAAGGTGGTAGAACAGTTGGTTCAGGAGTTGTAGCTGATATAATCGAATAATTTTAAGTAATTATTCAAAATTAAAAGAGTCAAACTTTAAGTTTGGCTCTTTTTTTGAAATAACATTTCATATTTTTACCTTAACTTTTATAAAATACTTGCTTTTTTTCATAAAGAATAATAAAATAAGTATATTATAAATAAAATTAAGAAAAGACAAAAAATGGAGGAAACAAAATGAAAATTATACTAGATGCAATGGGTGGAGATAATGCACCAGATGCCAATATAAAAGGTGCTGTAAATGCTATAAATAAAGTTAAGGCTGAAGTTATATTAGTTGGAAAAGAAGATGTAATAAGAAGTAAAGTAAAAGAATTTTATGGAAAAGAATTAGAAGAAATATCAGATAGATTAAAAATAAAAAATGCTACGGAAACAATAGAAATGGTAGATAAACCTACTGATGCAATAAGACATAAAAAAGATTCATCAATGGTAGTTGGATTTAATATGTTAAAAGAAGATGAAGGCGATGTATTTATTTCAGCTGGAAATTCAGGAGCATTATTAACAGGTGCTACATTGATTGTTGGAAGAATAAAAGGAATAGACAGACCAGCATTAGCAGGTATACTTCCTGCATATAAAAGTCAATTATTATTAATAGATGCTGGATCAAATACAAATTGCAAGCCAATAAATTTATTACAATTTGCACAAATGTCTAGTATATATTTAAAAAATACATTTAATATAGAAAAACCAGCAATTGGACTATTAAACATTGGAACAGAAGAAACAAAAGGAAATGATTTAGTAAAAGAAAGCTACAAATTATTAAAGGAAAAATCAGGAGAATTAGGTCTTAACTTTGTTGGAAATGTAGAAGGAAGAGATGCTTTTTCTGGTGAAATAGATGCAATAGTAACAGATGGATTTACTGGAAATGTATTTTTGAAAACTACAGAAGGATTGGGGAAATTTGTAAAAAGAAGTTTAGTAGAAAGTTTTACACAAAATTTATTTGCAAAAATTTCTTATTTAATTGCAAGAAAACCAATAAAATCACTTTCAAAAGCTATGGATTATAAATCTTACGGAGGTGCACTATTCTTAGGAGTAAAGAAGCCGGTAGTTAAAGCACATGGAAGCAGTGATGCATTATTATTTGAATATACAATTATTCAAGCTGAAAAATTCGTAGAAAATAAAGCTGTTGATAGAATGATTGAAGAATTTGAAAAACAAAGAAAACAAGAAAAAGAAAACAACCAGTAAAAGGTGGAATAAATAGAATTCCGACTTGTTAGTATAAATTTATAAAAATATAGTATTTTTACTTGACAAAAGTATAAACATATAATATAAATGGAATATCAAATATATCATTTATAGATTTGCAAACTTGAGAGGAGGTGAACTCTAAGTTATGAGTTCAGAAGAGGTTTTAGAAAAAGTAAAAGGAATAATTGTTGAACAATTAGGAGTTTCAGAAAGTGCTGTTACAATGGACGCATCTTTCATAGATGACTTAGGAGCTGATTCATTAGATATAGTTGAATTAGTTATGGCTTTAGAAGAAGAATTTGATATAGAAATTCCAGACGCTGACGCTGAAAAAGTAGTAACAGTAGGAGACGTAGTTGACTATATAAAAGAAAATGTAAAATAATTAAATTTGCCTGTGAGATCTAATTGCTCATAGGTCTTTTTTTTTAGGACGAATGCTAAATTCGTCCTAATGATGTATTTAATATATTTGAATAATTTATAATAAAATCCTTAAAGTATGTGAAGATATGTTTTTTATAAATTGTATTAGTAGAGATAATATTGCTACTTTGTAGGATTTGAGTAGGAGTACAAATTTCATATGAACCTACAATTGTTCCTGGTTCTACAGGTGCTTGTAAATTTTGTTTAAGACTTAAATTAACAGTTATGCTATTTGCCTCTGATTTTAAAACAGGAATATTGGGGTTATCAAATTTTTCATATGTAATATTTAAGTTTGAATTCGTACTTTTTAATATTTTAAAATAATTAGTGTTTTCAGTTTTCCAACAATTTAATTTGTCGATTAGTTTATTTTCTACATTTATATAATCATAGTTATCAAAACAATAGTTAATAAGTTTTGTACTATCTTGACTTCTAAAATTTCTTGTATCACATCCAAGAACAACACATATAATATCCATATCATCTCTTTTACAGCCAGTTACTAGACATCTATTAGCCCCATTTGTAAATCCAGTTTTTATTCCATATACTCCATTTAAAACACCCAGCAATTCATTAGTATTATTTAAATCTTTTGGAATGCTGTTTATTAAAATTGTGTGATGTTTAGTTCCTACAATTTTTCTAAATAAATTATTTTGTAATGCATTATCAGCCATTAAAGCAAGTTCATATGCAGTTGTATAATGACCATCAGAATCAAGACCGTGTGGTGTTTCAAAATGACTGTTATTTAAATTTAATTCTTTAGCTTTTTTATTCATTAAATCACAAAAAGCAGGAATACTTCCAGAAGTATATTCGGCTAAAGCAACTGCGGCATCATTTCCAGAGCACAAAAGTAATCCATATAATAAATCTGTTACTGTTATTTTATCATTTAATTTTAGACCTAAACGAGAACCACCAGTTGAGGCAGCTTTTTTTGATATTGTAACTGTATCATTTAAATTGCAATGTTCTAAAACAACGGTTGCTGTCATTATTTTTGTTGTTGATGCCATTTTTACTTTATTATACTCATTTTTACCAATTATAACTTTTTTACTTTTTCTATCTATAACAATATAAGATCTTGCATTAATATCAAGTGATGTAGAATTCGCATAAGAAAAATTAAAAGAAAAGGTAAAGATTAAAATTAGTAATAATGTACATATTTTTTTATTCATAATATCACCATTTAAGTATATGAAATTTATATTATAAATATGAAAGTCTGCTATAAGCTACGGAATATCAAAAAAACAGCTCAAATTCACATAAAATGTTGATTTTGCAGCAAAAATGTAATATAATTGTAATGTAGGGTTATAAAATTTTTTGGAATTGTAAAAGTCTATTTCCGTAGGGAGTTTAGAGGCTTTTCTTATTTAGGAAAAATATACTAGAAATAACTCTATTGACTATTAATATAAATATAGTAAAATTGTTATATAGACAAACTATATAATGTGAAGGGAGATAAATATGAAACAGAAAAGTGTTTTGTTTATTGCTTTTTTTGTGATGTTAGTAATTTTATTGGGAGTTATAGCTCCAGTTTCAAATGCAGCTACAACATTATATTTAGGGATTACTGAGTTAAGAAAAAATGATACTCCAAATTTTGGGTATGCAATAGGAAATCCAAATACAAATGGTAGTTCAGGAAATGCTGCTAAAATATGGAATATTTTAGAGTATACGGGAACAGGTTCAAATGCCCAGGAAAAAGCAAATGGGTATAAAAATATATATTGTGTAAAAGCAGGTGTAGGATTTAGCGATACACGTAAACGTGCAGAATACAATGTATCTTTTGATATGAAAACTGAAAGAGAAAAAATAAAAGCTCAAAATGACATATTAAAAAGCATTGTTGATGGTAATGTTGATGTTGATGGAAACAAAACTGTTAGCAAATATGATGCATTACTTGCTTTATCTGATTTATTATATTTAATTGATGATGAAAATGATAATAATGTAAAAGTAGCATATTTAGAGAAAGCTGGAATTACATCAGATGCATATACATATCTTTTAACAAGAGATGATATTGCAGCAGTACAACAAGCAGCAATATGGTATTTTACAAATTATGGCGAAGAAAATGGAAAATATGATAAGACAACAAACACAGGTTGGTTAAATTACACAACAGATGGATTAAAATATTCAAGCTTAGGAGATTATAACTTAAGTACAAATGAAGGTAGAATGAGACAAGAGCAAGCTGAAATTTTATATAATTATTTAATAAAAACTGCAAAAGCTAATGCTGATAAATATTCTAATTCTACAAATACTTCAGGAGCACCGGTTCAAATAAATACTAAGACATTAAATTATCAAGAAGATGGTTCAAACTATATTGTAGGACCAATCAATATGACATCAACAGGAAGTTCATTACCATATACAATTGATTTTGTTGTTAAAAATGGACAAAATACAATATCAAATTATAAATTATTAAATAGTAATAAACAAGAAGTAGCACAAGGTACAACAGTAGAAAAATTAGTTGGACAAGATTTTTATATTTCATTACCTAAAGAAAATGTTTCAACAATTTCTGTTTCAATTAATATAAATTATAGTGATACAAAACTTACTTTATGGGCATCAACAACAAATAACCAAGAACAACCAGTTATGATACCTGAAAAAACACCTAAGTCTGTTTCATTAGACTTAACAGTTAAGCCAAATGAAAAACCTTTTGACTTAGCATTAAGAAAATATATTACTAAAGTAAATGGAACAGCTTTATCAGGAAATAATTCAAGAGTTCCAAATGTTGATGAATCTACATTGGCAAGTGGAACAACAGCAACATATAAACATAAAAAAGATCCAGTAATGGTAAAAACAGGTGATGTTGTTACATATAAAATTACAATATATAATGAAGGTCAAGCAAGTGGTAGAGCAACTAAAGTTGTAGACCAATTACCAACAGGACTTAAATTTAGTAAAGTAGTTAGTGGAAACTTTGTAGAAAGTTCATATGATGAATCAACAAATAAATTAAACTTAGAAAGAAAATCTGGAAATAATGATAACTTAAATGCATATACACAAGGAAATTTAGAATCAGAGACAATTGAAATTGAATGCATTGTAGAAGCAAAACCAGATAATTCAAATAAAAAAGTATTAACAAATGTTGCTTGGATAGCAGAAGAAGTTAATGCAGAAACAAATGTAACAATAACAAATCAAAATGGACTTGATAGAGATTCAGAGCCAGCAACAACACCAAACGTAAATAAAGACAACATGGAAAATTATAATGGAAATGATAATAAAGAGGATTTAACAGATAAAAATTATTATTATAAAGGACAACAAGATGATGATGACTTTGAAAAATTAGTTTTAATGCCAGAATCTTTTGACTTAAAATTAATAAAAAGAATTGTTTCAGTAAATGACCAACAAGTACCTGAAAGAATTCAAAAAGTTGATGTTAGCAAATTAAATACTTTAGATGAAAATGGAAAATTAATAACAACAGGTGATTATAAATTAAATAAAGATCCTGTTCAAGTTAAAAAAGGTGACATTGTAACATATACATTTAGAATTTATAATGAAGGAACAATTGATGGATATGCTTCAGAAATAACAGAAGATGTACCAGATGGACTAGAATTCTTATGGTCAGAAAAAGAAGGCGATGAGTTAAATAGTGACACATCATTAACAGACAGTGAAAAACAAGCAATCGCATTCAACCAAAAATATTTATGGAGTAAATTCAAATATAATGATAGTAAAGATAAAATAACACAAATTTCATCAAACTATCTATCAAAAGATAATGAAACAACAGTAGGTGAAAACTTAATAAAAGCATTTGGAAGTAATGATGGATCAAAAACAGAAGAAGATATACATTACAAAGAATTATCTGTAAAATTCAAAGTAACTTCTGATAGTGTTGGAACAGCAATAAGAAATGAAGCTGCAATAACAGATGATTCTGATGAAAATGGTAATTCAGTAGATGATAGAGATTCTAGTACAGACAAATGGGTAAAATACGAAGATGATGAAGATTATGATAATATTATTTTACAAGAATTTGACTTAGCTTTAAGAAAATTCATAATAGCTGTTAGTGATGATGAAACATTAGATAATTCAGATTATCTAAAAAATGCAGATGGTTCATATCAAAGAGCACCAATAGTTGATACATCTTATTTAAATACAGCCAAAAGTGCATTGGATATAAGTGGAGCTACGACAGGTTTAATTAGAAATACAACAGCAATATATAAACATCCAAAAACACCAGTAGTAGTTAAAAGAAATGACATGGTTGTTTACATGTTAAGAGTATACAACGAAGGTGAAATAAATGGATATGCATCAGAAATAAAAGATCACTTACCATCAAACTTACAATTCGTTGATAATGACTACAATAAAAAATATGGATGGACAGTTTCAGAAGATGGAAGAACAGTAACAACTAATTATTTAGTAAATCATTTAGTTAAAAAAGCTGAAAAAAATTCTTCAGGAAAGTACGTATTATCTTATGTTGAAGTTCCAATCATGTGTAAAGTAACAGATAATGCAAAAGCTGGAGAAAATATAACTAATATTGCTGATATTACAGAATATAAAGACGAAGATAATAAGGATGTTGTAGATAGAGATTCACAAGCAAATAATGTACAACTTCCAAAAGATGAAGAATTACCTGGATATAAAGACAATGAAAAAGAAGATTACATTCCAGGACAACAAGATGATGATGATTTTGAAAAAGTAGTTGTAAAAGAATTCGACTTAGCTTTAAGAAAATTCATAACAAAAGTAGATGACAAAGAAGTTACAACAAGAATACCTCAAGTAAGTTATGATAAAGACAAAAATCAAATAACATATAATCATAAAAAAGATCCAGTACAAGTTGTAAATGGAAATGTAGTAACATATACAATAAGAGTATTTAACGAAGGAGATATAAATGGATATGCATCATTAGTAACTGATGATATACCAGAAGGACTACAATTCATACCAGATAATGATACAAATAAAGAATATAGATGGGTAATGTATGATAAAGATGGAAAAGTAACAACAGATGCAAGTAATGCAGTAAAAATCCAAACAGATTACTTATCAAAAGCACAAGAAAAGACAGAAGGATCTAACTTATTAAAAGCATTTAATCCTGATCAAGAAATAAGTGATACAAACCCTGATCACAAAGATGTTCAAGTTGCATTTAAAGTAATTGAACCAAATGGATCATCAAAAGTATTGGTAAACTCAGCACAAATTTCTGATGATACAGATGAAAATGGAAAACCCGTAGATGATAAAGATTCAATACCAGACAAATGGAACGAAGGCGAAGATGATCAAGATAGAGAATATGTAAAATTATCAAACTTTGACTTAGCATTAAGAAAATGGGTAACTCAAGCAATAGTAACAGATAAAAGTGGAACTAAAGTTACAGAAACAGGTCACCAACCATATGATGATCCAGAAGCAATTGTAAAAGTTGATTTAAACAGAAAACATATTAATGATGTAACTGTTAAATTTAGATATTCAATTCGTGTAATAAACGAAGGTCAAATTGCAGGATATGCAAAAGAAGTAAAAGATTATATACCAGAAGGATTAAAATTTGTAGCAGCAGATAACCCACAATGGACACAAGCAGGAGATAATATAATAACAACAAAAGCATTAGAAAATAAATTATTACAACCAGGTGAATATGCAGATGTAGAAGTTGTATTAACATGGATAAATAATGCAGACAACATGGGATTAAAAGTAAATACAGCAGAAATATCAAAAGATTACAATGAATTTGGTATACCAGATAAAGACTCAACACCAGATAACAAAAAAGCTGGAGAAGACGATATAGATGATGCACCAGTTATGTTATCAGTAAGCACAGGTACTGTAAAAACATATTTTGCATTAGGCGGATTAGTATTAATAACATTTGCCGGTGGAATAATGTTAATTAAAAAATATATTTTATAGTATGTATTTTCACATTAACGGGTATAGTTTTAATAACAATTGCAGGTGGAATATTACTAATTAAGAAATATGTATTATAATACATAATAAAGAGAAAATAAGGTGAGCCATTAAAAGTTCACCTTATTTTTTACAGTATAAACATTGATAAAATAGTTATTTTATAGTAAAATATAGGTGCTAAATATAAATTTGAGGGGGAAAAATAATGCAACAAGATTTAAAACAATTAGCAGAAGAAGTAGAAAAATCATTAGAACCACAATTTAAAGAATTAGACAAAATATGTGAAAAAAACAGTCAAAAAGTATTAGAAGCATTTCAAGAATGTAATTTGCAAGAAGCTCATTTAAATTCATCAACAGGATATGGAATAGATGAACCAGGAAGAAATAAAATAGAAGAAATATATGCAAAAATATTTAAAGCAGAAGATGCATTAGTAAGAACACAATTAATATCAGGTACACATGCATTAACAGTAACATTATTTGGGTTATTAAGACCTGGTGATACACTTATAAGTATTTCAGGTGCACCATATGACACTTTACAAACAGTAATAGGAATAAGTGGTGAAGAAAGTCAAAGTTCATTAAAAGCATATGATGTAAAATATGAACAAATAGAATTAGTAAACAATGATTTTAATATTCCAGAAATTCAAAAAAGATTAGCAAAAAAAGATGTAAAAGTGGTAGAAATTCAAAAATCAAGAGGATATTCAACAAGAGAAAGTATAAATATAGATAAAATAGAAAAAGTAATAAAAGTAATAAGAGAAGTAAATAATGAAGTAATAATAATGGTTGACAATTGCTATGGAGAATTTGTAGAAGAAAAAGAACCAATAGAAGTAGGAGCTGATATAGCAGTAGGTTCTTTAATGAAAAATTTAGGAGCTGGTATAGCAACATCAGGAGCATATATAGTAGGAAGAAAAGACCTAATAAATTTATGTGCAGAAAGGCTAACAGCACCAGGAATAGGAAAAGAAATAGGGCCATCATTAAATCAAAATCCATTATTAATAAAAGGATTATTTTTTGCACCATCAGTAGTAAAAAGTAGTTTAAAAACCGCAATATTTGCTAGTAAAATATTAGAAGAATTAGGATATGATGTAGAACCTAAATATAATACAAAAAGAGCTGATATAGTTCAAACATTAGTATTAGGAACAGAAGAAAAATTAGTAAAATTTTGCCAGGGTATTCAAAAAGGTTCACCAATAGATTCAGACGTATTGCCATACCCAGGAGACATGGGTGGATATGAAGATAAAGTAATAATGGCAGCAGGAACATTTACTCAAGGCTCAACAATAGAATTAAGTTGTGATGGACCAATAAGACCACCATATATAGCATATATGCAAGGAGGACTTACATATGAATATGGAAAATTGGGAATATTAAAGGCAATAGAATTTATGCAAAAGTAAAAATTAAGGAGGATAAAATGGTCGTAGTAGTTATTTTATTAATATTAATTATTTTAATAACAGCAATCTTAATATTCGGAGGAATGAACGAAAGAAAAGAAACAAGAATGGAAGAAAAAGAAAAGAAACTTGCACAAAAGCAAGCAAAAAAAGAAATAAAACAAAAAAATGAAGAAATAAAAAAATCAAATTCAGAATATGTAGATTTATTTAAAATGGTAGATGATGAAAATGAAACAGTTAAAAATGAAGTTCAAGAAGAAAATAAAATAGAAACACCTGAAATATCTGAAACACCAGAAGAATCAGAAAAAACAGATAAAGTAGATGAACTTTCATTATATGAAGAAGAAAGTCATAAACATTTAATAGATTTAAATGCAGATGATGATGAACCAGATGAAGAACCTCAACAAGAAGAAAGTCCAAAAGAAGAAAAGGTTGAAAACAAAGTTGAGAAAAAGAAAGAAGAAAAAGAAGATAGTGGAATAGAATGGCTAATGCCTGAAGCACCTGAAGTAGATATCAATGATGAATTAAATAAATATATGGAAGAAGCAAAATCAAATAGAAGAGGTTATTTAAATGACGATGAACCTGAAGAAGACGACAAAGAAGAAGTTATCATTGAAGAACCTAGAAAAAGTGAAGAAAAGCCAGCAAAAAAATCAACTACTAAAAAAGCAACAACTAAAAAGGCTTCAAGTAAAACAGGAACAAGTGTTAAAGGAACAACAAAAAAAGCTTCAACAAAATCAAAAACAACCAAAACAGCTACAAAAACTATGGCAACTAAAACAACAGCAAAGAAATCAACAACAAAAAAGACAGCCTCAAAAACATCAAATAAAAAAGAAGAAAAAGTAGAAAAGGACTAAAAAATGAAAATATTAGTAATTGGTGGAGGACCAGCAGGAATGATGGCTGCAATAGCAGCAAAAACCAAAGATAATCAAGTAATATTAATAGAAAAGATGAAATCATTAGGTCGAAAACTATTAATAACAGGAAAAGGGAGGTGTAATATAACCTCCTCTTTACCTATAGAAGATTTTATAAAAAACACACCAGGTAATGGAAAATTCTTATATAGCTGTTATCAGCAATACACAAATAAAGATATTATAAAATTTTTAAAAGAAGAAGGACTTGAAGTAAAAGAAGAAAGAGGAAATAGAATATTTCCAATAACAGATCATTCTCAAGATGTATTAAAATGTTTTACTAAAAAGCTAAAACAAAAACAAGTAGAAGTAAAATATGAAACAAGGCTTGAATCTATAATAATAGAAAATAAAAATGATGAACCATGTGTAGTTGGAGTACAAACCCACAAAGGAAAAATATTGGCAGATAAAATAATATTAGCAACAGGTGGAAAAAGTTATCCTCTTACAGGATCAACAGGAGATGGCTATAAAATAGTAGAAGAATTAGGACACAAAATAACACCAATAAAGCCATCATTAGTACCATTAGAAACATATCAAACTAGAATGTGTAAAGAGTTACAAGGATTAAGCTTAAGAAATGTTGCAATAAAATTAGTAGATGAAGAGAAAAACAAAACAATATATGAGGACTTTGGTGAAATGTTATTTACACATTTTGGAGTATCAGGGCCAACAATATTAAGTAGCTCTGCACACTTAGTTAGATACAAAAATATAGAAGAAAAATATAAAAACAAAAAAATCAAATTATATATAGATTTCAAACCAGCATTATCAGAGCAAAAATTGGAAGCGAGAATATTAAGAGATTTTGAAGCAGAAAAAAATAAACAATTTAGAAATAGTTTAGATAAATTACTACCACAAAAATTAATTCCAGTTGTAATAGAAATAAGTAAAATAAATCCAACAAAAAAAGTAAATGAAATAACTAAAGAAGAAAGAAGAACTTTAGTAAAAATATTAAAAAAATTTGAAATAGAAATAAAAGGATTTAGACCAATAGATGAAGCCATAATAACAAGTGGTGGAATAAAAATAGGAGAAATTAATCCAAAAACAATGGAATCCAAAATAATAAAAAACTTATACTTTGCAGGAGAAATAATTGATGTAGATAGTTACACTGGACGGATTTAACCTACAAATAGCATATTCAACAGGATATGTAGCAGGAAAAAATTCAGCAGAATAAAAAGGGATTGATGTAAAAATCAGTCCTTTTTATAAATAAAAGAAAAGGAAAAATAAAATGATTCAAAATAAAATTTGTGAATTTACAACAATAGAAGAAAATGTACAAGCAGAATTTATTGAAAAAAAGTCAAAATTTATCGCGAATTTCTTTTATATAGAAAATGTAGAAGAAGCGGAAAAAATAATAAAAGCAACAAAAAAGAAATATTTTGATGCAAGACATAATTGTATAGCATATAGAGTTATAGAAAAAGGGCAAATAGTAGAAAGATTTAGTGATGATGGGGAGCCATCAGGAACTGCAGGAAGTCCAATGTTAAATGTATTGCAAAAAAATAATTTCTTAAATGTATTAATAATGGTAACAAGATATTTTGGAGGAATATTATTAGGAACAGGTGGATTAGTAAGAGCTTATACAACAAGTTTAATGTTAGCAATAGAAAAAAGCAAAAAAGTACAAAAATGTATAGGAGAAGAACTAGAAGCGACATTAGAATATAACGAATTGGAAAGTTTTAAATATTATTGTAAAAAAAATCAAATAAACATAACAAACCTAGAATATCAAGAAAATATTACATGTAAAATAGAAACGGAACAAGCTCAAAAAGAAAAATTAATGGAAGATTATAACACAAAAAAGATAAAAATATCAAAAATAAAAGAACTAAATAAAAAATATATAACGAAATGTAAATGAAAATGGCGGTTTCATAAACAAAATGCAAAAACAATTGAAAAAGTCTGACTAAAGTAATATAATCTTAAATGTAAAATATTTACAGCAAATTATATTTTTTAGGAGGCAGAAATGAAAGAAAAGATTTCTATATTAATTGCTGATGATAATCAAGACTTTACACACACATTATCAACATACATAAATTCACAAGAGGACATGGACGTTGTTGGAATAGCTAGAGATGGAAATGAGGCATTAGAATTAATATCAACAGTAAAGCCAGATTTAGTATTATTAGATGTAATAATGCCACATCTTGATGGGTTAGGAGTATTAGAAAAAATGGCAAGTATGCCAAATGTAAACAAGCCCACATTTATAATGTTATCAGCAGTTGGGCAAGACAAAATAACTCAAAGAGCAATAACATTAGGAGCAGAATATTACGTAGTAAAGCCATTCGATATAGAATTATTAATGAAAAGAATAAAAGAAATAGAATTTTTCAAACCATCACCAAAAAACAACACATTCATATCCAAAGAAAGCAGTAAATCATATATTGATATTGACCAAAATCAAGTAAATAAAAAAGATGGTTTAGAAGCATTAGTAACTAATTTAATACACGAAGTAGGAGTTCCAGCTCACATAAAAGGATATCAATATTTAAGAGAAGCAATAATAATGGTAGTAAATGATATTGAAGTAATAAATCAAATAACCAAAAGTCTATATCCACAAATAGCATATAAATATAATACGACTCCAAGCCGAGTAGAACGTGCAATTCGTCATGCAATAGAAGTTGCCTGGGGACGTGGAGACCAACAAATGGTTGAAAAAATCTTTGGCTATACAATTTCAGCTGCAAAAGGAAAGCCAACAAATTCAGAATTTATTGCAATGATTGCTGATAAATTGAGATTGGAATTAAAGAGTGCGTAGGGATTAAAACATTAAAAATAATTTTAAAATAATTTCTAATATGTGATTACAATATTTTTCGAATAATTTTTTCCTATTTGCAAGTAAAGAAACAACTTTTATGAAAAATTCATAAAAGTTGTTTCTTTTTTTGCATTTTTTTATAATCGTTTTTAATTTTGTTAGCTCTAAAGATATTATATTTGATCATAAATGTATACACAATGTCAATAAAAATAATTAATTTTCTTCTAAATTGCCTAAACCATATTCAATAATTTGGTTTATAACGCTATTAAAACTTAATTCATTTTTTTCTGCTAATTCATTAATTTTATCGAATGTTTTTCCACTTATTCTTATTGTTCTTGTAATAGTATCATTACTTTTTTTAGCTTTTTCAATTCTTAATTTTTTCATTTTTATCACCTATTATTATTATGTACAAAAAATAATTTTAAATAAGTGTACAAAAACGTGTACAAAAATAAAAAGTTATGTTATACTATAAAAAAATAAAAGAGGGGGGTAGTGTTATGGGAAAAAGACAAAGTAACAATTCAAAACAAAAATTTATTATTATAGGAGTGATATTAGCTATTATTATAATAGTTGCTGGATATTTCATTGTAAGGCAAATAAGAATTACGCAAGCTAAAAAGAATGTAAATGAAACAGTAGCAAATTTACAAAATACTTTGAATGGAGGCATAAGTAATAATGGAAATAATTCAACCACACAAGAAACAGTAAATTATATTAATGATAATTTGGTATTAGAAAGTGCAGTTGTTGATGAATTTGATACATATTATAATGATAAAGTTTGGGGATTATCTGAAATAAAAGTAAAGAATAATGGAGATAAATCTATTAGTCAATTGACAATTACAGTTTATTTTAAAGATGAAAGTGGAAACACAATTGGAGAAAACAATATAAATATAGGAATTTCTGATATATATAATACTGTATCAGCATTAAAGCCAAATTATGAATGGTCAAGTGAAAAAGATCATTATTATGAATTAAAAAATTTATCTGATAATATAGATCCTACTAGAAATGAAATAAAAATAACAAATCTAAAATTTGAAAAATAATTAAAATAAGGAGAATAACATGCTAGTAAAATGTCCAGAATGTGGAAAAGAAGTATCAGATAAAGCAAAAAAATGTCCTAATTGTGCATATTCACTAAAAAGATATGGATTAAATTTTAAAAAACATAAAAAAGTTATAATTGTAGCAATTTTGGTTCTTATAATTATTATAATTGGTTTAATTAGTTTCTATATTTACAGTGAAAATAAGTATAGCAATAAAATTAATTTGTTATCAATTCAAATGCTGGGATCAAGTGCAGATTGTGAATCTTTGGCAAATTTAACGGCTAATGTTTGGTATAATACCATATATGAAAAAAGTGATAAAGAGACAAATAAGTATACAATTAGGCAAGACTTCTATAATGAATATAAAACAATTTATAAAAAATATGAATTTAATTCTGATTTTAATATATCTTTAAATAATTTATTTACAGATAAAAGAAAAGAAATAGATGATATAAATAAAGAGTCAGAAGATATAAAAAGACAAGTAAAAGAATTGAAAAATATGCCTTTGGGAGAAAAAGATTTATATAATGCATTACTTGATTTTTATAATAATTATCAAGAATTAGTTAAGATTGCAACAAATCCTACAGGAAGTTATAATGAATATACTAAAAATAAAAATGAAAAAATCCAAAATGGATTAAATGCTTATGACAGATTGTCAACATTATTGCCAATTGGGAAGTAAAATATATTAAGAACCTGAAAACAGTTCAGGTTCTTTTAATCTTTTATAATCTTTTTTTCAGTATTGATTTTCTATAGTAAAATTTAAAGAACGAAAAAGTGCTTAGATTGTAAAACAAAAGTCTACGTTTTTTAAAATATTGAGTATATTTGATATAAAAAAGAGAGCATTATTGTTCTAACTAATAATGAATCTTATCGGCTTGAAATTTGAAGCATAAAAGACTTATAAATCTATTTTAAGGTGGTAAGAAAAAAAAATGGTAATAACTAAAATAAGAAAAGTACAAAAAATTAAGGAGTGTTACAAAATGTTAATTTTATGGTATAATCTATTTTAGAAATTGGAAAAGAGGTAAATGTTGATGTCTTTAAGGAAAAAAAAAGGAAAAAGTTTAATAGAATTTCCTAATAAATATATTGCCTTTGATATTGAAACAACAGGCTTAGACCCTATGTATGATGAAATAATAGAAATAGGAGCCATAAAAATTGAAAATGGAAGAGAAGTTCAAGTATTTAACACTTTGGTAAAACCAGAGTATGAAATAAATGAGTTTATTTCTAAATTAACAGGTATTACTAATGAAGTGGTAAAAAAATCACCATCCATAGATGAAGTATTATCTAAATTTATAGAATTTATAGGTGATTCAATTATTCTGGGACACAATGTGAATTTTGATATCAATTTTATATATGATAATTTGGTGAAATTTAACATGAAGCCTATTACTAATGATTTTATTGATACATTAAGATTAAGCAGAAGGCTTTTGCCCGAACTTAAGCATCACAGATTAAGCGATTTAGCAGATTATTATAATATTAATGCAGTAGGAAGTCATAGATCTTTGAAAGATGTTAGAATGACAATTGAAGTGTATAATAATTTAGAGAAACTTGCCACAGAAAAATATCATAACATAGATAATTTTAAAAATGCATGTAAAACCCAAAATCATTCTGGATTTAAAGCAAGTGATGTTACTGCTAATAATACAGAATTTGACAAAGAAAATTTATTTTATGATAAGTATGTTGCTATTACTGGAACATTAGAAAAAATGTTGAGAAAGGAAGCAATGCAGCTTATTACTGATTTGGGTGGACATTGTCAAGATGGCGTAAATAAAGAAACGAATTATTTAATATTAGGAAATAATGATTATAATCCTATTTTGAGAGGAAAGAAAAGTTCAAAATTATTAAAAGCAGAAAATTTAAAAATGAAAATTGAATTTGACAGACGTCTGGCAAATTTGTGGAAAATATATACAAAATTGGAAAAACATGATAAAATATTTACGAAATGGAGGAAATCTGATGGATAATAATGAATTAATTGTAGATAATTTATCAAAAGAGATTACAGAATTAGTGATAAAGTCTAGAGAAAAATTAAAAGATGAAATGAATAATGAACAAATAAAGTGCTATTGGGATATAGGAAGAAAAATTATAGAGGAAGAACAAAAAGGGAAAAGCAAAGCAGAATATGGAAAAGGATTATTGATAAATCTATCTAAAAAATTAAAAAATGAATTAGGAAAAGGCTTTTCTCGAACGAATTTACAAAATATGAGACTATTTTATCAATATTATCCAAAATGCCAGACATCTGGCAAATTATCATGGTCACATTATTGTGAATTGGTAATTATTAAAGATAAAGAAAAAAGAGACTTTTATGAAAAAGAATGTATAAATTCTAAATGGGCAGTTAGAGAATTAAAAAGACAAGTAGAATCATCACTTTATGAAAGATTATTATTATCTGATGGAAAAGCAAATAAAGAAAAAGTTTTAAAATTGGCTAAGGAAGGACAAGTAATAGAAAAGCCTGAGGATATATTAAAAGATCCATATGTGTTTGAATTTTTAGGAATACCAGAAAATAAACCTATATTAGAAAAAGATTTAGAGTATAAATTGATTAAACATATTGAAGATTTTTTACTTGAATTGGGAAAAGGGTTTATGTTTGTTGGTTCACAACAAAGAGTAACATTAGGCAATACACATTACTATGTAGATATGGTATTTTATAATAAAATATTAAAATGTTATGTTTTAATTGATTTGAAGATAGGACATCTAAAACCAGAAAACATGGGACAAATGAATATGTACTTGAATTATTACGAAAAGGAGGTAAATACAGAAGAAGATAATAAGCCAATTGGAATTGTATTATGTGCAGAAAAAGACGAGATTGTTGCAGAGTACTCATTAGAAGGTTTAAATAACAATATATTTGCTTCAGAATATACATATTGCATTCCTGATAAAGAACAATTAATAAAAGAAGTTGAAAAAGTTTTAAGAGAAAATGAAGAATAAAATATAGGAGGAATTGTTATAATGGATGATGAAAAATTAGAACAAAGAATAAAAGATTTAAGAAATAATTTAACAACGGATAGGCTAGATATGTCTTATGGAGAAATTATAAATATGTATCAAAGTGGCGATTTAATAATATCTCCAGAGTTTCAAAGATTATTTAGATGGAAAAATTTTCAAAAAACCAGATTTATTGAATCAATTTTATTAGGGATACCAATCCCACCAATATTTGTTGCAGAAGACAAAGAAGGTAAATGGGAATTAGTAGATGGATTGCAAAGATTATCAACTGTATTATCATTTTTTGGATTACTTAAAGACGGTGATAAAAATAATTGGATAATGGATGCTGGAGATTTAGTACCAGAGTTAGATGGGTACAACAAAGATAAACTTCCACAAATATTTCAAAGAAATATAAAAAGAGCATATTGCAGAGTCGAAATCATAAAGTGGGATAGTAAACTTGATATGAGATATGAATTATTCAATAGACTTAATACTGGTGGTTCTGCACTAACAGAACAAGAAATTAGAAATTGTATATTTAGAGGGAATAGTAGTGATTTTAATGATTATTTAAGTGAACTTTCTAATAATAGTGAATTTGAAACAATAACTAATTTAAGCAAAAATAAGAAAGATGAATTATATTTGCAAGAATTAGTATTGAGATTTACAGCATTATATAATTCATATGAAAATATAGATGGAAATGTGTCACAATTCTTAACGAAATATATGAAGGAAGTTACAAGTGGAGAAAAAGTGCTAGACTTTGAATTTATGAAACAAATATTTATAAGAGTTATAACATTATTATACAATAATGTTGGGGATAAAGTTTTCTTATCTTCTAACCAACAGTTTTCAAGTAGTTATTTTGATGGTGTTATGATAGGAGTTTCGAGAAATATAGAATATTATGAAGAAAATATCGAAATAATGAAGCAAAAGATAGAAGAATTAAAGTCGAATAAAGATTTTTCATATAATATGGGAAGTAATTCAGGAAGTAAGAGTAGATTACAGAAAAAGGTAAATATTGCTTTAAAAGTATTTGAGCCAAAGGAAGAATAATAATGATAACAATAAAAGATGAAATTGATTTAGAAATAGATTGGGTTATAAGGGAAACAACAAGAATAAAATTACTGCCACATAGATATGAATTTATAGAAGAGGAAAAAGACATATATTACAAGAGCATGGTGCCAATGATTTATGCTTACTTAGAGGGATTTGTAAAAAATGCTATAAGGATATATATGAAATTTGTAAATCAATTAGATTTAACTTTTAATGATATATCAATTAGATTATTGGTTCATAAAATTGAAAAAAAATATAATTGCTTTAAAGAAAATATAAAATCAATACAAAATAAAGAAAAATTGGTTGAACAATTATTGCAAGATATTAATAATAATGATAAAACGATTAATTTTAATGACAAAGCAATCCAAAATATAAATAGCGATAGACTAAATAAATTATTAAGAGAACTTAATTTTAAAGAAATAGAAGATAGAAAAATTAAAGATGGATTAAATAAATTATTGCAATACCGAAATGGTATTGCACATGGAGAAAATAGTTATAGAGTAGATGAAAATCTTTTGATGGAATTTATTGATACTATTATAAAAACAATGGATTATGTGTCTGATATTATCTGTAATGGATATGATTCAAAGAATTATTTGAAAAAATAGATTTTACCCCTAAAAATACCCCTACCGACCTAAAAAATAATAGAATTATTAGTAAATAATAAAAAGAGTGTTATGCTGTAACTGTACAGAATAGCACTCTTTAAAACATAATAGAAAAAACGAAAAATACATTCCATTTCTCATAACCCGAAGGTTGTAAGTTCGAGTCTTACCTCCGCAACCAAAAATTTTATTAGAGTCGCAAGAGATTGTGGACTCTTATTTTTTTGACTAAAAATCTATTTTCACAGAAGTGGGGACAAATTGGGGACAGTCCCTACATTTTTATGTATTAAATAGCATACTTTAGCCTTGCTAATTTATATTAAACTTTGAAAATCAAAAAAAGTAATTTTCGAGAAATTTTGAAAAGAGTTTTTATACGAGCATTTTCTCTAAAACATTACCAGCCTCTTTATTATGAGCTTCTACTGGATGCACATAAAAGTTTAAGGTAGTAGTTATTTGAGCATGCCCTAATCTTGACGCTACAACAGCTACATCTACATTTTTAGATATAAGCAAAGTAGCATTTGTGTGTCGCAAACCATGGAAAGTAATTTTCGGTAAATTGTTCTTTTCAATAAAAGAACGAAACCAATCTGTAACAGTATCAGGATGCATTGGCTTACCATTCCAAGTAACGAATAGTCTATTTGAGTTAACCCATAAGTTGCCACAATTTTCTTTTTCTTGTTCATACCAAGTTTTATACTTATTTAGCATATTTATTACAATATCAGGTATTCCGACTTTCCTAATTGAACTACGAGTCTTTGGGTCTTTTACGAAAATGCCTTTATCTGCAATATATTGACTTGACTTAGTAATATTAACAAAACCTTCTTTAAAATCGATATCTGACCATTCTAAGCCCAATACTTCGCCTCTACGCATACCAGTAAACAATGTTAATATAACAATAGTTTGAAATTTAATTTCTTCATTTTCTAATGCCTCTAGTAGTTGTTTACATTGAACATCATCATAGTATTTAATTTGAGGTCTTTCATGCTTAGGTGGTTTTACTCTGTCTGCTGGATTATAAGGTAGTATTTGCCAATATACAGCATTTTGTAACATAGCATGTAGTAAACGATGGTGTTCTAGTATTGTTTTAGAGGATAAGCCCTTCATTACAGTTTTTCCATTATGATTTTTACATCTTTTAAGTTGATGATCTTTTGAAAGATAATCGTAAAAACTCATAATGTGAGTTGGTTTTATATTGCATAACTTATAATGACCGAAGTAGGGGATAATTCGTGATTTTAGCATTCCTTTATATCTTTCATAAGTTTTAGGTGCTAATTCTTTTTCACCATAATTTTTAGCCCATAAATCTGTAAATTCCTTAAATGTCATTGAAGAGTTTTGCAAAACAATACCATTTTCTATCTCGTAAACAAAGTTTACAAGTTCTTTGTCTGCCTCACGTCTACTATTTGCTTTAATACTTTTGGTATATCTAATTCTGTTACCATAGCTGTCATAACCATGTGATACAATTAATCTCCAAGAGCGTTTGCCTCTCTTTTCAAGATACCCTGCCATTACTTTTTCACCTCCTTTCAGCATACCTATGGCAAGGATTTTATATATTAAATTATTTTTTCCTAACTTTAGTACTATTAATCCAGTCTTGAAATTCTTTTGCTGTAATTTCTCCATCAATAAATTTTTTCCTAATTGTAGGACCTTCTTTTTTGAAATATTCATACATTTCATGTTTTTCTCTTTCAGATGCTTGCTTTGAAAGAGTTTGATATCTACTTCTATAAGCTTTAAGAATAGGCTTCTGCGCTAAACTTTCTTTATAGGCTAGTTCTCTACCAAATTCTTTACATGTTTTATTATCTTTAAATATTTCATCGCAATATTTAGTATCATGCATAGTTTTTGGAATAAAGTATTTACCACAATTAGCACATTTTTTTATCTTAATATTACTATCTAAAGACAATAACTGTTTATATGAGATAAATAACACATTAAGATAATCATCAGTTCTAAAAGAATATGGAATACTTTTAGGCAGATTAAGTTCTTTATGAAAATAGTAAAAGTCATCCATAGTAAAATCTAATGTTAAATCATTTATCCTATAACTTAAGTTTATTAAATCAAAATTAGCAGATTCATCTTCAAATAAATCAGGAAATTCTGCTCTAAAATCAGCCTCGATTTTATCGAATTCTTTAGGGCTTATATTTTCTTTTTCACTTGTTATAAGATTAATAAATATATCTTGATAAAATTCAAAGTCATCTTCATATTCAGATTGTAAGGTAAAGAATAAGTCTGATAATGCCTGTTCTGTTATGTAAAAGTTATCATTTTTATAATATTTAGATATATTTAATTTGGATTTTTTAGCCAATTTGAATAATAAATCCTCTAAACAGTAATTAGCTATAAAGTTAACCATATCTTCACCGTTTTCAATATCTATATTGAGAAAATCTAAAAGAATGCTACCAAGAGGTCTTATTTCACAACGATTTACAGATTTGAATATAAATCCTTTCTTTTTCTTAATAGAAAAGTGATTTAAACATTCTGTTTTATTATTAGTATCGAAAGCAATATTATATAGTGACATCTTTACCTCCTAATATCTACAAATTAAAAATTTTTGAACTTTTTTCAATTGTAAGGTTACATATATCAGAAAAATATTATATAAAAGAGCCATACAATCAAAAACAAAAATAATAATTGTATGACAAAATAATACCATAATAATTTATATATGTCAACTACAATTATAAAAATATTAGGAGGTGAAAGAAATGGCACTAGATAACATTAAAAGAACAACTCTAACTGCAAAAGAAGCAGCAGAATATTTAGGAATTTCATATTGGTTAATTACGCAATTAGTTAAAAGAAAACAAATTCCTTGCTCTAGAGTTGGGAAAAGAATTTTATTCAGAAAAGAAGCCTTAGATATTTATCTAAGCAAAAAAGAAAATGATTCTATTGAAGAATCTTGCTAGAAAGAAGGGAGGATATGGGACAAGTTGGATGGATAAAAGTAAATACAAGTATATTTTCAAATAGAAAAATTAAAATCCTACTAAAAGAAAGGGAAGGGGACACCTATTTTAGAATATGGATTCAGATTTTAACTATTGCTGGAGAATGTAACAGAGATGGTGGACTATATATTAGCGATAATACACCATTTAAAATCAAAGATTTTACAAATATTATTGGAAAATCTTCGAAAACATTTACGAAAATTTTACAAAAATTTATCGATTTAGGAATGCTAATTTATAAAAATGATACATACTTCGTAAAGAATTGGAGCAAGTATCAAAGTGCTGAAAAGCTAAAGAAAATTGGAAAATCAAATAAAGTAGTTGAAGAAAATTTAATTGAAAAAAGTTTGAATAAAGTTACAGAAGAAAAGACAAGAAAAGAAGAAAATAGAAAGGAGAGCAGAATAGATGAATCAAATTTTGAAACCCTCGATTAACAAAAGGGATTACATTGAATGTGAATATTGCAAAAATAAATTACACAGAAAAATAATAGAATGGGAACTATATGGTACTAAGAGAGTAATAACTTTGGATTATGAAAGATGCAAATGTAAGGATGCACAGAAATATTGGAATGAATATGATCTGAAAAAGTTAAGGATAATTGAAGAAGAAAAAAAGCTAGAATTAATGCAAGAGTTTTCGAGAAAAGTTGAAAAAATTATAAAAAACAGTAAGATGAGTAAAAGAAACTTGATCTATAAATTTGACAATTTTGAAATTAATAATAGCAATAAGAAAGCATTTAATAATTTAAAAAATTATAGTGAAAAATTAGTAAATAACATAGAGAAAAAAGGACTCATTTTAGTTGGAAATAATGGAGTGGGTAAAACACATTTAGCATGTAGTATTGCAAATAAATTTATAGAAAACGGAATACCAGTAATATACGGAACATTAATTAATTTATTAGCAGAATTACGAAATTCATATGAAATAGATAATAGTATTTCTGAGATGGAAATCATCAAACTATATGAAAATGTTGATCTATTAATTATAGATGATTTAGGGAAAGAAAAGCCAAGTGAATGGGGATTAGAAAAATTATTTACTATCATAAATAGTAGATATGAAAATAATTTACCAGTAATTATAACAACAAATTATAATCAAAATTCTCTAGTAAAAAGGTTAAGTATTAATGAAGAAATTGAAACAGCAAAGTCAATCATTTCTCGACTATATGAGATGTGCTATTTAGTAAAGATTGATGATATAGATCATAGAATTCAAAAGAAAAAAGTTAGTAATTGCGGTAACAATAACTAACTAAAAAGATAACTTTTTTAAATATTTTATATAAAAATTATAATTGATTTTTTCAAAAAAGTAAATAGAAATGAATGAAAAAATTAGGACAAGAAAGTATAAATTTTTGTACATATTTGTCCTAATTTTTATAATAAAAATATCCCTCGGAGAGCTAAAAAGGTTTTAGGGCATTTTGCCCTAAACAGCAAAAAAGGTGTCAAGACACCAGGCTGGCGAATATTAGGTACTAAAAAATACTACCTAAAATTCGAGCAAAATAAATTTTGCTAATTATTAATGCTTTGTAAACTAGCATTAATAAATTTTATATTAAGGAAGTGATGAAAAAATGAGAAGAGATTCAGAGCAAGTTTTAGATAGTATTTTCTTATCTTATAACAAAATTTTAAAGAGACTACATTCATTAGGAATAACAACTAAACATGGAAAAGAAATAACTCATATGGATTTAAGAAAAGCTGTAGATGTTATGGTAAAAAAACATCCAACATGTAGATGGAGAAGTGAGAAAATTAGAAGTAGAAAATATTTTATTTTAATAGAGGGATATGAATGGTTAAAGCGAGTATATTTTCAAAAAGAAAAATCATTAATTGATGCTGATGTAGATTTTTTTGAAACAAGAATTAAATTATATGAAGAATTTCTGAAGGTGGATCACGATGAAAATTGGTGGAATGAAGATATGAATATAAAACAATTATGTAAGTATTTTAATAGAAAAGATATTACTGTTAGAAAAGCAATTAAGAAACTGTGTGACTGTGGATTGAGTGAATATAAATTTTTAATAAATAATAAAGTGATAATTTCAAAAGGAGGAGTGGAATGGCTTTGTAAAAATGTATTTAAACAAAAGTATTTAGAACTATTAGTAAAATACAAAATGGAATTGACAGAGAAGTATATAAAAGACGGTTACATATATGATGAATTTTTTGGAAGAAATTAAGCACTAAAATGGCGAAAATATGCTTGAGATAAGTAATTTATAGGATTGAAAAAAATGTCGAAAAGGGCTATGCAAAAAAAAATTTTTATGATATAATGCCATGGGGGAAATAAAATGAAGATATCTAATGAACAAATAAAAAAATTGTTATTAAAATTAAATTATTATCCTAAAGATGGGGTTAAAGACATTTTTGAAAAAAACTATAATGGATATATTATAAATATTAATTTCGAAGAACAAAAAATAAATTATGGAAATTTGATCAAAATAGGAGATCTAACTACTAGTAATTTTGAAAATTCAGAAAATTTTGTTGTTTTAGAGTGTATAGATAGAATATTGGAAAAGGGATATAATCCTGAAGATTTATCTTTAGAACACAAATTTCCACTTGGAAGAAAAGAAAAAGGAAAATTAGATATTCTAATTTTTAAAGATAATAAAGCATATATAATGATTGAATGTAAAACATGGGGCGAAGAATATAAAAAAGAACAGAAAAGAATGTTAAATTACGGGGGACAACTTTTTTCTTATTATATTCAAGATAAATCAGCTGAATATTTATGCCTATATACTTCTAAATTAATAAATGAGAAAATAGAATACAAAAATGCAATTGTTAAAGTAGATAAGATATGGAATGAACTTAATAATCAAAAAGAAATTTATGATTATTGGAATAAAAATTTTTACGATAATGGTATTTTTGAGGAATGGGTAAATTGTTATGATTTTGAGAATAAATCCTTAAGAAGAGGACAGCTAAAAGAACTAAGTCAAGATGATAGTGGAAGAATTTTTAACCAATTTGCAGAAATTTTAAGGCATAATGCGGTTTCAGACAAGCCAAATGCATTTAATAAGATATTAAATTTATTTATATGCAAAATAATAGATGAAGATAAAAGAGATGAAGAAGAAGTTGATTTTCAATGGCGTGAAGATGATACAGATGAAAAATTACAAGGAAGGCTTAATAATTTATATAAACGAGGAATGAAAAAATTTCTTGAAATAGAAGTTACAGATTATTCAGAAGAGGATTTAAAAAATAAATTAGCAAATATTCATGAGGAAAACACTAAAAATCAAATTGAAGAGATGTTTCAAAAATTGAGACTACAAAAAAATCCAGAATTTGCATTTAAAGAAGTATATAATGAACAGTCTTTTAAAATGAATGGAATTGTAGTTAAAGAAATTGTAGAATTATTGCAACCATATCAATTTAGATATTCACATAAACAACAATTTCTTGGAGATTTTTTTGAACTATTATTGAATACAAGTATAAAACAGGAAGCTGGTCAGTTTTTTACACCTGTACCCATTGCAAAATTTATTATTTCATCAATTCCTATAAAAGAAATAATAGACAAAAAAATTAATAATGATGAAAATAATATTTTACCGATTGCTATTGATTATGCTTCTGGCAGTGGACATTTCCTAACAGAATATATGGACGAGTTACAAAAAGTTATTTCAAAGTATGATTCAACTAACATTAGAAGAGAAGCAAAAGATAATATTAACCTATGGAAACAAGGAGAGTTTAAGTGGGCTAATGATTGTGTATATGGAATAGAAGCAGATTATAGATTAGTAAAAACAACAAAAGTAAGTTCATTTTTAAATGGAGATGGTGATGCTAATATTATAAGGGCAAATGGATTAGATAATTTTGAAAAATCAAAAGATTATAAGGGAATACTTAAAGAATATAGTAAAGAAAACCACCAAGATAATAAACAATTTGATATTGTAATAGCTAATCCACCTTATTCGGTATCTTCATTCAAAAATACTCTAGAGAATGGAAAAGATAGTTTTGAACTATATAAATATTTAACAGATGATAGTTCTGAAATAGAATGTTTATTTATAGAAAGAACAAAACAATTATTAAAACCAGGGGGAATTGCTGGAATTATATTGCCTATTTCAATTCTGACAAATTCTGGAATATATATTCCAACTAGAGAATTACTATTTAAGTATTTTAGAGTAGCAGCTATTACTGAATTTGGTTCAAATACATTTATGGCTACAGGAACTAATACAGTGACTTTATTTTTAGAACGAAGGGAAGATATTTTTCACAAAAATATAGAATATGCATTAAATAATTTTATTGATAATCCACAAGATTTTACTATTAACGGAATAACAAGTATTGTTAGCAAGTATTTAGAGGATGTTTATGAAAATATTGATATTACAGATTATTTATCAATATTCAGAAAAATTCCAAATAAAAATATTTTAAAACATAATTTTTATAAAGAATATAAAAATCATGTAATAAATACTATACTAAAATCAAAGAAAAGTCTAGATAGAATTGATATTGATGAACTTATTGTAAATACAATTATATCTACTGAGAGAGAAAAATTATTTAATTACATTTTGATGTGCAACGATATGACTACTATCATAAAAGTAAAATCTAAACAAAAACAAGATGAGAAAGATTTTCTAGGATATGAGTTTAGCAATAGAAGAGGATCAGAAGGAATAAAGATATATAGAGACGAAAAAGGTAATCATGTAACAAGTTTATACGATGATAATTGTGATGATAATAGTTTAAAAGCAAATTATTATGTAAAAAATGCATTATTAAATAAGCAAATTGATATTAAAGAAGAAATTAGTAAAAATATAAAAATAGTAAAAACCACTGATTTATTGGATTTTACAAAAGTTATTTTTGATAAAAGCATTTCTTTAATAAACAAAAAAAAAATAAAATTTAACAGTAACTATTCAAATATGAAACTAGGAAATTTATTAGATACAATAGAAGTTGGAGATAGACCAAGAGGCGGAGTGTCAAAATATAAAACAGGGATTATATCTATTGGTGGGGAACATATTGGATTAAATCAAAAACTTGATTTAAAAAATAAAAAATATGTACCAAAGGATTTTTATGACAAAGCAAATACAGGTAAAATTAATGGTGGAGATATACTAATATGTAAGGATGGTGCTTTGTCAGGGAAGATTTGTAAAATACCAAATAAAATTAATGAGGAAATGTTAGCAAATGAACATGTTTATATTATAAGAACTAATCAAAATGTTTCTCAGGACTATTTATTTTATATACTTGGATCAAAGAAAGGACAAGAAATATTAAAAGCAAACGTAAATGGTGCTGGAATAGGAGGGATAAATCAAGAAAACTTAAAGAATATATTAATTCCTGTACCTCCTACCAACATACAAGATAAATTTACTAAAAGAGCTAATGAAATCCAAGAGCAAAAGAAAAATATAGAAGAAAAAATAAAAGATTATTTTAATGAAAAGAATAAATTGATAAATTCAACATTTAATACAAAGACATATAATACATTAGATGAAATATGCGAATTAATTACTGACGGAACACATAATACTCCTGAATATACTAAAAATGGAATTCCTTTTTTATCAGCGACAAATGTAATAAATAAAAAAATAGATTGGGATAATATAAAATATGTATCAAATCAGTTACATGAGAAGCTTTCTAAAAGAATTTCGCCTAAATTAAATGATATTCTAATAGCTAAAAATGGTACAATAGGATATGCAGCAATAGTTGATAGAGATATTCCATTTGATGTTTACGTTAGTTTAGCAGTATTAAGAACTAAAAATAATATTTTGCCAGAATATGTTTTAGAAGTGATAAATTCAGAAACGATTAGAAATGAATTTTTAAATAAAGTTATTGGTATGGGTGTTCCTAATCTTCATCTAAATAAAATTAAGGAAGTTAAGATCCCTGTTGTTAATTATGATGAACAAGAAAAATTTGTAAAAGATATTTCGATAATAAATGATAAAATATCAAGATGCGAAAAAGAAATCTTGAAACTTGATGAAGATATGGAAGAAAATATAAAAACAATATGCAATTAAAAGCGAGGAAAATATATGGAAACAAGTGTAATTACAATGATATTAAGAAATGGAATGCCAACTGGAATAGTACAGTGCAATTTAGATGAATGGATAGGAGTAAGTTATAAGATTCCTAGAAATAGGTTAAACGAATCAAAAGAGCTTAAAAATATAGAAAACACAGGGGTATATATTTTATTTGGTGTTGATGAAGAAACAGGAGAAAATAGAGCATATATAGGTGAGGCAGAAAACATATATAAAAGACTATTACAACATAATAAAACAAAAGATTTTTGGAATGATTGTTTAGTATTTGTTAGTCAAAATAATTCTTTAAATAAAGCACATATAAAATTTATTGAAAATATGCTATATACAAAAGCAAAAGAAGTTGAAAGATTTATTATTGATAATGATACAGAACCAACAAAATCTTCTTTAGATGGTGCAGATGAAATAAGAGCAGTGAAATTTTATGAAAAAATAGTATTGTTAACTTCAGTATATGGATATCGTATTTTTGATAAGATTCTAACGCAACAAGAAGTTAAAGAAGAAGAAATTTATTATATTAATTCTATTGGATTAAAAGCGTCTGGTGCTCAATCAGAAGAGGGATTTATAGTTTTTAAAGGTTCACAAAGTAGTGAAGAGTTTAAAAAAGCTAGTAGTCAGTCTTTAAGAAATAAATGGAATGAATTAAGAAATCAAAAAATAGTAGACCAAGGGGTATTTCTAAAAGATATAATATTTTCTTCACCATCTACTGCAGCAGCTATGGTATTAGGCAGAAATTCAAATGGATTAACACAATGGAAAAATAGAGATGGAAAAACTTTAAAAGAAAATATGAATAAAGAATAATAAAACAAATTCCTTTTTGGAAATAATTACACAAAACATAAATAAAAACTTTCTTTTTCGGAAATAATATGATATAATATTATTATAATCAAAAAGGAGAGTTTTTATTATGTTAGGAGAAAAGATAAAATTATATAGAGAAAATAAAAAAATGACTCAAAATGAAGTTGCAGAAACATTAGGAGTAAAAGCAGCAACTATTTCCAAATATGAAGCTGGAACTTTAGAACCTAATATAGAATCATTAAAGAAATTAGCTGACTTGTTTGAAGTATCAGTAGATGAATTGATAAAAGAAGATACTTTTGATATATCAAGAATAAATATTTTAGAAGTATTAAGAGAACAAAAAAAAATGAAACTAAAAGGTAATTTATATCATAATACTCAAATAACTTTTGCATATAATACTAATCATATTGAGGGAAGTAAACTTACAGAAGATCAGACTAGATATATTTATGAAACTAACACATTATTAGCAGAAAAAGACTCAGTAACAGATTTAGATGATGTGTTAGAAACTGCTAATCATTTTAAATTAGTTGATTATATGTTAGAAATAGCAGATAAAAAACTAACAGAAAAAATGATAAAAGAATTTCACAAAATATTAAAAGAGGGAACGTCAGATAGCAGGAAAGATTGGTTTATAGTTGGAGATTATAAAAAATTACCGAATGAGGTTGGAGGGCTAAAAACTACAGAGCCTAAAAATGTTGAAAGAGATATGAAAAAATTATTAGAATGGTATGAATCTTTAAAACAAAAAACAATAAATGAAATAATAGAATTTCATGCTAAATTTGAAAAGATACATCCATTTCAAGATGGCAACGGAAGAGTTGGTAGAATAATCGCATTTAAAGAATGTTTAAAAAATAATATTGTACCATTTATTATTTTAGATAAAGATAAATTATTCTACTATAGGGGATTAAATCAATATCAAACTAATAAAGAAAAAGGTTATTTAATAGATACTTGTTTAAATGCACAAGATCAATACACAGAAATGATAAAATATTATATTGGAAATAAATAAACTAAAGAAAAGCAAAATAATAGTAATTATATATTACAGAATTATTTTGCTTTTTACATTATATGAGAAGGGACTAATTAATATGATAAAAATTGAAGAAAAATATGATTTTAATAGTATAGATAAAAAAATAATGGAAGCTAATTCTAATATTGAACGAAATATAAAAAAATTTTCTGATGATGACCGCGGATTTTTATCTCAAAACTTATTAAATGCATTAAGAACTTTTGTAGAATATATTGCTGTTAAGATATATTTAACTGGAAAGACAGAAACAATTAATTACGACAATGGAACTGTTAGAATTGCATTAGATTATATAAAAAGTAGGGGAAAAATAAAATTTATTGAAAGATTCCATTATTATCTGCAGATATCAAGATCACACTATATAGAAAACGATGATTCTGCAGAAAGACTTATGCTTAAATACTATAAATATCTAATATTATTGAAGGATTATATGAAGATATTGTATAACATAGATATTCTAAATAATATAACTGATTTTCCACTTGATTTAGATAGTACTTTTAGTGATTATTATAAAAAGGTTGCTGATGTAATAAAAAAGGTTCCAACTAATACATCTGATCAATTCAGTGGAGATAAATATTATGTACAAAAATTAAAAACTTTTTTTGTTAATGGAAAAATATATTATGAAGTTACTTTGTCACCAGCTAAAGATAAGGTTAATAAGTATGATAAAATTATAGCATTTACTAGAATGCATATTATGCCAAATTATTCAATAAAGTTGTCTATTGTTAAAGCAAAAGTAAATATTCTTGGAAGAGACATGGCAATAAATATAATAAACAACTGGTCTGTTGCTATAAGAGAATGTGAAATAAATAATTTTTATAAGGTTTTTGGAATTAATAAAAAATATAAAGCTAACAACAAAGAATATACAGAAGTTATGAGCTTACTAACAAAAGCACAATATAGTTTATTAGATTTAGCAACAATAAATGATATATATTATGATAAAATAAAAGAAAAAATAAAAAGTAATTCAACAACAACTGGAATATTGGATTTAATTGATAACTGTAGATATTATATAAAAAATAATAGTAAAGGACATGTTGTACTAAGATATTTATTATATAATTGCAATAATAGGATTATAAAGGATCAACTTGCATTAGATAGTTGTTCTATTCTATCGAATTTATACTTGCAATTTGGGTGCATTCCATTTGAGGAAATGCCATATGCATCATCATTAATAAATCATAATCCAACAATATATGATTTGATAGATATAGTCCCTATAGAAGGTAGAAATGATGAATTATTAGCAGGTTATATAAAAAAGAATACAGAGCAAAATAATAAATTATATACTAGTATAGATGAGGTTAGAAAATTTGGAGATATTCCTACATTGGTCAATTCTTATAATAATAAAATTTATTATAAACATAAACCTAATAGGTGTTTGGTAATAGAAAATAATAATTTATATATTCATGGATATGAAGATGACACTATTAATATAATTAATAAGTTGAACTCCTTGACAAATCATGGAATAAGAGGCTATAAAGCATCATTTCAAAGTTTTATAAATCAAGGAAATTACTTAATTAATTGCCCAGAAAAAGAAAATATATTATTAAATATGTATGAAAATAGTACAGTTGCTCTAATATATGGGGCTGCTGGAACAGGAAAAACTACTCTAATTAAACATTTGACATACTTTTATAGTAATGAAAGAAAAATATGCTTAGCTAATACAAATTCTGCTGTTGAAAACCTAAAAAGTAATGTAAATAATCAAAATTCTGATTTTATGACAGTACATAAATTTATTAGTGAATCCAACAATAATACTGAATGTGACATTTTAATTATTGATGAATGTAGTACAATTAGTAATTTGGATATGAGACAAATTTTAGAAAAGGCAAATTTTAGTGCTATATTGCTTGCTGGAGATATTTACCAGATTGAATCTATTACATTTGGAAACTGGTTTACATTATCAAAAAAATTAGTAAATCCAACATCGGTATTTGAATTAAACTTTACATGGAGAAGTACAAAACAAGAATTGCTAGATTTATGGGAATTGGTTAGAAATGGCGATGATAGAGTGGATGAAATGTTAGTAAAGAAAGAATTTTCAGAAGAAATTAGTGAAGAAATATTTAAAAAGCAGGATGAAGATGAAATTATACTTTGTCTAAATTATGATGGATTATATGGAATAAATAGCATAAATTACTATTTGCAAAATGAGAATAAAAACAAGTCAATAGTTTTAGATTTAGGTACTTATAAAGTGGGAGACCCAATTATATTTGGAGATACTAATAGATTTTCACCAGTAATATATAATAACTTAAAAGGCAAAATTGTAGATATAGAAGAAGATGAGTTTAGATTTTGGTTTTCAGTAGAAATAGATAAAGTAATTAATGAATTAGAAATACAATTTTTAGATTTAGAATTGGTAGGAGAATCTGAAAATAATAAATCAATTGTAAAATTCTATGTCAATAAGTATAGAAATGCTGATGAGGATAATGATTCTGATCTAGCAACAATTGTACCTTTCTCAGTTGCATATGCAGTTTCTATTCATAAATCACAAGGCTTAGAGTATAATTCTGTAAAAATTATAATAACAAATGAAATTGATGAATTAATTACGCATAGTATTTTTTATACTTCAATAACTAGAGCAAAAGAAAAATTAAAAATTTATTGGTCTCCAGAATGCCAAAATAAAATCATATCTACTATAAAACATATTGAAGATAATAAAGATGTTAATCTTATTAAAAATAAAATAAATTCAATATAAAAGGCGAGAACTTTCTCGCCTTTTATAATATTATTCACTGAAGCATCCACCAATTAACTGCACACCATCGACAAAACCATTTCTATAATACTTCTCATTCCAATAAAAAATATAATCCATAAAATTCTCATCCAATTTACTTAATTGTTTCTGTACATATTTTTTATTCTCCTTAGGAACATTTCTTAAAATGTTTGCACTAATCTCATCAAAATAAACAAAATGTTTTCTATCTTCATCACACTTTAGTGATGCTAAGTCATCCTCTCTAAAAATTAACCATTCTTTTAAAATATCATTATTAACTTCTCTAAAATTATTCATTGTTAAAACCTCCATTTTTATTAAAAATTATTGGTGACAAATTGGTGACAATCGTTGCAAAAAACAACCAATTTTAACCTATTTCATAATCTCACCAATTTGCTCTAACCCTATTTAAACTAATAAAAACTCAAGTTAACAAAATTCCTCAAAAATCACAATCAAATTCTCATAACCCGAAGGTCGTAAGTTCGAGTCTTACTCCCGCAACCATTGGATAAATACTTACAGTTTCAATGACTGTGGGTATTTTTTTATGCCTTTAAATTGGTTGCAATAATGTTTGAAAGTGACAATGTTATGTTGAATTGGGTAAAAATTGGGTAAAATAAATACCTCAAACGCCTTAAATATCAATAAAAATTCATTATCATTTTATACTTTTTATACATTACAAAAGGCAATGGGAAATCTAAAAAAATATATTTAGTTGCCTTTTATTTTTTATCGTGAAAATTTGTAATTTGTGAAAATCAGAAAAAAGTTCAAATTAAGACCTTGTTGGTAATAACAAGTTTTCTAGTGCATAGCCAGCTTTTCTATTATGAGAAAGTAGTGGATGCACATAAAAATCAAGTGTAGTACTTATTTGTGCATGACCTAATCTCGCAGAAATTACTGCAATATCAACATTTTGTGCAACTAATAAACTTGCATTTGTATGTCTTAATCCGTGAAAATTAATTACAGGTAATCCAATTTGTCCAACATATCTAACAAACCATTTGCTGATTGTAGAAGGATGCATTGGCTTGCCATCTGCTTGTACAAATAACCTATTAGAATCGTTCCACAATTCGCTATAAATCAATTTTTGCTCTTCATACCATAACTTATATTCCTCAAGCAAAGAAATGATAAATTCGGGTATTGCGATTTCTCTAATGGAACTTTCTGTTTTTGGAACTTTTGTAAAGACTCCCATATCTGATAGATACTGACTAGAACGATTAATACTGATTATTCCATTTTTGAAATCAACGTCTTGCCATTCCAATCCCATTAATTCACCTAAACGAACACCAGTAAAAACAGTAAGAATGATAGCAACTTTGTACTTAGTATCTTCTATAGAAAGTTGTTCTAAATTCTCTAGTAATATTTTAGTTTGTTCATCATCATAAGATTTTCTTTTAGGCTTTTTTGCCTTAGGTGCTTGAACACGTTCAGCAGGATTACTAACAATAAGTTGCCAATAAACTGCTCTGTGTAGCATTGCACGAAGTAACCTATGATGTTCTAAAATTGTTTTACCAGACAAAGGCTTTTTAGTTTTTTCTCCATTGTTGCCTTTTTTTCTAGTTAGCTGAGTATCTTTTTCAAGTAAATCATAAAACTTCATAATGTCAGTTGGTCTAATTTTATTAATGTAAAAATGTCCGAAATATGGTAAAAGTCTTGTTTCTAACATTCTGCAATAACGTTTATATGTAGAAGGAGCAAGTTCTTTTGAACCATAATCTCGTTTCCATATCTCAGTAAATTCAGAAAATTTAAGAGATTTACCATCAACAACTAAACCATTTTGCACTTCAGTAACAAACTTTGCTAGTTCAACTTCTGCATCTTTTTTAGTTCCATGTACTGTCTTTCTGTGTATCATTGGATTTCCATTTAAGTCAAATCCTTCAGATACCGTTAGCCTGTAACTATTTTTTCCTCTTTTTTCTATACTCCCAGCCATTACTTATTTCACCTCCTTTCAAGTATAACTATGGGTGGGAGGAGTATTCATATAATCGTTAACAAAAGTATTATATAATAATAGTTAACAAAATGCAATAGTTTTCAAAAAGAAACTTAAAAAATTTATAAATGTAATAAAATGTAAAAAAATGTCGAAAATTTGAAGACTAAAATTATTTGAAAATACTGGATTATTTACAGAAAATATGATATAATCTGTCGAAAGAATAGGAGAAGAAAAATGGAAAAAGATAATACAAAGATAAATGCAAAAGAGAAAATAATTGATTTAAAAGATCGTTCATCAGTAGTTGCTTATTTAGAATTTTTACAAAATGTTATAAGCAGAATGGGTGGAAATAGTGCTAATATTAAAGCGTTAATAGCAGTGGTATATACAATATTCATTACTATTCTAATAGCTGTTAAAGAATTAAAAGGATATTGGTGGGTAGGACTAATTATAGCTTTGGTAGGAATGATTATGGATACTTACTATTTGGCTTTTGAAAGAATGTATAGAAAAAGATATAATAATTTTGTAAAAAAATTAAATGAAAATCAAATAGATGAGAAAGAAATATATAATATGAATCCTAAAAATACAGATTTAAAATATGAAGTTTTTGCTGTTATGCTAGAGGCTGTAAGGTCTTTTTCTGTAATAGGATTTTATATATTATTTATTTGTATTACAATTTTACTAAAATTTATTTAGAGAGGTGAAGTTAAATGAAAAATGTATTTTTTAGTTTTCATTATGATAATGATGTAAATAGAGCAAATGTTGTTAGAAATAGTTGGGTTATAAGAGGTAATAAGGATGCTGGATTTATAGATAAAGCAGAATTTGAGAAAATAAAAGCAAAAGGAGATAAGGCAGTATATGATTGGATAGATGAACAATTAATTGGAACAAGCGTTACAGCTGTGTTAATAGGTGCAGAAACTAGTAATAGAAAATTCGTTAGATATGAACTTCAACAAAGTTATAAAAGAGGAAATAAAATAATAGGAATTTATATACACAATATAAAAGATATGAGAACTGGTTTAACATCTTCTAAAGGTGATACAACTTTTGGAAGTTTAGGAAAAAATTCAAATGGAGAAGATGTATATTTCTTTCAGATAGCAAAGACATATGATTGGATAAATGACAATGGATATGAAAACTTTGGAAAATGGATAGAAGAATAAGGAAGGGAAAAAAATGGGACACAAAATATTTGTATCATATAAATATGCAGATGACGATGTTAAAAATTTAAATTATTGGGAAAATTCTACTGTAAGAGACTATGTTACCGAATTAGAAAACAGAATAGATAGTTCAAATCATATTTTTAAAGGAGAAAGTGAAGGAGAAGATTTATCTAATTTAAGCGAAGATACCATATGGGAAAAATTAAAAGATAGGATTTATGATAGTACACTAACTATAGTTTTTATTTCTCCCAAAATGAAAGAAGAAGGAAAAAGTGATAGGAATCAATGGATACCATGGGAAATATCATATTCACTTAAAGAAACTAAAAGAAAAAACGAATCTGGACAAGATGTAACAAGTAAAACTAATGCAATGCTAGCTGTTGTATTACCAGATAGTAATGATTCATATAGTTATTATTTGGAAGATCATACATGTTGCTTTTCTTTTTGTAGAACTCATTATACGAATAAATTATTTAAAATTTTAAGAGAAAACAAATTTAATAAAAAGGATAAATTACAAACGGAATGCCAAAATGATTCAAGTAAAAAAATATATTCTGGAGAATGCAGCTATATAAAAGCCGTTAAGTGGAAAGATTTTATTAATAATATAGACAAATATATAGATGAATCTTATGAAAGACTAGACAATATTGATGAGTATAATATTTGCAAAGAAATATAATAGACATAGATATGAAATATAAATAAGTTGAAAATGGTCATAAATTAATTATATATAAAGAGAGGAAAAGTAATTGAACTTTTCCTTTATTTATTTTTATCTAACCACTTATTAAATTCTTCATAAGTTTTCTTTTCATTTCTTATATTATCCATAAATTTTTTAGCTTCTTTTTTCCAATTTTCGTAATTCTTTTTATAAACTTCTATATCAGGATTACGTTTAACTAACATAGCCTTTTTAGAATATATTTTACGATATTTGCCATAAACTTTATCATTTTCTTGCTTAATCCTTTGAGCGATTTGATTACCAATATCTTTGCAAGTTTGAGTTCCTTTAAATAAATTATTACAATAATTAACTCTAAGATTATCTGTTATAAAATATTTATCACAATTCTTACATTTTTTTATTATAAAATTGTTTTCTTCCACGAATTGAAATAGTGTAATATATAATATGGTATAAATATTAGAACTAGTTGCGCCAATATCAGAATATACATCAGCAAAATGTTGTCCAGTTGTAAAAAACTCTAATAATTTATCTTCACCCTTTTCTAGATATTCGGGAAAGATTTTATAATTGAAAGCATTATCTATTTGAAAATCAGTAACATATGGTTTTAATGTTTTAAAATGTGATGTGTAATAAATATAAAATCTCATCTGGTTAGTCATTTTTCTTGAATTTTCCATGCTATGCTTGTTAAAAATATAGTCAACAAATTCAGAATAGATTGCTTGAACTTTTTCAGCATCTTTTTTTATTATTTCAAAATATTTTCTTGCCAGTGTTTCTATATCATTGTAACTATAGGACTTGTCAATTATTAATTTTTTAATATCAGCTTCTTCAAAGTATTTAACATAAGATGTAAAAAACTTAGTAAACCAAACGAAATACTCATCAAAATTAGAAAAATCTGTATTTAAAAAGTCAATTAAATTTGTTCCAGTACGATAAAATGATAAGTGATCTTTAATAAAGAAATGATAATTAGAAAGTTCACCTAAAGTATAGTAATGTAATTTCTTTAAATCTCCATATAATAAAGTTATGTGATTAAGATTTTCTCTAGTATTAATAGAAATGTGTATTTCATTATTAATTTTATTCATAATTCCTCCGTTAACAGTTAATAAAAATGTATAAAGCTAACTTGCTATCAAAATAACCCATAAAGTATTTACAAAGTTAACTACACACAATATAATACATTTGCTAACAAAAGTCAATACATAATAACAAAGAAATTGGAGGTGATACTATGGAATTACAAAAAGTTCAAAGAACTACACTAACAATGAAAGAAGCAGCAGAGTATTTAGGAATATCTTATTGGTTAGTTAATCAATTAGTAAGAAGAAAGCAAATACCATGCTCAAAAGTTGGTGGAAAATATTTATTTAGAGTACAAGCACTAGATGAATATTTAGAAAAAATGGAACAACAATCTATTAGCTAGATTGTAAGGAAAGTGAGGAAAGGAGGATATGTATAATTTACAATGGTTAAAAATTGAAATTAAAATATTTTCAAACAGAAAAATTCAAATATTACTAAAAGAACAAGATGGAGATACATATTTTAGAGTATGGATTCAATTATTGACTATTGCTATAGAATGTAATTGCGATGGTAAATTAGTAATAGGAGATAATAAACCAATGACAATAGAAGATTTTTTTAAGATTATGGGAAAGTCTAAGAAAAAGATTGAGAAAATTATTAAAAAATTTCAAGAATTAAATATGATAATTGTAGAAGAAGGAGCATACAAAATCAAGAATTGGGATGAATACCAAAGTATTGAATCATCCGAAAAATATAAAGAACAAAATAGAATAAGACAACAAAAATATCGTGAAAGATTGAAAAGTGAAAAAGAAAAAAGTAACGTTACAATAACGGAAAATAACGCACAAGAAGATAATACATTAGAAGAAATTATGGAAAATAACAGAAAGGAGAATGAGAATATAAATGGATTTAGAGAATACAAAATGTAATAATTATCAAAAGAATTTTCACAATAAATGCAAATTTTGTGGAAAAGAATTAAAACCAATAGGCTTAGATTATTTATATACTAATATATCTCCAGATTCCATTGAATATGAAAGATGTACTTGTAAGGAATCTATTGAATTTTGGAAAGGAATTGATTTAGAAGTTCAAGAGCAGAAAAAGAATGAACATTATAGGGAAATTATCAATCAGTTTTATTCGCAAAATTACATTAGTAAAAGACTAAAGGATTATAATTTTAACAATTTTAAAGTAACAGATTCTAATAAAAATGAAGTTGAAATAGCAAAAGATTACACTAAAAAATGTACCGAAAACAAACAAGAAAATGGACTTATTATTACTGGAAATACAGGCGTAGGAAAAACACATTTAGCAGCATCAATTTCAAATGAATTAATTAAAGAAGATAAACTAGTGTTGATGGGGAGGTTATCATCATTGTTAGATATGATCAAAGAAACTTTTAAAGATAATTCAAAGTCAGAAAATGAATTAATAGAATTATTTTCAAATACAGATATGGTTGTAATAGATGATTTAGGAACAGAAAAAATAAGCCAGTGGGCTCTAGATAAATTATATACAATTATAGAAAATAGAAATGAAAATAAACTACCAATTATAATAACAACTAGATTTAATAAGGAAAGTTTATTACATAGATTTTATCAAAGTAATGATAAAGAATTATCCAATGCTATTATTCAAAAGTTGTATAGAATGTGTTATGGAATTGAACTAAAAGGAAATGATAAAAATCAAAAAGAAAAAGCTAGCATAAGCGACTAAACTAAATGCTAACTTAATTCAAAAACTAAATTTATTATAGTATATTTAAAGACAAAAGTAAAGAAAAAAGTTCAAATTTCTAAACTCAAAATTTGAACTTTTTTCAAAATATTTTGATAAAAATTAATAAGTTTTTTATCAAAAAAGTCCCTCGGAGAGCAAAAAAGGTATTAGGGCATTTTGCCCTAAACAGCGAAAAAGGTGTCAAGACACCAGGCTGGCGAATATTAGGTACTAAAAAATACTACCTAAATTCGATCAAAATAAATTTTGCTAATTATTAATGCTTCGTAGACTAGCATTAATAAATTTTTATAACAAGGAAGTGACGAAAATGTGGAGAAGCTCAGAACAAGCTTTAGATAGTATTTTTTTATCATATAATAAAATCTTAAAGACTTTTAAATTGATAGGGGTTACTACTAAAAATGGTAAAGAAATAACACATGTAGATTTAAGAAAAGCTATAGATGTTATGCTAAAAAAACATTCAACTTGCAGATGGAGAAGTGAAAAAGTAAGAAGTAGAAAATATTTTGTTTTAATTGAAGGATACGCATGGCTAAATCAAGTTTATTTTCAAAAAGAAAAATCTTTAATAGATGCTGATGTAGATTTTTTTGAGGACAGAGTTAGACAATATGAAGAATTACTAAAAATAGAACCAGATAGAAAATGGTGGAATGAAGATATGGATATAAAACAACTATGTGAGTATTTCAATAGAAAAGACATTACAGTTAGAAAAGCAATTAAGAAAATGTGTGATAGTGGATTTAGTGAATGTAAACTTTTAGTTAATAATAAAGTTGTGATTTCTAAAGAAGGTGTAGAGTGGCTATGTAAAAATGTATTTAAACAAAAATATTTAGAATTATTAGAAAAATATAAGATGGAGTTAACAGAGTTGTATATTGAATCTGGTTATCCTTATGATAATTTTTTTCATAAAAATTAAAAAATCTCATAAAAACTATTGCAATAAAAACAAATGTTTGATAATATATGATAAATAAAAATTAATTACGAAATAATTGATAATTTGTTGTTAAAAAATGTATTTTGTGATATAAAATAAATAATTGGAACAAAGGAGAGTAATTTTATGAATCCAATAATAAAATGGGCTGGTGGAAAAGAAAAGGAATTGCCATATATAAAAAGAAATTTGCCACGTAGAATAGATAGATATATAGAGCCTTTTGTAGGAGGTCGGAGCAGTTTATTTTGACATAAATATTGAAAATTCAGTTATAAATGACAAATCTGAAGAATTAATAAATTTATATAAATGTATCAAAAATCAAGATAAAGAATTTTTTACTAAATTAAAAGCTATTTATAAAAACTGGGTATTATTAGAAGGCGTTGTTGAAAATAATGCAGATGAGCTATTAAAAATGTATAGAGAGTATTGTAAACAGCTTGATAATAAAAATACAAAAGAGATTAAGCAACAATTTAATGATAGAATATATGCATTTGTAATAAGACATGCTAAAGAATTTAATGGAATATTATCTGCAGAATTTAATATTGAAATAGATAATTTTATAAATGAAATTGTAAAAAACCTAATTTCTAAAATGAATAGAATGTATAAAATAGAAATTCAAAGAAAAAAGATGAGTGAAAAAGATACTCTTGATAATATTGAATGTGCATTTAAAAGTGCATTTTATATGCATTTTAGACATTTGTATAACGAAGCTGAAAATTTAAATATAAGTATACCATTTTATACAGCAATATTTTATTTTATAAGAGAATTTTGCTATGCGTCTATGTTTAGATATAATAAAAGTGGAAAGTTTAATGTACCTTATGGAGGGATAAGCTATAATAGAAAAGAATTTATAAAAAAGATTAACTATATAAGTTCAAAGAAAATAAAAGAATATATGACAAATACAAAAATATATTGTGATGATTTTGAAAACTTTCTTAAAGAGGTAAAACCTAAAAAAGGAGATTTTATTTTTCTAGATCCCCCATATGATACTGAATTTTCGACATATGCAAAAAATGAGTTTGCCAAGAATGATCAAGTGAGATTATGTGAATATTTAAAAAATACAAAAGCAAATATAATGTTGATTATAAAGAATACTGACTTTATTTATAATTTATATAATACAAAAGAATTTAGGATAAAAACATTTGATAAAAAATATCTTGTAAGTTTTCAAAATAGAAATGATAAAGATGTTGAACATTTGTTAATAACAAATTATTAAGGAGGAAAAACCATGGCATGGGGTTGGAGGACAAAGCCAAGAAGTGTTATAAAAACTATACAGTGGTTTAAATCATTTGAAAAACTAGAGGGAGAAGATTGGGATTATTCTTTTAAAAAATTAAGTAAAAATATGAAGCCTATTCACCCAATTAGAAGGCAGTATTATTTTAATACGCAAATAGATATAGAAGAGTCTCCCATAAAAAATTTATCATATGACGAATATTTGAGTGGGAATTTTGATGGGGAAGCTGATAGCGAAAGTAATGCAAGAAATGATTTAGCAACATATAAATTTTTGGGTTTAGGATTTATTGATGCTGATGGAAAAGTTAGAGTTACTAAATCCGGGAAAATGATTGCGAAAGGTAATTTCGATAGCGAGATATTTCTGAAATTATTATTAAATATGCATTTTCCTTCTATAAATACTGGGTATGGAAAAAATTGTTCAAATGAAAATCCAGTATTTCCATTAAAGATGATAATAAATTTAGTATATGATTTAGAGTATATAAATCGTTTCGAAATGAGTCTTGCATTACTATGTAATGATATGAAAGAATACGATAAATTATTAAAGGCAGTAAAAGAGTTTAGAAAAGAATACTTGTCTCTTGAAAATAAGAGAGATGGTAATAAATGTAATGCATTATATAGAAAAATTGCAGAAAAATATTTTTCTTTAGAGGGAAAATCAGAAGGAACTTATTTTACAATGTGCGATGCAATTAATAGAGCGCTAAGATTTACAGGTTTATTTAATATATCAGGAAGAGGAAATTATACCAAGGTTAGAATAGCAGAATACGCAAGGAAAAAAATAGAAATGTTAAAAAATTTCTATAATTACGATTATATAAAAACCGAGAATCTTGATGAATATATGGACTGGTTTGGTGATTATGATAATATTCAACTTCCATGGGAAAACGAAAAGAATCGTAAAGATTTAATTGTTGATAAAATAATATTATTAGAAGAAAAAATTGACGAATATAATAGCAAATATGGACTTGATTTAAAGTATGATAGTAATTTATATTATAAAGAACTTGATAAGAGAAATAAGGATACTAAACTTAAAGTTATAGAAAATGAATTAGTAGATCAAATTACAAGTTTAAATGAAAAAATATTTATTCAATATACTTCAAAAACTGAAAGCATTAGAAATGAGATCATTGAGAAGTTTGAAGATATTGTTAGTGGTGATGAAGATATGGCTGCTTTATGGCTAGAGTGCAACACATGGAAATCACTAGTCGCAATTGATGGAGAAAAAGATGTAAAAAGAAACTTTACTATTGAAGAAGATTTATCACCTAGAAATTTTGCCCCTGGAACAGGGAACACGCCAGATATGGAATTATATAATGATAAATATATTATTGTACCAGAAGTATCATTAATGACTGGAGTTTTACAATGGGAACATGAGGCATCATCAGTAATAGATCACGTATTAAATATAATAAAAAAACATAAAACTACAAAGGTAACAGGATTGTTTATATCAAGTAGAATAAATGTTAGGACAATGTGGCAATTTTTTATCTTAAATAAAGAAAGTTGGATGGGAAATCCTGTACCAGTTATTCCTTTAACTATAGGGCAATATATGAAGATATTAGAATACACATATCAAAACAATTTAGAAATAGATCAATTTAATAATTTATTACAATATATTCACAAAGGAGCAATAAATTGTAAAAATTATGAAATTTGGGATAAAAATATAGAAAAATACATAGAAGAATGGAAGGAAAAAGAAGTTTCTTAATAATAGATATATTGAATTAAACATAAGAAAAGCAAAATAAAAGAGTAATTAAGTATATTACAATATTATTTTGCTTTTTTATATTAAAGGAGGATTTTTTATGAGCAAATATACAGATGACGATATAAGGAATAAGTCAAAAATAACATGTCAGATTGCAGGAGATTATTTAGGAATTTCTTCTAATGCAGTTTCCTTAGGAATGAGAAATAATTTATTACCTATAGGATTTGCAGTACATAATGAGGAAAATGATAGGGGATTTTCAGAAAGTTGGTCATATCATATAATTGCTGAAAGATTAATTGCTTATAAATATGGAAAAATATCTGAAATCAGAGTGCAAAATATTGAAAGTAATCTAGAAACTATTATAAAAGAATTTGAATCAATGAAAGACGACTTACTTTTTATATTAAGCGAAAATGCAGAACAAGAGAATTAGAATTATATGAGTTCGCATTTTCGCTAGGAAAATATGAAGATAAAGAAAAGAAATATGAAGGAAAGGAAGATTTTTATGGATAGTTTATCTATGAAATTTGAAAGAAATAGACTTTATGATGAGATATGGAAAATTTCATTGACAGGTGTAGCTAAAAAGTATGGCTTGAATTATACAAAATTAGTACAAGTATGTAAAGAAAATGACATTCCATATCCATCATCATCATATTGGACAAAAAAGAATATGGGACTAGATTTTTCAAATGATATTATTGAATTACCAAAGTCTGAAGTAAAAGAAGTAGAGATACCATTAAAAGTAAGTGGAGTATTAATTGATAGCAAAGTTAGTGACAAGGATAAATTTGTTACAGAATTTAATCTTTTAAGTTTTTTATCAGATGAAGAAAAAAGAAAAGTAGCCGAAGTTATTTATGATTTAAATATAGATAATTATAAGAAAAATCATAAAATAATTACTGAATATAAAAACAAGAAAAGAGAAGAACGACGAGAAGAAAGAAAAGCAAACTATCTTAATCCATATTATAATATTCATAATTATGTAGAAAAAGGATACTTTGAAAATATATCTAAATTTGAAAAGGATAGATGTATGAAAATATTAAGCGCTATTTATTATACTATAGAAGAATTAGGTGGAGAAGTAAATAAAGAGTTTTCATTAACGATTAGAGATGAGCATGTTGAACTTGAAATAGAAGAATTAAAAGATCAAGTTAAGCATGAATTGACAAAGGAAGAAGCAAAGCAGCTATTAGAATACGAAGATAGGAAAAAAGTATTTACATATGCATCTAAACCTAATATAAGAAAATATGATTATGTTCATAATGGTAAATTGAAAATAACTTGTGGAAATAGAAAATATATAAGAGAAACAGATAAAGTAAAGTTAGAAGATAAATTAGGAGATATAATTATAAAACTATATGAACAATCCGAAGAAGTTAAAATTGAAAGGTTAGCAAGAGAAGAAAGAGAAAGAAAGTATCAAGAGGAAGAAGAAAAAAAATAAAAAATAAGAAATGCAAAAAAAAATGAGGCACAGAAAGTTAAAAAATTGTTAAATTTAGCAGAAGATTATAGAATAGCATGTGAAATTAGAAATTACATTAATGCTATATCAAGTCAAGATAATTTATCGAACGAAATGAAAGATTGGATTAAATGGGCTAATAAAAAAGCAGATTGGTTTGATCCAATAATAGATAAAGAAGATGAAATACTTGGAAAAAGAGAACATCAAGAATCATTAGAAAACAAAAATAATAAGTTAGATAGATATGGATCATATTATGGCTGGTAATAAAAATTTAAATTTATGATATAAAAATTGAGAGGAGGATAATTATGAAAATAAAATGCTTAATTTGTGGAGATATAATAGAATCTAAAAGTGTACATGATTTAGTATCTTGTAAATGTGAATCGTGTTATATTGATGGTGGGAGTTATTATGCACATATAGGTGCATAAGATTTTAGTAAAATAGTTAAGACTTTAGATGATGGAACAGAAGTTAAATATAATGACTAATTAAATAACAAAAGAAAAGCCAAATAATAGTAATATATATTACAGAATTATTTTGTTTTTTGATAATAAGAGACAAGTTTCGACAAATTTTTTATAACAAATAAGATATATATATAAGGGGTATAAAATATGGTAATTAATATATTAACAACAATTATAATATTAGGGATTATAGCAAATTTTTGTTATATTAACTATAAAAAGTGCAAAGATGATTTGGAAAAAAGTTTATACATATTGTTATTTTTTGTGTCGATGGTACCAATTGTAATTTATTATTTAGATAGATATAATATACCAACATACTTAGGTTGGAGTGTTAATGTTAATTCTCAAAACTGGTTAGGATTTTTAGCTAATTATTCGGCAGGAATTATTTCTGCAGTAATAAGTGCAGTAGTACTTGTAATTGTAACAATATTACAGATAAAAAAGAATAATGAGGACAATATTGAAAGAGATAAAGAAAATTTACGAGTTCAAAATATGCCAATATTAAAGTACTCTATAGATACAGAAAATAAGGGAAAAGGCGAACTTGAAGAACTAATAATTACAAATGTCGATAATGGACATGCATATAGTTTGAATATATCAATAAAAAATATAGGACTTAATAATATTAAAAATATTAAAGTAGATTTTAAATCTCCTCTGATAAACAATTCAACATATAGAATATTAGGAAATTATTCCTTAGAAGTTTTTGAAAAAGGAGAAGAGAGAACAATAAATAAATTCTTCTCTTTAAAAAGTTCAAAAGAACCATATGATATGGATATTATTGTATATTATGAAGATGTACTATCAAATTGGTATAGGCAAATATTAAATGTTCACTATACTGCTACTAACATATTAAAAGGAGAATATATTGGGATAGTGAGATATGAAGTTAATAAAGAGGAGATTATAAAAGAAAAAGATATAGAAAATAAAGTATTATAGTTAAAGAATGGAGAAATGAAATATGATAAAAGATTATATAAGCATTGATATAGAAAACCCAAATGCAAGAGGTAATTCAATATGTTCAATAGGAATTATTATTGTTAAAGATAATAAGATTGTAGATGAAAAGTATTCATTAATAAATCCAGAGGATAGATTTGATACAAATAATAGTAATATAACAGGTTTAAATTATTCTGATGTTAAAGATGCACCAACTTTTAAAGAATATTGGGAGAATATAAAAGATTTATTATCAGATAACATTATTATAGGTCATAATGTTATTTATGATTTAACAGTAATTGCAAAAGCACTAGAACGCTACGAAATAAAAGTACCTATATTTAATTATTATTGTACTCTTAAATTATCGAGAAACTGTATTAATACTAACAGTTATAGTTTAAATAATTTATGTAATTTGTTGAATATTAATCTAGAAAATCATCACAATGCATTAGAAGATGCTAAAGCAAGTCAGAAAATATTTGAATATTTAAATTGTAATAATGATATTGGAAGTTGTGAAAAATTTGAATTTGAAAGTAAAGTATTGGATAGCTTAGATTCAAAATTAGAAACAAATATAAATACATTATATGGAATAATTAAAGGAATTAATTATGATGGAATAATAGATGATAAAGAAATTGGGAAACTTAAATCTTGGGTGGAAGATAATAGACTATATAAACAATATTTATTATTTAATAGAATAATTAATAAATTAGAAGAAATTTTAGAGGATAATATAATTACAGAATATGAAAGAATTGAACTAGAAAAATTAGTAACAAGTATAAATAATTCTAAAATGTATAGTGAATCAACGTTGTCTTTACAAATATTAAATGGAATATTAGATGGAATTGTATGCAATCAAAAAGTAAATCAAAAAGAGTTAGATAATTTGAATATATGGTTAAAGCAAAATGATTATTTAAAAGATGTATATCCTTATGACAAAGTTCTTCTAGAAGTAAGTAAAGTACTAGAGGATGGATTTTTAACTGAAGAAGAAAGTAATTATATTCTTAGTATATTTAATGAAATAGTACATCCAGATTTTAATAATGATGAAAATATAGATTTTAAAGGGAAGACATTTTGTCTAACAGGTGAATTTAAGACTGCTACTAAGCAAGAAGTATCTAAGAGATTACAAGAACTAGGTGCAATAGAGAAGGCAGGAGTATCATCAAAATTAGATTATTTAATAGTTGGAGGTGTTGGCAGCGATGCATGGAAATTTGGAAAGATAGGTGGCAAACAAGCAAAAGCTCAAGAGTTAAATGAAAAAGGTGCAGATATAAGAATAATAGAAGAAGATAATTTAAAATATTAAATTAAAAGGTGAGAAATAATATGATAATTAAAAATATAGAAATAAAAAATTATAGGGGATTAAATAATGTAAATATAAATTTTAATGCAAAAAAATCATATATATTAGGAGATAATGGTATAGGGAAAAGTAGTATATTAGATTTATTAAATACTATTTTTAATAGAGGAGCATTTAATGAAAATGACTTTTGTAACTTAAATGAGAAAATTGAAGTTAATATGAAATTAGAACTATCAGATTTGGAAATAGGGTATTTTGATGACCTATTTGATACAAATCGAGAAAATGAAATAACTATTGTAGCTTTACAAGAAAATAATAATGGGAGAGTAGAATTTTTCCATAAAGAAACAGACTTAGTTATACCATATACAAAAATTAGAAATTTACCTTTTGTGTATTATAATTCAGTTAAAGCACCAGAGGAATTGAATTTTAGTAAGAGTAAAACTGCTGGAAAATTTTTAAATAATATAATCGAAAAATATATAAAAGAAAATAAAATAGCATCTCAAGATGTTGTAGATGAAAGTAAAATTAATGATGTAGCAAATAGTATAAATGAATTATTATATAAGATTAATTTGATACAAAACTTTGACATTGCTGCTAAATTGGAAAATGATGCTACTAAACTTATACCTCAATTAATTGGGCTAAGTGATAAAGATAATATATCTATCAATAATATGGGAAGTGGTATAAGATATATGTCATATGTATTTTTTGAAATATTAAATACAATAATGAAAAAAATAGATAGTGATAAAGAAATTGCATTTATAGATAAAGAAGGTAAAAAGTTTTTACCACTTATAATTGCTCTAGATGAACCAGAAATACATTTACACCCATATATGCAGAGAAATTTAATGAATAATTTAAAAAAGATAATAAATAATGAAGATAAAGGATTCATAGAATTATTAAAAACGTGTTTTAACTTAGACGGATTAATAGGGCAGATGATAGTATGCACACATTCCCCAAATATATTATCTGATAATTATAAGGAATATATTAGATTATTTAAAGTAAAAAATCAGATTTTGGCAAAGTCTGGAATGGATATTACTTTCGAAATAGATGAGGAAAAACATTTATTAGCACATATGCAAGATATAAAGGAAAGTTTCTTTTCAAGTGTAGTGCTAATATATGAAGGAATATCAGAAATAGGCTCAATACCATATTTTGCACAAAAATTAAATATGGATTTAGATTATTTAAAAATAGCAATTATTGGGGCAGGAGGGAAGACTTCTATTCCATTGATAGAGAGAGTTATAAAAAATTTTGGAATAGATGTTATTTGTGTACTAGATAAAGATGATGGAGATGATATAAAGCAAGAATATATATATACTAATGATAGAGACTTTGAATGTGATATTGTTAACAAATTATTTTTAAATGATGCTATAGATGAAGTAGTTGAAATAATTGAATTGTATCAAAAAGATGGAAAAAACAAAAATTTTCAAAAGAAAAAACTGGAAAAAAATAATGAAAAATTAGGGCTACAGGTGACTATTAGCAAAGATTATACAATTAACCAAGCTATAGCAACAGGTAATACGGAATTGATTAAATTAATACTAATTTCATGGCTATGGAAAACAAAAGACATGGTTAGAGGGAGATTATTAGGAAAACAAATAAGTAAAAATAATATACCAGAAGTGTATATAGAATCCTTGAATAAGGCAAAGGAGATTGCAAATAAAAATGTATAATTTAGAAAAAATAAAGGAAAGAATAGTTGAAATACATAATGGGGATCAGAATCAAATTGAAATTGTTTTTGATACAGCTGATAAAGTAATTGTCGAAGCTCCAGCAGGATGTGGAAAAACTAAAACAATGATAAGTAAAATAGCTTATATGCTTATCACAAACTATATAGAAAGTACAAAGAAAATTTTAGCATTAACATTTAGTGTTAATGCATCATATAAAATAAAAAAAGATGTATCGGAACAATTGCCTAATATTATAAAATGTGATCATAATGAAGCTTATAGACAAACTGATAAGATAGTAGTATCTAATTATCATGGATTTTGCAGAAAAATATTGGCAAAATATGGTTTCTTTATTGTAGAGGGGAATGTAAATTTTAATACTATTACTGCTATTCAAGAAACTGACAAAAACTTAAAAGAATATGGGATAGACGGGGAAAAACTAGAATTTTTTAAAGATTTTGAAGATAGAATAAAGATTAATGACCAAGAATATATCCAAAATAATTATTTAAAATATAATGAATATGTAAAAAAATATTTATTAGTAAATCAAAAAATAACATATAATGCTATTATTTTATTAACATATGAATTATTAATAAAGAATAAAATAATAAAGAATTTTTATCAAAAATTTTTCCCGATAGTATTTATAGATGAATTTCAAGATACCAATTGCATAGCATGGATGCTTATCAAAGAAATAATAGGAAAAAATACAAAAGCAATATTAATGTGTGATTCGTTACAAAGAATATACGGATTTATTGGGGCAGTTCCAAATTTAATGGAGATTGCTGAAAATGAATTTAATATGAGAAAATTTAAGTTATCAACAAATTATAGATTTAAGGAAAATAAAGATATGTTACTATTAGATAAGAATATTAGATTAAACGCATTACAAAAAAATAATCCATCCATAGAAGAAATATCTAATCCTAATATAGTTATTACAGATAATCAAGAAAAAGAAGCCGAATGGATATGTACAAAAGTTTTGGATATTAGCAAAGAGGGAAAAGTAGCAATTTTGTCAAGAAATGGCATAAAGGATTATAATGTTCAAAAAATAAAAGAAAAATTAGATGAAAATAATATTCAGTATTTTTTTGCTTTGTTTACAGACGAAGATCCAGAATATATAAAATTTCATGAAGTATGCTTAAATAAATTTAATATTTTAATTAAAGAAAAACAAGTAGTAACTCCTAAAATATTAAAACAATTAGTAAATGCTATAGAAAATTATTACAAAGAGACTGATAATTTAATTAGATCATTAACTAAACTTCTTAGTATTTTTTGTGATAGAATATTTGACGATTATGCTCAATTTAGTATAGAAGAAAAAATTAGACTAATAAGAGAAAGTTTTGAAAATTTTGCTTTAAGACAAAATATGGATAAAGTTGATGAAAAGATAATTTTATCAACAATACATGCTAGTAAAGGCCTGGAATATGATAATGTAATTCTCACAGATAATGAAAAAGAAACTTTTCCGACATATTATATATGTAGAGAGTGTTATCAAGAGAATAAAAATAATTATTGTGTAAATACATTTAATAGCAAAAATGAAAAACAGTTCCTAGAGGAATTAAGTGTTTTTTATGTAGGTTTTACAAGAGCAAAAGAGAAAGTATACTTTACTATGAGCAAGAAGGGACTTGCTAAATGGGGAGAAACAACTAAAATTGGAAGTTGTTTTTTAAAATTAAATGGAATAGGTAGAGAGAATTTGATAAGATGTTAATATTAAATAAAAGAATGTGAAAGCCATAAATATAATTCTTCACATTCTTTTATTTATAATTTACTCAAAACATCCCATAATCAGTTGCAACCCATCACAAAATCCATTCCTATAATACTTCTCATTCCAATAGCAAATATAATCAAAGAAATTATCATCAAGCTGTTTTAGTTGTTTCTCAACATACTTTCTATTCTGATCAGGAACATTCTTCAAAATCCTCTCAGAAATCTCATCAAAATAAATCCAATGCTTTTTATCCTCTGCACAACCTAACGAAGCAATAGCATCCTCTCTAAATTCTAACCAATCCTTCAAAATATCATCATTAACTTCTCTTAAATTATTCATAATCTAAATCCTCCTAAAAATTAAAATTTTTCTCAATAAAAATATCTCTTACAAGAGCCAAAAATCCAAGAACAAACGTACCAACTAAGGAATACAAAATTTTTGTAAAAATTTTGCATACTTAGGCTGTTAAAACTTGTTTGTTACAGCCTAAGCAATTGGGTAAAAATTGGGTAAAATAACTTCAAAAAATGTCATAAAAAGACACAAATGTTCTATAAACCGAAACTCTTGTAAATACTGAAATACCAACAAAAACTCTAATTTTCACAAAACTACAAAAACTGGTCAAACCTCGCTCATAACCCGAAGGTTTCACCTATGCCATATTTAAAAGACACCATAAAAATTTTCAACGCCAATTTTAATCTCAACGCAAAAACCAACAACAATTACACACAACACAAAGTAAAAAAGTCCCCGTACGACCAAACATAATCCTAATTATAAAACATCTTAACCAAAGCCAAGTACATAAACTCCCACCTCTATACTAAAATCTCACAAAAACAAAACACCACAAATTTTAACAAATAACATATTGGAAATATACAAAGTGAGTGATATAATAAAAAAGCATTACAGAAAAAATAAAAAGGTGCGTAAAAAATATTTAAAAACCCAAAAATAAAAAATCACATAATAGAACATTAAAAAGTCAAAAATAAAAGAGTGCGAAAAAAACATTTCAAAGCAAAACCAATAAAAATTTGCATAATGCAATAAAACGTTTAAACGCAAAAACAAAAAAATTGCATAACATAGTAAAACATCACATTAAAAAACAAAAAAATCACATAACACACCAAACCATTAAAAAAACACACAAACCAAGAAAGGAATAACATGAAAGTATTAACAATAAAACAACCATGGGCAACACTGATAATGCAAGGAGACAAAAGATTCGAATTCAGAAGTTGGCAAACCAAATACAGAGGGGAGCTATTAATACACGCAGGAAAAGGAATAGACAAAGAGGCAATGAAAAGGCTGGCAAGATACATTCCACAAAACATGCCTAGAGGAAAAATATTAGGAAAAGTAACAATAGTAGATTGCGTAAAAATGTCACCAGAATTTAAGCAAATGTTATTAAAAGAAAATAAAGATATATATACAGATAGTACTTTTAAAGAAAATTATGGGTGGCAGCTAGAAAATGTAGAAGTATTTGACGAACCAATTGAAGCCAAAGGAAAATTAAGCTTATGGGATTATGATATTGATGCAATTAAAAAATAATTTATAATGAATTAAACAAAAAATTTACAATAAAAAGGAGGAATTTTTATGTGTACAGCATTAACATATAAAACACAAGACTTCTATTTTGGAAGAACATTAGATTATGAATTTTCATATGGAGATGAAATAACAATAACACCAAGAAATTATGTTTTTAAATTTAGAGAAAAGGAAGAAATAAAAAGCCATTATGCAATAATAGGAATGGCATATGTTGCAGAAGATTATCCATTATATTATGATGCTATAAATGAAAAAGGGCTTGGAATTGCAGGTTTAAACTTTGTTGGAAATGCATGCTATAATCCTAGTCAAGAGCGCAAAGATAATATTGCTCAATTTGAATTTATTCCATGGATATTAAGCAAATGTTCAACGGTAAAGGAAGCAAAAGAATTACTAGCAAGGATGAATTTAACAAATATTTCTTTTAATCCACAATTACCATTGGCACAACTACATTGGATTGTTGCAGATAAGGATGAGGCAATAACTGTTGAAACGGTAAAAGATGGATTAAAAGTATATGATAATCCTGTTGGAGTGTTGACTAATAATCCTCCTTTTGATAAGCAATTATTTGAATTAAATAAATATATGCATTTGTCACCTAAAGCACCAGAAAATAATTTTTCTAAAAATTTGAATTTGGAATATTATAGCAGAGGTATGGGAGCAATTGGATTGCCAGGAGATTTGTCATCTCAATCTAGGTTTATAAGGGCTAGTTTTGTAAAGATGAATTCTGTTTCTGAAAATAGCGAGAATGAGAGTGTTAGTCAATTTTTCCATATTCTTAATTCTGTTGATCAACAGCGTGGTTGTTGTGATTTAGGTGATGGAAAGTATGAAATTACTATTTATACTTCTTGCTGTAATGCTAGTAAAGGAATTTATTATTATACAGCATATAATAACCACCAAATTACTGCTGTTGATATGCATAAAGAAGATTTGGATGGTAAAGCTCTTATTAGATATAAATTAATTGAAAATGGTGAGATAAGAAATCAAAATTAAATAATATTGTGTATAACCTCTTTAATTTATGGAAATAATTAGTAATGAATAATTTACTAATTATAAATTAGGGAGGTATTTATAATATGGAAAAATATAAAGATCATGCTAATCCAAAGAATACAGTTGTTTTAAAAAATTTGCCATCAAATTTGGTGGAAGAGGCAATTGTGGTATTTAAAAATAAGAAAACTGTAAAAGATATTGAAAAGATAGAAAAAGAAAGTGGAAATATTGCTGAAATGTCTAAAGCTAATTCTAAAAGACATAATAAATTTGAAAGAGATTACGCAATAAAAGAGGCGGAAATGTTGGTTAAAAATTATATTTTAGCTTTAGAAAATAGAAAGAAGCTAAAGTATAATAAAAAGGCTGATATGAATAATAAAAAGTTAAAATTATATTCAATTTGCACAACATGTGCTTTAATAGTGGAAACTATTTTTTTCTTAGTAATTAAATAAGAATAAAACACCGAATCCTAACATATAGTTTAAAAAGATAACTAAGGAAGAGGTGCTTTTTTTATGGATAGAGTGATGTCAGTAGAAGAAAAAATAAGACGAGCTGAAGAAATATATGAAAGACGCAGACAGTCAAGCAGTAAGCCTATTGCTACTGTTAGCGTGAACAAAAATAAAAAAGATATAAAGCTTTTAAAAAAGATGATTATTCAAATTATAATATGTGCATCAATATATATAGTTGTATATGTAATTCAAAGTAATGGATATATTTTTTCTAAAGATTTTACTCAAAAGTTAAATCAGGTTTTATCATATGATACCAATTTTGCTGATATCTATCATAAAGGAAAAGATGGCATTAAAAGTTTCTTTAATAATATTGCTTTAATAAATTCAAATGAAGATAACAAAAATAATGCTGATACTCAAAATCAAGGTAATCAAGAAAATCAAACTCCAAATGAAGATAATTCAAATGGTATTGGTGGTGCAAACGAGGGGGATAAAGGCGAGGAACAACAACTTTCTCAAGGAGAACAAGATATTATAAATACTAAAAATACTACTAGTTTTGTAAAACCTATAGAAGGGACGATAACTTCAAAGTTTGGACAAAGAGATACAGCGACAGGAAGGGTGCCTAAGAATCATACTGGAACTGATATTGCAGCTAATGTAGGAACTAAAATAAAATCAGCTACAGATGGTGAGGTAGTTTTGGCTTCTGAAGAAGGTGATTATGGAAAACATCTTAAAGTTCAAATTGGTGAGGTTAGTATTATTTATGCTCATTGTAATAGTTTATATGTAAAACAGGGTGATCAGGTAAAGCAAGGTCAAGAAATTGCAGAAGTTGGATCAACAGGAAATTCAACGGGACCTCATTTACATTTTGAAATTAGGTATTCAGAAAGAATTGTGAATCCACAAAGTATTTTAGAATTATAGAGACAAGGGAGTTAATATGCAATTTAAGATTGATTTGAAAATTTTTATATTGATAGTTTTATTTTATGTTACTAAACAAATAGGTATTTATGCATTGATATTAGGTTTTGCAATAATCCATGAGTTTGGACATTTAGTATCTGGTTTGCTTTTGGGGATGAAACCAAGTAAAATGCAATTAAAACCATATGGTGTAAGCATTATATTTAAATTATTGCCGAATGATTATAATAAAAAAATTGGAAAGGGTAATGTTCTTGAATTAAAGAAAATAATAGTTGCTTTGGCAGGACCTCTTACCAATTTGGTTATTATTATTGTTTTAATGAATTTAAACTTAAATTTGAATTTGTTTTGGGGATTAATGATTGTATATGCAAATATTTTGCTTATAATTTTTAATTTAATGCCTATATATCCGCTAGATGGTGGCAGAATTTTAAAGGGAATTTTATATATTATATTTGGAAAAAAGAAAGCAGAAAAATATACAAATTACATATCATTTATATTTTTAATTTTTTTTACTTTTGTCGGAAGTATTAGTATTATATCTTTAAAAAATATTGCGATATTTATTATAATAATTTTTCTTTGGGTGATTTATATTAAAGAAGAACAAAGATATAAAAGAAAAACAAGAATTTATAAATTAGTGGAAAAAACTCTTGAAAATAGTGGTGATTAATAGTAAACTAATACTAATAATAAAACAGTAAGGAGAATGCAAAAGATGAAAAAAATCCTCAATAATAAGGGTATAACTTTAATTTCATTAACTATTACAGTAGTTGTTATTTTAATTTTAACAAGTATTATTTTGTATAATGCTTCTAATGATGTTAAAATTAGCAATCTTAGTGCTTTACAATCTGATATTGTAAACTTGCAAGATAAAGTAGCTAGCTATTATGCTCAATATGGAAAAATTCCTGCTATTACATCAAATGAATATACAAATATAGATGATATTAAAAATGCTGGGGTTATTAGCTCAAGTGTTGATACAGGAAAATTTTATGTTATAGATTTATCTGCTATGGAAAATATTACTTTAAATTATGGAAAAGATTATGAAAAAGTAAGAACTGGAGAAGCGCAAACATCTGAACAGATAAATAATTTAAAAGATATATATATTATAAATGAAACAAGCCATAATATTTTTTATGTAGAAGGAATAAAATTAGATAATGAACAATATTATACAAATTATTCTCCAGATGAAGTTGATAAAGTTGCTGTTAATTTAAGATATTATGACGATGTAGAAATTCCAGATGGATTTTATTACGTTGGGGGAAATAAACAGACAGGACTTGTTATTTCAGATGTTCAAGGAGACGATTTGTTAAATTCTAAATTTGGAAATCAATTTGTGTGGATTCCTGTTAAAAAAGAGTGGAATTATGTAAGAAATAATAAAGTTACTACTGATGGAATAACATCTGAAAAAGGATATTTACCAAATGATTTAGTTGAAGGAGTAGATGATTCTGAACATAATGCAGAAGCGGAAAAAAATGCAGTAATGCGTGCAGGAGGATTTTTTATTTCAAGATATGAAGCAAGCGAAATATCTGGTAAAATTGTAAGTAAAAAAAGTGGAACAGCAATTGGAAGTACTGAGACTTTGGCTAATGTAGAAAATTTAGCAAAATCTTTTAAAAATGATAATTCTGTAAAAAGTGCTTTAGCCTCAAGTATTCAATGGGATTTAAGTGCTAATATGATTGATATAAATTCAACCGGAAATTCATATCGTTTTGTTTTATATGTAATTCCAAGAGATAATTGGTCAGCAGAATATGATAAAACTACCACATATACTGATGTTAATAAAGATACAGCAGTTATTCCACAAGGTTACAAAGTAAGCAGAAAAGTAAGTGAGAGAACAATTACTAATGGTTTGGTTATTCAAGGTAAAGATGGAAGTGAATTTGTGTGGATACCTGTATCAGATGTAATTTATAACAATATAAATACAATAAAAGCAAATTACACTCCAATGGCTGAAGTTCAAAGTGATTCAAAAAGTAATTATCAAGGAATTCTATATGATTTTAGTGGTACTAAAAATATATATAAAAGTGATTATAAAATAGGTACTACATCATATAGGGAACCAAGTTTAATTACTGGAAGTGCTAATGATTTAAAAGCAGTTTTAAATAATATTTCTGGTAATATGTATGATTCGGTAAGTTCAAATTATGGGCTACTTAGTTATAGCAGTGCCAAAAGCTTTGGCGACGATTTGCAAAAGCAATATGATTTAATGGTTACAAGTGTTGAAAAATATAAAGGATTTTATGTTGGAAGATATGAACTAGGCTTAGATGGAACTAATCCAGTAACTAAAAATGTTAAAGAAAATACAGGTTTAGTTATGGCTTCAACTAATAATTCAAATTGTAAAAATTGGTATGGATTATATAATATGAGCAAAAAATATACAGCTGAAAAGACAACAAGTTCAATGATATGGGGCAGTCAATATGATGCAATGATGAATTGGATTGCTAAACAAGGAAAAGATGTTTCTTCACAAAATTTGATTAAAAGAAATAGTGATAAAAATACAGGAAGTTCAAAAATAGATGTTATTAATAATATATATGATTTATATGGAAGTATGTATGAAGCAACATTAGAAGCAAATGATGTAAAAAATCGTGTTGAAAGAGGTGGAGGATGGAAGAGTGATAATGGTCCATCTGCTAGAAATTTAGTAGATCCAAATACAACATCAGCTGATGTTGGAACTAGATTAGCTTTATATATTAATAATTAAAAATATGGGGAAATATGAATTTCCCTATATTTTTTTGCTTATATTACGCTTTGTAAACATTTTGTAATATTTTAGAAACATTTTTGTTATTTTAGTTCAAAATCAATTGACTTTTTAGCGTTTTCGTTATATCATATAGCTATTAAAAATGTGTTTTTAAAATCCTAAGGAGGAAAATTATGGGAGAAGTAATAGTTATCACATCAGGCAAAGGTGGAGTAGGAAAAACAACAACAACAGCAAATTTAGGATCAAGCTTAGCAGTTGAAGGAAAAAAGGTTGCATTAATTGATACTGATATTGGTTTGCGTAACTTAGACGTTGTAATGGGACTTGAAAACAGAATAGTTTATGACATTGTAGATGTTGTAGAAGGAAAATGTAAATTAAGACAAGCTTTAATAAAAGATAAAAGATTTAAAGAATTATATCTACTACCAGCCGCACAAACAAGAGATAAAAGCGCAGTAAATGAAGAACAAATGAGAGAACTAGTAGGAAAGCTAAAAGAAGAATTTGACTACATATTAATTGATTGTCCAGCAGGAATAGAACAAGGATTTAAAAATGCTATTGCAGGAGCTGATCGTGCAATCGTAGTAACAACAGCAGAAATATCAGCAATAAGAGATGCAGATAGAATTATAGGACTTTTAGAATCTTCAGAGATTAAAAATCCAGAATTAGTTATAAATAGAATTAGACCTAATATGGTAAGAAAAGGTGAAATGATGGACGTTGATGATATCGTCGATCTTTTATCAATAGATTTAATTGGTGTTGTGCCAGATGATGAATATATAATTACACAAACAAATAAAGGAGAACCAGTTATTCAAAATAAAAAAGCTCCTTCAGGAAAAGCATATATAGAAATTGCCAAAAGAATATTAGGAGAAAAAATAGAAGTAACTATTCCAGGAAGAGAAAAAGGATTTTTTGCGAAGTTAAAAAGACTATTCAAAAAACAATAAATTAAAGGAGTAGGAATAATAATGTTTGATAACATAATGAATTTTTTTAAGAACTGGAATAAAAAAGAAAATAAAGCTTTATCAAATTCAAAAGATGCCGCAAAAGAAAGATTACATTTAGTATTAATGCAAGATAGAGCAAATGTATCAGCTGATTTCTTAGAGTTAATGAAGCAAGAAATAATAGAAGTAATAAAAAAATATATTGATGTTGACGAAAGTGCAATAGATGTTAGATTAACAAATAAAGAAAATAGCGATGGTACAAATGGCGCACCAGCTTTGTATGCTAATATACCAATTTTAAATATCAAAAATGAAGCAAGAAAAGTTGATGTAAAAAAAGAAGAAACAAAAAGAGCCGAAAATAGCGAAGTAAAAGAAGCTGTAGAAGAGGCAGAAGGCATAATAGAAGAAGTTCAATCTAGTAGTAGTGAAGGACAAGCAAAAGAGAAAAAAGCTAAAAAAGAAAAAAAGACAACAAATAGTGAAAAAACTACCAAAATTGAAGATGATAAAGAAGTAACTAAGCAAGATGAAAAAACAGAAGTAAAAAAGGAAGTTAAATCAGAAAATAAATAGGAAAAAGAGTGGTTTAATGAGAAGAAGAGAATTAAAAAATGTAGAATGGAGTATATTAATAGTTGCAATTATTTTAAGCATAATAGGAATGGTTGCACTATTTTCCGCAACACAAAGTACAGATCATGATGAATTTAATAAACAAGCTATATGGTTAGCTGTAAGTATAGTAATAATGATAGGCATAATGTTAATCGATTATGAAGTATTGGTTAAATTATCGCCTATATTATATGGACTGTTTATTTTGTTATTAATTGGTGTATTATTTACACCAGAAGTAAATGGAGCAACAAGCTGGTTTGATATAGGATTTTTCTCTTTCCAACCAGGAGAGTTTGCTAAAGTGTTTGTTATTTTGTTTTTTGCATTAGCGATAACAAGAATACAATCAAAAGGAAAATATGAAATAAATAGACCAACTAAATTATTAATATTACTAGCAATATTAGGTGTTCCAATATTATTAATAATAAAACAACCAGATTATGGAACAGCTATGGCATTTATTGTTGCAGCTGCATTAATGTTAATAACTGCAGGTATAGATAAAAAATATATTATAGTAACAATTTTATTAATGTGTATAGCAGCACCATTGTTATATCAATTTGTTTTACCAGAACATGCAAAAAAAAGAATTGATATATTCTTAAATCCAGAATCTGATCCAAGAGGTGCAGGATATAATATCATTCAGTCTAAATTAGCAATTGGTGCTGGTGGATTGACTGGAATGGGATTATTAAAAGGAAATCAAACACAGTTAGGATTTTTATATCCAAAAACAACTGACTTTATATATGCAGTAATTGGTGAGGAAATGGGATTTATAGTTGCAGGTGCAGTTATAATTTTATATATATTTCTTATTACAAAATGTATGTATGTTGCTAAGACTGCCAAAGATGAAGCAGGATCATTAATTGCAACAGGAATAACTGGAATATTTTTATTCCATATGGTAGAAAATATTGGTATGGTAATGGGATTATTACCAATAACAGGTGTACCTCTTCCTTTTATTAGTTATGGTGGAAGTTCATTAATTACAAACTTTATTTGTGTAGGCTTAATGTTAAGTATAAGTAGTAAAAGACAAAAAACTATATTTGTAAAATAAAATTTTCAAACGGTATTTTGATAAAAAGTACCGTTTTTGATTATAAAGGAGAAGATATGTTTTTACACGAATTAAAAATTGGAAATGTAAAATTAAAAAATAATTTAATATTAGCTCCTATGGCAGGTGTTACAAACCTGCCTTTTAGAGTAGTATGTAAAGATTGTGGAGCAGGCATGGTTTGTACAGAAATGGCAAGCTCTAGAGCTATGTTTCACAATGATCAGAAAACAAAAAGATTGTTTAATACTCAAGGAGAAAAAAGACCAATAAGTTTTCAAGTTTTTGGCAGTGATGAAGAAACTCTTGCATATGCTGCTAAATATATGAGTAATTTTGCAGATATTATTGATATAAATATGGGGTGTCCAGCTCCTAAAGTTGTAAAAAATGGAGATGGAAGCAAATTATTATTAGATTTACCTAAAGCTAAAAACATTATTGAAACTGTTGTAAAAAATGCTACTGTTCCTGTTACTGTAAAGTTTAGAAAAGGATGGGATAAGGAAAATATAGTTGCAACAGATATAGCACAAATTGCTGAAGAAGCAGGAGCTTCTGCAGTTACTATACATGGTAGAACTCGTAGTGAATTTTATACAGGTAAAGCTGATTGGAATATTATAAAAAAAGTAAAAGAAAGTGTAAAAATTCCTGTTATAGGTAATGGAGATATAGTTGATGAAGAGTCAGCTCTTCATATGTTTGAGCAAACTGGTGTTGATGGAATAATGATAGGAAGAGGAAGTTTAGGAAATCCGTGGATTTTTAGAAATATTGAATATTATTTAAAAACTGGAAAAAAACTAGATCCTCCAACAATAGAAGAAAGATTAAATGTAATGAAAAAGCAAATAAATTTGGCAATTGAGGAAAAGGGAGAAAATGTTGCAATAAAAGAGTTAAGAAAACATATTTCATGGTATACTAAAAATTTAAAAAATTCCAGTGCATTTCGTGATAAAATAAATAAAATAGAAAATGAAAAAGAATTAAAATTAGTAATAGACGAGTATTTTGATTCTTTACATGAGTAATATTTTAGAATAAGATAATGATGAATAAAATTCACTTTTTAGAATAAAGTTTAATAAACATTTATTTTAGAAGGTGAAATTTTTGAATAAAAAAATTTTTATAATTTTTTCGATTGTAGTAATTATATTAATAATTATTTTTGTATTAGTTAATAAAAAAATTAAAATTGGAAATAATATTACTAGTCAAGAAAAGGTTAATAATATTTTAAATCTTAATTCATATAAAGCAACAATAGAAGTAAATATAAAAAGTAACAAAAATGAAAATAGGTATATAATAAAGCAAAAATACAAAAAAAATCAATACTTAGAGCAAGAAGTTATTGAGCCAAGTAATATAGCAGGTGTAAAAATGATAAAACAAGGAACAAATTTAAAAATAGAAAATACAAAATTAAATTTAAAATCAATTTTTGAAGGTTATAAGGAAATAACAGAAAATGAACTTGATTTAATTACATTTATTAATAATTATAAAAATAACGAAAAATCAACTATGAAAAATAACAAGGAATCAATAATATTAGAGACTAAAAATTCAACTCTTTACATAAATAAAAAAAGCGGAAAACCAGAAAAAATGGAAGTTAGAGATACTAACAAAAAAGTTTCTATTTACATATTATATAGGGAAGTAGATGTAAATAGATAAATATTTCTTTACTTCAAACCAGTAAAAAACCGAACTTGACAATATAGTAATATTAGGAGTGAAGGATATGCAAGTAAAAAGAGGCGATATGTTTTATGCGGATTTAAGTCCAGTTGTTGGTTCAGAACAAGGTGGGATAAGACCGGTTTTAATTATACAAAATGATTTAGGAAATAAGTATAGTCCGACAGTCATAGCAGCTGCAATAACTTCTCAAACTGGAAAAACAAAATTGCCTACACACATAGAAATAAATTCTTCTTCATGTGGTTTAAAAAGTAATTCAGTTGTTTTGGCAGAACAAATTAGAACTATAGATAAAAGTAGATTAAAAGAAAGAATAGGTCATATTGATGATGAAAATATAATAGATAAGGTCAACAATGCGCTAGGAGTAAGTTTTGGACTATAATCTGAAAATAAAAAACAGAAGAGGATTTTTAATCCCTTCTGTTTTAAACTTTTAATTTTTTTATTATTTTAATTTCTTTAAATAAATTTTCAATAATTGCTTTTCTAGTATCATAAGCTTTTTTATATTCATCATATCTAGAATGATAATTCTCTACTGTTTCATTGTTTACTAATAATACTTTCATTCCTTCAAGATAATAATTTTTCTTTTTTTCTGTATGTGCTTTATTCATAGCATCTTCATATTTTTTCACTTGGCTAAGTCTTTTTAATTCTTCTTCTAAATTTTTAGTATAACTTTGAGTAAGAAAGATTTCGTATTCAATATCTTCAATAACAACTTTTAATAGTTGACGAACTATAAAAGGATTGTTTTTACCAACTTTTAATTTGCTAGAAGAATTTTGTGATGGTTTTGTATTTTCGATTAATATTTTTAATGTATCAGAAATACCAATATGAGATTTGTATTGCCTTTTACTAACAATTGCATCATATTCATCAGCAACTCTGATTATTTGTGCTTCATATGGTATATCTTTTTTAGTTAAGCCTTGAGGATAACCACTACCATCTAGTGCTTCATGATGATAATAAGGACCTGCTGCATATGGTCTTAGTTTTGGATCATCCATACACATTTTATAACCAATAGTTGTATGTGTTTTCATGACTTCAAATTCTTCATCTGTTAATTTCCCAGGTTTTTGTAAAATTTCTGGTGGAATGAATTGTTTTCCAATATCATGTAAATAACCACAAATAGTACAATATTCAGTAAAACCAGATGTACAATGTAATTTTTTGCACAATCTACTAGTTAAATCTCCTACATTTTCTGAATGTTTTCTTGTAAAAACATCCAATCTATCTAACATGTTTAATTGATATCTCATGCTTTGATCTAAATTATATGATTTTAGACTTGTTCTATCATAGAAATCAAAGGTTTCTCCATTCATTTTCTTTTTCTCCTCTTTGGAATATAGAACAATAATAGCATTAAAATAATAAAAATTCAAGTCTTATAAAATGAAAACACAAAAAATGGATGAAACATTGATATTTCGCAAAGATTGTGATATTATATTAAAGCATAATTAATGAAAAAGAGGAGATAGAAATGTATAGAACAAAAACTTGTGGTGAACTAAATATTTCAAATGTTAATGAAGAAGTAACACTAAGTGGATGGATACAAAAAATAAGAAACTTAGGTGGAATGATTTTCATTGACTTACGTGATGAATTTGGAATCACTCAAATAGTAATAAATGATGAAAAATTAGAAAATGAAGTTAAAACTTATACTACAGAAAGTTGCATAATGGTAACAGGAAAAGTTGTAGAAAGAAGTAGTAAAAACAATAAAATAAAAACAGGAGAAATTGAAGTATTAGCAAGCAAAGTTGAAGTACTTGGAAAATGTAAAAATGTACTTCCTTTTGAAATTAATACTGAACAAGAAGTAAGAGAAGATTTAAGATTAGAATATAGATTTTTAGATTTAAGAAATGAAAAATTACATAATAATATTTTGTTACGTTCTAAAATCTTAAAAACATTAAGAGATAAGATGGATGAATTAGGATTTACAGAAATTCAAACACCAATTCTTGCTAATTCATCACCAGAAGGAGCAAGAGATTATTTAGTTCCAAGTAGGTTAAATCCAGGAGAATTTTATGCTTTGCCACAAGCACCACAACAATTTAAACAATTGCTTATGCTTGCAGGATTTAATAAATATTTTCAAATAGCTCCATGCTTTAGAGATGAAGATCCAAGAGCTGATAGAGCACCTGGAGAATTTTATCAATTAGATTTTGAAATGAGTTTTGCAGAGCAAGATGACGTTTTAGCTGTAATGGAAGAAGTTGTGCCATATACTTTTAAGAAATTTACAAACTGGAAAGTTGATGAAGGACCATTTATAAGAATTCCATATAAAGAAGCTATGGAAAAATACGGAATTGACAAACCAGATTTAAGAAATCCTTTAATAATTCAAGATGCAACAGAAATTTTTAAAGATTCTGATTTTAAAGCATTTGCTGGAAAAACTGTAAAAATAATAGTTGTTCCAAATGGTGCAGAACAAGGAAGAAAATTCTTTGATAAAATGAATGAATTTGCAACAAGTCCTGAAGTTGGGGCAAAAGGATTAGCTTGGACCAAAATAGAAAATAACGAGGCACAAGGTGGAATTGCTAAATTTATTACTCCAGAAATGATTGCAAAATTAGAAAATGATTTTGGTGTTAAAGATAAAAGTGCAATATTCTTTGTAGCTGACGAATTTAAAAATGCACAAAAAATAGCAGGATTAGTTAGAATCGAATTAGGTAAGAGATTAGATTTATTACAAAAAGATACATACAGATTTTGCTTTATTGTTGATTTCCCAATGTATGAATTATCAGATGAAGGAAAAATAGATTTTAATCATAATCCATTTTCAATGCCACAAGGTGGATTAGAAGCTTTAGAAACTCAAGATCCATTAGATATATTGGCATATCAATTTGACTTAGTATGTAACGGATATGAAATGGCATCTGGAGCTGTTAGAAATCACAATCCAGAAGTTATGGTAAAAGCATTTGAAATAGCAGGATATGAGGAAGAAGAAGTAAAGAAAAGATTTGGAGCATTATATAATGCATTCCAATATGGAGCTCCACCACATGCTGGAGCTGCGCCTGGAGTTGATAGAATGGTTATGCTTATAGCTGATTCTCAAAACATAAGAGAAATAATTGCATTCCCTAAAAATAAAAGAGCAAGAGATTTATTAATGAGAGCACCTTCAAAAGTTTCAGAACAACAATTAAAAGATGTAAATATTAAAGTAGACTTATAGTAATGCAATTAATTATTTTAACAAAAAAACTTGTATATTTTAGCTACTTATGATATAAATAAGGATATAATAATGCTATTAGAAAGGCGGAATTTTTGTGGAAGAAGAATTGGAAAATGATGCAAAAACTATCTTAATAGTTGATGACGAACAACCAATTGTAGATATATTGGTATATAATTTACAAAAAGAAGGGTATAAAACAATAGAAGCTGGTGATGGGCTTACAGCAGTTGAATTAGCTACAGAAAAAAGACCAGATTTAATATTGTTAGATATTATGCTTCCAAAATTAGATGGACTTTCTGTTTGCAAGAGAATAAAAAATTCATTTAATGTACCTATTATTATGTTGACAGCTAAAGATGGTGAAATTGATAAAATATTAGGACTTGAATTAGGAGCAGATGATTATATTACAAAACCTTTTAGTGTAAGAGAATTAATTGCAAGAGTAAAAGCAAATTTAAGAAAGGTTGAAGTTGTTTCAAATAATAACAACCTAAATATGCAAAAAGAAGATAAGAAAAAAGATAATAAAATAGAAGTGGGAGAACTTGAGTTAGATTTAGATAAATTCGAAGTAAAAGTTAGAGGAGAAATTATAGATTTAACTTTAAGAGAATTTGAAGTATTAAAATTCTTAGCATCTCAACCTGAACAAGTAGTAACAAGGGAAACTTTGTTAGAAAAAGTTTGGGGATATGAGTATTATGGTGACATAAGAACTGTAGATGTAACAGTAAGAAGAATAAGAGAAAAAATAGAAAAAGATACATCAGTACCTAAAATATTAATAACCAAAAGAGGAGTAGGTTATTATATTGCTTCTAAATAGGAAAATGTCGCAAAGGGAAGGGTTCTTTTTGCGACATTTTGTTGTATAAGAAAGGAAATAAAAAATGGAGCGAACAAAAACAAGAAAAGTTATGGTTGGAAATGTACAGATAGGGGGACAAAATAAAGTAGTAATACAATCAATGTGTAATACAAAAACTAAGGATATACAAGCAACAGTAAATCAAATATTAGATTTAGAAAAAGCTGGTTGTGAAATAATAAGAGTTGCATGTTTAGATATGGAAGATGCAAGAGCAATAAAGGAAATAAAAGAAAAAATACATATTCCAATTGTTGCTGATATACATTTTGATTACAGAATTGCGTTAGAGGCAATAAAATCTGGCGTTGATAAAGTGCGCATAAATCCAGGAAATATAGGTAGTAAAGATAGAGTAAAAGCTGTAGTAGATAAGTGTAAAGAAAAGCATATTCCAATTAGAATAGGAGTAAATGCAGGTTCATTAGAAAGAGATTTATTTGTTAAATATGGTAAGCCAACTGCAAAAGCAATGGTAGAAAGCGCAAAAAAACATATAGATATACTAGAAGAATTAGATTTTCATGATTATTTACTATCTTTAAAAGCAAGTGATTTGGATTTATGTATAGAAGCATATGAAGAAGCAGCTAAAACTTTTGATTGTCCATTGCATTTAGGAATAACAGAAAGTGGAACAGAGTTTAGTGGAACAATTAAGTCTAGTATTGGATTAGGATACATGTTAAGACAAGGAATAGGCGATACAATAAGAGTATCATTATCAGATGATCCTGTAAAAGAGATAAAAGTTGCAAAAGAAATTTTAAAAGATTGTAAATTATTTCATAAATCTCCAACATTAGTTGCTTGCCCAACTTGTGGAAGAACTCAAATAGATTTAATTCCAATGGCAAAAAAAGTAGAAGAATTTTTACAAACTATAGAATCTGATATTACAGTTGCTGTTATGGGTTGTGCTGTAAATGGACCTGGAGAAGCTAGAGGAGCAGATATTGGAATTGCAGGGGGAATAAAAGAAGGACTTTTATTTAAAAAGGGAGAAGTTGTAAGAAAAATTCCTCAAGAACATATTGTAGAAGAATTAAAAAAAGAAATTTTAGAAATGGTAAATAACAAATAAAAATATCTCGAAATTAAGGAGAATAAAATGGAAGTAGTATTAGGAAAAAATGCAGGATTTTGTTATGGAGTTAGACGTGCTGTTGATGGTGCTAAAGACGAATTGAAAAAAGCAAATAATAAAATCTATTGCTTAGGAGAAATAGTTCATAACAAACAAGTGGTAAACAAATTAAGAGAAAATGGAATGAAATTTATAGAACAAATTGAAGAAACAAATGGAAGCACGGTAATAAGGGCACATGGAGTAAAAAAGCAAGTATATGAATATGGAAAAAAACAGGGTATTGAACTAAAAGATTTTACATGTCCATATGTATTGCGTATTCATAATATTGCTGAAGAATATGCTGAAAACGGATATTATATTTTTTTATGTGGAAGTAAAAAGCATCCAGAAAATATTGGAACAATAAGCTTTTGTGGGAAGTATGTAAGTGTAATAGAAACAGAAGAAGATACAATTCCAGCAATAGAAGAATTCAAAAAATCAGGAAAAAACAAATTGTTGGTAATAATTCAAACTACATATAGTGTAGAAAGGTTTAATAAAATAGAAAAAATATTAAAAGAAAAAATGCCAGAGCAATCTGAAGTTGTTATAAAAAATACAATTTGTAAAGCAACAGAAGTAAGACAACAAGAAACGGATGAAATTTCTAAAAATGTTGAATATATGGTTATAGTTGGTGGTGCAAATAGTTCTAATACGAAAAAATTATATGAAATAGGCAAAAAAAATTGTAATAACTGTATTTGTATAGAAACTGCCGAAGAATTACCAATACAAGAAATAAAAAAATATAATAAAGTTGGCGTTATGGCTGGGGCATCAACACCACAAGAAGTAATACAAAATGTTGTTGATAAATTAAATAATATATAAAAAAGAGGATATTTTAAATATCCTCTTTTTATTATGCTATTTTTATTGAGCACTTTTTAATTTTCCTTTTAATGTAACTTTTATAATTGTTCCTTCTGGTACTTGATCATCTTTAGAATATTCTTGAGTACTAACTACTCCTGATCCTTCTAAATTAATATTTAGATTTTTTTCTCGTAAAGCGGTTTGTGCTTGTGAAGCTGTCATACCTTTTAAATCTGGAACTGAAACTGATGTTGCTACATTGCTGTCTTCTCCATATAGTATAATTACAGAATTTTTTGATAAGTTAGAACCAGGTTTTGGATTTTGATCTGCAACTAAAATATTGTTAGCATCACCTTTCACATAGGTTTTTACTTTAAATCCTGAACTTTCAAGAGTCTTTTTAGCTTCTGCAACTGTTTTCTTTTTTACATTAGGGACAGTAATTGAATCAGAAGAACTTGACGAATCAGTATCTGTAGAAGGAATTTCTAAATAAGGTAGGATTTCAGTTAACATTTGTCCAACTACAGGACCTGCTAAAGTTCCACCTTGGTGGTTATTTGCAGGAGGATCATATAATGTTAATAATAAAGTAACTTGAGTGTCTTCAACAGGAGCGATTGCTGCATAAGAAGCAACATATCCATTATCTTTTTGTGTATAAATTGGTTCAGATGTTCCTGTTTTTCCACCTATTGAATATCCTTGAACTGCAGCGTGTTTTCCTGATCCATCTGTTACAACAGATTCCATTAATCCTCTTACTTTTTTTGCTGTTTCTGCTGATATTACTTGTCTTACCTTTGTTACTGGAACTTCTACTACAGCACCAGTATCTGTGTTTGTATATTGTTTAACTATTCTTGGTTGTAAAAGAACACCATTATTTGCAATTGCAGAAATTGCTGTTACCATTTGTAATGGAGTTATATTTAATCTCTGACCAAATGACATTGTTGCAAGTTCAACAGGTCCGACTTTATCTAATTTTTGGAATATACTGCTTTGTTCTCCATATAATCCAGAATGTGTAGATTCAAAAAAACCAAAAGCGTTATAATATTTGTATAATGTAGGAGCTCCAATTCTTTTCCCTAATTGCATAAATGCAGGGTTACAAGAATTTTCAAGAGCTTTTCTTAAAGTTTCATATCCATGAGGTACAGAACTCCAACATTTTATTTTTACTGGTTTATTAGAAGAAGAATCTTCGAACTCTTCATATCCTTTACATACAAAATCGTTTTCTTTATCAGTAGTTGTTATATTTTCTTCTAATGCAACAGAAGCAGTTATAGTTTTAAATACTGATCCAGGTTCATATGTTTCTGCAACTGATTTGTTAGTCCACATTTTATATAAGGCTTGACTCTTTTCTTCTGCTGATAGACTATCATATGTTTTGGCTAAAGTAGAATTTGGGGTATAAGGTTCATTTAAATTGTAATCAGGATATGATGCCATTGCTAAAATATCACCTGTTTTAGGGTTCATAACAATAACATTTCCACCTTTTTTACAATCATTTTCATCAACAGCTTGTTTTAAATATTTTTCTACTATATTTTGAATATATACATCAATAGAAAGTGTTAAATCACTACCATTCTCAGCTGAAATATAAGTTTCTTCTGAATCTGGAATTTCTTGTTGATCGCTTCCTTTAGAACTAACTATTTTTCCAGGTGTACCTGTTAATACACTATCCCATGTTGATTCAATACCACTTAATCCTTGGTTATCATTACCACAAAATCCAATAACTTGTGATGCTAAATTATTATAAGGATAATATCTTTTAGAATCTTCATCAATATTAATTCCAATAGATATATTGTTATCTTTCATCCAATTTTTTAAAGCTTCTACTTTAGTTTGATCTACTTTTTTGGCAATTGTTTCTACTTGAGAAGAACTTTTTACCTTATTTAATGTATCATTATAATCTAAAGAGAAAATATCTGAAAGACCTTTAGCAACTTGTTCTCTTAATTTATTTGTTACGTCATCAGTTTTACCAACTATTTTAGCTGGATTTATGGTTATGGTATCTACCTGAGCACTTATTGCTAATGCTTTACCAGTTGAGTCATATATGTTTCCACGTTTTGGACTTATAATTTGATTAATTGCTTGTTGATTATAGGCTTTTTCTTTTAAATAATTACCTTGTACAAATTGTAAGAATCCTATTCGACAAATGAGTAATGAAAAAATTACTATAACAACAATTAATATAGTTCTTAGCTTTTTTATCTGAATAAAATTTCCGGATTCAAATGGTGTTTTTATTTTTATAATATTATCTTTTTTACGAAAATTTTTCTTTCTTTTTTTTAGGTTCATTAAATCGCCTCTTTTGTTAATTTTCACAAAAATATTTTATCCTAAAAAAATTAAAAAATCAACAAAAACTTGAAAAATTCACATTACTATATTACAATAATATTATTATAATTATAAGGAGAATACACTATTGAGTACAATATTAGAAGAAACTAAATTTATAATGGATAAATATAAAATAAGAGCAAATAAATCATTAGGGCAAAACTTTTTGATAAATGACAATGTAGTAAATGAAATTATAGAAAAAAGTGATGTAAATAAAAATGATTTAATAATAGAAATTGGTCCAGGTCTTGGAACTTTAACAGCTCGGATTGCTTGAAAAAGCAGGGAAAGTAATTTGCGTAGAACTAGATAGTAAGATGTTAAAAATACTTGAAAATAGATTTAAATTATATAATAATTTTGAATTATTACATCAAGACATATTAAAAGTAGATTTGAAAGAAATTATAAAAAACGAAAAGAAAAATCCAGAAATAAAAAATGTTAAAATTGTGGCTAATTTACCATATTACATAACAACACCAATTATAATGAAATTATTAGAAGAAAAATTGGATTTATCAACAATAACTGTAATGGTTCAAAAAGAAGTTGGAGATAGATTAATAGCAATACCGGGAAAAAAAGATACAGGAGCAATTACATATACAGTTTATTATTATGCAGAAGCTGAAGGAATATTAAATGTGCCAAAAGAGTCATTTATTCCTGCACCAGAAGTTACATCTGAGGTTATAAAATTTACAATCAGAAAAGAAGCACCGGTAAATGTTGTAGACAAAAACATTATGTTTAAAATAATAAAAAGTGCTTTTATGCAAAGAAGAAAAACATTATTAAATGCTTTAACAAATACAAAAGTATTTATTAATAAAGAAGAAGGAAAAAAAATATTTACAAAATTAGGTTTAGATATAAATGTTAGAGCTGAAAAATTAACATTACAAAACTTTGCAGATATTACTAATATGATTTGTGGAAAATAACTTTAAAAAAGTTTAATTATATGGTATAATAAAATACGAATGATAAAAAGGAGAGACGTATGAATCAAATATTAGTAACCAAAAAATTGTACATTACACCTGAATTAAAGAAAAAAAGAAAAGCATATAAAGCTTATTTCTTTTTGTCTTTATTTTTGATATGCATTTTGGTTTCTATTTTTGTTTATACAGAAATAGATAGAACAAAAGGAGAAGAGGCATCATCTCAATTATTAGACAACTTCAATAAAGATACTGAAGAAACAGAGTTAGAAAATAGGAAACAAGTTTTAGTTGCAGTTTTAGATGGAAATAACGATGGAAGTACTAGTAATGATACTAGTGCAACATTAGGAGCAAATGCTCAAAAAAATATAAATAAAAATAAAAAAGAAAAAAATCAAGAAGGATATACATATAGCAAAATTGCAAGTATTAATATTCCAAAAATAAATGTTCAATATACTATTTTAGAGGGAACAACAGGTACTTTGCAAGAAACAGAGTCACTAATAAAAATGTCACCTGCAAAATTTTGGGGACCAGAACCAAATCAAGTAGGAAACTTTTGTATAGTTGGACACAATTATAGAAATACAAAGTTTTTTAGTAAAGTACCAAATCTAACTAATGGAGATGTTATAGAAATAACAGATAGTACAGGTAAAACTTTAAAATATTCAGTATATAATAAATATGAAGTTGATCCAAGTGATATAAGTTGTTTAGACCAAGATACAAATGGACAAAAAGAGGTTACTTTAATTACATGTACTAATGATAGTAAATTAAGGGTAATAGTAAAAGCAAAAGCAATATAAAAGGAACTTTTAATAGTTCCTTTTTTTTGTGTAAATTAGTTACAAAATTTTAAGTTCTGCATAATATATATATAGTTAAAACTTAAAGGAGGAACTTTTGTGGCTAAGATAATTGTTTTTAATAATGACACAAATAGGATGGAATCATATTACAGAAGTGAATCAGCTCCAATGCCATATAATACAAATTCAACTTTAAAGGTAAGAGAATTTAGAGGATCAAGTAAAAGTAATATATTGTGGACTACAAAAAGAACCATGCAAAGTTGGAATAGTCAGAGATATATTTTTGGTGCTCCAATTCCCGTTGGTTTTGCATTTAAAAGACCATATGAAGGAGGACACCGGTAACCAAAGTCAACATTATGCAGGAACGGCTTTTGATGTAGGGCAAACCTTAACAGACGCTAGAAGACAGCAATTATGGAGATCAGCAAATAATTCTGGTGTATGGGCATATGTTGAGCCAATTTCTTTAACTCCGACATGGGTACATTTTGATAAAAGATTTGGAAAACCTGCATGTGCATCAGGTGGATTTCCATTAGTAAAAAGAGGAAGTATAAGTAATTATGTATTAATTGCACAAGATGATTTAAATACTTTGGGGTACAGAACAAATGGATTAGATGGTATATTTGGTGCTGCTACTCAAAATGCTGTGAAAAATTATCAACGTTCTGCAGGATTGGTTGTAGATGGAATTGTAGGATGTAATACATGGAGAGCTTTGCAAGAAGCGGTTATTGGTACAGGTCCATCAAATACAACGATAAATTAAAAAAAGAAGCTTTTTTAAGCTTCTTTTTTCTCTTTTGCAGATTTTTGAATTTTTACAAGTTCACTTGCAATATTATTTATAACTAATTTATTGTAATCATCTAATTTTAAATAATTTTCTAGAAATCCTTGTCCAACTAAATCATTTATAGAAGGTGTGTTTGTAGATTGAATAATATCGTTAAATAAAAAATTTGCATCTATATTTAAAGTACTACAAATGCTTGTAATTGTAGAGGCACTACCAAATGCAATACCACGTTCTAATTGACTAATATATCTAGTAGATAAAGATATTTTTTCAGCCAATTCTTCTTGAGTATATTCGGCTTTATGTCTTGCTAGTTTAATTTTTTTACCGATACTTTTTCGTAAGCTACTTTCTTTATTATTCATCAAAATGCCTCCTTGAAATAAATATTATTTAGAAGTATATCAATTCCTGAGTTAAAAAAGAACGAACTATCAATAGGAAAATACTTAACAAATGTCATTAATTATTCATAATATAGACAAACAATAATGATGTAAGAAAAATAATTTAAAAATCTTATAAAAAAGTAAAAAAATTTTAAAAAATACTTGCAAAATCAAAAAAGTTATATTAAAATTTAGATGAAGTGGAGAAAAGTGGAACAAAGTGGTAGAAAATGAAACGAGGTGAATTTGATTGCTAATTGGTGAATACGAGCATTCTCTAGATACAAAAGGCAGATTGATAATGCCTGCAAAATTAAGACAAGATATGGGAGAAAAGTTCATCATAACTAAAGGTTTAGATGGATGTTTATTTGCTTTTTCACAAAATGAGTGGTTAAATTTTGAAACAAAACTAAAAACACTACCTTTATCAGATAGAAATGCTAGAAACTTTGTTAGATTTTTCTTATCTGGAGCAACAGAATGCGAATTAGACAAACAAGGAAGGTTTTTAATTCCTAATAACTTAAGAATTGCAGCTAATTTAGAAAAAGAAACTGTAATTATAGGAGTTGGAACTAGATTAGAAATATGGGATAAAGCAACATGGTCAAAATGTGATGAAAATATTTCAGTAGATGAAATTGCAGAAAACATGACAATGTTAGGTATATAACTTGCAAAAGTTTATATAAATGCTAAAGATAAAAATACAAAAGATATTAAGATACAAAAGACAAAATTACATAAGATAATTTACAAAAGAGTTTTAAGTGCCAAAGATAAAAATACAAAAGACAAATTGTACAAAAGACATAAAATTCTTACAGAAGAAAAGCCAAAAGAAAAACATAAAAGGAAAAAGCAGCTGGTAAATTATTGCCAGCTGAAATGCGTTTTTAGAAAATTGAGGTGCAGAAGTTGGAATTTAAACATGAACCGGTCATGCTACAAGAGTGTATAAATGGACTAAATATAAAAGAAGATGGAATTTATGTTGATGGTACTCTTGGAGGAGCTGGACATAGTTTTGAAATTGTTAAAAGATTATCAGCTAAAGGAAAACTTATCGGAATAGATAGAGATAAGGAAGCTTTAAAAGCTGCTAAAGAAAAATTAAAAGAATTTCAAAATGTAATATATGTTCATGATAATCATGACAATATAAAGAAGATATTAGAAGATTTGCAAATTGAGAAAGTAGATGGAATTTTATTAGATTTAGGTGTTTCTTCATATCAATTAGATGAAAGAAATAGAGGATTTAGTTATTTAGGCGAAAATGAGCTAGACATGAGAATGGATAAAACACAAGATTTAACCGCTAAATATGTTGTAAATAATTATTCAGAAGAAGAGTTAGCTAATTTAATTTATGAATATGGAGAAGAAAGATTTTCAAGAAGAATTGCAAAAAATATTTGCATATATAGAGAAGAAAAGCCAATAGAAACAACTAAAGAATTGGTTGAAATAATAGAAAAATCAATACCAAAATCAAAAAGCAAAGATGGACATCCTGCTAAAAGAACATTTCAAGCAATTAGAATAGAAGTAAATAATGAAATAAAGCCATTATTTAACACAATAGAAAATTGCATTGATTGTTTAAAAGATGGAGGAAGACTTTGTGTTATAACATTTCATTCTTTAGAAGATAGAGTTGTAAAAAAAGCATATATAGAAGCTAAAGGCAAATGCACATGTCCAAAAGATTTACCATATTGTGTATGTGGAGCTAAATCTTTAGGAGAAATAATTACTAAAAAGCCAATAGTTGCAACAAAAGAAGAATTAGAAAGAAATTCAAGAAGCAAAAGTGCAAAATTGAGAATTTTTGAAAAACAAATGAAAGATATAAAAAACTAAAGTTTAAGGAGGTGAGGTAACTTATGTTGAGAAACGAATATCAATATTCTACTAGTCCATATAAATTGGATCCAGAATATAATCAACCAAAAACAAAGACTAAAAAGAAAAATAGAATAAAAGTAGTAGAAGATTTACCAAGACAAAAGGTAGAAGTTTCAAAAGAACAAAAAATGAAAAAATTGAAATTAACATTGGTTGTTATAGCGATATTTGGTTTATTATTAACAATAAGTTACCGTAACTCACAAATAAATGAAGAATTTAATCAAATGCAAAGTTTGAAAAAAGAATTATCATCATTGCAAAAAGAAAATGAGCAATTAAAAGTTGGAATAGAAAATGGTTTAAATTATACAACAATAGAAAAAATTGCTAAAGAAAAATTAGGTATGCAAAAAATAACAAATAAGCAAATTGAGTATGTAAGCTTACCTAAAAAAGATTATGTTGAATCATCATCAGAAAAGGTTATAATAAATAATCAAAAAAATTGGTTTGAACAATTTGTGGACAAAGTGTTTAATAGATAATAAAGAATAAATAAAAAAACTTCCTAATAAAATTTATTAGGAGGTTTTTTTATGACTGCAATAAAACTATCTAGTAAAAGAAGAATGAAAAACATGTTATTTATTTGCTTTCTTTTAATATTATGTTTGCTTGGCAGGCTAGGATATATACAATTTTTTAAAGGAAGTGAGCTTTCTGCACTTGCATATCAACAACAGACTTTAGATAGAAATGTAAATCCTAAAAGAGGAACAATATATGATTCAACAGGAAAAAATATATTAGCCATAAGTAGTACTGTAGAAACAGTAACAGTAAACCCGGGAAATATTTTAAAAAAAGATAAAGAAAAGGTTGCAAAAAAATTATCAGAATTATTTAATTTAGATTATGATACAGTTTTAAAAAAGGTAACTAAAAGAAGTTCTATTGAAACGATTGTAAAAAAGATTGATAAAGAGAAAACAGATCAGCTTAGAATATGGATGGAACAAAACAATATAATGTCAGGAATAAATATAGATGAAGATACTAAAAGATATTATCCTTTTAATGATGTTGCTTCTCAAGTAATAGGCTTTTCAGGAAGTGATAATCAAGGATTAGATGGGGTTGAAGCAAAATATGATAAAGAATTAAAAGGAAAAAAAGGAAGTATTCAAAGACATGCTGATGCAAGAGGAGGAGAAATAGGAACAGAGGGAGAAAAATATGTTTCTGCAATTGATGGAAATGATTTGATTTTAACAATTGATTTAAATATTCAATCAATTGTTGAAAAATATTTGAAAGAGGCTTGTATAGATAATAAATGTACAGATGGTGGAAATGTTATTGTAATGAATCCTCAAAATGGAGAAGTTTTAGCAATGGCGACATATCCAACATATAATTTAAATGAACCATATTCAGCATATACGGATGAACTAGCTCAAGAATGGAATAATATGGAACAATCAGAAAAAACTAAAAAATTACAAGCAGTATGGAGGAATAGAGCAATTGCTGATACATATGAACCTGGTTCAGTATTTAAATTGATTACTGCATCTGCGGCGTTACAAGAAGGAATTACAGATACAGATAGAGCTGGAGAATTTACATGTACTGGGGGAATTGATATAGCAGGAGTTAGAATAAAATGTTGGAGATATTATAGACCACATGGTTCTGAAAGTTTAAGGCAAGCTTTAATGAATTCATGTAACCCTGTTTTTATAGGATTAGGTCAAAAATTAGGAGTACAAAAATATTATAGTTATTTACAAAAGTTTAGATTACTTGAAAAAACAGGAATAGATTTGCCAGGAGAAGCTGGAAGCATATTTTTGGCAGAAAATAAAGTAGGTCCAGTCGAATTAGCTACAATAAGTTTTGGTCAAAGATTTGAAATAACTCCAATTCAATTAGCCACAGCTGTTTGTGCAATTGCAAATGGTGGAAATAGTTTAAAACCACATGTTGTAAAAAAGATAGTTGATAGTCAAACCAAAGAAACAAAAGATATACAAATAGAAAATAGAGGAGAGGTAATATCTAAAGAAACATCAGAAAAAGTATTGAGCATTATGGAAAGTGTTGTAGCAGAAGGAACACGGAAAAAATGCTAAAGTTGCGGGGTATAGAATAGGTGGAAAAACTGGAACATCAGAAGATGGTGTAAATACAAATAAATATGTAACATCATTTTGTGGAGTAGCTCCAATTGATAATCCTCAAACCGTAGTTTTGGTAACATTATATAATCCAACTGGTGAAGGAGGACATCAAGGAGGTGGTATTGCTGCACCAGTTGGAGGACAAATATTTAGTGAAATTTTACCTTATCTACAAGTAAGCCAAGGAAATACAGAAGAAGTTGAAAATATAGAGCAAATACAAATGCCAGATGTATTAGGAAAAACAATAGAAGAAGCTGAGAAAATACTAAAAGAAAATGGATTAGAAGTGGTTTTAGAAAATGCAGATGAAACAATTGATAAGAAAAATGTATATGTAAAAGAACAAATGCCAAATGCGGGAATTACTGTTAATAAAGGTAGCAAAATATATATAAAATAGATAGATTTTTTTAAAAAATTGTGATATATTATTAGCGAAAGGATTGGAGATATGAGATTAAAAGAAATGTTAGTTGGCTTAGAAGGATTAAAAGCCAAAGGAAATTTAGATATCGATATTAAAGGAATAGCCTTTAATTCTAAAGAAATAAAAGAAGGTTATGTTTTTGTTGCAATAAAAGGATTTGAAACTGATGGACATAATTATATAAATGAAGCAATTGAATTAGGTGCTTCTGCAATAATTATAGAAGAAGGTTGCAATTTAAAACAAATAAAAATCACAGATAATATTACAATAGTAATGGCTAAAGACACAAGAGAAGCTTTAGCAATTGTATCTTGTAATTTTTATGACAATCCATCACGTAAATTCAAATTAATAGGTGTAACTGGAACTAAAGGGAAAACAACAACAACATATATGATAAAAGATATTTTACAAAAATCAGGCAAAAAGGTTGGATTAATTGGAACAATTGAAACAGAAATAAATGGTATAAAAATAAAAAACAATGATAGAACAACACCAGAAAGCTTAGAGCTACAACAAATTTTTTTAGAAATGGTAAATAAAGGTGTAGAAGTTGTTGTAATGGAAGTATCATCTCAAAGTTTAAAATTACATAGAGTGACAGGATGCAAATTTGATATAGCAGTATTTACTAATTTTTCAGAAGATCATATAAGTCAAAAAGAACATCCTTCAATGCAAGATTATTTAGAATCTAAATTGAAAATATTTAGTATGTGTAAGCAAGCAATTGTAAATGCTGATGATTTGCAAGGAAGTAAAATGCAAAGCAGATATCCAGATTTACCAATAACAACTTTTGGAATAGATAATTGGGCAAATTTACTTGCTAAAGATATAACAGTTGCAAACTCATATGTTGATTTTAAAGTTAAATTAACAGACAGAAATGAAAGAGTAAAAACATGTATCCCTGGAAGGTTTAGTGTTTATAATTCATTAGCTGCAATATGTGTTGCTCAAAAATTTGGAGTTGATCCAGAAACAATAAAACAAGCATTATTAGAAGTAAGAGTACCAGGAAGATCAGAAATGATAGATAATAAATTAGAAATTCCAATAATGATTGATTATGCACACACACCAGAAAGCCTACAAAGTATTTTAAAAGCTGTAAAAACATATACACGTGGAAAAGTAATTGCAGTTTTTGGATGTGGAGGAGATAGAGATAATATAAAAAGACCCATTATGGGAGAAATCGCCGGAAAAACAGCTGATTATACTATTATTACTACTGATAATCCTAGAACTGAAGAACCGAAGAAAATAGCAGAACAAATAGAATCAGGAATAAAGAAAACAAAAGGAAAATATACAGTTATATTAGATAGAAGAGCAGCTATAAAAGAAGCAATAAAAATGGCAACTAAGAGAGACATAGTTGTTTTGGCTGGAAAAGGACACGAAGTTGAACAAGAAATAAATGGAAAAAAATATCCTTTTGATGAAAGAGTAATAATAAAAGAAGTAATAGAAGAGTTAAATAAAAAGGATTAGAAAGGTTTGAGAATATTGAAAGTAGAAACATCACTATTAATTATATCATTTGTAGTAACAGTAATTTTAGGTATGATAATAATTCCTATATTAAAAAAATTAAAAGTTGGTCAAATAGAAAGAACAGAGGGACCAAAATCACATTTAAAAAAACAAGGAACACCAACAATGGGTGGAATTATAATGATAGTTACAATGATTTTAGTTGTAACAGGAGCATATATTTATTTTGTAATAAATAATCAAATTGATGTTGCAAATAAAATATTACCAACATTGTTGTTAACATTAGGATTTGGCTTAATTGGATTCATAGACGATTTTAAAAAATTAGTATTAAAAGATACAAAAGGATTAAAACCTAGTTATAAAATGTTAGGATTACTTATAATATCAGTTGCATATGTAATATATCTAATATATGGATTAAATATAGGAACAGAAACATATATTCCAATAATTAAACAATATGTGCAATTACCAATTTATTTATATATACCATTTGCTATTTTAGTAATATTAGCAACAACAAATGCAGTAAATTTAACAGATGGTATTGATGGGTTATCATCCAGTGTTAGTGCAATAATACTTACATGTTTAACAATTATAGGAATTTTATTTGGTCAACCTGAAATATCTGTACTAGGAAGTATAGTAATAGGAGCTGTTTTAGGATTCTTAATGTTTAATTTACATCCAGCTAAAGTATTTATGGGAGATACAGGATCACTTTTATTGGGTGGAATTATTTCAGCAATGGCTTTATATTTAAAAATGCCAATATTATTAGTATTAATAGCAATAATACCTGTAATAGAAACATTATCTGTAATAATACAAGTAACATATTTCAAAAAGACAGGAAAAAGAGTATTTAAGATGACACCATTACATCATCATTTTGAATTATCAGGATGGAAAGAAAATAAAATTGTTATAGTATTTAGTATTATTACATTAATAGCATGTATAATAGGATTAAAAATTATATAATAATTAAATAAAAACAAAAGTTAAGGAAGGAAGAAATATAGATGGCAAAAAAGAAAAAGAGCTTTTCAAGTTTTGTTAATAATCCAATAGATTTTACATTATTAATAACAATATTATTGCTATTATCTATTGGCTTAGTTATGGTATTATCAGCAAGTTCACCATCAGCACTTTCAGAAACTGGAAATAGTTATTCATTTTTTTCAAAGCAATTGTTTTTTGCAGTTATAGGAATAGTAGCTATGCTATTTATTTCAAAAGTGGATTATAGATTTTATCAAAAATTTTATAAACAATCTTGGTGGATTGCATTAGCACTTTTACTATTAGTATTAGTAGCAGGAAAAACAATAAATGGAGCTAAAAGATGGATTTATATTACAGATACATTATCAGTGCAACCTTCAGAGATAGTAAAATTACTAATGATAATATTTTATGCAGGAGTTTTAGTAAAAAACAGAGACGATTTAGGTAAATATGGCAAAGGATTTATAAAACATATAATATTTTTGGCACCAATAATAGGATTGCTATTACTAGAACCACATTTTAGTGCTTCAATTGTAATTGTTACAATAGTTTCAGTTATGATGATAATTGCAGGATGTAAATTCTGGCACTTTTTAGCAACAGGAGGAACTGTTGGATTAGCAGGAGTAATACTTTTAATAATAAAAGAACCATATAGATTACAAAGAGTTATAACATTTTTAGACCCATGGAAAGATGCAACAGGAAATGGATGGCAGGTAATTCAAAGTTTGTATGCAATAGGATCAGGAGGTTTATTTGGAGCCGGATTAGGTGAAAGTAAACAGAAGTATTTATATATTCCAGAACCACATAATGACTTTATTTTCTCAATATTAGGAGAAGAATTAGGATTTATTGGTTGTGCTGTAGTATTAATATTATTTGCAATATTTATTTGGAGAGGAATATTAATAGCTATGAAAGCACCAGATATGTTTGGAAGCTTAATGGCAATTGGAATTACAACGTTAGTTGCAATTCAAGTAATAATAAATGTAGCAGTAGTTACTTCATCAATGCCAGCAACAGGAATGCCATTACCGTTCTTTAGTTACCGGAGGAACGGCGTTACTTATACTTCTATGTGAAATGGGAGTATTGTTAAATATATCAAGAGCAACAGCAAAACAATAAAAGGAGAGAAATTTATGAAAGTAATTATAGCAGCAGCAGGGACAGCAGGTCATATTAATCCAGGTCTAGCTATAGCTAATAAAATAAAAGAAGAAGAAAAAAATTCTGAAATAATGTTTATAGGAACAACAAGAGGACTAGAAAACGATTTAGTACCAAGAGCAGGATATAAATTAAAAACAATTGATGCTTATGGACTTAGCAAAGAAATATCAATAGAAAATTTTAAAAAAATGTGCAAAACATTAAAAGGCTTTGGAGAAGCAAAAAAAATAATAAAAGAATTTAAACCAGATATAGTAATTGGAACAGGTGGATATATATGTGGAGCAACAATTTCTGCAGCACATGGTTTAAAAATTCCAACATTATTACATGAAAGCAATGCGTTTCCAGGAAAAGCAATAAAAATGTTAGCAGGAAAAACAGATACAATTTTAGTATCTTTTAAAGATGCTAAGGAAAGAATAAAAAAAGGAGCACATGTAGTTTTTACAGGTACACCAGTAAAAATAAAAAAAATAGAATATAGCGAAAATCAAAAACAAGATATTATAAATAAAGAAGGACTAACATCTGAAAAACCAATAATATTAGCATTTGGTGGAAGTCAAGGTGCCAAAAAAATAAATGAAGCAATAGTAGAAATTATAAAAAATAAATCTAATAATAATTATCAATTAATTTGGGCTGTAGGGCCAAAACAATATGAAAGTATAAAAGAAGAATTGAAAACTTCAAATATAGATATAGAAAATATTCCAGGTGTAAAAGCACATCCATACATATATAATATGGAAGAATTGATGAATATTGTTGATGTAATAGTATCAAGAAGTGGTGCAATGACAATTACAGAAATATCAAACTTAGGTAAGCCTTCAATATTAATACCATTACCAAATGTTAGTCATAATCATCAATTATACAATGCAAAAGTTTTAGAAAATGTAGAAGCTGCAAAAATAATAACAAATGATGAATTAGATGGAAAAAAATTAGATACTACAATAAAAGAAATTATTTCTTCAAAAGAAAGAATTAATCAAATGGGAAAAAATGCTTTAAAAGTATCAACATCAAATGTAGAAGACAAAATTTATAGCGAAATTAAAAAATTAGTTAGTAGAGGTTAAAAAATGGTTAAAAATATGCAATTTAAAATTATACTAATATTTTTTATAGTAGGAATAATTTTAATAGGAAGTTTAGGTGCTTTTTACATCTATTCATTAAATGGATTAAATGAACAAATATCAAATTCAAATATAACAAATTTAGATCAAGTTACACTTGAATTAAATCAATTAAAAACTAATACATTAAAAGCACTAGTTATAGCAACAGTTGTATTTGCTATAGTTGGAGGACTTATTTCAGCTTTTCTATCAAAATTTGTTATATATCCAATTAATAAATTAATAAAAAGTGCAGAAAAAATGACTGAAGATGAAGAGCCAAAAACAAAGAAAAAATCAAGAAAAAAGAAAACGGAAGTTGATAATCTAGAAGATGTATTTGGATTAATGACAACAGAGTTAAATGAAAAATTAAGTGAAGTATCAACTCAAAAAAATCAAATAGAGACAATCTTACTTCACATGACAGATGGAATAATTGCATTTAATAGAAAAGGAGAAATTATATTAATAAATCCTGCAGCTAAGAAATTTTTAAGTATCAGACCAGAAGATATAACATTTGAAGATATATTTAGTAAATTTAATTTAAACATAAATATGGAAAAAATAATATATCTAGAAAATTGGACTTCAACAGAGCAAAGAATTCAGGTAGATGATAAATTTGTAAATGTTTTTTTTGCACCATTTAAAGATGAAACTGAAAGACCTGATGGTGTAATTGCAGTAATACAAGATATAACAGAACATGTGAAATTAGACAATATGCAAAAAGAATTAGTAGCAGATGTATCACATGAATTAAAAACTCCAATAACATCAATAATGGGATATGCAGATACTTTATTAGAAGGAGAATATGATAAAGAAACTCAAACTAAATTTTTAAATGTAATAGCAACAGAAGCTAGAAGAATGGCTAGATTGGTAACAGATTTATTAACACTTTCTAGGTATGATAATAATAAAAATAGAACTCAAAAAGAATCATTTGACTTAGGAGAATTGGTAAAGAAATGTCAAGATAAATTGGCAATTGAAATACAAAAAAAACACCATAAAGTTAATTGCTTCGTAACAGCAGATGTACCACCAGTATATGCTGATAAATATGATATAGAAAGAGTTGTATTAAATATATTAACAAATAGTATAAAATACACACCAGATGGTGGTGAAATAAAAATATATGTAGGATTTGTTTATAATGATGCATATATTAAGGTGTTTGACAATGGTATTGGAATTCCAGAAGAAGACTTAGGCCGTATATTTGAAAGATTTTATAGAGTCGATAAAGCACGTACCAGAGAAATGGGTGGAACTGGATTAGGACTATCTATTGCCAAAGAATTATTAGATAAAAATGGTGGAAGTATAGACATAAAAAGTGTTGTAGGTCAAGGTACAGAAGTAGTAATAAGAATACCTACTAAAGTAGATAAATTAGATACATAAAAATGAGTAAAAAAAGGAAAATATTTTTTAAATATCTTCCTTTTTTCGTTGATAATTTATATGTTTTGGAGTATAATGAAAAAGCAAAAATTATGGAAAAGTGAGTGATAAAATTGAGTTCATCAGTAAAAGAAGTTTTAGAATGGGTATATTGTATTATAATTGCATTAGTATTGGCAATGTTATTTAGATATTTTATAGGAACACCAACAATAGTAAAAATGGATTCTATGTATCCTACACTAATACAAAATCAAAGATTATGGTTAAATAGATGGGGCAGGACAACTCATACATTACCAAAAAGAGGACAAATAATAACATTTGAGGAACCTGCTAAAATAGAATATTCATCATCAGAAATAGATAAAAATAATCCAGTAGCAAAATATGATGAAAGACATGGAATGGATTGGTTTGTAAAGAATTTCTTAGAAATAGGAAAAAGAAGTTATATAAAAAGAGTTATAGCTTTACCAGGAGAACATGTTCAAATAAAAGATGATAATGTATATATAAATGGAGAAGCATTAGACGAACCATATTTACAACCAGGAATTGTAACAGATTTATTAGGTAATGGATTTGATGACTTCACAGTACCTGAAAATACAGTATTTGCAATGGGAGATAATAGAACACATAGTACAGATTGTAGATCATTTGGATGTATACCATTAGAAAAAATAGAAAGTACTGTATCAATACGTATTTGGCCATTAAATGTATGGGGAAAAGTAAATTAGCTTAAATTTTAGTAAGAAGGGATGTGATATTTGTGTTTGAAAAAATAATTGGTAATGATTCTATAAAAGAACAATTAGAAAAATCATTAAACAATAATCAAATATCACATAGTTATTTATTTATAGGAATAGAAGGAATTGGCAAAAAATTAATTGCTACAGAATTTGCAAAAGCAATATTATGTTTAAATGATAAAAAATATTGCAACAATTGTAAATCCTGTATAGAATTTGATAGTGATAATAATCCTGATTTTTTATATATAGAACCAGATGGAAATAGTATAAAAATAGATCAAATAAGAGAAATGCAAAAAAAGATACAAGAAAAACCAATTATTTCTAAAAATAAAGTATATATAATAAATAATGCAGATAAAATGACAACAGAAGCACAAAACAGTTTATTAAAAACTTTAGAAGAGCCACCAGAATTTGTAACAATTATATTAATTGGTTCAAATGAAAATATGTTTTTAACAACCATAAAATCAAGATGTATGATACTTCATTTTAATAAAATTGATGACAATCAAATGAAAAAATATTTAAAAGAAAATCAAGGATTAAATGAAGCTACACAAAATATGTTGGAACTTTTTCAGGGAAGTATAGGCAAAGCAATAGAATTAAAAGATAAACAAAATGAATATTTAGAATTGGAAAAAATGATAGAAAAATTATCAAATACCAATTTAATTGATGTAGTAAAAAGTGCAGATATTTTATATCAAACTAAAGATGAAATATATGAAATGTTAGATTATATAAACATAGTATTACTTAGACTTGCAACTAAAGATGTTAGATACACAAATTGCATACAAATTGTGGAAAACACTAAAAAAAGACTAATGCAAAATGCAAATTATGATATGTGTATAGATAATATGCTATTTAATATATGGGAGGAAGTAGTTTGAAAAATATAGTAGGAGTTAGATTTAAAAGATTAGGTAAAATATATTTCTTTAATCCAAAAAATTTAAAAGTGCAAAAAGGTACAAAAGTAATTGTAGAAACAGCACAAGGTGAAGAATATGGTGAAGTAGTAATACCTAATAGATATATAAACGATGAAAAAATAATAACACCATTAAAAAGAGTTATAAGAATTGCAAATGCTAAAGATAATAAGCGTTATGAAGAGTGTAGAAAGTTAGAAAAGGAAGCATTTGGTGTATGTCAAAAAAAGATAAAAGAACATAAATTAGATATGACATTAACAGAGGTAGAATGCAAATTTGATAATAGTAAAATATTATTTTTCTTTACAGCAGATGGCAGAATAGATTTTAGAGAGTTAGTAAAAGATTTAGCAGCAATATACAAAACTAGAATAGAATTAAGACAAATAGGAGTAAGAGATGAAGTAAAAAGAATCGGTGGAAATGGAGTTTGTGGTAGAGAGTTATGTTGTTGTTCATTTTTAAGAGACTTTGAAGCAGTATCAATAAAAATGGCAAAAGAACAAAATCTATCGTTAAACCCAAGTAAAATTTCTGGAAATTGTGGAAGATTAATGTGCTGCTTAAAATATGAAAATGACGTTTATGAAGATAAAATAAAAAGACTTCCAAGTATAGGTGCAATTGTAAAAACAGCTGATGGAAATGGAGAAGTAGATAGTATAGAAACTTTAAAAGAAGTAGTGCGTGTAAAAATAAAAGATGGAGATAATTATACTTTTAAAAAATATAAGGCTAGTGATATTGAAGTAATAAAAGACAATAAAACTGAAAAAATAGATAAAGAGGAAATAGAGCATAAAAAAGAATTGGACGAATTAGAAAAATTAGAAGAAGAAGATAAAAAAAATAGAAATTAAAATATATAGTATTAAGGTGAAGGAGGTGACTAAAGTGGCATATAAAATAACTGATAAATGTATATCATGTGGTGCCTGTGCAGCTGAATGTCCAGTAGGATGTATTTCACAAGGTGATGATAAATTTGTAATTGATGCATCTGCATGTATATCTTGTGGAACTTGTGAGGGAGTTTGTCCAGTAGGAGCACCTTGCGAAGAATAAGTATTTATGATAATAACGAAAAAAAGTGAATTAAAAAATATTTAATTCACTTTTTTATATTAATCTTTATTAGTTATTTCTTCTAAATCTAATAATTCTTGCCATCTATTATCAATTTCTTGTTGAATAGCTTCAATCATCCATTCATTTCCTGGTTTAAACATATGTTTAAATCTTTTTTGTGTTTTTAAGAAGTCTTCAACAGGACGTTTTTTAGCAGGTTTATAATTTATTTTATATTTACCATCAATTACTTCATATAAAGGCCAGTAACAAGTTTCAACAGCTAATTTATTAATTTCCATTAACATATCTGTTGGATATCCCCAACCTCTTGGACAAGGTGTTAACACATTTAAAAATGTTGGACCTTTTGTATAAATTGCCTTTTCAGCTTTTTCATATAAATCTTTAAAATTCATATAACCAATAGATTGTGCAACATATGGTAAATGATGACCAACCATTATTTTAGTTAAATCTTTTCTAGATTGCATTTTTCCTGGAATAACTTTTCCTGCTGGAGATGTAGTAGTATCAGCAAATTTTGGGGTTGCTGAAGAACGTTGTATACCAGTATTCATGTAAGCACCATTGTCATAACATACATATAATAAATCATGACCACGTTCCATAGCACCAGATAAACTTTGAAGACCAATATCAAAAGTACCTCCATCACCTCCAAAGGCAATAAACTTTGAAGTATTATCAATTTTACCTTGCTTTTTCATTGATTGATAAGCAGCCTCTGCTCCTGATAAGGTTGCTGCAGTACATTCAAATGCAGTATGAATAAAAGAATCTGTCCATGATGTATATGGATAAATAAAACTAGATACTTCCAAACATCCAGTAGCAGATGCAACAACTGCATGATCTTCAGGTTTTAAAGCTCTCATTATCATTCTTATAGCAGGAGGAGCACCACAACCAGCACACATTCTATGTCCAGCTGTAAATCTAGAAGGCTTATTTGCAACTACTTGTTTTACATTATATGCCATATTATTTTTCCTCCTTTCTTAATCCAAAATAACGATAAGGATTATCAATTTTTCCTGATTTAGCTATATCAATTAAATCATTGTATACATTTTCTATATCATCAGCTTTGGTATCTCTACCACCAATACCATAAATATAATTTACGATTGGAACAATTTTCTTATTTACATACATTGCTGATGTTATATCTTCAAATAAAGCTCCACCAGCGGCATTTAAAGAATCCGCTTTATCTAAAACGGCGATAGCTTTTAAATGGGCTAATGCTTCTGATATTTCTTGAGCTGGAAAAGGTCTAAATACACGAATTTTTAAAAGTCCTGCTTTAATTCCTTTTTTTCTAAGATTATCCACAACAAATTTTGTAGTTCCAGCTGTGGAATTCATACAAACAATAGCAATTTCTGCATCATCTAATTTATATTTTTCAAATAAATCATATTTTCTACCTGTCATTTTTTCAAATTCTTTAGATACATCTAAAATAACTTGTTTAGCATTTCTCATAGCTTCAGCTTGTTGTGCTTTATGTTCAAATAAATAAGCTTGAAGATCCAAAGGACCAATTGCAATAGGTTCTTTTTCATTTAATAAGTAATGTTCTGGCTTATATGTTCCAACAAATTCTTTTACCTTAGCATCTTCTACTAATTCAATATTTTCAATAGAATGTGAAGTAATAAATCCATCTTGACAAACCATTAATGGTAAACGTACATTAGGATTTTCTGCTATTCTATTAGCCATTAAAGTATTATCATATGCTTCTTGGTTGTTTTCAGAAAATAGCATAATCCAACCAGCATCTCTAACTCCCATTGCATCTGAATGGTCACAGTGTATATTTAATGGACCTGAAACAGCTCTGTTTACTAAAGATAAAACAATTGGTAGACGTAAGCTTGAAGCAATATAAACCATTTCCCACATTAAAGATAAACCATTTGCAGATGTAGCTGTCATTGTTCTTGCACCTGCGGCTTCAGCACCAATACAAGCAGACATAGCACTATGTTCACTTTCTACTGCAACAAATTCTGTATCAACAGTACCATTAGCAACAAAAGTTGAAAAGTATTGTGGAATTTCAGTAGATGGAGTAATAGGATATGCAGCAACAACATCTGGATTTATTTGTCTCATGGCAGTTGCAGCAGCTTCATTACCACTTAATCTTTCTCTTATACTCATAATTTTTCTCCTTTTCTATTCATCTTTCATTATTATTGCTCCAAATGGGCAAACTTTAGCACATATACCGCATCCTTTACAATAATTATAATCAAAATCTTCTCTTTGCATTTTACAATTTACTGGAATAGCATCATCTGGACAAACAGCAAAGCATAAACCACATTGTTTACATTTTTCACTAAGAAAAATAGGTTTTTCACTTCTCCAATCACCAGTTTTAAATTCTCTAGCATTTCCAGCTGTATAAATATCTCCACCAGGAGTCATTTTCTCCATAGGAGTATTAGGATTTATATTTGTCATATCTTTTTAACCTCCTTTAAAGCCATAGCTATAGCTTTCATATTTCCATCAATAACTTCCGGCTTTTTAGCAAATTTATGTTGAAATGAACCTTTCATATCATTAAGAAATTCATCATCAGTCATAACTCCGCTAACTTTTACAATAGCGGCAAGCATAGGAGTATTTGGAAAATATTTTCCTAAAGTTTCCATAGATATTTTTCTTGCATCAATTGTGTAAACACTACCATTATAACCATTTAAAGATTTTTTTAGATCTTCTGGTGTTTTTGTAGTATTAATAACGATAGCACCTGTTTCTTTTAAACCTGCTGTTACATTAACAGAATCTAAAAGTGTGTCATCAACTACAACAACATAATCTGGTTCATATATATTGCTATGAATAGTTATAGGTGTTGAGCTAATTCTATTGTAGGCTGTAATAGGTGCACCCATTCTTTCTGGCCCATATTCAGGAAATCCTTGAATATATTTTCCAGTATTAAAAGCTGCATCTGCTAATAATAATGAGGCTGTTTTGGCACCTTGACCACCTCTACCATGCCATCTAATTTCTATCATGTTATCCATCTTATTGCCTCCTTAATTAAAAAATTCACATCATTAATATATAACGAAAAGATAATAATGTCAAGTAAATATTTAGCTGAAAGCTAGGTAAACCGCAAGATTCAAGGATTTTAATATTATGAGATTTTTAATAAGAATTTGTAGACTTTTTAGTCAGTTAATAAAAAAAATAAAGGAAGTTGATATATTATGTAAAATGATGTATAATAAAATTGCAAAATGTATAAATCCCTTAATAGAAAGGAAAGTCAAATGACTGAGGGAAACATGAATAGTATCAAATATATTTCTATGGGAGCTAATGTAAGCGATGTGAAAAAGTTCATGGAAAGTTTTTGTAGTCAATTCAATAAGACATATAGAAGGTATATTGAATATTTGAATAAAAATAAAAAGACAGGTGAAAATGAACAATATAAACATGTGGTACTTGATATTTATAAGAAAAATTTAAAAGAGAATAAAAAATTAGTAGATAAGTTTGATAAAAACATAAGGTATAGAAGGAAGCTAGTTAGTTTTAATGATATTTTGACTATTAACGGTTATGTTGATTTTAAAATTCAATTTGATAATATGCTGGAAAGATATGATAAGGATATAATGAATGGAAGTGGCTTTTCAGACGAAGATATGAAAAAAATAATTAATGAGGAAAAAAATAAATTTAAGTCTGCTTTAGAGAAAGCAGAAGATACCAAGAAAAAATATCAGAATACGCAGTACTATGAAAAGATAGATTATTTTTTGAAAGAAATACTTGATGATGAATATCTAATTCTTTATGATGTATATGAGAGTATCGATGATTGTGCAAAGAAAACTATTTATTGGGATTTTGATGTAAAAATGGAAAAACTTAAGTATTGGACTTTGCAGTTAGCTGATTGTGAAAATACGATTGTTAAACAAGCAAAAAGAGATATTGATAATAGTACTGTTGGAAAGCTTGCTATTTTCATAAGAAAGCTCCTGAAGATATAATGATGCTATAAGAACTGAGTGATCAGTAAACAAAGAGTGGATGAAATATCCACTCTTTGTTTTTTATATAAAGCCGTACTGATTGACATATTATGGAAATAGTAGTATAATATATATTGTAGACAAGTATAAGTCCCTTAATAGAAAGGAAAAGTCAAATGACTGAGGGAATTTTTGTAGATATCAAGATGATTAAGTTTGGAGCTACCTCAAAGGAGATCGATACTTTTCTTAAAGAGATTAAAAATGAGTTGAATACGTTTGGTAAAAGATTGTCCAAGGTATCAGCAAAGGCAAAAAAGGATATTGATGAGTATTTGGAGGACACAGCCAATGAAAAGGTTAGAAAGCTAATAAATCACACATATGAAGATACAAAGGCGAGTGTAGAAAATAATATTTATCGTGCTAAGGAACTAATAGCTGATATTGACCGGTGGTATAATGGAAAGGTAGAGAGTGCAGAATTATGGACGTTTTGTGAAATTAATGAAACTGAAGCTAAGGTTGCAAATATCAAGATTCAACTTGAATTTCTAGAGAATATTGTCGATAACGTAAAGAAAATGATGGATGAAGCAAAAGCCAAGAGTGAAAATCTAGGAGTTAAGTATATCGAAGGTTATACATGCGTGCCAGAAGATTTAAGTACAGAAACATATCCGGAGGTATGATGTGAGAAATAATATGATTTCTAAAGAGGAAAAGCAACTTTAACCGATCATTAGATATCTGAAAAAACTGCTAGAATAAGCAGTAAACAAAGAGTGGATGAAATATCCACTCTTTGTTTTTTATATAAAAGTGTATTGATTGACATATTATGTGAAGAATAGTATAATAAAAGTGTAAAATATGTATAAATCCCTTAATAGAAAGGAAAAGTCAAATGACTGAGGGAATTTTTGCAGATATCAAGATGATTAAGTTTGGAGCTACTACAGATGAAATCTACAAGTTCCTTAATGAGAATATAGCTGAGTTGGATAAGACTGCTGAGAAAATGCCGAAGTCAGTAGAAAAGGCAAAAAAGGATATTGATGAGTATTTGGAGGACACAGCCAATGAAGAGGTTAGGAAGCTAATAAATCACACATATGAAGGTGCAAAGGCATGGGTTGAAGATAATATTAATCTTGCTAAGCAATTGATAAATGAGATTGCCATGTGGTATTCTGGAGATATAGAGAGTGCAGAACTATGGGTGTTTATTAAAAGCAATGAAATTTCAACTTTGATTGCCAATGCTGAGATGGAACTTGAATTTCTAGAGAATATTGTAGATAATGTAAAGAAAATGATGGATGAAGCAAAAGCCAAGAGTGAAGAGCTAGGAGTTGAATATAATGAAGGCTCTATATGTGTAGAAGGATGTGCAGTTCGTGTACAAAAGCCATATCCAGAAATAGAAGACAAATATGATCTCTGAAAAAAGAAGAGCAAATGTGATCTAGTCGATTTGGAGATTAGCGACAAACTATCATTAGATATCTGAGAAAACTGCCCAAATAGGCGATAAACAAAGAGTGGATGTATATCCACTCTTTGTTTTTATATAAAAGTGTATTGGTTGACATATTATGTGAAGAATAGTATAATAAAAGTGTAAAATATGTATAAATCCCTTAATAGAAAGGAAAGTCAAATGACTGAGGGAAAAACAAATAATATCACATACATTGCTTTAGGAACCAACGTTGATAAAGTAAAAGCATTTATATTAGAATTGAATGCAAAAATTAATGAATACAATGGAATGATAAAGAGTTATAAAAAAGGCATTGATAATGAAAATAAAAGCAATATTTACGATTATGTAAAAGAACAAATAAAAGAGACTAAAAAAGAATTTAGAAGTATAAGAATTAGATGCATAGTTAATGAAAAATTCCCTAATTTTTGTGATATTAAGGAAATTAATAATTTGGTACTTGATATGTTAACAATTGAGAAGCTGATAGGTGAACTAGCAGAACAAAAAAGAGAAAGAATTAGTAATAACAATGAAGAGTATAAGAACTATATTGAAAAAGAAATCTGCTATATAAATAACAAATGTTCAGATGTTTTTAAACTATCAGAAGACAATTTGACTAAGGAAAAAGAGCTAAGTCAATCGACAGAAGAAAGTTTAATTAAGAAAAAAGAGTTAAATCAATTGTATAAACTAGCATATTTTTATTTGTATAGTATTAGTGATAAAACAAACACTAAAATGAAAAAATTGAAAAAAAACATGAAAGAAAACAAGAATTTAAAAAAAGATTATCTTAAAACATATGAATATCTATCTATTGATTTTGAAGATGCTGAATTTTGGATTGCACAAATGGAAAACTGGAAAGAAACTATATTGAAACAGGCTATAAGCGATTTGAATTAGAAGATGCTTTTTTTTAAGCAAACGGTTCCTATAGTAGTGATATAAAAAATACTGTAATAAACAGTAAGGTAAAGAGCAGATGTTATTTTCATCTGCTCTTTACTTTTTTTGTTTAATAAAGATAAAATATTGTCAATCATTTTCTATGCGATGTTTTTGTGTCTTTATAAATTCCTCAAATGATTTTCCTTTCCATGGATGTATCATTTTTGGAATATATATTTTTTTTCTTTTACTTCTTCAACATCATCAAAATTTACTGATTTTGCCTGTACTTCAGGTATTTCTTCTAAAGCAAATATTGACTCATCTACTGTTGCAAATAAACGTCCATCTAATGCTTTTATTACTATACACTTTGTACCTTTATTGAAATAGATAGGCTTTCTAGACTTATTTATAAGTCTATAGTAGTGTTTATTATATTTTATTGAATGCCCACTATCTATTACTCTTTTACACAATACAGCTAATGTAAGATTTATTTTTTCTTCACTGGGTTGATTTTCGAAGGTTATTATTTATACACAAAGCAAACTTGTTATTGTATTGAGTTATGTATGTTTTTAAGAAAGTGTTAGCTTCATCAATGGTAGTGATTTGTGCTAACCTTAATGCCTGTGGAAGACGCTGTTGTAAGGTTTGAAATAGTCTTTCTACTCGAGGTTTAAACTCTGGTACAGAACTAGTTTCAAGTTGTATGCCTAGCTGTTTACAAGCATAGGCATATTGAGTGAAAGTATCTTCTTCAACTTTAGAGGATGCTTTCTTTTTATATTCAAATACTGTTCTCTTATCTGTTTTAATTAAATATGGAATACCATATTTTGATAAGATTTGATGAGTTATATTATAATAGCCATTTGAAGTTCTTCTCCAAAATATTGGCACCTAGATTGTCTCGGATGAGCATCTTCAGATAACACTAATTTACCTTTTAATATTTCTTTTTCTTTTTTACTAGCTTTCTTCATATCTTCTTCTAGCTTTTTTCTAAATTTCTTTTTTGTAGATTTATGAGTTCGAGGAGAGAAAATATATTTATCTCTCAGGATTACTCTTACTTCGTCTACAGATATTTTTATGTTTTCTCTAGTTTCTAAATATTCTTTAAAATCTGTATAAGTACAATCAAAATATTTAGAAGTATATAATAGTTCAATTTCAGTCTTAAAATCTTCAGTAAAGGCTTTTGCTGGTTTTCTACCACGATTTCCGTGTATAAAAAATTCCTTTCCGAAATCTTTATAACCAGCTATCATTCTATCGATTTGTCTAATAGATCGTTTAAGTTTTACTGCAGCTCTTTGTTTATTACCATTTGTTTCTACTAAATTTTTTATAATTTTATACTTATATTCTTCATTCATTCTTAATTCTACCTTTCTCATAAGTACCTCCGATAGTTTTTACTGAGTTACTTATATCATAAATTTTAAAATTAAGACATTTTCTTAAATGATTTATTAAGACATTATCATAAATGAATTATAAATATAAATTTATAAAAATAAAGAGTATTTGACGATTTATGTAAAGAGTAGTATAATAAAAAATGTAAACCATGTATAAATCCCTTATTAGAAAGGAAAAGTCAAATGACTGAGGGAAACATGAATAGTATCACATATATTTCTATGGGAGTTAACTATGATGAAGCCAAAGCATTTGTAAATGAAATGCAAAGACAAATTAAAAAATATTGTGAAATAATAAAAAAAGTTAAAAAAGAAGATAAAAATAAAATTTATTATTTTACAAAAGAACAAATAAAAAAATCTAAAAAAGAATGTAGAAGGCTAAAAATCAAATATATATTTAATGAAAAGTTTCCTGTCTTTTTTGATATAATAGATATTAATCATGTGATTATTCATATGTTGATAATTGAAATGTTAGTAGGTAAAATAACTGGAATTGAAAATGAAGAAAGTAACACTAATCAAGAATCAAGTTCAGTTGAAGAAATAATTTGCAAGGTAAATAGGACATGTTCAATTGCATATGAAGAGGCTCAAAATACTCTAATAAATAATCCTAAATCAGATGAATTATACGAGAAGGTATGTGTTTATTTAGAAAATATTAAAAATAAAATAGACAAAAATATGGAAAAATTTCAAAGAAAAGTTGGAAGTATAGATAATAGTTTAACAAAACAATGTAAATCTATAGAAGTTAGTGAAGCAAATTTTTGGATTGATCAAATGAATAATTGGCAAGAGACCATTTTAAAGCAAGCTATGAATGACTTAGATTAAAGTGCTAGGCTGTATGAGTAAATTTCTATAGAAGTGATGCATAAAATACTGTAATAAATAGTAAATAAAGAGCAGATGTTATTTTCATCTGCTCTTTATTTTTTACAAAAGAAGGAACTAGACTGACAAATTATGTAAAGTATGATGCTATATATTTTGTAAACAAGTATAAATACCTAAATTTGAAAGGATGTCAAATGACAGAGTGAATTTTTAAGAGCATCAAAATGATTCAGTTTGGAGCTAATCCCGATGAGATTCATACTTTTCTTGAAAAAAATCATAAAAGATTTGAATTCTACTGATAAAAGGTTGCCTGGAGCAATAAAAGAAGCTCGTGAAGAAATGGATAAATATTTGGATAAATTAAATGCTACTTTTAATGATATTGCATATCTTAATCGTATTGCAGGAATAGTTTCAAGTATTGAGAGTGGAATCGAATATCTTGAAAATATTGTTGCAAATGTTTTGAAGAGGATGGAGGAAACAAAATCCAAGTGCGAAAAGTTAGGAATTGAGTACGAGAATGGCGATGTACATATTAATAAATCTTTAATTAAAACTTTAGCTAAAACTAAAGTACCTTATCCAGATTTGCTAATTACTTGCAAAATCTGAATTTTAAGATTGAAGAAAAAGTTAGAAAAAAGGTGATTAAACTTTAGTTTGATACTTGAAAAACTGTAATTATAAAGCAGTAAACAAAGGGTGGACGAAATATTTGCCTTTTGTTTTTTTGTAAATCATGGAAAACATTAGCAAAACTTTAATTACTTCTTGAAAAAAATTTGACTTTTGGTGTAAAATGTATTAAAATAATATTTTGTAAACCAGTAAAATCCCTATAGTCCCGAAAGGGAGAAAGGAAAAGTCAAATGACTAAGGGAGACAATGCTAGCATAATTTGGCTTTCTATGGGAGTAGAAAGAGGAGAAATAAATAAATTTGTCCAAAAGCTTGAAGATAATCTTCAAACAGATGAAAAAAATTTATTTAAAGCTGTAAAACAAGCAAATGCTGATATAAAACAAAAAAGTGAATGCAGTTTTCGGAATAAATTGATTTTGAAAATGTATGTATATTTAGGAAAGTTGTTAACTCAAAATAATTTTGATTATCTTAAAGATGATTTTGACAATTTACTTGTTGCATACTCATCTGGACTTAATGTTGAAAGTATCCAAAGTATCTTGGAGATTAATAGAATTGCAAAATTAGTAGCTGAAATAGAATGCCAGATTGAATTTTTTGAAACATTTGGAGAAAATATCGTAGATAAGAACAATCAGCTCAATACTAAGAAATTTGAAGAAGGATATAATGAACTTAATTCACAGTTAGAAAAGTCCAAAGGAAAAATTGAAGCTAATGAAACGACTGCATTACATGAAATTCGAAGGTATGTTCGAGATTTGAAAGAGAAAAATAGAAAAAATAATATAGAGAATCAGGTATTTGAAAATATCGGAAAAAATTTAATAAATAAGGTAAATGATATTGAAAAAGCATGCAATACTGAAATAAATATAGGACTGAAAAAACTTGAAGGAATAAAAAATACTGATGAATCAGCTAAATTAGAATTGGCTACAATTAAAATGTGGTTTAAAAGAACACAAATATCTCTTGAATTAATAAATTATTATTTGAACTTGCTTAAGAACTTTAAAGGTACTGTGATATATCAGTATGAGATTGATTTATCGCAAAAAATGAATAATTAAATATATGCTAGTTAATTTGTGCTAAGCAAATTAAAAGAGAGTGGGTATTACAATATATCCACTCTCTTTTTTTATTTTTTATGACTTTCTTTAGGAATTATAATATTTTTAGGCTTTTTACTTGAAGGTTGAGGAGTTGTGTCTTTAATATGGTCATATACAGGTGAAATATCTAAATCTTTTCCGTCTCCATTAATAATTTCAATTTCTTCTGGTTCTTTTTTACCTTTATTATCACTCATAATTTTACCTCCTAAAATTATTTTTATAATATTACCATATAAAAAAAGAAAGTGCAATAGAAAAAAGAAAGTTGGAATTAAATGAATCACCTTTAAAATATTGACATATTCATATTTTTTTGACATAATATATACATGTGATAAAAAAAGAGAAGGGATAATAATGCAATTAAATCAGGAAAAAGCAATAATAGAAGCAATACTTTTTTCTGCAGGAAGACCTGTTACTAAAAGCGAATTAATGTTAGCACTTGAAATTACAGCAGAGGATGTAGAAAAGCTAGTAACAGCAATGCAAGAAGAATATAATGAAGAAAAAAGAGGAATAGAATTAATAAAAATAGAAGATTCATATCAATTATGTACTAAAAAAGAATTGTATGAGTTTATTTATCCTGTTTTAGATAAAAGAACAAAGCCAAATTTATCTAATGCATCTTTGGAGACATTAGCAATAATTGCATATAATCCTAAAATTACAAGAGCGGAAATAGAAGATATAAGAGGCGTTTCAGCAGATGCATGTGTTTATAAGTTATTAGAATATGGACTTATAGAAGAGGCAGGAAAAATAGATTTACCAGGAAAACCGATGTCATATAAAACAACATCAGAATTTTTAAGAATGTTTGGGTACTCTTCATTAAATGATTTACCAGAATTACCAAAATATAAACTGGATGAAAACAAACAGATTGTAATAGATGATTTAGTAGAAAATAATAAAGAAAAACAACAAGAAAAAGTAAAAGTCGAGGCACAAGCTGAGGCACCTGAGCCCGAAAGGGAAAAATAATAGAAAAATAATAAAATGTGAAATATAGAATAAGAAAGGAAATAAAACAATGAGTAAGAAAAAAGGATTTGTAAATGATATTGCAGATATAAACGATAATTTTGCACAATGGTATACCGATATAGTTATAAAAGCAGATTTAGCTGATTACACAACATTAAAGGGATTTATAGCTATAAAACCTTATGGGTACGCAATATGGGAAAATATAAAAAATTTTATGGATGGAAAATTTAAAGAAAAAGGTGTTAAAAATGTATCAATGCCTGTTTTAATACCAGAAAGTTTATTAAATAAAGAAAAGGATCATGTAGAAGGATTTGCACCAGAAGTTGCTTGGGTTACAATGGGTGGTCAAGAAAAATTAGAAGAAAGATTGTGTATAAGACCAACATCAGAAACAATATTTTCTTCAATGTATTCAAAATGGTTAAATTCATGGAGGGATTTACCATATTTATATAATCAATGGTGTAGTGTTTTAAGATGGGAAAAAGAAACAAGACCATTTTTACGTTCAAGAGAATTTTTATGGCAAGAAGGACATACAATACATGAAACAGCCGAAGAAGCTAAAAAGTTTACTTTAGAGATGTTAGATGTATATGCTGATGTTATTGAAAATTTACTTGCAATTCCAGTTTTAAAGGGTCAAAAAACTTTAAAAGAACAATTTGCAGGAGCAGAGGCTACATATACAGTAGAAACTTTAATGCATGATGGTAGAGCTTTACAAGCAGGAACATCACATTATTTTGGACAAAACTTTACAAAAGCATTTGATGTAAAATTCCAAAATAAAAATGGTGAACAAGAATATGCATATCAAACATCATGGGGAACTACAACAAGATTGATAGGTGCAGTTATTATGGCACATGGTGATGAGAGAGGATTAAAATTACCTCCAAGAGTTGCACCAATTCAAGTTGTTATTGTTCCAATTGCACAAGAAAAAGGAAATGTAAAAGAAGAAGCTGAAAAATTATCTAAAGAATTAAAAGAAAAATTCAGAGTTGAATTAGATTTAAGAGAAAATTATTCTGTTGGATATAAATTTAATGACTGGGAAATGAGAGGAGTACCTCTTAGAATAGAAATGGGACCAAAAGAATTAGAAAATGGTCAAGTAACATTAACTAGAAGAGATAATTTTGAAAAAATAACAGTAAAACTTGAAGATGTTGAAAGTGAAGTAGAAAAATTATTAGAAGATATTCAAAAATCAATGTTTGAAGCTTGTCAAAAGAGATTAGTTGAAAAAACTACAATTGCTCATAATATGGAAGAATTACAAAAAAATCTTGAGGAAAATCAAGGATATGTAAAAACAATGTGGTGTGGATCACGTGAATGTGAAGATAAAGTTAAAGAATTAACAGGAGCACCCTCAAGATGCATTCCATTTAAACAAGAACATTTAGGAGATACTTGTGTATGTTGTGGAAAGAAAGCAGATAAAATGGTAGTTTGGGGTAGACAATATTAAAAAAAGCTATAACGGAATTGTATTAATTTCGTTATAGCTTTTTTATTTCACGAAAAAAACACATTTAAAAAACTTTTTAGAAACAAAAACTGTTTAGAATAAGCATATACTAAAAGTGAAACATACATAAAATCAAAAAGGAGTTGAGTGTGTATGAAAGAAAATAAAAAAACAGATTTAATGGATTTAAGAAATTTTGTAGATTATAACAAAAAAATAAAACAAGATGATGAAACATTTAAAAAATTAATGTTTATATATAAAATGGCAATTAAAGAATTAAAAAATAAAATAGAAATATACAAAGAAGAATTTAAAATATTTTATAATTATGACATAATAGATCATATAAATTTTAGAATAAAAAAGCCAGAAAGTATAATGAAAAAGATGAAACAAAAAGAATGTAAAATGACATATAAAGAAATGATAGAAAATATTAATGATATTGCAGGGATAAGAGTCATATGTCCTATTCAAAAAGATATATATTCTATAAAAAATTTAATACAAAATTTACCTGGAATTCAGACATTAAAAGAAAAGGATTATATTGCCACCCCTAAAAAAAGTGGATATTCTGCTTATCATATAATTTTAGCTGTGCCAGTTAAATTATCACAAAATTTAATATATGTAAAAGTTGAGGTACAAATGAGAACTATGGCAATGGATTTCTGGTCTAGCTTAGAACATAAAATGAAATATAAACCTGAACAAAAATTAACTAAAAAAGAATCTAAAGAGTGGGTTAATTGTGCAAAAATAATAAATAAATTGGATAATAAAATGGCATTACTTATGTAAAGATTAAAATAAAAAATGTCTAATGTGGTATTTACCTAAGATGACATTTTTTATTTTTTTGTTATATAAAGAAGGAATTATGTAAAATACGTCGAATTATATATATGTGTATATTTATGAGAAAAATTTGTAAGAAAGTGGGAGGATAATGCCAAGATATAGTGATGAAATTATAGAAGAAGTAAGACAATCTAATGATATAGTAGATATCATATCACAATATGTGCATTTAAAAAGAAGTGGAAGAAATTTCTTTGGACTATGTCCATTTCATAATGAAAAATCCCCATCTTTTTCAGTGTCTCCAGATAAGCAGATATTTCATTGCTTTGGTTGTGGAGTAGGTGGAAATGTTTTTACATTTTTAATGAAAATCGAAGGAATAAGTTTTATAGAGGCAGTTCAAACATTAGCAGAAAGAGCAAATATACAATTACCAACATTTGAAAATAGTAGAGATGCGGCAAGAGAAGAATTAAAGTCAAAAGTATATAGGGTAAATGAATTTACTGCAAATTATTATCATGAAAATTTATATAAATCTACTTCTAAAGATGCTCAAGAATATATAAAAAAAAGAAAATTAACAAATGAAATTTTAAAATCTTTTAGAATTGGTTTTTCAGGAAAATTTGATGAATTATATAGAGCCTTAAAAAAAGAAGGCTTTAATGAACCAGAAATTTTGGAATCAGGTCTTGTAAATAAAAATGAAAATGGAACATATATTGATAGATATAGAAATAGATTAATGTTCCCAATATGTGATGCTAGAGGAAAGGTAATTGCTTTTGGTGGAAGAGTATTAGATGATTCTAAACCAAAATATATAAATTCACCAGAAAATATAGTATATAGTAAAGGAAGAAATTTATTTGGTTTAAATGTTGCTAAAAAAAATCCGGAAACTAAGAAAAGAATATTAATTGTTGAAGGTTATATGGATGTAATTTCTTTACACCAAAGAGGAATATCTAATGTTGTTGCACCACTTCGGTACAGCATTGACACAGCAACAGGGGTGGTTACTTAGAAAAAATTCATCACAAATAATATTAAGCTTTGATTCAGATTCAGCAGGTTTACAAGCTAAAATTAGAGCTTTAGATATTTTGCAAAATATGGGATGTGATATTCGAGTATTGCAAATGGAAGGTGCAAAAGATCCAGATGAATTTATTATTAAATATGGAAATATAAGATTTAAAAATGTTGTAGATAATGCATTATCAGTTATTGAATTTAAAGTAAAATTATTAAAACAAAATTTAGATTTAAATAATACAAGTGATAAAATTAAATTTTTAAATGAAATTGCTAAATTAATTTCTAAAATAGATAATAATATCGAAAGAGAAATATATATAGAAAAAATAGCACAAGAATATGAAATATCTAAAGAAGCAATCTATGCAGAGGTTAATAAACTTACATATACAGGAAATCAAGGAGAAAAAATATTAGATAAACATAAACCAGTAGTAATGCATAAAAAAATACAAAATAGTAACATTTCAGAAGCAACCAAACGAAGAGAAAATACAGTACTTGCAATTTTATTAATGGGTGATTTAAATATATTCCAGATAATAAAACAAAATATAAATCCAGAAGACTTTAAAGATGAGTTAAATAAAGAAATTGCAAAAATAATGTATGAAGAATTTGAAAAAGGTAATAGTAATATTAATTCAATTTTGGACAAGATGGATGATGAAGAACAAAGTCATATAACTGAAATATTAGCAGATGATTATGAATTGGATGATGTAGAAAAAGCAATTGATGATGTTATGCAAAGCTATGAAAAAGAAAAATTGACAGAACAGAAAATGGATATTCTTGAAAAACTTGAAAAAATGGATAATAATACAAATTCTGATGAAAAAAATAGATTAGAATTGAAGCTAATGAATATAATTAATAGGTTAGCTAAAATGAAATAGGGGTGAAATTTAATGGTAGAAAAAAAAGACACTAAAAAATCAACAGAAAAAATTGAAGAAGCAAAAAAAGTAGAAAAAAAGAACCTTAAAGAAGAAGGAAAAAAAATAATTGAAGAAAGCGGAATAAAAGACGAAAAAGTAAATAAAATATTAAAAAAGGCTAAAGAACAAGGCAAAATAACATATGCAGATTTAGCTAAAGAATTGGATGATGTAAATCCTGACCAAATAGATAAAGTTTTTGATGCTTTTGAAGAAATGGGAGTAAATCTTTTAAGTGATGATATGGAAGAAGAACCAAACATCGATGATTTAAAAGAAGTTGAAGATTTAAAATTAGACGAAATAACAGACACAAGTTATGAAGGAATTAATGTTGATGACCCAGTTAGAATGTATTTAAGAGAAATAGGTAGAATTCCATTATTAACTTTTGATCAAGAGTTAGATTTAGCTAAAAGAATATTAAAAGGTGATGAAGAAGCTAAGAAAAAATTAGCAGAGTCAAATTTAAGATTAGTTGTAAGTATAGCTAAAAAATATGTTGGAAGAGGAATGCTATTTTTAGACTTAATCCAAGAAGGAAATATGGGATTAATAAAAGCAGTAGAAAAATTTGATTATACAAAAGGTTTTAAATTTAGTACTTATGCAACATGGTGGATAAGACAGGCAATAACTAGAGCTATTGCAGATCAAGCAAGAACAATAAGAATACCAGTTCATATGGTAGAAACAATAAATAAATTGATAAGAACATCAAGACATTTATTACAACAACTAGGTAGAGAGCCAACGCCAGAAGAAATAGCTCAAGAAATGGAAATTCCCGTAGAAAAAGTAACAGAAATTCAAAAAATAGCTCAAGATCCAGTATCATTAGAAACACCAATTGGTGAAGAAGATGATAGTCATTTAGGAGATTTTATACAAGATGATGATAGCCCTGCTCCTCAAGATTCTGCAGCATATACATTATTAAAAGAACAATTAGAAGAAGTTATGAGTACACTAACACCAAGAGAAGCAAAAGTATTAAAATTAAGATTTGGACTAGAAGATGGAAAAGCAAGAACTCTTGAAGAAGTTGGTCGTGAATTTGATGTAACACGTGAAAGAATTAGACAAATTGAAGCAAAAGCATTACGCAAATTAAGACATCCAAGTAGAAGCAAAAAATTAAGAGATTATATGAGTTAAATCTTAAAAATATACGGAGGAAAAAATGGAACAAATTTTAGAACTTATTGAAAATCTAAAATCAGTACAAATTATAGACCTTGTTGTGGCATTATGTATAATGATTTTATTTAAAGCATTAAGCTCAAGTATTGCCTTTGGAATAGTAAAAATATTTAAATTTAGAAGGAGTAAAAAGCAAATTAAAGGAAGTGCATTTTATAGACCTTTAAAAGTTTTTATTGGAATACTAGGTGTGTATTTAGGAGTATTATTTCTAAGAAGACCATTAAATATTACTCAAGAAGTTATGTCTGGGGTAACTAAAGTATTTCAAATAATTAGTACTATTGCATTTTCAAGAGCATTAGCAGAAAGCTTTACAGTAAAATCTTCATTAGTTAAGGGTATAAGAGATAAATGGAGTGATGATGTTGATGACTCAATGTTAAAGCTTGCATTAAGATTTGTAAGAGCTGGAATTTATATTATTGCAATATTAATAATTTTAGCAATATTAAAAATAAACTTAAGTGGATTAGTTGCAGGTGCTGGAATATTGAGTGTTATTATAACATTGGCTGCACAAGATACGGCAAAAAACATTTTTGGTGGTGTTGTATTATTTATAGATAAGCCATTTGGTGTTGGTGATTGGATAGAAACACCAAATTATCAAGGTGTTGTAGAAGATATAACATTTAGAACAACAAGAATTAGAAATTTTGAAGATTCAGTTGTAAACATTCCAAATTCAACTATTGCTGATGTTGCAATCATAAACTGGAGTAAAATGGGAAAAAGAAAATATAAAGTTAACTTACCATTTTCATTTGAAACAACATCTGAACAAATTGAATATATAAAAGCAAAAATAAAAGAAGCTCTTATAAAAGATTCAAATGTAATAAATGAAGATGTTGTAGTAAGTTTTAATAAAATAGCAGATACAAATATAATGCTTTTAATAGAAACATTTTTATCTGCAACTTCATATAAAGATTATTGTGTTGCAATAGATAAAATAAATAGAGAAATTATGGATATTGTTCATGATTCAAAAGCAAAATTAGCATATCCTGCTAGTACAGTTTATGTTGGAAAAGAAGAAATTAGATAAAAAAATGAAAAGAGATGTAAAAAAATGAAATACATCTCTTTTTTTGTTTAAATTTAGTTCACATTATAGACATAAATAAACTTTATAATATATAATAATTAGAAAAAAGGAGAAAAGAAATGGTTAATAATTGTATTTTAGTTGTAGATGACGAATCAAGAATGAGAAAATTAATAAAAGACTTTCTAGTTGCCAAAGGTTTTAGTATTTTAGAGGCAGAAGATGGAGAAAAAGCATTAGAAGTATTTGAAAGTAATAAAAACAAAATAAGCCTTATTTTATTAGATGTTATGATGCCAAAATTAGATGGTTGGTCTGTTTTAAGACAAATCAGGCAAGAATCTAAAGTACCAATTATAATGCTTACAGCTAGAGGAGAAGAACAAGATGAATTATTTGGATTTGAACTAGGAGTAGATGAATATATTTCTAAACCATTTAGTCCTAAAATTCTAGTAGCTAGAGTAGAAGCTATATTAAAAAGAACAAATCAAGATGAAAAAGAAATAAAAGATTATGCTGGAATTGAAATTGACAAAGAAGGAAGAACTGTAAAAGTAGATGGAAAGCCAGTAGAATTAAGTTTAAGAGAATATGAATTATTAGTATATTTAGTAGAAAATGAAAATATAGCTTTATCAAGAGATAAAATATTAAATAATGTTTGGAATTATGATTATTATGGAGATTCTAGAACAATTGATAGCCATATAAAGAAAATCAGACATAAACTTGGAAAAAAAGGAAAATATATAAAAACAATTAGAGGTGTGGGATATAAATTTGAAACAAAATAAAAAAGAGGGAAGAAAAAATGTGTAAAAAGCCAACTCAATTTAGATCTGTAAGAGTCAAACTGTTTATTACATTATCATTAGTTATATTAGGAATTATTACTTTTTTAATATTAGTAAATAATTTTGTGTTTGGTCAATTTTATTTGTATAGTAAAAGACAAGCTTTAAAATCAGTGTATTTGACAGTAAATGAATACTATAATACAGGTGAAAATGGAGATTTATCAACAGAATTAGAACAAGCTGCAATAAAAAATAATTTTGATATATTAATACGTGATAATCAAAATGTTAATGTTTTTACATCAAATAAAGACTTTTTTTCTACACTAGGACAGATGAATGAAATGACAAATAAATTAAATATAGGTGAAGGTGAAATAATAGAAAAAAATGATGCTTTTAGCATAAGAAAAATGAATGATTCTAAAAATGGAGTTACATATGTGTTGCTATCTGCGACACTTGATAATGGATATTTATTATATATTCGTATACCAATAAATTCAATTCAGGAAAGTGTAAAAATATCAAATAACTTTTTATATTTGATGGCGGGATTTGCAATTTTAATTGCAGCTGTTATAGTTTCATATGTTTCTAGAAAATTTACTGATCCTATTTTGGAACTAAATGCAATAGCAAAGAAAATGGCAAATTTAGATTTTAGTCATAAATATAGGATAACAGATGCAGATGATGAGATAAACAATCTTGGAAAAAGTATAAACATGATGTCAGATAAGCTAGAAGGAACAATAAAACAGTTAAGAAATACAAATATAGAACTTGAAAAAGATATAGAGGAAAAATCAAAATTAGATGAGATGAGAAAAAGTTTTATATCAGATGTATCTCATGAATTAAAAACACCTATAGCCTTAATCCAAGGATATAGTGAAGGATTATTAGAAAATGTTAATAATGATGAGGAAAGCAGAAAATTTTATGCTGAAGTTATTTTAGATGAAACAAACAAAATGGATAAATTAGTAAAACAACTGCTTGAATTAATGAAATTGGAATATGGAAAAAGAGAATTTAATGATACTAAATTTGATGTAGTAGAAGTTGAAAAAGAAGTTGTTAGAAAGTCTAAAGTAATGTTAGAAGAAAAAAATGCAAAAATTGAATTTGAAAGCCCTGATGAAATAAATGTTTTTGCAGATGACTTTTATATTGAACAAGTGATTACAAATTATATGACAAATGCAATAAAACATGTTGAAGAAGTTAATGGAGAAAAAATTATAAAAATAACAAATGATGTTGATGTTAAAAAGAAAAGGGTAAGAGTTAAAGTATTTAACACAGGAGAAAAAATTCCTGAAGAACATATGAATAGAATATGGAATAGATTTTACAAAATTGATAGTTCAAGAAATAGAAATGATGGTGGAACAGGAATTGGATTGGCATTTGTAAAAGCAATTATGACTAATTATGGAAAAGATTTTGGATTAGTTAATAAAGAAAATGGTGTTGAATTTTATTTTGATTTGGAATTAAAGATGGATTAGAAGGAAAAAAGTTGTAATATTTTACAACTTTTTTTCATGCTAGAATATAGATAAATCAATGGATTCAAGCTGTAATGTCGATATTTGTCGATGAAAAGTTCTTTACAAATAAAAATAATTGTATTATCATATTAACAAGAGTTAACTCAAAGAAAAATTTAAAATCAATTAATTTTATTTCAAGATTAAAATTCCAAAAATTTTAAAAACAAATAATAACCAACAAGGAGGAAATTGCCTATTTGGAAATATAGTGCTATATATATTAATTTAATAAGTTTTTTAATTTCACTTATAATATTTACTTTCGTAAATTTATTTTTTTCAGGTTACGAATTTTTTAAAAGTCAATTAGAGCTAAAGAATAATTTTAAAGTCGAAAATCAAATTCAAACTAAAACAGAAGAAATTTTGCAAAATCAAACAAACACACAAGAAAATAATATTGTACAAGAAACTGCAAATCAATGGTATTTGGAAATACCAAGTATAAATTTAAAAGCAGAAATTAAAGAAGGAACAACAAAAGAAGTAATGGATGACTATATAGGTCATTTTGAAGAAACATCCAAAGAAAACGGAACGGTTGGATTAGCTGCACATAATAGAGGGTATAAAAATAATTATTTTGCTAGACTAAAAGAGTTAAAGGAAGGAGATGTAATATATTATAATTATAAAGGAAATTTAATAAAATATAGAATTTTTAATTTAGAAATTATAAAAGATACAGATTGGAGTAAATTACAAAAGTCAGAAGAAAATAAAATTACTCTTATAACATGTGTTGAAAATCAGCCGGAATATAGGAGGTGTGTGCAAGGAATAGAAATAAATTAAACTAAAAAAAGAAGGGAGAAATATTAAAAATTAACATAAAAAGAGTATTATTTATAAGTATAATTTTGTTAATTAGTTTTTTATCAATATTTAATTTTTCATATGCTGCTAATGTTAATTCAGCAAATGTTTATGAAGTAAATGATTGTGGAAAATTATTAACATATAAAGGAATCGTTGTAAAAGCTACATATGTTGAATATTTAGAAAATGGTAAACATTATCCAGCATATTGTATGGATAAAACAAAAGATGGTGCTGAAAAAGGAGCCTATACAGTGTCTGTAAATGGAGCTGTAAAAGATGTAAATTTATGGAGAATTATTATAAATGGATATCCATATAAATCATTACATGAATTAGGTGTAGAAACTAAAGAAGAGGCATTTACAGCAACTAAACAATCAATTTATTGTTATATACATGGTAATAAATTTGAGGATTATAAAGCAATAGGAGAAGCAGGAAACAGAACATTAAATGCAATGCAAAAAATTATGGATGCTGCTAAAAACTCAAAAGAAACAAAAATCTCAAGTACTATTACAATTAATAAGGTTTCTACTCAATGGCAACAAGATAATATAGAAAAAGGTTATGCATCAAAAATATATAGTGTAACTGCTGGAGCTAAAATATCAAATTATAAAGTTAGCATAACAAAAGACAATTCTCAAGAATTAGGCGGAATAAAACTAACTGATATACAAAACAAAGAAAAATCAGAATTTTTACCTAATGAAAAATTTAAAGTATTAATACCAATTAAAAATTTAACATCAAAAGGAACAATAGGACTAAAGGTAAGTGGTGAAGTAGAAACTAAACCAGTTTTATATGGTACTGCACCGGATACAAATAAGCAAGATTATGCTTTAACTGCAGCAACTTTTGAAGATGGAATTGGTGAATCAAAAGATGAATATTATAAAAATGAAACTAAGATTATTATTATAAAAAAAGATCAAGAAAGCGGAAAAAATTTAAGTGGAGTTGAATTTGAATTATTAGATAAAAATAAAAATGTAGTTTATTCAGATTTGAAAACAGATGAAAATGGACAAATAATAATTGGAAATTTAGTTCCAGGAGAGTATTACATAAGAGAAACTAAAACAATTGAAGGATATCAAATATATAATCAGTTAATAAAAGTAGAACCAGAAATGAATCAAGAATTAACTGTAACAGTAAATAATAATAAAGAAGATATTCCTAATATAGAAACAAAAACACAAACGAGTAAAAATATTTCAAGTCAAGAAATAAAAAAATTACCGGTAACAGGTATGTAAAAAAATATATTCACATCTATAAAAATAGGCTATATTTTTAACTACTTTAGTTGAATTTATAGCCTTTTTTTGGTACAATATAAATGGAAGTTTTTTAACATAATTACATTGCATAAAAAATATGCAAAATTTAAATGTAATTAAATAAAGGAGTGTAAAATTTTATATGTTACCACAACTGATTATCTTAGCAGTTTTGATTTTAGTAAATGCCTATTTTTCGGCAAGTGAAATTGCATTTATTTCCTTAAACGATGCTAAGATAGAAAAACAATCAAAAGAAGGAAATAAAAAAGCAAAACAAATAGAAGCGATGCTAAGAACACCAAGTGCATTCTTGGCAACAATACAAATTGGAATAACTTTGGCTGGATTTTTATCAAGTGCGTTTGCATCAGATGCATTTGCAGAAAAATTAGCTCCAGTTTTATATAATTGGATACCAGCATTAACTTTAAGTTCATGGAAAAATATTTCAATTATAATAATTACACTTATATTATCTTTATTTACATTAATCTTTGGAGAATTAGTCCCAAAAAGGTTAGCTATGAAGTATTATGAGAAAATAGCATTTGCAACAGTAGGCGTTATAAAAACAATTGCAACAATAAGTTCTCCATTAGTAAAATTATTAACAGTTGTTACTAATGCAATATCAAAGATATTTAAAGTTGAAGAAAATGATGAAGGAGAAGTAACAGAAGAAGAAATAAAAATGATGGTGGACCAAGGAGAAGAAAAAGGAACCATCGAAGAAGAAGAGAAAGAATTAATTAATAATGTTTTTGAATTTAATGATATTACAGTATCAGAAGTTATGAAACATAGAAAAGACATTTTTGCAGTAGATATTAATATAAGTAATGAAGAATTAATGAAGGATTTAACTGAAGAAAAATATTGTTATAGTAGAATACCTGTCTATGATGAAACAATAGATGAAATAAAAGGAATTTTATATCTTAAAGATATATTTAAAAATATTAATAATAAAAATGTCAAAGTAAAAGATTTAGTAAAAGATGCATATTTTGTATCACAAAACAGACTAATAAATGAAGTATTTAAAGAATTACAAAAAAATAAAATGCAAATAGCAATAGTTGTTGATGAATATGGTGGAACAGCTGGAATAGTTACAATGGAAGATATTTTGGAAGAATTAGTTGGAGATATTTATGATGAATATGATAAAGTCGAAAAAGAATTTGAAAAATTAGATGAAAATACATATTTATTATCAGGAAGTATGAATATAAATGATGTAAATAAATTGCTAGATGCCAAAATTCCAGAAGGTGAATATGATACTATTTCAGGATATTTACAAGATGAATTGGGAAGAATACCAAAAGATGGTGAAAACCCTGTAATAGAAACAAAAACAGTTACCTACAAAATAGAAAAAACAGAAGATAAAAGAATCTTAAAAATAAAAGCATGTAAAAATAATGTAGAAGAAACACAAGAAGAAAAATAGTAAAGGAAGGTTATACAATGAAAAGAAATTTTATAATTCGTAATATTATAATCGGAATAATAGTTGTAGCATTAATAATAGGAGTTTCTTATTATTTTATAAATAAGAATGGAAAAAAATATGAAATTGCTAAAATTGAAAACTATAATTATTTTGTATTAAAGGAAAATAATTTATATGGAGTAATAGATGGTAATGGAAATACAATAATACCTGTAAATTATGACAGTATAAAAATTGTTAATCCAGAAAAAGCAGTATTTGTATGTTATAAAAACAATTCAACACAAATATTAAATGAAAAAAATCAACAAATTTTAGAAAATTATCAAAATGTTGAACCAATACAATTAAAAAATATAACAAGTGATTTAATGTATGAAAAAACAGTTTTTAAATATCAAAAAGACGGAAAATATGGACTTGTAAGTATTGATGGTAAAAAAATAACTGATGCCAAATATGAAAGTATTGAAGGTTTACCATATAAAGAATGTGAACTTATTGCAAAAATTAATGGAAAATTAGGTGTAATAAATATAAAAGGTAATAAATTAGTTAACTTTGAGTATGATAAAATTGAAGCAGATGGATATTACACAGACAATGATTCATATAAATATGCTGGATATATTGTTTCAAATACTACAACAGAAGGATATAGATTTGGATATATAAATTATAAAGGAAAATTAATATTAAAACCAGAATATAACCAATTATCAAGAGAAGTTGATATAAATGATAATGAAAATGCATATATAATATGTGCAAAAAATGGGCAATTTGGAATAACTAAAAATGAAAATTCAATTTTACCAAATGAATATCAGTCAATTGATTATGATGATAGTAATGATGTATTTACAATAGAAAAAAGTAAAAAATACGGAATTGCAAATTTAGAAGGGAAAATTATAGTTCCACCTGAATATGACCAAATTGATATAAATGGAATATATTTATATGCTAAAAATAATCAAGGAACAACAGTATATAATTCTGATGGAACACAAGCTAATATAGATGTTAATATAGCTATTTTAAAAACAGCTAATGATAATTACAGAATAAAAATTGATAATAAAAATGGATCAAAATATGGAATAATTGGAAAAAGTGGAGAGCAACTTGTTGATGAAAAATATAGTTATATAGAATATTTAACAGATAATTATTTTATAGTAAGTAATGATAAATCAAAATTAGGTGTAATAGATAACAAAGATAATGTAAAAATAGAAATTAATAATGATTCTTTTCAAAAATTAGATGGAACAGATCTTATAGTAGCTAAAACAGCAAATGATAATCTAACAAAAGTATATTCAAAATCAATGAACCAATTATGTGAAATGAGTAATGCAAGTATTGATGTAAAAGACAATTATGTAAAAATATCAAATGATGATGAAACTAAATATTTTAGTAAAGATGGAAATGAATTAAAAAATACTGACGTTTATTCAAATAATACATTATTTGCAAATAAAGAAAATGGTAAATGGGGATTTGTTAATAAAGATGGAAAAACAGTTGTAGAAGCTAAATATGATAAAGTAACAGAATTTAATAAATATGGTTATGCTGCTGTTGAAATAGATAATAAATGGGGATCAATTAATTCAAAAGGTGAAGTAGTTGTTGAACCAACATATACACTATCTGAAAATACAGATCCAATATTTATTGGAAAATATTATCAAGTAAAATATGGCTTTGGAGAAATATATTATACTGATTTAAATAATAATAACTAAATGTAACCTTTCTTTTATACTCGAATATAATATAAAAAGAGTATAAAGGAAAGGATTTTTTTTATGAAAATTAGATATTTTGATAATGCTGCTACAACAAGAGTGTATGATGAAGTTATAGAAGAAATGATACCTTATTATAGAGAAATATATGGCAATCCATCAGCTATATATGAATTAGGAAAAGATGCTAAAAAAGCTATAGAATTTGCAAGAGTACAAGTAGCTAAATTAATAGATTGTGAACCAGAGGAGATTTTTTTTACTTCTGGAGGGTCAGAAAGTGATAATATGGCAATAAAAGGAGCGGCTTTTGCCAATAAGAGAGGGCATATAATAACCTCAAAAATTGAACATTCAGCTGTTATTCATACTTGTCAAAATTTAGAGAAAAAAGGTTTTAGAGTAACATATTTAAATGTAGATAAAGATGGAATAGTTGATTTAAATGAATTAAAAAGAGCTATAAGACCTGATACAATATTAATAAGCATAATGTATGCAAATAATGAAATTGGAACAATAGAGCCTGTGCAAGAAATAGCAAAAATAGCTAAAATGTATAATATTCCATTCCATACTGATGCAGTTCAAGCCTGTGGGAATGTTCCAATAGATGTTAAAAAGTCAGGTATAGATATGTTATCTTTATCTGGTCATAAATTACACGCACCTAAGGGAACAGGAATGTTGTATGTAAGAAAAGGTGTAAAAATAGAAAAATTTATAGATGGGGGACGTCAAGAAAGTGATAAAAGAGCAGGAACGGAAAATGTACCTGGAATAGTAGGATTAGGAAAAGCGTGTGAATTAGCAAGAATAAATTTAGAGTCAAATATGAGACAAATGAAAGAATTAAGAGATTATTATGTTCATCAAGTAGAAGAAAATATAAAATCTGCACGATTAAACGGCTCAAGAAAAGTAAGACTTCCTGGAAATGCAAACTTTTCTTTTAAAGGTGCAGATGGTAGAGGAATAGTAATAAATTTGAATAAAAAAGGAATATGTGCATCTGGAGGATCAGCATGTGCTGCAGGATCTACCAAGCCATCACATGTTTTAACTGCACTGGGATTACCAGATGAATTAGCTAAAGCAGCAGTAAGAACAACTTTTGGTGTTGATAACACTAAAGAAGATGTTGATTATCTTGTTCAAAGCTTGGTAGAAATTTTAAATTAATTTTCTAAAATAGCAATAGCACATTTTATTCCATCAACAGAAGCGGACATAATTCCGCCAGCATATCCTGCCCCTTCACCACAAGGATATAAACCATTAATATTTGAAACAAAATTCTCGTTTCTACAGATTTTAACTGGAGAAGAGCTTCTGGTTTCAACACCTGTTAAAATATTATCTGGATTGGCAAATCCATGTAATTTGGTATCAAAATATTTGATACCTTCTTTTAATGTTGTAGAAACAAAAGCAGGTAAAATATCATTTAAATTAGATAATGTTACACCAGGTAAATATGTTGGACTAACAGAACCTATAAATGTAGATGGTATATTATTCATAAAATCTTCAACTCTTTGAATAGGTGCAAAAAAGTTAGAACCACCTAAAACAAAGGCCTTATTTTCTAAATCTTTTTGAAAATATATTCCAGCAAGAGGAGAGTTTCCTTGAAAGTCATTTGGAGTTATATTAACTAAAAGTGCAGAATTTGCATTTTTACCATTTCTTGAATAATAACTCATTCCATTTGTTACAATTTCGTTATTTTCACTAGAAGATGCAATAACAACACCTCCAGGGCACATACAAAAAGTGTAGCATGATCTTCCAGAAGGAGAATGATAAGCTAATTTATAATCTGCAGGAGGCAAATTCAATTTTGTAATTGTGCCATATTGTGCTGAATTAATTTCAGATTGCAAATGTTCAATTCTTACGCCAACAGAGAAATTTTTTCTTTCCATTGTAATACCATTTTTATAAAGATTTTCAAAAGTATCACGTGAGCTATGCCCAATGGCTAATATTACATAATTAGCAGGTAAATCAAATATTTTTCCGCTATTATTGCAAGTAACTGATGTTATAGCGTTATTTGTTATATTAAAATTTATTGCTTTAGTATTAAAGAAAAATTTACCACCTTTAGAAATAATACAGTTACGCATATTTCTAATAATATTAATTAGATTATCTGTTCCAATATGAGGTTTTGCAATATATAAAGTAGATTTAGGTGCTCCAAAATTAACAAACTCTTCTAAAACTTTTTTGCAAAAAGGACTGTGAATACCAGAATTTAATTTTCCATCAGAAAAAGTACCAGCACCACCTTCACCAAATTGGACATTTGATAAAGAATTTAATATACCATGTTTTCTAAATTTATCTACTACAATTTGCCTATCATCAACACAATCACCTTGTTCTATTATAATAGGTTTAATACCATTTTGAATTAAGGTAAGTGCTGCAAAAAGACCGCTTGGTCCAGCTCCAATAATAACTATATTTTTTTCATTAATGTTTTTTATTTTTATATTTGGTAAGCTAATCGGCTCAATTTTGGTTAATTTTTTATATTTATTTTCATTTTTTAAATCTAAATCAATTGAATAATTATAATGTACATTATCTTTTTTTCTTGCATCAATTGATTTTTTTGATATATGCCAATTTATTATATCATCTGAATTAATATTATATTTTTTGATAATAATATTTATAATATCATCATCATTTATATCATTATAAACTTTTATATTTGAAATTCTAAACATTTAAAGCTCCTATAAATTTAAATTATTTTAATAAAAAATACATAATAATTATAGCATATATTTTTTTAATATGCTATAATATGAAACATAAGTATATAAAAGAAAATAGTGATATACGAGGAAAAAATGAAAAATATAAAACAAGAAATAAAAAGGAAAATTAAATTTATAGCAATAATATTTTGGATATTTATTATAGGTAGTGTGTTTGGATTTATAGCAGAAATGTTATATTCAACAATTTTTACAAGAACACTTGTAATTAGACAAGGATTAATATATGGCCCATTTGTTCAAGTTTATGGAATGGGAGCAGTAGCATATTATTTATTAATTAGAAAAGTAAAAGAACCTAAAGATGCATTTTTAGCTGGAATGATAATGGGTGGAATATTGGAATATTTATGCTCATTTTTTCAAGAAATTTTATTTGGAACAATATCATGGGATTATAGTAATATGTTCTTTAACTTAAATGGAAGAACTTGTTTATTATATTGTTTCTATTGGGGAATTATAGCAGTTGCATTTTTAAAAGTAGTATATCCAGGTTTACAAAAATTAGGACCATTGCTACATAGAAAATCTATAAAAATTTTAACAGTATTTCTGATAGTATTTATGATATTTGATATTTCAATATCATCTATGGCGGCAGCAAGACAAACAGATAGAAGAAAGGGTATTGAACCAAGAAATAATGTAGAAGTATTTTTAGATAAAACATATCCTGATGAATATTTAGATAGAATATATAATAATAAGAAAAATATTGATTAATAATTAGCTCAAGAACTCATAAAACTAAAAAGTTCTAAGGACTTCTTATGGAGAATACAATTAAACAAAAGTATTTTCATAGGGGGTCTTTCTTTATGAGAGAAAAATATACACATCACTTATCTATGGGAGATAAGAAATCAATAGAAGAGCGAAGTATTGAACTTGCGCATTATATAATAGAATCAAAGGATACAGTAAGAGGAGCTGCCAAAAAGTTTGGAGTTAGTAAAAGCACAGTACACAAAGATGTATCAGAAAGACTGAAGAAAATAAATCCTAGTCTAGCCAAAGAAGTAAGAGTAGTCCTAGATGAGAATAAAGCTGAAAGACATATAAGGGGTGGAATGGCAACAAAGCGAAAATATGGACATTAATATATAGATATAGATATCACGAAATGACAAAGTTTGACATAAAATATAGTAGCCTGATTATAGAGGTGAAAATTATGATTCAAACAGATTTTAGTGATATAGATAATTATAGAGCTCAAATAATATCAGGCAAAATACTTCATTTAGATGGAGACCGAAAATATAGTGAAAAGTCTTATAATTATTATCAAAAAATGGGATTAAATGCAATAGTGAAAAATATACCAGAATATAAGCAACCACAGGTAGTATATCATTTACTTGAAGTATATCAACCTGATATTCTTGTTGTAACTGGACATGATGAAATGATAAAAAAAGGAACAAGATATTATGATATATATAATTACAGAAATTCTAAATATTTTGTAGAAACTGTTAAAGAAGCAAGAAGGTATGACAATGATTATGATAAAAATTTAGTTATATTTGCTGGTGCTTGTCAGAGCTATTTTGAGGCATTAATGTCAGCAGGCGCAAATTTTGCATCATCACCAGCAAGAATTTTAATAGATTTTTTAGATCCTTTAATTGTAGCAGGGAAAATAGCAACTACAGAAAAGTATAAGTTTGTAACAATAGATGATATTGCATATGAATTAAGAGATGGAAAAAAAGGAATTAGTGGTATAGGAGCAAATGGAAAATTGGGAAAAATGTAGAAAAATAACAATAAATGTAGAAATGTAATGAAAATGTAATACAAATGTAAAATATAGAAGCAAAACCTCTAAAGCACTTGATATTACACAATTACAAAGATTATTAGCACTGCTTGGATTCTTTGACAAACCACTGCCTAAATGCTATAATTTAGCTATCATAAGGGAGTAGGTGATGTTATGATTTGTAGAAATGATATAGCAAATCTAAAAACAGATATCTTAGATAAGGTAGGACAAAAGATTATTGTCAAAGGTTCCTTAGGTAGATGTAAAGCCTTTGAAAAAGAAGCTACAATAGAAAAAGTATATCCTAATATTTTTGTTGTAAAATATGAGGAAAATAATAGAAATGTGACATATAGTTACACAGATGTTTTAACAAGAACTGTTGAAGTAGATGTTTTTGATGGAAATTCATATTCTCCATTGATACCACCAGATACAGTTTCAAAAGTGAAAAAAACTGAATTGTAAAATAGAGTTATAAAATAACTCTATTTTTTTGTGTAAAAGAGGTATAAATAAATAAAATCTCCAATATATATAAATAAAGAATAAAAAAGGAGGTTTTATAAATGGTTATAGAAACATTAAAAGAAAAACTAAATATAAATAAATTAATTACTACAAAAAAAGAAATGATAATGGTAGAAGGAGACATGATAGTTCCTGATTCTAAACCAGATATTTTAAATACAATTAGTACAAGTGGTATAGTAAGTGTTTATAAAAAAGAGGTACTAGAAGGAAAAGTCAGAATTGATGGGAATATAAATACATATATAATGTATATGGCGGAAGATGAAAATGATAAAATAAGAGGAATAACAACAACATTGGATTTTTCTGAAATCATTCAAATTTCTAATATTACAGAAAATATGAACTGTAATGTAAAAACTACATTAAAAAACATAGAATCAAAAATAATAAATGGTAGAAAAGTAGGAATTAAAGCGTCTTTAGAATTAGAGATAAAAGTATATTCTAAAGAGGAAGTATCATTTGTAAGAGATATTCCAGATAATCAAGAAATAAAAATGTTAAAGAAAAGTTTTACAATAAATTCTTTAGTTGGAATGGGAGAAAACAAGGTTTTTGCTAAAGATACTTTAGCAATTAATAATACTGATAATTTAGCAGAAATACTAAAAGCTAAAATCACATTAGGTGCTAATGATGTGAAAATTAGTTATAATAAAATATTAACTAAGGCAGAAGCAAATGTAAAAATAATGTATTTAACAGAGGATAACAGAATAGGAACGATTTCATCCCAAATTCCAATTGTAGGTTTTATTGATATTCCAGATGTAAAAGAAGAAAATACAGCAGATGTTATATATGAAATAAAAAATATAGTAATAAAACCAAATACAGCTGAAGAACATTCAATATATGTAGAATTAGAAATAGGCGTTACGGCATTTGTATATGAAGAAAAGCAAATACAATTAATTCAGGATTTATATAGTTTAACAGAAAATGTTGAATTTAATCAAAGGACAATAACTACAATGGCCAATAAAACTCTAAATAGAGGAATAAAGCAAATAAGAGAAAAAATAACTTTAGAAGGATTAGATAATAAAAATATAATAGATGTTGATATAAATCCAATTATTGAAAATGAGAGAAAAGAAGATAATAGAATAATTTATGAAGGAAAGCTAGAACTAAACTTTATTTTAGCTAATGATAGCCTACAGCTAGAAACAAGGACAATTCAGATTTCTTTTGAATATACAGTAGAAAATATTGATGATTTAAAATCAAAAAATACTGAGGCTTTAATTGACATTATAAATCAAGATTTTGTAGTGCAAGATGGTGGAATTGTAAATTGTAATATAGATTTACAAATAGATATAAGAATATCTAGAAACACAACAATAAAAATTATTGATGAAATTCAAACAGTTGGCGAAAGAGAACAAGATGATTATAGTATAATAATGTATGTAGTAAAGGAAGGGGATAGTTTGTGGAAAATAGCTAAGAAGTTTGGAAGTTCTGTGGAAGATATAGCAAGAACAAATGGGATAGAAGATGAAAATTTAATAATGCCAGGTCAAAAATTATTTATTCCACATTATACTAGAGTACCAATCGAGAGCAATGGATAAAATTTATTCAAGACCACGAATAAAATTGCCTAAAATATTTTTTAACAGTTCAAAAATAGATAAAGATAAAATAAGAAAAATTTTTACAATTATAGCAATTTTATTAATAGCATTTTTTGTTGTAAAAGAAGTATTAGATGCTGTATCACCGATATTTGATACATTGTGCGAAAATAAAGCTAAGTCTATTGCAACAGTGGTAACTAATGAGCAGGCGTTGAAAGTAATGCAAAACTATTCTTATGATGATTTGTTCACAGTTGAAAAAGATAATGATAATAAAATAAGTTTAATAAAATCAAATATAAATAATATAAACAAAATAGTCGCTCAAATTGCACTAAATGTGCAAAAAGAATTAGATAATAAAGGAAGGGAAGATATATCAATAGCTTTAGGAAGTTTTACAGGATTAAAACTTCTTTCAGGAAGAGGACCTGGTGTGCAAATAAGAATATCATCTATAGGGAGTATAGAAACAAATTTAAAAAGCCAATTTGATTCTCAAGGAGTAAATCAAACTTTACACAAAATATATTTAGAAACAAAATGTAATGTAAGTGTATTAACACCATTTAAAGATATACAAAAAGAAATAAGCACACAAGTTTTATTAGCTGAAAATGTAATTGTTGGTCAAATCCCAAATACATATTATAATTTAGAAGGAATTGATCAATCAGATGCATTAAAAATTATTGAATAAGTAAATATTTTGTTCATAAAATACCGGAAGAAAAAGTAAAAAAGCTTCCGGTATTTCATTGACTCTGTAAAATAATTTTGGTATATATAAAGTATAGGAGATGATTAAAATGGAATATGAAGAGGTTATTAGAAAAAGAACAGCAGTAAGAAAATTTAGTGATAGAAAACTAGAAAAAGAAAAATTGGAAAAGATATTAGAAGCTGGGAGATTAGCTCCTACAGCCAAAAATAATCAACCAATTAAAATTTATGTTGTTCAAAGTGATGAAGAAATAAATAAAATTGATAAAGCCTCAAAATGTAGATATGGTGCGAAAACTGTTTTAATTATATGTGGTAATAAAGAACAATCATTTAAAAAAGATAATTTTACAACTTATGAAATGGATGCTTGTATAGTTACTACGCACATGATGTTAGAAGCAACAAATCTTGGTGTAGATAATATATGGATAGAGGCTTTTGATGAAAATATATTAAGAGAAGAATTTGATATTCCAAATGAAATAATACCTGTTTGTTTACTTCCATTAGGTTATAAATCAGAAGATTGTCCAATTAATCCTTTACATAGTAAGAGAAAAAAATTAGAAGATATAGTAGAATATAAATAGTAAGTTGTAGGGGAGATAAAGTAATAGAGAAAATAAAAAATATATTCCAATAATTATATTATTAGATATAATTATTTACACATTAATAATTGTTACTTTATACTTAATATTATATTTCTGTAAATTAATGTTTAGAGAATGGATATATATAATATCTGCAATAATAATTATGTTTGGTTTTATTGTTGGAATAATACAATTGCTTTTAAAGATTAAGAAAAAAATTGTAAAGATTATTCTAATAAGCACATTTATTATGTTATTTTTAATATCAACTTCAATAATTTATTTTTTTGGAGCATTTGGCTATACACCTGAACATGTTGTCGAAAAGGATGGGCAAAAGTTTGTTGCATATGTGAGTGGATTTAAGAGAACTTATGTGAATTACTAGGATTATAAAAATATATTTGCAGTTGAAAATCAGAAAAGAATAGAAGAATATTATGGCAAGGGTGGATTTGATACAATAGAAAATAAATATGGATATGAATATAATGTTGAAAGGACAACATACTACGATGAAAAGGGAGAGATTATATCTATAAATGAATAGACAAATTACAAGGGGTATTTTTAATTTTATTCGAACATCAAAAAAATATTGACTTTAATTCAATAATGTGATATTTTGCATAGATAAAAAGTATTAGGAGGTAATAATTATGGAATTAAAAGGATCAAAAACAGAGCAAAATTTAATGACAGCTTTTGCCGGAGAATCTCAGGCAAGAAATAAATATACATATTTTGCTAGTAAAGCAAAAAAAGAAGGATATGAACA
>USGY01000001.1 GCA_900554365.1 uncultured Clostridium sp. | reverse complement strand
TTTAAATTCTCAAATTTATTTTTGTCTTTTAAAATTATTGCAGGTTCTTCATTTCCAATATTATAAGCAACCATTCCTTTATTAGAGAAATCAAATTTCTTTTTTTACCCCAATATTTCCTCATAATATCTTTTTGCTTCTTCCATATTATCTACTGGGAGAAAATAGTTGTCATAATTTTTCATATATTTAATGTCCTCCTCTCTACTATAAACTACACTGTTATATTTTATAGTAGTTATCGTTAAAAGTCAATATATAATAAAAAAATAATTGCATTTAATTCGTTCATGTTTCTTGTAAAAAAATAGATTAGTTGCACTGAACTAATCTATTTGTATAACTGCCTGTCGTACAAAAAAGACTGTCATTACTGACAATCTTTTCGGTAAATTACTATAAATCAATAACTATAAAATTGTAATTTGTCTCTCACTTACTTTACCAAATTTATAATTTTTGTTGCCACTTTTTCAATAAATTTCTCATCATGTTCTACAAAAATAATGGTAGGATTATAATTTAGAATAGCATCTTCTATTTGTTCTCTTGTCAATATATCAATATAGTTTAAAGGTTCATCCCATATATAAATATTAGCCTGTTCTGAAATACTTTTTGCAATTAGAACCTTCTTCTTTTGACCTTCACTCATATCTTGAATATTAGTATCAAAATCAAATTGTGATAATCCCATTTTTACTAACATTGCTTTAAAAATACTTTCATTTATTTTATTATCGTAAGCAAAAGTTCTCAAATTTCCTTTTAAATCTTCTGTACTCTGAGAAACATAAGATATTTTTAAATCATTTGCAACCATAAACTCTCCATTATACTGTAATTCTTCTCCTAAAATAAGTTTTAATATACTTGATTTACCAATGCCATTTTTTCCAATTAGTGCAACCCTATCGCCATTATTAACTTCAAAAGTAATAGGGTTAAATATCGTTTCTTTACTATATTTTATCTGCAAGTTATGTGCAAAAATTAATGGATTCTTATTACTTTTTAGAGGAATAATTTTTAATGTATCATTTACCTCTATATTTTTTAACAAATTAGTCTTTTCATTTATTGCTTTTTCTATTCTTTGTTCCATAACTTTTGATTTTTTCATCATTTTATCTGCTTTATGTCCTATATATCCTTTATCTATTGTAGTTTCTGAATTATATTTTTTATTTTTTGTTTTTTCAGCCTCATTTGACCATTTTGCACAATTTTTAGAAGCTATTTCAAGTCTATTTATATCTTTCTGCAATCTTTCATTTTGTATTTTTTCAAAATTATCTTGCCTATTTTTATTTTCTTTCCAAGATGAAAAATTACCTTGTTGTATTTCTATATTAGTATTATTTATAGAAATTATATGATTTACAACTTTATCTAAAAAATTTCTATCGTGAGATACTAATATAAATCCTTTTTTCTTTTCTAAATAATTTACTAAATTATTTCGTGTTTCAATATCCAAATGATTTGTAGGCTCATCTATAAGTAAAAAGTTATTACCTTTTAAAAATAAACTTATTAAAAGTATCTTTATTTGTTCGCCACCACTTAATAAGTTAAAACTTCTATATAATACTTCAGTATCTGTATTAAGTAAATTTAATTCTCTTATAATTTCCCAATCTTCAACATTCGGAGCAATCTCATTTACTATTTCTATTGCCATTCTTTCTTTGTTTTTTACTTCAAAAGGGAAGTAATCAAACTCAACATTTTTTGATATTGCACCTTGATATTCATATTTTCCTAATAATAACTTTAAAAATGTAGTTTTACCTTTACCGTTTCTTCCAATTAATCCTAATTTCCAATCAGTATCTATATTAAATGATACATTTTCAAATATATTTTTTAGGCTTCCATCATATCCAAAAGTTAAATTGTTTACACTTATTAAAGACATCTATTCCTCCTACAAATTATTATTTTGCGAACTACTAAATTGTAATTTATAATTTGCTTATTACTTTTTTCTGTCAACTTCTTTGTTTACACTATTGCTAATAATATAGAAATTGGAAATATAGCTACTGGATAAAATTCTTATTTTCAATTTTTCAATTTAAAAATTTTCTTTTGGCGCTTAGTTTCAAATTTCCAATAACCATGATTACGATTTCGATGTTTTTTTTGAATCTTGTTTTGATTGTTTTTCATGTCTTGTTCAGCATTTAATATAATAGCTTTTTTTTCGTTGGAAACAAATTTAAGAAAAACATCATATAGGTACAGCCATCCATCGTATGAGATTTCAGTAAGCGTTGACTCTAATTTAATTTTTAAAAACTTGCAAATGCGTTTTTGTTGCTCATAAGTAAACAATTTTTTTGTTTTATCTTTGAAAGTATTTCCAGATGCTAAAAATATATATGACAGAAAATTTCTATAGTCTATCGCATCCTCAACATCAGCAGATGTTTTTCTTTGAAAGTGAGCAAAACATATTCGTGCATTTGGCACAGGATAAAAATCTGATGGTTTAAACTCATAAATCAATTCAGCGGAAAACCAAGGTTTGTATAAAAGAGACCTCAAACTTTCGTTATAAAAGGGCTGTCCAGAATACCTGAGAAAAGCCTCATACTGCATTATGAAATATATATCTTCAGGAGGATTATCGGCTTCAAATACCTTTTTCACAATATCAGCAGTTATGTTAAATGGAATATTTGCACATACTTTATATGGTTCTTTTACTGATATTTTATATTTTAAAAAATCCATCTCTATTATTTGAACTTTTTTAGATTCTTTATACTTTTCAGATAAAGTTTTCGCTAATTTCGCATCAAACTCTATTGCTATAACTTGCTTGCTTTTTTTTGCAAGTTCAATGGTAATAATTCCTTTTCCAGGACCTATCTCAATTATAATATCGTCGTTACAAATATTACTCTTTGATAACAAAGTCGCTACAAGTTGTTTACTATGTAAATAATTTTGCGAATGTTCTATTCCCATAAATACCTCCTTTACAAATTACTATTTCTAGTTGAAATTATAACATAAAAACATAAAATACTCCATACATCGCACAGAATATTTATAAATTTTTAAATTAAAATATTTACAATATCGCACATATTAATATTTTCACTTTTATCAATTTGAATCTTCTTTCTTGTATAATCAATATTAGTAACAATTCCATTAATCTCAATATATTGTCTATTCTTGTAGTATCTTATTTTTACATAGCTTCCTTTTTCAATTTTATTAAATTCATTTTCAAGTTCTGTTAAACTTTCTTCAGATAATTCTATTTTTTCTTCATATTCTATTTCCTTTTCTCGTAATGCTTCTTGAAGCCCTTTTAGTGCATCAAAGGGAAGAAATTGTTTTGCTCTATCAACTCTACTACCCACCGATTATGACCTCCTATTAATTCATTTCTAATCATTGTTGTTGCACCTTCTTCTAAATTCATACCTCTTAAAATTTTATTTTTCCCCATCTTGTTTTTTATACTACACATTGCTAATTCTAGTTTTCTTTCTTTATCTATTTTTTCTTGATCTGTAAATAAGTTTAATTGTATATTTTCAGTTTCAATTACATTAGCAAAACTAATCCCTATCCTTCTAATCCCTGTATATCTATTAGTTGTTCTATCATATAAATTTAAAAATGCTTTTAAGAGTTCTGAATAAACATTGGTGCAAGTTGTAATCTTTTGTGTTCCTCCTGTGGCTTTAATGACATCTTTTGAATAGCCTATATATAACTGTACTGTATCAGTTACTAAGTTACTTTCTATTAGTCTTAAACTTCCCAATTCTACCATTTCTTTTAAGACTAACCTTGCTTTTTCAAACGAATAATCTTCAAATAATATTTGACTATTAGAAATTGAGTTCGTTTTTGGTTTGTATGCTTTTATATCAGCAATTGTACAGCTTTCTTTTCCCCAGGAATGGTCTATTAAATATTCAGCATTTACTCCAAATTCTTTATATATTTTTTTTGCTTCTGCATGTGCAATATCGTACATATCAAATATTCTCATTTTGTTTAATCTTCTTTCAATTCCATTTCCAATTTGCCAAAAGTCAGTTAAAGGTTTATGATGCCATAATTCATTTTTATATTTTTCTTCATCTAAATATCCTATATTAGCTGAACTATGTTTTGCAGTAATATCTAATGCTATTTTTGTTAAATACATATTTGTTCCTATTCCTGCTGTTGCTGTAATTCCATAAGTATTAAATATATCTTTAATTATTGTTTGTGCAAGTTCTACTGCTGTCATATTATACATTTTAAGATAATTTGTAGCATCCATAAATGCCTCATCAATTGAATATACATGTATATCTTCTTTTGCAAAATACTTTAGATATATTGCATATATATTTGCAGAATATTCAATGTATTTTTTCATCCTGGGCAATGCTACAATATATTTTACTGTAGGTGGTATTTCATAAATTCTACATCTATTTTTTATTCCTAACATTTTCATCTTTGGAGATATTGCTAAACATATTGCTCCTTTTCCTCTGCTTGGATCAGCTACTACTAGGTTGGTGTTGAAAGGATCTAAATGTCTTTCTACACATTCAACTGAAGCATAAAATGTTTTTAAATCTATACATAAATATGTTCTTTGCATATTTTTCACTCTCCAATCTATAACTTTTAAAATTATTATAGCACCATTTTTATTATTTGTAAACATTTGTTTGCATATAAAATAGAAAAATTTTTTCCAACTTTGGAATAATTTAGAAAAATAAAAAAGCTAGTTTGATATAACTAACTTTCTTCTTTTCAATTTTTATAAAATTCTTATAATTCATATATATTTGCTTTTACAAGAACTCTCTGTATTTTACTCTTTTCATCAAAAGAGATTTCCCAAATGCTTCCTGATATAGACCTTCTTATTTTCATTTCTTTGGTAGGTTCTCCTATTAATTTATTTAATTGCTTTTGTAGTTTTTTATTGTTTGTATGTTTCATTACTACACTTACAGTATCATCTTGAAAAGGATAATCTTCAAATGTATTTGGCAATGTTAAACAATATTTAATGACATCTCGTTTATTCATATATATCAATCCTATTTTAATATAATATACTGCTAAATTTATTATTAAATTTGTTTATGTCCTTTGTACTTTGGCTCATAATAAAATCAGTTACTTTCATTTTTAGATTTTCAACTTCCTCTGTTGTATAATTTTTATCCTCTATACATATTCCTGCTTCATTAAATAATTCTATATCTTTATTTGAAAATTTCATTATTACATCCTCTTTTCCGTTTTATTGTTTCATTAAAATTATACCTTTTGTTATTGGATGCAAAAGTCTTACAAAATCAATTGCATCTTGCTCTGTTCCTACCACACTTCCATAATGTGTTGGTACTGCTATTTTAGGTTTTATTTCATTTATTAAATATGCTGCTTCTTTAAAGTCCATTGTATAAGTTCCTCCAACTGGAATAAAAGCCACATCACATTTAACTTTTTTGTTTTCTTCAGTAATATCTGTATCTCCTGCTATATAATATCTAATTCCTTTTATTTCAATAATGTAACCAACCCATTCATTTTCTTTTGGATGGAATTGTTTATTTGTGTTATATGCTGGTATAGTTTCAAATTTAATCCCTTCTGTCATATACTCTTTGTTTGGCTCTACTGTAATTATATAGTCTTGCCTAATTCCTTTTCTTAATAGTTTTGTTAATAATTCTTCTGGTGCTATAATTACAGTATCTTCTTTTTTTACTTTGTCTATATCTTCTTCTGAATAATGGTCATAGTGATCGTGTGTTACGAATATTAAATCTGCATCATTGTAATCTTTTTCTATTTTATATGGATCTATATAAATTATTTTTTCTTTATTTATTCTAATGCTACTATGACATAATAGCTCTATATTTTCTAACATATCTAATAGCCTCCTCATTTTTTTGTTTCCCATAGGCATTATAGCACATAAAATAAAAAAAAGCACAAAAAAAGCCAAAACAATTTATATTTTTTATAAATCATTTTGGCTCTTTATTTCTTAACTATTTATAAAACTCATTGTTTTAATAATTTTTGAAAAATTGCCTCTAGCACATTAACAACAATACTATTTCCAGCTTGTCTATATAATTGAGTGTCAGATATTCCTACAGATTTAGCTTTATAGAAATCATCATCATCAAATCCCATAAGTCGCCAACATTCAAGAGGCGTTAGTTTTCTTATTTTCATAAAATGATTTCCATCTTCTGAAATTAATACCGCTGCACTAGAAGTAGTTATTCCACAAGCTGCTGTTTGAGTAGGTGCAATATCTTTTATTTCCTTTTGATTATATAGATTAAACATTTTTCTTTCTGCAATACTTGGTCTAAATTGACTAGCAGTAACAGCTGTAGCAATTCCTTCGGAATCGTAAATTCTATCTTGAACACTAGGTTGCTTATATAAATTGTTTAAGCATATTGGTTTAGGTGATTCAATAACTGTTGCCATATTAGGTGAAGTTAAGATTGTTTGTGATACTTCTTTTCCAACCCTACCTCTTTTTGTTACACTATTAGGATATGAAACATTGATAGAATCTCCTTCCATCGCTTCTGTATATCCCTTTTTAGTGGCTTCTCTAACAAGAATATAAGGTTGCTTATGTCCTCCATTATCCATAGAAGTTAATGTGGGTGATAATCCATTTGGATTATATATACTACCAGCTTGATGTTTTGATTTCTCTGTATCAAATAATCCTGTAACTCTTTCAACATTATTTGATTCTGCTATGTATTGATTTTGATTTCCACTCATCTTGTGATAGCCTGCTATAAGACAAGAACTTATATTAGGATTTTCACAGTCTTTTAAAAGTTTATTGTTTTTCTTAATTAACCTTCCTATTCCTTTTTCCGTCAAATAAAATCTCTCATCAACTGTATCTTCTAAAATATCCTTTAGTTTTAATTTTAATTTTATTGGATATGGAAAAATAAAATTATTTTTATCTATATCATTGCGAATAGAAACAATAAAGACTCTTTCTCTGTTTTGTGGAATTCCATAATCTTTTGCATTTAAAACTTTCCAATAGTTTGTATATCCCAATTCTTCTATATCTTTTAAAATAGATTCAAATTGATTTCTAAATCTTTGGCTTGTTAGATTTTTAACATTTTCTATAATGCTATATTTAGGCATTTTAGCCTTTAATATTTCATATCCATCATAATATAATCCGCTTCTAGTTCCTTCTTTTATTCCTTTCATTCTACCAGCGATTGAAATATCTTGACACGGAAATCCCCAAGTCAAAAGATCAAAGTCTGGTATTTTATCAATTTCTATCTTTGATACATCTCCTAAATTTTTGTATTCTGGTAGATTATGAATAGTACAATAACTTTTAATAGCAAACTTATCTATTTCAGAAAAGCCTACTAATTCATAATTTATCCCTAAATTTTCTAATGCTTTTTCAAAAGCTCCAATTCCTGTAAATAGGCTTAATAATTTTAACATAATAAATTCCTCCTTTGCACACGAAAAAAAGCCCCAGAATTTAATCTGGAGCAAATTATTTTTTCAATTATTTACTATATAATGAATCAATCTCTTTCTTTCTGTCTAAAACAAATTTTTCTAACTCTGTTCCTGTGATATTTCCAATTTTTTCATCGTTTTCATCATATAGTTCATATTCTTTATCATCTACCAAGTATAATGTATAAAATTGATGTTTTTCATTATACGCAGTAAATTTTTTATCTATATGTATTTTATAATTTGAGTATGGTAAATTCACACAAAACTCTTTATCATTTGAATTTTTATAGTCAATTCTATTTCCACCGAAATTTAATATTGTGGATATACAAATTACTACTAGATAATTTTTCTTCTTTGATAGTTTCTAAATGATTAAGTTCCCTTTGAAGTTCCAATACTTCTTTTCTTTGTCTGTTTATCTCAATTCTTTTTGATCTTGAATTTTTTATTAACTCTTTTGCTTCATCAATAGAAGTTATATTCAATTCCTTTTGTATATTCAAAAATATCTCTGCCTCTTTAGGTAAAACATAATCCTCATCTTGCTCTTTATATGACATTGCATATTCATAAACTGTATAAAGTCTAATATAATCATTAGCCATTTCTGTAGTTTTAAGAACTTTCTCAAATTTTTCTTGATTTTTCTTCATCTTAACATTCTTACTTTTTATTTGACCTCTTTTAAGTGCTATTTGTGATTCAATATCATCAAAATCTCTAATATTATATTTGTCTAAATATTCTAACTGTTGTTTTAATTGATAATACCTTTTTATCTCTTGATATTTTGTTTTTTGATATTCACTATAAACTTTTCCTTTTGCACCTAACTGACTTTTTTCAATAGCAATTTTAGATTCATTTGCTTTCTGAAATATTATAGAATTGAATTCATTTTGTTCTGTTTTAATGGCTAATAGTTTTACATTGTCTTTTTCTCTGTATAGTTTATATAAATTGCTAGTAGAATACTTTAAATTTATTGTATCTATTCTTGCATATCTTTGCATACCAAGACATCTAACTGCAATATGTTTGCCTCTCCTTATTTCATAGCCTGAAATAGATAATTCATCTAATAATTCATCAATACTATTACACTTTGGAATAAGTTTTTCTAAATGTTCTTCTATTTGTTCTTTCCAAGATTGTCTTTTATATTGATAATAATCATCTTGACTATTTTTAGATTTCAAGTATGTTTTTCGAGGCATAATAAAACATCCATACTCTGCTGCAATTCTATCGCTTGTATCACTTACCCCATAAAGTCCCTCTTTTTCATTTGCAAGTCTATCTTCTAATTTTCTTCCCTCTAAATTTATTGCATTAACACATATATGATTATGAATATGACCTTTATCTATATGTGTTGATACAATACATTGAAAAGTAGGATATAATTCTTTACACATTCTTAATCCAATTTCATTTGCTTGCTCTACAGATATTTTATCCTTTGGAGAAAAACTTTGAATAATATGATATGCTCCTCTAGTTCCAGCCATTTTATATTTCTTTTGAACATCTTTAAACTCATAAAGAGCGGTTTCAACATTGCAATTTAAAGAACTAGCACATCCGACTTTTTCACCATCATTTTTTTCATCAAGTATATAATCAATTAAATTTTTAGGAGATCCTAAATGTGGTAATCTTTTTGTTACTGGCATTGTACTCCCTCCAATTCTTCAATCTTGTTATGATTAACTTCTTTCCATACATCTAAATCTAACTTTTCATCAATAAGTTTTATCATTGCCTTTTGATTTCTTAATACTGCATACATAGCATCTAAAATATCTTTTTTAGTTTCATCTGTAATCTTTGTTGCATATTTACTTATATGTCTGATCTCTTTAGTAATCTTTTTTAGTTCTTTTGTATTTTCTGCATAAGCAATATATAATTCTTCTTTATTTTTTAAATCCACATGAGTTGCTTTCTCATATATTGCTGCATCACGAATATATTTCGCAAGTCGCTTATATCCATAGTATTCTGCTTTTGATTCTACTAAAATTCTTTCTTCATCTGATAACCAAACCTTTATACTTTTTCTTCTTTGTTTAGAATTAAATTCCATTTTTAATCATCCCTTCTATAAAAATTGGAAACAAGAAAAATTTACTTACTTCCATTCATCTAATTTCTATGAAAAAAGTTATCATACGGATAACCTGCTGCTATATATTTTTCAGTTAGCTCCATTTTATAATTTTCCAAAATATCCAGATATTTTTGTTTAAAACATTCTTTACATAATAACTCTATACCTTTACTATAAACATACATCCTATTATCTTTTTTATATCTTAAATTGATACTATATTTATTTTCTAAAAACCTTATTGCTCTTTTTATTGTGTATAATTTTCTATTAAAAAAATTTTCTACTTGTGAATATGGAATATTATTAACAAATAGTTCTTTAGGTTTTATTTTTAAAAAATCTTCATACAGTTTTATTCTTTTCTTAAAATATTTAATATCTGCATCTATTAAGTCAAGTTCATTTTGAAAAAATACTTCTACAATCCACCAATACCCCTCATCTAAAATATAAAACTTTCTACTTCTAACCTTATTGCTCCTCCATCTACACTTTGGATGTTTTTCCTGCATAACCAATATAGCTTTTCTTAAATCTTTATGTGTTATTTCCTTTCCATTTTTAGTTTTACATCCCTGCTTATTCAATCTTGCTAAAATTTTATTATATGATAAAAATATTTTATCTAATTCTCTTTCGCTATCACGCATAATATCCACCTCACTTTATAAATAAAAAAATATTTGTACTAGCAAAGCGAAGTACAAAAAATCTAGAGCAATTTATTTGCTCCGAATAGTGTGGCATTTTTAGTGCCCAATATTCGCCAGCGTGGTGTTTTGACACCTTTTTCGCTGTTTAGGGCAAAAGCCCTAAAACCCATTTTGCCCTCTGGGAGATATTTTTTTGTTTCAAATTTTAAAAAAAGTGGAGCATTTTTTACTCCACTTTCACCATTTTTTTTAATTGAAATCATACTCAAATTCGTTTTCATTTTTTACCTCATTTTGTTTTGATTTTTCTTTTAAATTTTTGTAAGTTTCATAGATAGATTCCATATTTTCTGTTACAACTTTTATTCCATTCCAAGCACTTGTATCTACTTCTATTGAAGAATCATTTTCAAAAGTAATTGTTGTCATATATTTTCCATCTGATACATCTTCTGTATAAACATTTAAATATTTTATTCCTAACTTATCCATTATTTCTTGATACATAGAAGATAAATGATTCAATCCTTCATCTCTATCACTTCCATAATCCATTAAATTACTTATGGCATTTTCTCTAAAATATTCAATGACCTTATCTAATGATAAATCATAATATTGTTGAGAATTTATTTTATAATCTTGTAATAAATCATAATAACTTATCATTCCTTCCGATAAAGCAATAATATCATTGTTAAAATATTTATTAGATTTTGAATATAACTCTCCCCACTTATTAGTATCAATATCATCAGTTTCATAATATAAATGTAGTGATTCTTCAAATTCATTTAATTGTTCTAAAGAAAAATATGTATAGAAATCTTCTTCATTTTCTATTATATATTTTTCTAGTAATGGATAATTATATTGCACTTTATATCCGTATTCTAGTCTTTTTAATTCCTCAAATGTAATATAGAAATTCCATTGATTATTATCATCAAATAGCCCTAAATCTTCTATGTCATTAAGTATTTCATCTTCTATAGTTGCTTTATATAGTTCTTGATAAGAATCATATTCATATACATTGAAATCTCCATCTAAATAATCTTTGTAATTTTGAATATTTATACTTCCTTTTTCTTTCAATTCTATATATTCATCCTCAATAAAAATATGTAATATCTTTTTATTATCAGCTTCTAATAGCATTTCTTTTGACATTGTATCTATATATTTTTTGCAAATGCTTTTAAAAAATTCTTCATCATTTTCTTTAATCATTATCCAATCTACCTCCTTATATATCCTAAATATTATTACTAATCTCAATAGTTTCTTTATATTCTTTTTCTTCAATATCTTTTGTTAATTCCTTAAACCATTTACCATAAAAACTATTATCATTATCATCCAATAGCTTTAAATTTTTACCAACTTTCATATAACTTTCATATACTTTTTTTACATAATTAAATTCTCCATCACGAATAAGATTTTCAACTTCTCCTTCATCTATGAAATAATCAAACATTCTAAAATAAACTCTATCAAGAACAGTATCAAATGTAGTATTTTCTTCAAAATCAAATGTATTACATTGTTCATCTTTTATGTTATATTTTCCATCTGGATATTTAACAATAGACCATTCATAAAATGCCAAAAAGTCATCTAATTCAGTTGCACTTTCTTTATCTTCTAACTCATTTTGAAAGCTAGTTTTTTCATAATTCATATTAAATAGTTTCTCTTTTCTACAAACTTTTATAAGTTCATCAACATTTAATATTTTCATATCTTTATCATAATCTAAATAATCTTTTCTGTTTCCCCAAGTAAAACCTTTGCTCCATTGAAATTCAATACAAGTATCTCTAGTATTTCCATTATTTAGTTTGACATAGTACCAAAATCTATCTTCCGAAAATTCATTAAATTCTTTATCAAAGCAACAATTTTTCTCAAAAGATTCTGCATATTCTCTTAAAAATCCAATACTTTTCATAAGTTCAATAAATTTATAAAGATCATCATCATATTCTTTTCTAATCTTTACAACTGCACCAAAGGTTAAAAATTCTTCCATTTCATTCATTCTAATTGTTTCTCCTTTCCAAATAAAAAAGACTAGGCATAATTTACATCCAAGTCATCAGATTTATCATTTTGAATCTCGACTTGATTTGTAATTTGTCTAGTATTTTCATTTTCTAATTTTCTTGCCATTTGTAAATCTAAATTAAGTAAGTTTTCTGCCAAGTCTTTTAATGTACTATAACGATTGCTGCCACCAGTCCAATCTTTATCGTGTTCCATTGTCCTATATAAAATATTATTGGCCCATTCATTTTTCCAATACCTAACATCAGATATTGAAATATAATAAAATTGATTTGTTGTATTACTTTTTACTACTGCCGAAAATTCATAATGATTTTTACTAAATGAATGTAATTCCATACCAATATCATTACATAATTCTTTTATAACGCTTCTATAATTTGTCTGAAAATTTCTATATTCTGGAGAAGTTTCTCCACCCCAATCTTCAATTTCTTTGTCATACCATTTATTTAAAAATTTATCTACTTTCATAATCCTTCACCTCTAATATTTTTATATTTAATCATACATTTCTTCTATGATGTTTTTTTCTTTTTCAATGTTTTCATTCCAGACTTCTTTTGCAAATTTCTCTCCTAAACTATTTGAAATAGTAGGTAAGCCATCTAGGTATGTTATTTTTCCATTATTATTACTACAAATATCTTCATCAGCAAATTTTACTTCTATAAATTCATTTGGAAATTCCTCTGATAATTTTTCAAATATAGGCTCTGGAATAGACCAAGCTGTTTCAAAAGTCATTGTAGTTTTATTGCTTTTGAAATCATCATAAACATCCCATTTAGTTCCCCAATTTTCAATTCTCCATTCATACCAAGTTGTGCATCCATATTCTTTTATATTTTCTAAATAAGCATCTCCTAGTTCTTCTAAACTATTTATATGTAATTCTTTTTCAATATCACTAGGATTATAGTTCTTTGCAAATTTTTCTATTTCAGAAAAGCCTCCTCTTTTTTTACAATCCTTAATCTTCTCCCAATAATTAGCATAAAAATCAACTTTATAACTTTTTAATATTTTAGTTATTTCTTTTCTTTCTATTTCACTTTTTTTGGACCAAGTATAATAAATGGAAACATCAGTTATATATCCATCTATTAAATGTAATCTTTTTGGCATTGGGATTATTTTTTCAAAAGATAATATTCCCATTTTAAAATATTTTTCTTTAATTTTATTCATTGTTTCTTCTGATACAGTAACAATATTTTTAACATAGTTTGGCATAATAATTCCTCCTTCTAAATTTAATAATCATAATCCATATTGTCATTGTTTTGTTCTTTTTCATAATCTTCTAGCATATAAGATGGTGGTGTAATTCCTGTTGTTTTCATTGCTTGAATAAGATCACAATCCTTTGGCATATATAAATCTCTTTCAACTTTTAATCCAAATGGTAATTTTAAATTCTCCAATTCAGATAACATTACATATCCAAATTCAGCCATTTCATCATCCCCAAGATGACAATATCCAAACATTTCGTAATCACCATTTTCAAGTTTATTTCCTTCTGTTATTATCCAAGTTCCAACTCCAGTTGGATTAAAAAATTTTGCTATAACTTTTGCTTTTCCACCTAGTCCATCTTGACTTCCTATAGGATATTTTTCAAATAATTTTTCTAATTCCTTTGTTATAAGTTTCATAATTGCATCTCCTCCTTTTGCAATTCATTATTCATAAATTTTTGATAAATTAGTTCGTGATATTTTGTGTTAAAATTATTTGCTAAATCTTCTAATTTCTTTTGATATTCAGTAAAATCTTCTAATGACTGACTAATTGTAAAGTTTCTTTTATAATTTGCATCTTGTCTATACATATCAATTTCATCATCTACAGAAAAATTATCAACTAATTCTTGCAGTTGTTTTTTTACATTTTCTTTATCATAAAGTTCTTGATAATCATCACAAAAATAAAAGGTATGTATCATATCCACTCCCCCATTGGTCCAAGTTTCAATTTCCATACCACTAATCATCCCATTTTCATATATAGGACTAACACTATAATTAAAAGATTCTATTGTTTTTATAATATTATCCAGTATAATCTCCTGCTTTCTAGTAGGAATAAACTCTTTCGTACTTAATTCATCAACTTCTATTTTTTCATCTATTTTTTCTCCAAATGTCATTCTAGTATTATTTACACATTCGTTATAATCTGTAATTAAAATTTAATTTGGTTTCAAAACATAATTTCCATTACTACATACAACTGTTATATCTTCATCTGACATATTTTTAATATAGTTGCTATCATTTGTATAGATATATTCTCCATTATCATCTTTGAAAAACTTAAATTGATTTTCTGTTTGAGAATATTCAAAATACTCATTACCTTCTTTATCAATATATGGATTATGTTGTTCATCTGGAAAATAAGTCATAACTTCATCACCATATTTGAAATATCTTTCATCAAAATCTCGAATCATAGCATCAAATAGTAGTGGCTCTTTGAAATCTTTAAGCATATCATAAATTGCTCCACCTAAATTTTCTATTCCCATTCCACCATTAAATTCTGTAGATTTTTGTATTTTAAATTTATTATCTTTATCTTTTGTTATAATAAAAACTGTTCCTCTGTGCATTTTATCCACCTCCTAAATATCTATATCATTTTCAATTTCTTGTTCTGTTTTTTCAAATTCTACTATCAAATCTGTATATTCTTCTATCAGCTTTTCTTGTACTTTAGAATATGGAGATTTCTCTATTTTCCCACCTAAATTTCCTCCTTTTCTTTGTTCATTTCTAACTGCTATTCCAGCTAAATAAGTACCTGCAAATGTTATATTTGAAAATCTATTATCTTCATTAAAAAATTGAAGAAGTTTCGGATCTTCTTTAGTTATTTCTTTAAATCTTAATTCTATTTCTGTCATTTTTTCTAATATATCTTGTTGTCTAATAATCATTGGCTTTGTTATGTCTTTTTCTAGTTCTGTAATGTTTAATTGATATTGTAAATATTCAACTATTTCTTCAATCGAATATCCTGTATCTTCATCCAAATAGCCAGATAACCATATAAAAACAGTATGGTCTTGTATCTTTCCTTCTTTAACTGTTCCAAATAATCCATCTGTAAGTGTGTTTAACGAACATTCTGGTTGCCAATCAGCTCTTAATTCAATAATTTCATCTGCTTTTTCATTTATTCCTAAAGCAACGCAAGCTGTATCCATTCCTATTTCAGTTTCTTCAAATTCAATTCCACTTAAATATCTAATTGTTCCATTTTCTCTTAATTCGCTTAATCTCCTATCTTTCGACAAAAATAAAAAGAACTCTGTACCTTTTATGGTGAAGTCCTCTATTTTATCGACAGTTGGCTTTATATCAATATCTACATACCAATCTTTTTCTTTTAAGTTATTTTTTTCATATCTGCAAGTTACACTTTCATCATAACTTGGATCAGAAATAATAATATGATTTAATTCTTTAATTTTACCTTTATATCTCAATTTCACTCACCTCTTGCTCCTTTAACTTTTCATTTAAAATTTCATTTACTTTTTCTTGTATTTCTTCTTTTGAATAAAAATTTAAGTCTATATTTGAATCTTCCACTAAATATCCATTTTCAAATAATTGATGATTGTAACTATAACTTTCTCCATATTTTTCAAAATCAAAATAATCTACAGCTCCGAGTTTTTCTAATTCGTAATATAATCCAATTTCCTCTGCCATTGTATATCCCATTTTTACATCTGGAGAACAATCTTTACAATGTTCAATTCCTTCAAAATTATATTGATAATAACTTATATCATCCGATTGTAAACAAATATTTATCAATTCATCTATACTAAATCTGTCTGCACCTTCTGATTCTAAATATGCTTCAACAGCCTCTTTTTCAAACTCGTTAAGAAAACTATATATTATTGCAAGATTATTTATATCTTTTACACTAGACCATTGAATTGAATCATAAGGAAAAGGATGTGTGTTTTCAATATCTGCTATTTCATATTCTTCGTGTTCTTCATCTACTTTTACTACTTCTTTTAAGTATTTATCTATAACTTCTGGAGATTGTGGTAAGTCTAGCCATCCTCCTTCAATGTTGCCTTCATTGTAATAAGCTAAATTTTGAGCAAAAATACTAAATACTTTCTGCATAATAATCACTTCCAATCTTTTATATTTCTATTTCATCTTCCCACTTAATTGAATTGTAAGAAATTCCTTCACTATCTTCATAAACATTATGAAAAACGACTGCTTTATCAAAATCTGCTTTTTGTTCATCAAATAGTTCAAGCACCCTTTTTTCTCCTAATTCTTTAATATATTTTTCACTATAGCGAGTGCCTAAAAATTTACTACCATAAATTAAGCAACTATTTATCATCTCTCTGCAATCTAATTCTCTATGTAATGCTTTTTGTTCTGGTGTTAATTTGCAGGGTATTCCATTTTCAAATTGTGGTATTTCATTTCTTATTTTTTCTATTTGTTTTCCTGTCATTAAAATTCTCCTTTCCAACAAAAAAGAAGCTCATCTTTCGACTTGCTTCTAATTCATTTATATTTAATTAAACTTTAAAATTGTAATTTATTTTTCTAATTAGTTTTTAAAGTAATCACAACTAATTCTGGTCGATTATTTATTCTAAAAGGTATTATACTATTTCCAATTCCCCTACTTATTATCATATTAGTATTATTCTCTGTAAATAATCCACTCGTATATTTAGGAAATAATCCTTGATTAGGTGCAACAATTCCCCCAATAGATGGGATTCTAATTTGCCCACCATGAGCATGACCTGTTAATACTAAATCAATATTATTTTCTACATAAGTTCTAAATAATTCTGGTCTATGTGATAAAAGTATTGAAAATAAATCTTTATTATAATTACTTATTTCTAGCTCTTTATTTATAATAGTTGAGTTTTTAACTGATTTTTCATGAGCCATTTTTGGATCATTTATTCCTATTATATTTATTTTACTATTTTCTTTTTCTATAATTTTTGTTTCATTTTCTAAAATTATAACTTCTTGTTCTTCTAATAGATTTTTCCATTTCTCATAATTAGAAATTTTTGCTTCATGATTTCCTGATACATAATATATTGGAGCAATTCCTTTAATCTCTTTTACAAAATTTATAGATTGCTCCATATGCATTCTATTTGGATCAATAAAATCTCCTGTTATAACAATAATATCAGGTTTTTCATTTTTTAATTTTTCTATTAAAAATTTATTTAATCTGTTTGATCTTTCATTATGATAATCTGATATTTGAATTATCTTGTAATCATTAAATTCATTTGGAATTTTACTACTTGATATACTATAATTAGTTATTTGTAATGTTGTATTTTCATAATAAAAATAACTTAATAACAAACAACTCATTATAATACTACTGCATATAATTATTTCTTTCTTTTTCATAAATGCCATCAATTTTCCTTTCATCATAACAATAACTTACTATTATTCGAGATGATTATACCATAACAACTTTTATTTATCAATTAGTATTCATAGTCAATTTCTTCAAATTTTTCATCTAAAGTTCTTTCAATGTTATCCTTCATTTTTTCAAACATTTCATTGTTTTTTTCAATAGCAATACCATTTCTTTTTTTGTTATAACAAGCAATTACAAAATTACCACTACCTGCATACTGATCTAACAGAGTTTCATAAGGTTTTGAAATATATTCAATTATCTCCTCAATTAGTTCTACTGGCTTTTCTGCTTCCATTATTTTATCTTTCGTATTTTTAGGTTGATAATCAAAAGCAGTAGGTAGCATCCCATTTGTGCCTTTCATATAATAAACATCAAGATTATTTTCTTGTAGCATATCTCTTACTTCATAAGATGATTTGCCTTTTACATCTAAATTATTTTCATTTGCTATTGCTAAATTTTTCTTTGCATCTAATTTTAAACTTCTAGGCTCTCCATTACTAAAAATCATAACGTCCTCAACATTTTTGCTTTTTCTTCCAGTATTAGAAATAAAATTGCCTTTCTTCCATGCAACTTTAGCAAAATATTTGAATCCATTTTCTTGTGCCATTTTCTTGATTTCATATAGATAGTCAAAATTCACTTCTGATTCTTCTGGTAGAAATTCAACTAAAAATGCTCCATCTTTTAATACTCTTTGCTTTTCTTTAAAGTCTTTACTTTCGTATCTAAATAGTTCAAATGTAGCAAATTTTCTATTTCCTCCAGTTAATGCTTTTTGTAAATCGTATGGATGATCTGTTATAATTCCATCAATAGATTTATCTTTTATCATTGATAAATCTCTCCCATCTCCATTTATCAATAAGCAAGTATTTTCTTTGCCTTCAATTTGACTTGTTACTTTATAGACACCTCTTGATATTTTTTTAAAAATTCCTTTTTCAACGCCTTCATAAATTCTTGCTCTTATAGATTCATTATTTACTTGCATATTTTTAACATTCTTCACAAGATTTGTAGCATCTTGTATAGAAAATTTTTCTTCATCTATAAAGTATTCAAATAGATTCATTTGTATTGTATTATCCATAAAGTTATCCCTCCATTTCTATTTCATCTACAGATAAAGATTCATATATTTTTGGAGGAGCATCAATAGACATTGTAGGAGGATTTTTAGAAACAACTTGAATAATATAATCCATTTCTTTATCTTTTAATGCTAGATTTGAAAAGACTTCCCATTTATGACTTGTATCTCTATCATTATACTTTTTTTCTAATGTTACATATTCTTTTCTTCCATTTAATGATAGTTCTACATTATAAACAGTAGTATCATTGTAATTACCAACATATTCAGCAGAGATAACTTCTAGAAAATTATTCTTTCCTATTTCTTTTTGTAATTCATTTATTTGTTGTTTTAGTCTTTCATTTTCTTCTATTAACAAACCTTTTTGCAAAGTATTTATAGATTTTATATTTTTTTCTTTGCCTATTTTCTGTATTTTATTCATACTAATAAAATCTTTTTCTGTAACTATAATATGATCTTGAAGTTGAATATTAAAAACTTTAAGCATTTCATTTGTTACATCTGTTAAATGAAAATCATCTTTGCTTGGATCTAAATTATTTGAAGGATGATTATGTACTAAAATAACTTTATTACTTGCAGAATAAAGAGCTATTCTTATTATTTCTTTTGAATCTATTACAACATTGCAAGAAGTTCCTATTCCTAATAAAGTAATATTTCTAATATTATTTCTATTGTCTAATCCAATAAATAAAAGATGTTCACGGATTGCATTTCTAATCTCTTGAACATCTTTTAAATTTACAATGTCTGTAGAAGAACTTACTTTTATATCTTCACTAATATTCTTTTTAGGCTTTTCAATAATGTCAACATCCATTATACATCACCCCCATTATATGTCTGTATAATCATTATCCATTTCTAATGAATTTTCATCTTTATTTGTTTCAAATACATCAATTACAAGTTGATTAAATTTTTCTTTTAATTCTATACTTGTGAAAGTTCTACACATTTTGTCTATATACTCTAATGCAAGTGGCTTAACATTTTCTAATCCATACTTTTTAACAATATTATTTATATTATCTCTTTCTTCTCTTATTTCGCTAAATTCTGTACCATCTTTTGCATAGCAAGTATATTTGTATATAATATTGCTGTTATATTTTATATCTGGATCAAGATATTTTATTGATAGTAACTCGTAATTATGTTTTAACCTATCATCATATAACTCATAGAATCCATTTTCTTCACAATATTTGTCTATATAATAATCGTTTACAAACTCTATTCCATCAATAGCATTGTTGAGTTTCTTTAAAAATTCTATAATACCTTTTTCTGTATAAGGAATTTCAAAAAGATTCTCTCTGATATATCTGGTATATTCCTTTGTTGAGTTTTTATATCTATCTTCTGGAATATCGACTCTAAAACAAAAATCAACAGAAACATACTGTGGATTAGGATATTTTAGATTGTATTCTTTTTGAGTTAATGATGTATGCTTAATATCTGGACTGTACGCACATCCGACTTCTACAAATAGATGCTTATTATCTGGTGTAACAACAATCCCTCTTAATCTGCAATTTATAGGAGTTGTGTAATCACTCCCCATTTTTACCATTTTTATTTTCATTGCAATCACCTCCAAATTTCATAATTATAAAAAAAGAGAATGAGTACATAAAAAATACAATACTCATTCTAACTTTAAAATCTTCAAAGCACATTGTTATAGATAGCAAAAATGCTAAAAATATGCTTAATAAAAACATTCTTATTATCTTTTTCATAATGTTACTTACCTCTATTGTTTCAATCTTCCAAATCCATAAAAGTTTGGTCCATTCCACCAACCATTGTTGTATTTTCTAATTCTAACTCCAGATGGATTACCTCCAGTATCAATAACCCATTCAGCAGTTTCACCATCTATTATGAGTGTTCCCATATATATCCCAATATGAGATATGCTGCCAGGCTCTCCAGTATCGTATGTGTCCTTTAAGAAGATTAAATCTCCTGCTTTTCTATCGTTTACATTTACTGGATAGCAATATCCATTATATATTCCCTGTGCTCCAGTATTTGGTATTATTATAATTCCAGTATGTGCAAGACAATGTATAACCCAAGAAGAACAATCATAATAATCCATACATTCATCATATTTTAAATTACTGTGATCCATCAAATATCTTGTACCAACATTTTTCAAAAACTCATCATATATAGCTCTTAATTGTTCATCTCCAATGTTTACATTTAAGTAAGCATAAGTTGATTTAAAATCAGAACTAAATAATTCAAAAAATGAATTAGAGTTATATAACAATTTTATTTGTTCTACTTCATCATCTGTAAATGCTTTTTGATTCCAATCTACATTTAGTCCTTTTGCAGCTTTATATTGATTTATCACACTAAAGTTGTTATTACACCAAGATACATAGTCATCTAAAGAAGGATTTTTAACTACTTTCTTTGTATCAGTAACTGTTTCTTTAATCTTATTACCATTTCCATCTACTGCATCTGTTTCTTTTTCGTAAGTATAAGTAACATCACTTATCTTCTCATATAATTCTGCTTTTCTAAATTGTTCTAATATTGTTAATTCTGCAAAATCATAAGTCAGATCTCCATTTAACATTTGGAGTATTGAAAGTGGTGCTCTCCAATTTATCATTCCTTTACCTTCGATTGTACCTTCAACTACTTTGCCAGAATTATAAAATTCTACAGTAATTTTGTTATATTCATTTTGCATATTTATCATATAAGTTTCATAATTCTTCTTTGTATCTTCACTCATTCCAATACCAAAAAAACTACAAAATGCAGCTATAACAACTATTATAATGATAACTGGTGCAATTTGAGGAAGCATTGAAATAATCATCTCTACTACTTTAGCCATCAATTTTACAAGCAATCTCATAAGTTTTATCATTACATTGGTTGTTGTAGATATTACTTTCTGTCCTATTTTTTCACTAATCTTTTTACCTATTTTTGTTCCGATTTTCTTTGTAAATTTCTTCGTGTATTTAACAGTTTCTTTTGCAACTTTATTAGATGCTTTATTAGCTACTTTCTTTATTGGTTTAGTCATTATTCTAGTCGAAGAACTTTTAAAAGCAGTAGTACCATTTTCATTTAATCCTGTACTTATGTCTTTTCCAGTTCTAATTATCTTTTGAGCAGAATTATTTACAAGTTTTGCTCCTTTTATTCCTGTAGATATTTTTTTAGATGTCTTTAACTTGCTATCATTCTTCTCGAGTATTGTTCCATTATTATTGCCTTCTGTTAATTCTGTGTTATTATCATTTTCTGATGCAGTTTGTATCTTGTTTGACTTTATTATATTAACTTTGTTATTGCCTTTATTGGTTTGAATTTCATTGTATTGCTTTACTTTTGTAGATATTTCATTTTCATTTTTGTTAGCAATATCATTTATTTCTGTAGAATTATCTACTCCAGTTTCGATTCTGGAAATATCAACATCACTTTCGGTTATCTTATTTAATTGTTCTGCATACCACTTATTTATATTTTCTGCACTATCTAACATAAGATTTGTACCTTTATGTGCATAATCTGTATATTTATTAAGTGAATTTGCTACATCTTTACTATTATCATTAGCCATAATCTATCCTCTACTTACTTGCATATTTGAAGTTTGATTTAGTTCATAAATATAAGAATCTTTTGACACTTGATTTCTAAAGATAACTTTGTCATCTCCATAAACAATAATTCCCTGTCCGTGAAGGTGAATCTGTTACATATCTTGATTCCTCATCACTTATGTCAAAAATCTTACAAATAGGTGGTAAATCCAAAGGCTTTTGTTTTAAAATCATAGCAAATTCAGAGTTAGATAATATTTTACATCCATCCTCATTCTTAATTACATCTGCAATATTTTGTGTAATAATAGTAGGTATTGCGTTTTCTTTTCTTCCAGTCTTATATATTTTTGCAATATATTCACTAGAAAACTTATTTGCAAGTAAAATATGAAACTCATCAATAAATATCCAGGTATGTTTTCCTAATGTTTTATTTCTGTGAAGTCTGTTCATAATATGGTCTAATACAACTAAATATCCTGTTGTTTGTATGCTTGGTGGTAGTTCTGATATATCAAAAGTAATAAAACGATTTTTTATTTCTATATTTGTTTTCTTTGCAAATATATCCATATTTCCTTTGACATATCTCTCAATAATAAGTGCAAGATTTTTTGCTTCGCTTTCTGGCTGTCTTAATAATTCATTGTAGAATTTTTTGAAATCTGGCTCATATTCTTTATTATAATTATGAAGTTTATAATCCTCATAAATATTATTCGTACAACGGTCTGTAAGAGTTTTTTGTTCTCCAGATAATCCATTTACTATTGATTCTATAAAAGCAAGTATAAATTCAGATTTTTCTTTTATTGCTTCTTTATCGTTCTTTGCATATTGTAACGAACTGTCAAATGGATTTATATGTGTATCAGTATTTGTGCTTATATTTAATGCCTGTCCTCCAAATGCTTTAATTAAAGGATAATATTCTCCGTTGAGGATCAATTACGCAAATTTCATCCTCTGGATAACGCAATAATACTTGCTCTATAAGTAATTTTATAGAGAATGATTTTCCTGCTCCAGATGTTGCTAAAACACAACCGTTTCCATTTAGTAGCTTCTTTCTATCACAAAATACTGGATTCTTTGAAACAAGATTTATTCCATAAAAAATAGAATCCTCGTGCATCAAGTCCTTTGTATTGAAAGGAACATTGGTAGCAGTAGATTCCGAAGTTAATGACCTTTGTATTTGTAGTGTGTTCCAACCGAATGGAAGGCAATTTTGCACTCCTTCTAGTTGTTGCCAATCTAAATTATATAAAGAAATTAGATATTCGTTTCCAATACTCTTTACTAATTTTGTAGCTTTATTTAGTTCATCAAGTGAACTTGCTTGAATACATATTAAAACATTGTTAGTAAATAACTTTTGTTTTTTCTTTTGAAGTGCATCTCTTAATTCTTGTGCATCACTTATAGCATCTTCTAATTTTTCATCAAGTACAGCTTCATAACTGTAGTTATTTTTATTGGCTTTTTTAATTTTTTCCAATCTTTCTGTTTTCATTCCAGATAATTTCTTATTTACCATTTTGATTACTTTAGCTGGATCTGTAGGTGTAATATTCAAAGTTGTAATAATATTATAGTTAGTTATTGTTGTTATTCTATTATAAAATCTTGGTGTTATAGATTTAGGCAGTTTACTAACATATAGAACACGAATAAATTTATCTTCGCCAATCTTTATATAATTCTTTTCTCTAAAAGATACATCTTGCTTTGGTGCTAAAACATCGTAAATACTCAATTTATTGTCTATTGCATATTTAATAAAATTATCAATTCCATTTTCCTCTGCAAGTTCATTATGAAATATATTATATAAAGAGCCTAATCTTTCTACTATATTTACTCTTTTTATTTTAGACTTTAATTCCTTAAACTTTTCTTCTGTCCTCAACTGATATTGAAGAAATATATCTTGTGCTTCTTTCATACTTTCAGCTTTCGTAGTAATGACTACTTGTCTTTTCTCACATAATATTTCTTCTTTATCACCGATTGCAAGTTCTATAAGAGTATTAAACTCATTTGCAACTTTAGATTCATTTTCATTTAGGTTGTTTTCATTATATATAAATTTTTGCTTATAATCATTAGTCTTTACTGGTGTACCAAAACAAACTACTTGAATATGATCGTTATAGTTAAAGGAATGTAAAAATTCAACCCATTTAAGAAAAATATTCTCTTGTTCCTCATAGTTTGCTTTTGCAAAAGAAATGTCTTGGTATTCAAAGCAAACAGAATAATGTGTATCATCTAATTGTATAATTGAATTTTTTTCATTAAAGTCTTTAAAAAATGTATGAATAATTTGTGATGTAGTTTTAGGCTTTGCAACTTTATGTGCTTTTATTTTCTTTGAAAATTCATTAAATATAGTAAATAAAAAAAATTCTTTCTTTTCTTTATTTTTCTTATTTTCTTTTACCTTTTTCAATGTTGTTCCTCCTTATAACTGTCAAGAAGATTGGGAATAAAATACCAATCTCCTTCAACTAATTTTTTAAACATTCCTGTATAGGTTAATTCGCCACGATATGGCTGCTTTTTTATCTTTCTTTTGAATATTGTATAAAACACAACTCTTGTTTCTAAAATAGGATGCTTATTGTTATAAACTCGCATCCATTTAGCCTTATGATTGTTTAGATAATATTCCAATAATGACTTTTCCCATTGACTTAAATTCATCTTATATTACCTCTCTAACAGTTTTAAAAGAGCCTCTTGTTGCTCTTTTGATAGTTTTGATAACTTCTCTGATAGTTCATCTTTTCTTGAATTATTAGATTCGTTAATTTCATTTACTTTAATTTCTTTTTCTTCTTTTATAGTTTCTATTTCAGAGTATTCTGGATTTATTCCATATTTTTTTCTAGCTTTTTCCAATATCTTGGCTTGTTTTTGTTTTTTCTTCATTTCTCTAATTTCAGCTTTTGTAGTTTTAGAATTATCCGTTTTGGTTGATTTTGTTTTGTGCTTATTTTTCTTTTGATGTTGAAGTTCATACTCACTATCTGTCATATAATGTATTGGCTTTGCAAAAAGAAGATAATGCCTAAACCAAAAAGGCATTATCTTCTCTGCTGGTAGTTCGTGTATTTTGACAAATCCTATAAATCCTAAAACTCCTGCTATTGCAATTACTATATAACTTGTTGCTTCTTCACCAATCTTTTCTTTTAAAATCAGATAAGTGGGAACAACTGCAATTATTATTAGAATTGCAAATATCCATTGTCTAAAATTGAAGAAGTATATTTTTTCTTTATAATCCTTTATCTCATCAAATACTGTAATTTCTATATTATCCATTATCAATGACCTCCTGTAAGTTTTTCTGCAAATTGACTTGCGTACTGTATTACTGCCAAATACATTCCGTTAAGAAATAACATTGCAACTATTGTTGATATTGCATTTGTTGAGCCTACTGTACTACTCAATCCTGCAAGTCCAATAGAATAGATATTTGTTGCTAAATATATTATTACTGCTTCTAATCCAACACTTGCTGAAAAAAGGAAGTATTGAATTGCTTTTCCTCTACCTTCATCATCAGCAGCAAGAGCGATTGGTATTGGAGCAAAAGCAAAACATAGTATTAGTTTTACAACTCTCAAAAATATCTGTGTTAGAATCTGTACGATTGTTGTCATAAACGGAATGAATAGTATTAAATACAATCCGATATGTCATAATACTATCTACAAATCCATCTGGTACTGCATCAATTAAAGTGTCTGCAATATTAATCGAAGAATTACTATTACCTATGGCATGTGTAATACTAACAAAAATGTCATTTGTTATATTCATAATACTAGATAAGAAATCGTATCCGTGTTGAATAAAGTATTTAAGTAATAAGAATGAAACGAAAGCCATTACTACTCTTTCCCAACTTATTCTCTCTACTTCCATTGATTTCTTTATCAAGTTAATCATAAAGAAAAGGATTAAAAGACTTAATGCTATTGGAACTATTACATCGTTTACTGTTTTTCCAATAGACCAAATATTGATACCTTTTACACTAGAGAAATTCGTTAATTTTTCTATCGTACCTATTAAATTACCACTATCTATATCAATACCGAAAACTGTAAATTTGAAACTATAAAGAAGTCTTATAATTCCATCCAATTATTTGTCCTCCTTCTCTTATAATCCAAATAAATTCTTTGATTGTGCGATTGCAACAAGCATAAATCCTGCCATAAGTGTCATTAAACCTCTTGATTTACCTTCAGCATCTTCTCTTTGCCAACCAAGTGCAAACATAACGCCACCAACAAGAGCAATAACTCCACCAATTTTAGTTAGCCAATCACAAGCAAAATTTATAAATGAATCAATAGATTCTGTGTTTGAAGCTGCAAATATTCTTGATTCTGCAAGAATCAATGTGCCCATTGCAGTTGTTCCTATAACTGCTACTTTCTCTCTTAATTTTCTAAATAAATTTTTAATCTTTTTCATATTTACCTCCAATTAAAAAGAGATAAACCCCTCTTTAATTAGCTAATAATCTAATTTCAAGATTTATCTCTTTTCTTATTTAATTATTTTTTTATTACTAAATCTTCAAATTGGATTACTCCAATTCGTTTGAGATTTTTTAAATCTTCCTTATCAACCTCTCTTATTTCTGGCTTTTCAATAGGAATTGCAAATGATAAGCCAGAATCGCATAACATTTTATAGTCTGCATTTTTACCATATTGCAACTCTTTTTTATGATTATAGAGTTTTTGAGAATTATTATCTCGTGGCTCATATAATTCAGAATAATTAGGATGTTCTTTTAAGTTATATAGTTTAGAATAAAAAGCTCCTATTCCTGCTATAAATAATACACAATTACCACTCGGCATTTTTGATAACTCATCTAAAGTTGCGAGTTCTCTACCAACTACATCCCAGTTAGTTGAAGATGATCCCTGTCTAGCATAAGTTCTTCCAGATGACTTCTTATACCAAGTTTTCTTTCCAAGTAAAGCAACCAGATATTCTAAAGTTTCTTTACTCATACCTCCCAAGAATAATGTACTATCGCAACAATCTAAAACAGATTCCCAACTATCTTTATATTTTTGTTTTAATTGTGATAGTGATTGTAGCCCTACAGTAATTCCAACATTTAATCCTCTCAAAAAAGCAAGTTCCTCAACAAATCGTGGTATTTCGCCTAACTGCGACCATTCATCCATATAGATTTCTAGTGGAGTTGCTAAACTTCCACCACATAATTTTGCATTTTCATCAATAATCTCAAATATTTGTGTGTAAAAAATACTCGCTAAATAGTTAAAAGTATTATTGCTTGGTTTTGTTATTACAAAATAGGCAACTTTACCATTTCCAATAGGTTTATTCGATTCACTATTTATCTGTTTCAATAATGGAGAATTGTCATCCAAAGGCATCCCTATTCTGTTAAGTTCCATAGTATCTGTATCAGTCATATTTGCAATTTCTTTAATGTTGAATGAAGCTAATCTTGCAGTTGCAACCATAATAATTGTACTCATCATTTTTGGTGCAGATGCTGCAACTTTAAAATGCTTATATTGTTTTACACCTATTGCCTCTGGCTCATCTTTTGCCCAAGCATCAAACAACCTATCTAAATTTGATACACCTGTAGAATCTGGATTCGATAAACGAATTAGATTTAAAACTGTTGTAAAATTCTGATGTGCCTTATCATAATGTCTTAATGTATAGTAAAATAAGGCTTGAAGATATATCATTTCTGCTTTTTATAGCAATAGGTAATCCTTTGATATTATCTCCAGATTTTCCCCTGCTCCACACCGTACGTGAAACTTTCATTTCATACGGCGTTCCATCAAAAATAATTATTATACTAATTTACAATTTCCAACTAATTCTCTTAGTTCATTAAGTTTTTGCATTTGCTCTGCATTTAGGTTTTCGTTTTGCAAATATTCATTTATTTTATCGCTGTCGGTTATGTGTACTAATTTATGAATGTTTTTAGTTATAAATATCAAATTTTGATATTTATCTGTTCCTCCTTTTTGTTTCATAATTTTATGATGCACTTCCATATCTCCAATTTGTAAAGGTTTTCCTGAAATTGCACATTTCCCATTTTGTGCTACATATAATGAAATTCTATTGTCATTAAATTCTTCACTTGCATTTGTTATTGGATTTCGCATTATATATATTAAAATATATCTGTCAATTTTCTTTAAATTGTTGTGTATTTTAGTTCTACCTTGTGGAGTATAGTTACACATATCTTGTGAAAAGCATAATGGTGGTTTTGTACTAACATAATGTATAGGAAATATTGCTACTCCCTTTATATATATTGGTTTTCCACTATAACCTCCATAAAATTTTATGAATGCTTTGCTTTTTCCACCTTTGTTTCCTGCAAATGTTTTTGTTCTACATTTAAGGCTCTTTGTAAGTCCATAGGCAATTTTTTCAAAATCTATATATACATTTGTTGCTATTCTATAATATTGATGTATTCCTAGTATTACAGAATTTAATTTTAATGCACTAGGCTTATCCTTATGTTTTCCTAATTCTTTTATTGCTGATTTAATATTTGCTTTTATTTTCTTCTTTGATTTATCGCAAATATGAGATTTGACAACCCAGCGACTCCCCTTTTTATAAACTTTTAATTTAAAGCCTAAAAATTCAGAGTATTCAGTTTTTAAATTTACTATTTTTGTCTTTTCTTCACTGACATCAAGTTTTAATCTTTCTTTTAACCATTGTTTTGTTGCATAATACATTTTTACTGCTTGTTCGTGAGTTTTGCAAAACAATTTAAAATCATCTGCATATCTAACTATCATAACTTGTTTTAAGTTTGACTTATTTAATGATATTCTTCTCCAATCTTTACAATAGTCACCATTTAATTTCTTTGTGTACCATTGATTTGAAACCCACCAATCAAGCTCATTTAAAACTATATTTGCCAACAATGGACTTAATATACCGACCTTGTGGAACTCCTTTTGTTGGAATACCTATTCCTTTTATTTCAGCTTTTAACATTTTTGATATAATACATATAAGATTTTTGTCCTGTATTCCCATACTCCATATTTGTTTTAATAACTTTGAATGGTCAACATTATCAAAAAATCCGTGTATATCAATATCAACAACGTGATACAACTTATTTATATTTGCAAATCTCATTGCCATTGCTATTGCGTGATTTGTTCCTCTGTTAGGTCTAAAACCATAATTGTCTTTATGAAATTTTGCTTCACAAATTGGCTCTAATACTTGCTTTATACATTGTTGTATAAGTCTGTCCTCTATTGTTGGTATTCCTAAAGGTCTAGTTTTTCCATTTGGTTTTGGTATTTCAACTCTCCTTACAGTTTGAGGTTTGTAATCTGCAAGTCTATTTCTAACATATTGGACAAGATTATTTGTTTTTATCTTTCCAATAGCAATAATTGTATTGTTGTTAGTTCCTGCTGTTTTACTACCTTTGTTTTTCTTTATATTTCTGTAAGCAAGTTGTATATTTTCTTCACTTTCAATTAGTTCTAGTAAATTTTTAAACTTTTTTCCGTTTTTACTTTGTTCATAAAGTTTATCAAATTCATTTTGCAAATTATAATATTCGTTATTTCTTAAATGCTTTTTCTTTTTGAACTTTTGATTTTTAATTGTCATAAGTCGGCTTTTCCTCCTATTTCTAAGATTTATTGCCTCTATTAGTCTTACAAGAACCTTATGTTTTAGAACTCCTTTCTAAAATTTGTAAATTTTGTATAAATTAATTATTTTTGACTTGTGGCTATCCCTCCACTCCTTATTATCAGAGTTTCATAGGTACTGTGCCACTACTCTCACTAACATTAATGTAAGTTATTTATTCCCTACAACTACTTCATAGGTGTTAAGCCCTCAGTATTGTTAGCTTTCCCTGTTCCAATATTTCTATCTTTACATATATACTTTTAGGTCGTTCCTATAAGCCTGTTTGCTTGATATTACCTGTAATAATATAAGGTGTTTCATCTCTGGGAACCTTACTCCACCTCACAAACATCATATTAAAATGATTATAGCCTTTCGACTAACTCCCGTTCTAGGCTTGTACATTCGGAAACTTCGTCATTTTGCCCGTCTTAACAAAAATTCTAACCATGAGTATTTTATAGACTTCCGACATATAGATTGCATATCCTACCTCTAGGACACTTTCCTTGATTAATTTCTTAATCATTAGGGCAATTCTCTGCCGACTTCACCGAGCTTATAACCAAAATATTCTCAACAATATTTTCGCTATTCAGAGTATTAAAGTGGCGTTTCAAGGCGTTACCCTATCATTCCACCAATCAAAATATTAGTTTTAAAACATATTAAATTAAAGTTTTAAGCAGTTCTTTTCAAACTGCAACAGGTCGCACCCCAGAATGGATCTCCAGAAGTATTTTGTATATTTTCGCTTTTAGTATTTGCCATTATTGTATTTATTAAGCTCATTACATCATCTTCTTGTATTGGATGTTCCTCATCATAATAACCAATATTATTATGACTTTCTTTAATATACATTAGTGGATTGTAGCAATCCGAACAAGACTTATCATCAAGGTTAAGAACTTTTATTGTATAGCCTTTTTTCTTTAATGAATAACCACAATCTCGCAAAAGTTCTCCGTTTAGGATCAGTTACGATTATTGTGCCATTTGCATTTAGAATATTAGGCTTAAAATAATATCTCGACTTACCACTTCCAGGTCTACCTATCAATATAACGTGCCTATTCATTTTACTTATTTTCATATTTTTAGAAATTAGTTCTGTCTGTGTTAAAATCATATTATTTTCAAAGTTCTTATCTCTTTTGTCTTTTATATCATTTGAAGTTCTCCATTCAGCAGAGCCATAAGTATTTTCTTGTATATTCTTTTTGTTTTGCATTTTATAAGTTTCATAAATCATTAAAACAAAAAAAGACACCCCCATAGATACAAGAAAGTTATTTCTTGAAAAATCTATTGGAGTGTTTATTTTATACAGTTCATTCAGAACAATGGTGAAATAATCAAAAGACCAATTTCCATTATTAGCAGATACCAGAGTTGTTACTCTTAACATATAGTAAAATATAATTGCAAAGACTATTACAAATAATACTTTTGAACTCTTTTTATTCCTTTTCACCAGCATATCTGCATCACCTCCCATTTTTTAATAATCTAAATTTATAGAATCTTTTTCTATAAGTTTATCTGGAATAATTATATGAATATTCTCTCGATTTTTTATTTCATCAAGAGTATAATCATCCCAAGTCCATCCTATAGAGCCAAAGTCATATACTTCTTTTGCTCCTTCTTTTGTATTTATAATTTTCTTCTCTGCTATATCTGTTGCAGTAACAATATCATTTTCTAGTGTTTTACAAATATAGCAATCCGTATATTTATCATATACAATTTGAAAATCTCTTGTAGCAAAGTTATTTACAAATAATTCTGCAATAAATTTTTCAAAATAAGGTCTAGCCCAACCATTCCAACGCTTATCTTTTATATGATAGCCTTCATAGTATTCACTATTTCCAATGTTAAAATATGCTTTTTCTTGTATCTTTTCCATTTTACTCACCTACTTCTTTTTCATCAGCTATATTTATTTCTATATTCTTATCTTCTGTTAGAGTAGGAGAATTAGCGACTTCTTTTTCAAGTTCTTCAAAAATATTATGCTTTTCCAAATCCTCATTTACTACATTTCTTTTTTTTTCCTTTTGTGCAAGTTCTTTTATATCATTTTTAAAAACAGTCCAAACACACTCGTTTTCTGTTCTTTTCATAATATAATTTTTACCACTTAATGTTTCATAAGTTTGTCTTTCTTGCTCTCCAAGTTTTGTTTTGAAAGATATTATTTCATCTTGTGAATTGATATTCCATTGCATATTTTTATTATCAGATCCATACACACGGATCTGACCTACATTATTGAATCCAAGTTCTGAATATCTTTCTAAATGCTTATTTTCAAAATATATACTAGCAACTTTTTTATCTTCATCATTAGTAACAACTTTCATTCCATAAGGAATATCTGCCACTTCTAAATCATCTTTTATACTCATAAAAGCAGAGAAAGGAATAGAGTGAATACAATAGTCTTGCTTAAATTCTTCAACTTCTACTTCACCCATTTCGTGTAAATTCAAACTTTCTGATAAATCTTTCAATTCCTGTGCATTTAGACTCTGTCCTTTTTCTTTTGTTTCTTCTATTGCAGCTTGTATATTGTCATCAAATAAGTCTTTTGAGATTTTAGTTCTATATTCTATTAAGTCTGCAATTCTATCTCCCATATATCCCTGCTTAGATTTATTGAAATAGATATTATATCTTTTATTCTGATGTGATTTCACTTGCTCTGCTTGTTTCTTTTCATATCTAGCCATAAGTCTATTTATATACAACAATTTTGCAATTCTAGGAAAATGTGTTTTAAAATCGCTTAAACTTTTTATTCTTCTTGCGTATTTTGTTATTCTTTTTTGTTGAAATAGTGATTTTTTCTTACCAAACTCTGTATTTTCAATTGATAGTTTTCTTTCACTTGCAACAACTCTAATTCCATCTTTTTGACACTTTTCCATTACTCTTATTGTTTCATCATAGGAAAGATTAGTTATTTTTTCTAATTCTTTTGTTGGCCCATCTTTTTGTACTGCTTTTATGCCTTCAACAAAATAATGATAACTAAATACTGAAAATGGCTTTAAAATATATTTAAAGAAATCTTTTATACCAACTCTTGTAGCTCTTTCTGCACCTTCATAAACTTGCGTTGCATCACTTTTATTAGTAGCTTGCACTTGGAATCACCTCTTTCTCCATTGAAATTTCATATAAATTAAAATATTTGTGATAAAAATTATCTAATGTTAATCTATTCATAAATTTTTTAGTTCTAGTATTTTCATCTACTGCATATTCGCTCATATTTGCCGATTTTGATTGTGAGTTTAATATCTGTAGTTTTCCATCATCAATTCTATATAATTGTTTTGGAATAAATACTTGTGTTCCACTATCAATAGGCAAATAAATACCTTTAAACGATTCTTTTTCTTTTCCAGATAATTTAATAAATACAGACATATCATTATTATTTTTTACAGTTTCAACTTCTGTCTTTTGTATGTCATCTTGTTCTTTTTGTTTTGTTTTCTCTGGCTTTTTTTCTAATTCTTCTTTCGTTTCTTTCATAATATTTTCTGGTGTTAATCCTAAAATATTTTTATTATTATTGAAAACAAGTAAAGTCTTGTATTTGTCATTATTCACAAATTGTCTAGTCATTGCAGATTTCATATTATCTGGATATGCTAAACCATATCTTACTGCTTCCATAACATTTTCATTTTTAAATCTACTAACTGCCTGTTCTTTTAGTGATTCAACATAAGTTTTAGGAAATAATTTCTCAAATTGCGAAGTATTATTAGCAATAAATAAATCCTCAAACTCATCTGGATTGTTTTCAATATAATCTTTTATATTAGTTTCAAAACTTTCAGCATATTGCTTTAAAACAATATCTTTTTGCTCTACAGATAATTTTATATTTACAACATTTCCTTCTTGATCAAAACTTTTTACATTGTTTAGTAAATTTTCTAGAATAAAAATTTTATCATTTTTAAATTTTATATAATCATCAGATGTATAGATGTACTCATTTACATATCTTGAAATATCTATTGTATTTTCTCCATCTTTTAAATAATTTTCATTATTCAATGTTTCTTCAATTAGTTCTTGTGTAATAGCATTCGTTTCAAGATATTTTTGTAATATTCTATCTTGATGATTAGTCGCATATTTTTTCAAATGATCCATTATATAGTAATAGAAAAATAAGCCTTTATATCTTTCAACTCTGGATTCTTGTTTTACTTCTTTTGGCATAATAATATCTTCAACCTCCTCTACTCTAAAATTGGTTTTATTTGTTACATATTCTTTAAAGCGAAGAATATCTTTTGTATCTTTAATTAAACCATCTCTTTGCATCTTTTTATAAGTATTATAGATATTATCAACATTTAATTCTTTATTTTGTAAATATTGATTTTCAAGTAAAAAAATAAAGGCAGATATTTTTGTTTTATAAACATCTTCCTTTTTTACATTTGCAATTTGTAAATCTCCGAAGTCTTTGTATTTACCTTCTAATTTTGATATATCTAATACATTTACTTCTAGTCCTTCATTTAATAATTCTGGTATAACTCGAATCATTGCATTTTTACCAGCATCATCATTATCAAGGGAAAGAGTAATTTCACACTTTAATTTCTTTAGTAATTCAATTTGTTCTTTTGTTAATGCAGTTCCCATTATCCCTACAGTATTTGCAAATCCCATTGCATTAGCACTTATAACATCCATATATCCTTCGACTACTATCATTTCATAATTTCTAGCAAAAGATTTTGCTTTATGATAATTAAATAGTAATTCACTTTTATTGAATAACGGAGTTGCCATAGTGTTAATATATTTAGGCTTTGCATCTCCTAATACTCTCGCTCCAAATCCAACAGGATTTCCATATTGGTCAAATATAGGAATCATTATTCTATGGCTAAATATATCAATATAATCATTTTTAGATTCCTTTGTAATGCCTACTTCTATTAAATCTTTCATATTGTACTTTGATAATAAATTATTAGTTATATTATCATAAGTAGGATTGAATCCAATATGAAAATTATTGATTATTTGTTCAGATAAGTTTCTACTTTTAAGATAGTCGAGAGTTCTCTCTCCATCTATATTTTTAGTTTTTAAATTATTCTCGCAAATAGTAATTGCATCTTTTAGAATGTTAGATAATGTCTTTTGTTTCTTTTGTTCTTCGGTTAGAGGCATTTTATTGTTTTGTGAAAGGACAATATTCAAATGTTGTATATCTATTGCTTTTTGCATAGCTTCTACTGTGCTTATTGCATTATGATTTATTTCTGTTTCATATTTTTGGATAAATGATACAACATTTCCTCCAGAGCCACAAGCAAAACATTTTGCAATACCTTTGCTAGTGTTTACCATCATAGAAGGATGCGTATCATTATGAAAAGGGCAAGTACATTTATTTCTAGTAACCTTTAGTCCATAGTATTCAAGAATATTTACTATATTAGAACTTGATAATATCTCATCATAAGCACTCATATATCTATTTCTTCCTTATTTTCTTCTTTATTATATTGTTTTATTTCCTGTGTGTCTTTTATCAAACTTAATATATATTCATCATCAAATTCTCTTATTAAATTTGGATATTCTAAATAATTTTCTTTTTCTTTGTTGCCATCATAGTATTGTTCTTCATAATCATCATAACTTTCTCCAATTCTTGAATATCTATAAGAATACTCATTTTCGCCTAAATAATTTAATCCTTCCATTATGGCATCAACTTCTTTATAACTACCCTCATACCATTTAAGACTATTCCAACCAAAATAAATTTGATTTTTTCCTTCTTGCTTTATATCACATTCCTCTAGAAGATTGTAATCTTTGTTATCCTCTCCTAAATATTTTTTCACAAATTCTTTTAATTCTTCATAACCATCTTTACTTGTTATAATTCTAATATCTGATCTATACCCCATTTTCATTACCTCCATTATCAATTTGTTTTAATAATCTTATAGTTTCTTTATCATTGAATTCACAAGTCATTGAAGGCATTGGAATATCCTTATATTCATCTTCTAATAGAGTATTATCGTATAACTTAATATAATTTCTATCAATAATACATACTCTTTGTGTTATATTTTTGTTTATAATAACAGTTAATAAATTTTTTATAAGTCTAAAATATTTAGGATTATCCCACTTAAAAAAATATATATCATTGATGTATTTGCAAGTAGTATCATTTACTATATTTTTTGTTAATTTCTTATTATTATGAGATCGTAAAAAACTCATAATTTCTTCATATCCTTTTTTAGTTGTTATAATTCTGATTTGTTGTTGCATAATCATATCTCCATTTCCAATAAATTTTTAATTTCTTTTTCTATTTGTGAATCATCTCTATTACTTATAAACAATAAAAAGCAATCCTTTTTCTTTGGATTGTATATTGTAAGAAGTATTTTTGTATGTTTTCTTAATAACTCAACAAATTCTGCTAATTCCTTTGTTGTATAATTATCTTTAAGTTTAAAATCTACATATTTTATTATATTGAATGATTTTGTATATCTTCCTGCAACTGTAAATGCCTCTCTTGTTATCATTGTGTTTTTATCTATTTGCTCAAAATATAAATCATCATATAATAAATAGTAAGTTCCTTCTTTTGCTTTGTCAGACACTAATGCCCTAAAATCTTCAAAATTGTAAATTATATTGCTTTCTATCATAGTTTCCCTCTTTTCTCACAAATGAAAAAAGAGTGGGAGTTTCACCCACTCAAATTATTTTTCATTGTGTTTTTTTCTTAATAGCATAATTCCACCAACTATTCCGATTAAAGAAATTACTGCTAAACTTCCTAATAAGAAGTAATTTGTTTCATTTCCTGTTTGAATTTTTGGAAGTAAAGAGTTGTAATATTCAAAACTGTAAATACCATCTTTTTCTTCCAATGATACACCATCAGCCAATACGCCTTTGTCATTTATTTCTACTTTAACAACTTGGTCTGATAGTTTATATCCTAAAGGTGCTTTAATTTCTTTAATGTAGTAAGTTCCATATCTTAACTCATCGAATAATGCAGTTCCTTCAAATTCATTTGCTCCTGCTTCTTTAATAAGTTTAGTACATTCTTCATCTTCATAAATTCCGAAAACAAATTTATTTGATTTAATGTGTTCTTTTGTGTCTTTATCTAATTTTTCAACTCTAACAAACTTTAATATAGGCATATCTTTCATCTCTAATAATTGATTTTCCTTATCGCAAGAAACTTCAAATTCGATAGATTCTGCAATTTCATATCCGTATGGAGCAGTTGTTTCAGTTAATGTATATTTCTTACCTTCTTCTAATCCAGTAATATGATGAGGCTCTTTAGTTGAAGTCCATTTATCAATAATATTTCCATCTTTATCTGTAACAACTAATTCAGCACCTTCAAGTTCTTCACCATTTGTTAAATCTGTTTTTGTTACATCTACTATTTTATCAACCATAACTTCGTGTTGTGTTTCTTTATCTGTAGTTACTGTGAACTCAACATCAGTTGCTTTTACATATCCTTCTGGAGTAATTTCTTCGTGAAGAATATAGGTTTCTCCTTCAACTAAATTATTGATTTTGTGTGTTTCTTTTCCAGAAGTCCATTCATCAACAATGTTTCCATCTTTATCAAATACTTGGATTTTTGCTCCCTCTACTTCTTCTCCTGCAACATCGACCTTGCTCATTTCAACAACTTTATCAATCATAACTTCGTGTTGTGTTTCCTTATCTGTAGTTACTGTAAATTCAACATCAGTTGCAAGAACATAACCATCTGGAGCAGTTTCTTCGTGTAAAATATAAGTATTTCCTTCTTTTAAGTTATTGATTTTATGTGCTTCTTTTCCAGAAATCCATTCATCTACTAAATTTCCTTCTTTATCAAATACTTTCATAGAAGCACCTTCAATTTCATCTCCTGCAATATTCTTTTTAGTCATTTCGACTATTTTGTCTGTCATCACTTCGTGTTGAGTTTCTTTGTCTAATGTTACTTCAAATTCAATATCTGTAGCAACAACATAACCATCTGGAGCAGTTTCTTCGTGTAAAGTATATTTTTCTCCTTCAACTAAATTACTGATTTTGTGTGCCTCTTTTCCAGAAGTCCACTCATCAACTATATTTCCTTCTTTGTCGAATACTTGCATTTTAGCACCTTCAACTTCATCTCCTGCAATGTTATTTTTAGTCATATCTACAACTTTATCAATCATTGTTACTTTTTGAATTTCTTTTGTATTTTCAACTTTGAATTCTATATTAGTAGCTCTAACAAATCCTTTTGGAGCAATTTCTTCTCTTAATATATAAGATTTTCCTGCAACTAATCCTTCAATTTTATGTGTTTTATCTGTTGAAGTCCAAGAATCAATTACATTTCCATCTTTATCAAAAACTGTTAATTTAGCTCCTTCAAGTTCCTTTTCTCCAGTAATATCTGTTTTTGAAAATTCTACAAATGTTGTGTCATTTGCTATATCTTCTGTTACTGTATATACTTTAGTTACATCATCTTGTTTATTAAATTCTATATCATAGATTGTATTATTTAATACTAATCCATCAAGAGTTTTTATTTCTTGTAATTGATATTTTCCCATTGGTAATTTTTCAACTTTTAAATCTCCATTTTTATTAAGATTATAAGTTTTTATTTCTTGCCCAGCTTTATAAATGATACTTCCATCTGCATAATCAATGATGTTTTCTTTCGCAACAAGTTTAAATTGAATACCACTTAAATCAGATATATCAACTAATGATGTATCTGCATCTTCTCTTAATGCTATTGATTTATCAATAATTAGAGTTCCTGTAGGTTGTTCATTTAAAACTTCTACTTCTAAAATAAAATCTCCATCCTGATCTGTGTCATAATTTCTTATTCCCTCAACTTTAAATGTAACTGGATTTTCAAGTTGTAAAAATCCTTCTGGAATTTTGATTTCAGTAATCTGATAACTTCCAACTTCTAATTTTAGTGGAGTTATTACAGAGCCTATTGAATCTCCTTCTTTATTGCTATAACTATTAGCTGGTACAATTATATTCTTTGCATTAGTTGTGAAAGAATTATAAGTTGTGCTACCAATTTTTTGTGTTACAACTTCACCTTTTTTGTAAAGTATTTTGTTTGTTGCTCTATCATATATATCCTTTGTTGCTTTAATCTGGAATGTAGCATTATTTAATGATACTGTTTTTCCAGAAGTTTTATCTTTCTTAATTAGTTTGATATAAGTTTCTAATTGCTCATTATTTACGACAATATCTTTTACTTTTTTAGCAATATCTTGTATCTCTGATTCATCTTGTGTTATTGAAAATGTAAAATCTGCTGCACTTTCGTAATCTTTTGGAGTTGTTGTTTCTTTTACTATAAATGTTCCATAAGGTAAAACATTTTGTGTATAAGCATCTCCGTTTTCATCCGTTTCTATTGCTTCATAAGTTGGAGCAATAACTTGTGCTTCGGCAACTCTCTTGCTATCAACTGTTACTGCATTTCCATACTCATCAATGCCACCCCATACCTCTGCGTATGTGTAACCTTTATCATAAGCTCTTTGTACTGCACTATTTAATTTAATAGTGAATATCGCACCTGCTAATCCAGGTGTTTTTCCAGAATTAACATCAATGCCACTCTTAAAAATATGAACTCTCATTTCTTTTACCTTATCTGTGCTATTTGCATTTCCAGTAATTATTTTTGTGTATTGATCTTTATATTTTAGATTTACTTCATATTCTTTTTTATCAATTAAATATCCTATTGGTGCTACTTCTTCCTTAACAATGTATTTTCCAAGAGGTAAGTCAGTAACATCTTGACAGACTCCTTTTTCATCTGTAGTTCGTGTCGCAACTAAATCACCTTTACTATAGAATTTATTTGATTTAGCAACATTATAAATATCTTCGTTTGCATATACCTTATAAACTGCATTTTTTAGGGTTGCATCTCCCTGTGCAATAGAACCAGTCTTACTATCTTTCTTTATAATTGATATTGTACCAGTTGGCTCCTCATCAACAATCCCTTTGATTTCTATTGTTATTACTGGAGTTGTATCATTTTTATATACTAGATTTGCAGTATATGTGTTTTCATTTAATAAATATCCAGTTGGAGCAGAAATTTCTTTTACATAGTATTTTCCAAGTGGAAGATTATCAATTTGTGCAATTCCAGTTCCAGATGCAGTTGTTATTGTAGCAACTTCTTGACCTTCCGTATAGAATGTTTTTGTTCCTGCTTTATTTGTGATTTTTTCTGCTGCAGTTACTTTGAATACTGCACCACTAATTTTGTCATTATTTTCACTAACTTTATATAATAAAATCTTACCAGTAGGTTCTGCATCTATTATTGTTTTTGTTGATGTTTGTGCTGCCTTAACTTCTACTTGATATGATTCTGGATTTAATAAATATCCTTCTGGAGCAGATTTTTCTTTTATAGTATAAGTTCCTGCTCTTAATTTATCTATAGTGATTTTTCCATTTGTAACAGTTACATCTTTATTGTAATTATTAGGACCTGTAATACTAAACACAGCACCATTTACCAAGTCATTGTTATCACTTAATTTTGTTAATTCTATATTTCCAAACAAATTTATTTTCAAGCTCATTGCCATAGGTACTGGATCATTATAATGTAAAGCCATTAACTGATCTTGTACTCCAGTTGTAAAAGAAAAATATACAGTTGTATCTTGATCTCTTGATTCTTCTTTTACTAATCCCCAACTTTGAAATGTGCTATCAGAAATATTTAGACTTTCTACGGTGCAATCTTCTGATACTGTAATTGTTAATGTGTTTTCTCCTTTATTGTGTTGAAATCTCACATTATCTTTTGTATTGTCTATACTTGAATAATCAGCTAATACTCCGTTTGTATCATTCAATACTTTGGTTTCTCCTGCTTCTATTTCAATAGTAGTTGCATCAAAGCTAGGTCTTGTTTGCATATTGTTAATTTTATTATTTATATCATTTTTAAATGCGACATAGTCGGCTTGAACTGTTGAATCTCTAAATGTAGCATTTGATTGTCCTAAAGTTTCCCAAATGTATTGTTGAGTAAAAACATAGGCTTGCTTTACCCATTTCATATCATTTGCAAGTATTCCTCCATCTACTACATAACCCCCATTGTCCTTATACCAACCAAAATAAGCAATCTTACAAGCTCTTTTTATTGTAGCATCTGTAGGTGTATAATAATTCCCATTATAAGAACTTCCTGTTTTGAAATCTACCCCGTGTTCAGCACAAAAAACGGTATATCTTTCTCCAGTAGTATTGTTTATCAATCTTCTAATTAAAACGCCAGTTGAACCTGCTGCATGATCTGTAGTTAACATTCCAGAAGCATATTGACCTCCAACGAAAGAGCCACTTCCAGATACTGCAAAAACTGGACTAATATTAGTTAATATAGTAATTAATAGCAATAGTATTGCAACTATTTTTTTATTTAAAATATAATTCTTAATAGTTTTCACTTTTAAAATCTCCTTTTCTTAAAAATTTGCAAAAAAATAAAGGGTACAAAATCCCTTTAATAAAATGTTACTCTCATTCCTAAATAAACACCTTCATTGTCTTTTATAGGAACACACTCGCCACTAAAATCATAAGACTTTAAATATTCTTGTGCAGCTTGTGTTACATTATCCATAGTATATCCATCAGTAAATAAAAAATCTTTATTTGCTGGTTTTTTCTTTGTGTTTTTCTCTTTATTTTCATTTGATGCAGTAGTAGTCTGTGTATTTTCTTTAGGGTTCTCTTTTATTTCTTGCTTTGTATTTTCTTCTTTTGCAACTATATTTGTATTATCTTTCGTTGCTTCCTCTACCTGTTCCGTATTTTCTTTAATCGTTATATTTTCAATATTTGAAGTAGTTTCTTCATCTGTATTATTTTCATTGATAATATTGTTTTCATCATCTTTTTGGATAAAGTTGTCTATATCATTTGATGATTGATTATATTTGGCATAAAATCCATAAAAAAATATACTTATTATAAGAAATATTGCAATAATAAGAAAAAATATTTTCTTTTTTCTAGCATCCTTTAAATAAAGTTCTAATAATTTTTTATCCTGCTCATTCATTATTTTTTTCCTCTTTAGGATGTGTGCAATCAATAAATTTTTTCTCTAATTTTTCATACTCCTTTTTTATTGTAGTATAATTTTTTATTTTAATGTCAATATCATCAATTTTCTTTTGTAGTTTAGATTGTTCAGTTACAAATTTAGATTTTTCTGCATTTAATCTTTCTATTATTTTTAACACTCTTTTTATCATAGTTTTCCTCCCATAAAAAAAGAGCCAAGAACTCAATCTTGACCTTTATATAGTTTTACTTATCTGTAATAAAAGTTTATAGTCCATTTACCACAATACATACAATCCCATACTTCATATCCAGAAGGACAATTTTTATAATATGTGTCATTATCTATTTTGTTGTTTTCCCATTGATCTCCCCAATATTTTATTTGTTGATTATAGTAAGCAATAGCATCATTTTTAGAATTAAACCATTTTCCAGAGTTTCCTATATTCATTCCGTGATTGTTATTATTAGTACATCTTTCAACTTTTTGCTCTGTTTTAGTTTCTTCTTGTTTATTATTTTGACTACTTGATGATTGAGAAGTAGGATTAGTTACTGAAGTAGTTGTAGATGTATGTGTTGTTGTTTGACTTGTACTTTGTGTTACATTTTCTTTCTTTGGTGTACTTGAATTATTATTTGATGGACCACTCTTTGTTTGAGTAGATGATTGTGTATTTTTCGTAGTTGTTTGAGTTTCCTGTTTAGCTTCAACTACTTCTGTATTTTCATTATTTGTTTCAGTAATAGTAGTTTCAATATTTTCTTCAACAGGATTACTCTCAATTTCATTAACTACTGTATTTGTATCATCTGCAATAGACTTGATTATATTTTCTGGCATAGGACTTAATTCATTTGCATTATCTATTTTACCTTGACTATCATTCTTGTACGATATGAAATATAAAGTTCCTCCGATTCCAAGAATAACTAATATCAAAATTATTATTATAAGGATTCTCTTTTTCATCATAATAGACACCTCCTACTATAATAATAACGTGAAATTTAAAATTTGTCAGCCCTTTTTCCACAATTTCTTTTTACATAGGTATAAGACTAGCAATAATGTAGTATCTCTGATCTGTTGGTCTTGTTTTTGCATTTATATAAGAACAAGTAGATAACTTAACTATTTTATTGATACCTCCATTATATTCAATATCATATTTACTAGCCTTTTCATAGTATTTTATTCTTTCACTAAAATCTAATAATTTTATATTATTACTTTCAGTTGAAATTCCTATAGAATACACACTAAAAATTGTTGCTTCATAGTCGCAATTTGGAGTATATATTTTAAATTTGAGATGAGAATAAAGAAAATCCTTATCCAAATAATTACCCAAATTTGAAAACATACTTCCATTCTTCATATTATGCCCATATACTATTGTTTCATTAGTTTCAAATGGTAATAAATCTGTTGTGAATATAGATCCATTACTATTATATGTCTTATCAAATGAATGTTTTAAGTAATAAACATCCTTATCTTTTAGAATAGGATAATTTATATTCGTGCCTTCAATTTCAATCCAAGCAACTATATCTTCATTAACTGATTTTAGATAATCCCAATCTATTTTCTTTTCCTGTGTTTCTTCATTTATTTCAACGGATTCTTCAATCAAATCTTCTGTAGATTCATTGCTTTCATTTAACTCTTGCAGATCTTTTAACAATAAATACACACATATAGAAAAGACTATAATAAATATAAGAATTAGCATTATAACTAATATTTTCTTACATTTCATAGTCTTTATCCTTTTCGCTTTGTGATTTTTGTAATTCTTGTAACATTCTTTCATCATAGGTTTCATCTTCTTCTATAAAAACGGCAATAGAATCTTCGGCAGAGCGTCCATCTAAATATCTTTCGTATAATGAATCGGTTTCATCAATGCAATAATCTTCCATATCTAATTCTTCTTCCTGTTTTTTTATCTTTTCTTTTTCTCTTTGATAAAATTTAAGAGCTAAAGTTTTATCTAAAAAAACTGTTGTAATAGTTTCGTTTTCACCAGATTCAATATAAATGTTTCTATATGTTACTTTGTAAATCTTCATTGAAAAATTCTCCTTTCTCTTAATATTTTATTTTTTATACCTTATGGATATGGCATAAGAAACACCTCCTCTACTATATATTAAATTTCTATTTCACTATTATCTGGTATAAAAAAAGAAGGTGTTGATACATCCTTCGTTAATTCGTTTTCTACACTCTTATAATAGTAGTTAATAAAATTTTCAATTTGATTATCTGTTCCTTTATATTGATTCTCCCTATTTTTGCAATCATTATACATTTGAATCAACTTATCTCTACTAACCTTATTAGATAAATAGAACAGTCTATTTTTTACCATTAATGCAATAATGTATGTTATATCTTTAATTCTATCCAAATTTTCAGAAGATATATATTGCATACTTTCTTTTGAATAAAACATTTCATATCTTTTTAATGCAACAATTATTTCATTATATTCAACATTTATAAATTCTTCTGGAATTTCTTTTTCTTTATCTTTGTCTATTATATAATTAAATAATCTATCTATCTTCTTATTATTTATATTATTATCTATTATATTATTATATTGTCCTTTTTGGGACATACCCTCTGTCCTATCTATCGCATAGGGGTATGTCCTGTTTATCGTATAGGGTGTATCATTAGGATAAATTCTTCGTTGTATAATTTCTCCTTTATCATTCTTTATTATATCTAAACATACAAATCCTAATGATTTTAAATGCGATACCCATTTTGAAATAGTGTGTGGTTGTGCATTTAATAATCTTCCTAAATAATTATTCGATGCATAACAATATCCTTCTTTATTGGATAGAACAGTTATTATAGCATATAACAATTTTTCATTAGCCTTAATCTTTTCATTGAATAAAACAGTTGCAGGAATGATTGCATAATATCCTATTTTATTTTCTTCATTCATTGTATGTATCACTCCTTTTGCCAACAAGAATTATTGCATATAATAATAATGAAACATTAGCACCTATAAATAATCCTAATATAAATTGCCACATTTTTATTCACCTCTTTTTCAATCTTTTTAACAAAAATAAAAAAACCACTAAATATTAGCAGTTTTTTATAGGTGTTTATAATCAATTTTTTCTTATTTTTCAATACTTTTCACTTGTGCTTAAATTGTACAGTCTATGATTGTGTAGTTGCAATGGCCGAATACATTGCTGGTTCAGAAGAAGCTTTTGTTCAAATGATGAATGACAAAGCTAAAGAATTAGGCATGAATGATACTACATTTAAAAATTGTCATGGTTTAGATGAAGATGGGCATGTTACATCAAGTTATGATATTTCTTTAATGTCTAGAGAATTATTATCTAAGCACCCTAATGTAACTAAATACACTACAATTTGGATGGATACTTTACGTGGTGGAAAATCTCAATTATCAAATACCAATAAGCTAATTAAATATTATAAAGGTGCTACTGGTTTAAAAACAGGTTCAACAGGCTTGGCTTTATATAACTTATCAGCAAGTGCTACAAGAGATAATTTATCTTTAATAGCTGTTATTATGAAAGCTCCTTCTACAAAAGTCAGATTTAGTGAAGCTCAAAAACTTTTAGATTATGGTTTTAATAATTTTTCATTTAAAGAATTTGGCAAGAAAAATGATGTTATAAAAACTATTGATGTTAATAAAGGTACACAAAACAAATTAGATGCGGTATTAAATGATGATTGTGGCACTTTAATTGAAAAAGGTAAAGATCAAAATATTGAACAAAATGTTTCATTACCAGATAGCATATCTGCGCCTATTGTTGCTGGTCAAAAACTGGGTGAAATTTCTTTTTCTTCTAATGGTGAAACATTAGGAAACGTTGATATTGTTGCTAAAGATTCTATAGAAAAAACTAATTTATTTACTATTACTAAACAGATTTATTATTCATGGGTAGGATTATTAAGATAATACTTATTATAAAAATAGAAGCGGGTTTTATCCGCTTCTTATTTTTTATTCATCTTCTAAAGTGTCATCATATTCAAATTCATATGTTTCATTTGGTTTTATATCTTCTTCTTTATGTTTTGAAATCTGTTCTTTTTCTTTCTCTTTATCTTTATTATCATTTTTAGTAGTATCATGTCTATTTTTTTGTATTTCTTTTATTATTTTCTGTGTTTGTTCTTTTTTTGTCTGTACACATCGATTCATCATATTATTTGCTTTTTCCATTAAATCTGGCATATAATCAAGTAATTTATCTAGTGAAGATGTATGATTTACTGGCATCAATTTTACGTTATTTGGTTGAATAACTAAAAAGGCTATTGGATTTATAGTAACGCCTGCTCCTGAACCACCTCCGAATGGTAGTCTATATTGAATTGCCTCTTCTTTATCTCTTTTAGTATATTCATCAACTGTCTCTCCTTTAAACTCACTTCCACCTGCTGCAAACCCAAAAGAAACTTTTGATATTGGAATAATCACAATATTATTCGATGTTTCAATAGGCTCTCCAATTATTGTATTTACATCAATCATATCTTGAATGCTATTCATGGCTGTAACCATAAGTCCTTCTATTGGATGTTGTTGTTCGCTCATATTTTTTCACTCCTTCTTTTTTTGTTAAGATATATATTATATTTATAATATGTATCATTTTTATTTCAAATATACCTGAAAACAATATATTCAATAAATTTTGATTATAATATATTGGCTTAATATCAAATGTTTGCTTATTATAACTAACGTTTTCTCTTTGCAAAAACCATGCTACTAAAGTTCCAACAATTGGTATAATTATTGATGAAAATATTACATTTTCTGTTCCTAATTCTACTTTTAAATTAAATTTATCAATGTTTATATTTAAAACTTTAGTTGCTTTTAATATTTTTTTATTTATTTCTTTTTCTTTTTCAATATCTAATAAATCTATATTTCTAAACTTTTCTTTTAGTTTTTCTCTTATCTTTTTAAATTTATTTTTATTTATTTTTATTTTTAATACAGGTATTATTTTTAATACATATAAGCACACCGTTATTTTATATTCTGTTTTCTTTAATTTAGGCAATGTTGATATATATCTATAATCATCAATACAAATTTTTATTTTTGAAAATGCAAGCATAATTATTAACAAAAACATAATTGGTATAAAAAAAAGAAAAACCAATATCTCACCTTCCTTCAAAGGTTTTATATTAGTTTTTCCAACTTTAGTATTTTTAATCATTTTATTCTAATATTATGAAGTTTTTTTAGCTTTTTCTACCTCTATATCTCCAAATAACTCATCTTGTTTTGTTAAAACTTTATTTCTTCTTGATAATTCTAATAATCCTGAAAATGCTGTTACTACTTCTTGTTTATTATGTTGCTTTAAAGAAAATAGTCTATTAAAAACAAATCTTTTTTGTTTTACTAAAACTCTAAACATTTCTTTAACTTTGCTTGCTACTGTATAATTATCTGTTATTGCTATTTTTTCAATATTTTTAGCATTTAAATTAATTTTTTCTTTATTTTTATTCCAGATTTTTTGATAGATATCTGGTATTGCATTTTTATTATAATTTTTTTCGATTTTTTGTTTTGGTAGCTTTATATTTTCTTGATTCTTAAAATATCTTTTTGAAAAAGATGTATAATTTTCTTTTAACTTTTTGCTTATCTCCTTGAATTTCTTATATTCTATGATTCTTTTAATTAATTCTTCTTCTGTTATTTCCTCTTCTTCCTCTTCTTGCTTTGGAAGTAGTTTTTTTGATTTTAAATATAGCAAAGTTGATGCCATAACTAAAAACTCACTAGCTATTTCCAAGTTTAGTTTTTCTTGTTCTTTTAAATAGCTTATATATTGATCTGTTATTTCACTTAAATTTATATCATAAATATCCATTTTGTTTTTATCAATTAAATGACATAATAAATCTAAAGGTCCTTCAAATTTTTCTGTTTTTATCGCATATTTTTTTGTTTCTAATGTTAAAATTGCCATATATTTCTCCTTTTAATCTTCAAATGCTTTATTTATGTTTTCTGACTTATACCCCTTTTTTAATAAAAATTGTTTTATTTCATTTTCGTCAAGTGATGTTGCTTTTTTATAAATTATATTTTGTGCAGATTTCATTTCAAAATTTTCTAATTCATCTTTATTCTCATAAATATAATCTTCTATATCATCCTTTTTTAAACCTTTAGCTAATAATTTATATTTTATTTCTCTTATTGATAAATTTTTTAATATCATAAAATTATTAACAGTTTTTCTTATGTATTCTTTATCATCTATGTATTTTGCTTCTTTTAAATATTCTATAATATCTTCTAACAAATTTTCTTCTATTGACTTTTGAAATTTAGTTCTTACCTCATGTTCGCTTCTTTTTTTATACAATATATATCTTAAAACTTTCGTTTTTTCTCTATCAAACTCTTCTAATGTATACATTATATCCCTTCTTCTTTTTTATAAATTTTACTATAAGTCGCTAAAAATTTCAAGAAAAAATTTTTTAATTTTTTCAAAAAAAGTATTACATGAAATTTTTAAAGATGCTATAATTAATTTTATTGAGTTTAAAGAAAGGAGTGAATTGATATGCCAACAAATAAAATTGAAGAATTAGATTCTAATAAATCTATATAAAAAGAAAATACACTTAAATATATATAAGTGTATTTTCTTTTTTTATATTTTAATAATTATTAATCATCTTCCTCTTTACTAGGTAAATCTTCTCCTAAACTTTGTTCAAAAGCTTTGGCAAAATTATCTCTTACTTTTTCTTCTATTTCATCTAGCATTTCTGGATTTTCTCTTAAATATTTCTTTACATTTTCTCTTCCTTGACCAATTCTTTCTCCATTATAGCTAAACCATGAACCAGCTTTTTCTACAATGTCTAAATTTACAGCCATATCTAGAATGTTTCCTTCTTTAGATATACCTTGTCCATATACTATATCAAATTCTGCCTCTCTAAATGGTGGAGCAACTTTATTTTTTATAACTTTTACACGTACTCTATTTCCTTTTACTTCACCATCTTGTTTTATATTTTCTATTTTTCTAATATCCATTCTTACTGATGCATAGAATTTTAATGCTCTACCACCTGTTGTTGTTTCTGGATTTCCAAACATTACTCCTATTTTTTCTCTTAATTGATTTATAAATATTAATACTGTTTTTGTTTTATTTATTGCTCCTGCTAATTTTCTTAATGCTTGAGACATAAGTCTTGCTTGTAATCCCATATGTGAATCACCCATGTCTCCATCTATTTCAGCTTTTGGAACAAGTGCAGCTACAGAGTCAACAACGATAACATCTAAAGCTCCACTTCTTATTAAACTTTCTGTAATTTCTAATGCTTGTTCACCTGTGTCTGGTTGAGAAACTATTAAATCATCAATATCTACTCCTAATTTTTTAGCATATACAGGATCTAATGCGTGTTCTGCATCTATAAAAGCTGCTTCTCCACCCATTTTTTGAGCTTCTGCAATAACATGTAATGCTAATGTTGTTTTTCCTGATGATTCAGGTCCAAATATTTCTATAATTCTACCTCTTGGAACTCCGCCTATTCCTAATGCGATGTCTAAGCTTAATGCTCCAGTTGGTATTGCTTCTATTTCCATAGCTTTAAATTCGCCTAATTTCATTACTGAGCCTTTTCCAAATTGTTTTTCTATTTGGCTCATTGCAGCATCTAATGCTTTTCTTTTTTCTGCGTTTTCTTCCATAAAATCCTCCTTAAATTAATTGAACTTTTGTTTGATATTTATCATTATATATCAAATATTTGTTTTGTCAATACTTTTTAGAAAAATTATTATTTATACCATACTTCAATTCCATAGAAAGGGCTAAACCAGCTTGGTGTAAGATCTCCTACTAATTCAGAATTATATGCAACTGTATATTTATTATTATACAAGCCTATATAAGGTATATCTGATTTATATATTTCAATTAATCTCTTATATTTTTCTTTTAAAGTATTTTCATCTGTTGTATTTTTTACTTCATTAATAATATTAGATACTTCTTCGTTTCTATAATTTGATAAATTATTATCTCCAAAGAACAACTCTAAGTTTGGACTAGGTGATATTGTCATATTACATAATGCAATATCATAACTTTTAGAATTAATCATATTATTATATTGTGCATCTGCAGCCTGTACAATATTAATTATTATTCCTTGACTTGCTAATTGTTCTTTAATATTTTGTGCTACAGCAACTTGAGTTGGATTTGAAGATTTTACTAATAATTTTAATTCTATTCTTTGGAACTTCTTATTTTCTGTTTTTTGCCAAGTTCCACTTCTATATGCCCAACCATTATCAACTAATACCTGTTTTGTTTGTTCTTGATTAAATCCACTGCTTGAATCTTGTTCTTGATATAGCCAATTTCCATAATCTAATGGAAAACTTGTTGCATATGCTTTTCCATTTAAAATATTTGATGTAATACTTTCTTTATCTATTGAATATGCTAAGGCTTTTCTTACTTCTTGTTTATTTAAAAGCTCATTAGCAGTATTTAATGCTAAAAATGTATATTCACGTCCTTTTATCTCTTTAGGAGTATATCCAATTGTACCAATATAGCTTTGTACATTATCATTATCAGTTGCTATAACATCTAAGTTTCCAATTTTAAAACTATTATATAGCTCTCCAACTGAAGAATATAGATTTACAGTTATTTTTTCAAGATTTTCTGTTTTTTCTTTATTCCACCAGTTAGTATTTTTAGATAATGTTATATATGATTCTTGAACATCTGTAATCTTAAATTTTCCGGTTCCAACTGGAGAATTATTTTTGTCTGTTGTTGCAAAATCTTCTCCTTGATAATAATTAGATGATAATATTGGAAATGTTAAATTATATTCAAAAAATGGAACTTCTTTATCTAAATTTATTCTTACAGTATAATCATCTTCAACATCTATACTTGTTACATCTTTTACATTTGAAGAATAAATAGTATTAGAATCTTTTAATCTATCAATAGTAAATTTTACATCATCTGCTGTAAAAGATTGACCATCAGACCATCTAACATTTTCTCTTAATTTTATTAAATATGAATTATCGCTTTGTTTAGCCCACTCCTTAGCTAAACAAGGTTCTGCCTTATAATCTGAAGTTAAATTTACTAATGGCTCATAAATAAGTTTTGTTACTGTTTGCACATTTTTATTTTTACTAAGTATGGGATTCATTGTATCCAATTCAGCAATTCCAATTTTTATTTCTTTTACCTGATTTTCTTGTGTCGTTGTGTTTGGTTGTTGTCCTTGCTTTTTTTCAGCTTCATCTTTTTTTATTATATAAGCTGCAAAAATTAATATTAATATAACAAAAATTATAAAAACATATTTTATCCAATTTGATTTCATATATTCACCTCTATACTTTGCTATAATACATTAAATTAATAAAAATTTCAAGCTTTTAATATTAAATTTATATCAAAAACAGGTTGTATTATTATAATACAACCTGCTATTTTTTTCTTTACTTTAAGTTCTTGATTCTACTATCAATTTTATACCTGTTCTATCTTCTCCTTCAACTTCTACTTCTGCAAAAGCTGGTATACAAACCAAATCTACTCCTGATGGTGCTACAAATCCTCTTGCTATTGCAACCGCTTTTACGGCTTGATTTAAAGCACCTGCTCCAATTGCTTGCATTTCTGCTTTGTTTGATTCCTTTACTAACCCAGCTATAGCTCCTGCTACTGAATTTGGGTTTGATTTTGATGAAATTTTTAAAATCTCCATTTTTCTTTTGCCTCCTATAATTTTTATTTTTGTTGTTGCAACTTCTATGTTTGTATTTTACATTATATGGAAATAGTTGTAAAGAGGTTTTGAAAAATTTTCCAATCTTTTCATCGCAATAAAATCAGTAATTCGACAAAACATTTTATTAATTATTATTTTATTACAATATATTATCTTTTAATTCTTTTTATTTCTTTTACTTTGTTAGTTTCATCATCAATATCTAAAATTATTCCGTTTAATTTGCATTCACCTGTTGCCATTTTATATCTTTCAGGTAATGTTGTAACAAATCTTTTTACAGATGCACCTACATCCATTCCTATAACAGAATTAATTGGTCCTGTCATACCTATATCTGTTATGTAAGCTGTTCCTTTTTCTAATATTGTTTCATCAGCTGTTTGTACATGAGTATGTGTTCCATAAATTGCTGTAACTTTACCATCTAAATAATGTCCCATTGCAATTTTCTCAGCTGTAGCTTCAGCATGAAAATCTATTATTATAATATCAACTTGATTTTTTATTTTTTCAATTATATCTTTAGCTACAACAAAAGGGTTTTCAGAAAGTACATTCATATCTACTCTTCCTATTAAGTTCATTACTGCAATTTTTTTGTCTTTGCATTGATAAATATTGTATCCTTTTCCAACAACACCTTTTACATAATTAGCTGGTCTTAATAATTTAGGATGGTCAATAAATTTAAATATATCTTTTTTTCCCCATGTATGATTTCCCATTGTGATTGCATCAACTTTTTCTTCTAATAAATCATTGAAATTTCTTTGAGTTATTCCCATTCCTTCTCCAGCATTTTCTGCATTAACAATTACAAAATCTATTCTTTCTGTTTCTCTTATTTTATTTAATTCTTTCTTGAATTTGCTTACACCAGCATTTCCAATTAAATCTCCTACTGCTAAAATTTTCATAGCGATTCCTTCTTTCTATTTTCTTTTTACAATTTGTTTTTATAATACTATAAATTTATTTTAGTGTCAAATAAAAAGAGTTATATCATAACGATATAACTCTTTTATTATTTATTATCTTGCATAATCTACAACTCTTGTTTCTCTTATAATGTTTACTTTGATTTGTCCTGGATAATCCATTTCATTTTCTACTCTTTTTGCAACATCTCTTGCTAATATAGTCATTTGATCATCTGATATTTTATCTGGTTTTACTATTATTCTAACTTCACGACCAGCTTGAATAGCAAATGATTTTTCAACTCCTTCAAAAGAATCTGCAATTTCTTCAAGATTTTGTAGTCTCTTTATATATGCTTCTAATGTTTCTCTTCTTGCTCCAGGTCTTGATGCTGAAATGGCATCAGCTGCTTGTACTAATACAGCTTCTAATGTTTGTGGTTCAACATCTCCGTGATGTGCTTCTACTGCATTTATTACTAATGGATTCTCTTTATATTTCTTTAATATTTCAACACCGATTTCAACATGTGTTCCTTCCATATCATGGTCTAAAGCTTTTCCAATGTCATGTAGTAATCCAGCACGTCTTGCAAGTTTAGGATCTAATCCTAATTCTTCAGCCATAATTCTTGCTAAATTAGAAACTTCAATTGAATGATTTAGAACATTTTGACCATAGCTTGTTCTATATTTCAATTTTCCTAATAATTTAACTACCTCTGGATGAAGTCCTATAACTCCAGTTTCAAGAACAGCTCTTTCTCCTTCTTCTTTAATAGTGTTCTCTACTTCTTCTTTTGCTTTTTCAACCATTTCTTCTATCTTAGCTGGATGTATTCTTCCGTCTTCGATTAATTTTTCCAAAGCAATTTTTGCGACTTCTCTTCTTAATGGATCAAATCCTGATAATACTACTGCTTCTGGTGTATCATCTATTATTAAATCAATTCCCGTTAATGTTTCTAATGCTTTTATGTTTCTTCCTTCTCTACCAATAATTCTTCCTTTCATTTCATCATTTGGAAGAGCTACAATTGATACTGTAGTTTCTTGAGAATGATCTGCAGCACATTTTTGTATAGCATAACATAACATTTCTTTGGCATCTCTGTTTATTGTTTCTTTTGCTTTTTGATCATGCTCTCTAATTAATGCTGCTTTTTCAGCTGTTAATTCTTTATCCATTTCACTTAATAATCTAGATTTTGCTTCTTCTTTAGTTAAAGCAGCAACTTTTTGAAGTTCAATCATTTCTAAATCATGTAATTTGTTGATTTCTTCTTTTTGTTGTTCAACATTTTGAAGTTCATTTTCTAAATCTTTTTCTCTTTTTTCAAAATTGTCTGAACGTCTTTCTAGATTTTCCTCTTTTTGAATTAATCTTGCTTCTTGTTTTTGTACTTCGCCTCTTCTTTCTCTAATCTCTTGGTCTAAATCTTTACGGCTTGCCATAATTTCTTCTTTTGCCTTAAAAATTTCTTCTTTTTTCAAATTTTCAGCTTCTTTTTTTGCTGATTCCACTATTCTTTTAGCTTCATTCTCTGCACCTTGAATTTTAGACTCTGCAACCTTTTTTCTATATGCTATTCCTACGATAGCACCGATTGCAAGTGAGATTAAGACAGCGGCAATTGTGATTATAATTGTCATAATCATACACCTCTTTCTTATTTAATTTTCAATGTTCGAATAAAATATATAAAACTCAATTTCTTTTAATAATATATTTTTTCCTACCTATTATATTTTAACTTTATTATTGTAAACTGTCAAGTAGTTACATAATATAATTTCTACTTTTCGTTAGTTATAGATATTTGTTCTCCATTTGAAACCACTGTTATAGTACCATTTTCATCTGTTCTATATATTTTACTTTCAATTTTATTTAATCTATCTAAAACTTCTTGTTTAGGTAATCCATAACTATTTCCTTTTCCAGCCATTATTACACTATATTTAGGTTTTGTTTGATTTAAGAAATCTTGTGAACTACTCGTTTTTGAGCCATGATGGCCTACTTTTAAAACATCCACTTTAGGCCATTTAACAGTTTGCTCGTTTTCTTTTTCTGCATCTCCCATAAATAAAAATTTATTATTTCCATATGTCATAAGTAATGTTATTGATGATAAATTTAAATTTTTACGATTTTCTATACTTTCAGTCATAACCTCTAAATTAGCATCTCCCAAATTATATGTATCGCCCTTTTTTGGTGATGTTATTTTTAAACCTTTTTTTTGAATAGCATCTAATACATCTTCAAATGTTTTGGTGTTTGTTTGAATCTTTGGCATTAAAACTTTATCAATTTGTAGATCACTATTAATTACATCATCCAATCCTCCTATATGGTCTTCATGTGGATGTGTACCTACTACATAATTTAATTCACTTATTCCTTTTTCTTTGATAAAATTCAAAACTTTTTGTCCTTCATCATTTGTTCCAGCATCAATTAACATGTTTTGGTTGTTTTCTGAAATTAATATACTATCTGCCTGACCAACATCTATAAAATATACAGTTAAATTACCATTTTTTGAAGTATTTTCACTTACATTATTTGATGTTGTATTAGCTATATTTCCTAGACCTATTTGGTTAGCTATATTTTGGATTTTTGAATTGTTTATTCCAAATATTCCAGATATAATAACAATACCTATAAATATGAAACTAACTATTATTTTTTCTACATTTTTATTTTTTCTTTTGCTCATTTGTTCCCCCTACTTTTTATAAAATTATTACTCCCATAAATTATTCATTTTATTTTTTATTCGATTTGATACTTCTTCTGTTTTGTCTTTATCTAATATATATTTGCCGTTTATTTTATTTAAAATCTCCCCCTCATTTATATTCTGTGGTAATTTAGAAATATCTACATTTACTATTTCCTTTGTTTCTCTATTTTCTAAAACAGCTATATTATCTTCAATTCTGTCTATAGTAAATTCTTCTATTGCACCTAATTTTTGTGCTAATTCTATTTCATTTTCATTTATTCCATTATCAGCTTCTATATTTTTATTTTTCCCCATTGTTTTAGATATTCCATTTAGTAATTTTTCTCCTAGATTTTCTAGATTCATATATATCACTCCTTTTTGTTTTAACTTTATAAATTAATTTTTACTTTTGGTTTTTTTGAATAAATAATATCATAAACTAAATATTTTTTCAATAAAAAAGAAGCACTTATAAAAATAGTGCTTCTTTTTTTTTAGACTTTTTCAATATCAATATCTAAATTTTGTCCATTTATATTTGTAGCTGTATAATTATCTCTTTCTTCATGATATACAACTTTTTTAGCCAATGTGTCATGTTTTATTAATTCTTCGTTTTCTTTTATAACAGATTCTAGTTCTTCGCTTCCAGCTACATATAAATTGATTTTATCTAAAACTTCAAATCCTTTGTCTTTTCTCATATTTTGAACTTTTGACAATACTTCACGAACATATCCTTCTTTTTTAAGTTCAGGTGTTATTTTTGTTTCTAATATTACTCCAATTTCGCCTTCACCGCTAAACGCAAATCCTTCTTTTCCTTGCATTGTAACCAATAGATTTTCTGAAGTTAATTCTATTTGAATATCATCTATTTCAATATATTCGCTCTTTCCGTTTTTTACTTTTGTTGCTAAATCCATTTGATTCATTTGAGCTAATTTAGCTTTTATTTTTGGTATTAATTTTCCATATTCTTTACCTAATACTGGTAAATTTGGTTTTATTTCAAAATCAACATATTTGCTCATTTCTGCGCCTAATTCTACTTTTTTAACATTTAATTCTTCTTTAACAATGTTTTCATAATATTTAGGTAATGTATCAATTGAAATTAACATTTCCAATAATGGTTGTCTATTTTTAATATTTGCAGAATTTCTTGCGCTTCTACCTAATTTAACTATTTTATAAGCCAAATCCATTTCTTTTTCAAGTTCTTTATTTATTGCTTTTTCATCAACTTCTGGCCATAAACATAAATGAACACTTTCTGGTGCATTTTTATCTAATCCAACTACTAAGTTTTGATAAATTTCATCTGTCATAAATGGTACAAATGGTGCTGCAACTTTTATTAAAGTTGTTAAAACTTTGTATAATGTTACATATGCTCCAATTTTATCATCTGTTAGATTTTCTGACCAAAATCTTTCTCTATTTCTACGTACATACCAATTTGATAACTCATCTGTAAATCCTTCTATTTGTAGTGCTGCACCTGTTATATCATAATGTGCTAATTTGTCATCAACTTCTTTTACTAAAGTATTTAATTTTGAAATTATCCATTTATCCATTATATTTTCAATTTTAAAATCTTTATAATTTAATGGATTAAATTGGTCAATCTCTGCATATAAAACATAGAAAGAATAAACATTCCACAATGTACTTAAGAAACCTCTTTGTGTTTCTTGTACATTTTTTATTCCAAGTCTTGTAGGTAACCAAGGACTACTACATGTGTAGAAGTGCCAACGAGTTGCATCTGCTCCCACTGAATCTAATAATACCATTGGATCTACACCATTTTTCTTTGATTTAGACATTTTTTGTCCATGTTCATCTAAAACATGTCCTAATACTATACAATTTTCAAATGGTGATTTATTAAATAAAGCTGTTCCAATTGCCATTAATGTATAAAACCATCCTCTTGTTTGATCAACTGCCTCTGAAATAAATCCTGCTGGGAAATTGTTTTTAAACATTTCTTTATTTTCAAATGGATAATGCCATTGTGCAAAAGGCATTGAACCTGAATCAAACCAACAATCTATAACTTCTTTGGCTCTTTTCATTTTGCCACCACATTTTGGACATTTTAAATAAACATTGTCTATATATGGTTTATGTAATTCAATATCATCTGGGCAATCCATTGCTTTTTCTTTTAATTCTTCAATAGATCCTATACATTCTTGATGTCCACAATTTTCATTTTCACAAGTCCAAATTGGAAGTGGTGTTCCCCAATATCTATCTCTTGAAATTCCCCAATCTATTACATTCTCTAAGAATTTTCCAAATCTTCCTGTTTTTATTGTTTCAGGATACCAATTAACAGTATTGTTATTTGCAACAAGTTCATCTCTTAATTTGCTCATTGCAACAAACCAACTTTCTTTTGGATAATATAAAAGTGGTGTATCACATCTCCAGCAATGTGGATATGAGTGCATGTGTTTTTCTTTGCTAAATAATTTATTTTCATCAGCTAACCATTTGCAAACATCTTCATTACAATCTCTAACAAATCTTCCAGCCCAAGGTTCAACTTCTTTTACGAATTTTCCTGATTTATCTACTAAGTTTATAAATGCAATTCCGTTTTTCTTTGCAACTAAACTATCATCTTCACCATATGCTGGTGCAATATGAACTATTCCTGTACCATCTGTTAATGTTACATAATCTCCATGAATTACTTCAAATGCTTTTCCTTCAACTTTAGCAAATGGCATTAATTGTTCATATTTTGTTCCTAATAATTCTTCACCTTTAAATGTTTTTACAATTTCATATGGTGTTTCTTTTAATACAGATTCTATTAAATCTTTTGCTAAAATATAATTTTCATATTTTGGTTCATCATCTGTTCCAATATTAGCTTTTACTTCTGCATATTCATATGATTTGTTAACACATAATGCTAAGTTAGAAGGTAATGTCCAAGGTGTTGTTGTCCATGCTAAAATATATGTATTTTCTTTTCCAACAACTTTAAATTTAGCTATACAAGTTAAATCTTTTACATCTTTATATCCTTGTGCAACTTCGTGTGAAGATAATGCTGTTCCACATCTTGGACAATATGGCATAACTTTATGACCTTCATATAAAAGTCCTTTTTCCCACATTTGCTTTAAAGCCCACCATACAGATTCAATATAATCATTATGATATGTTACATACGGATTTTCCATATCGACCCAATATCCTGCTTTATTTGTCATTTCTTCCCACATATGAACATATGTGAAAACACTTTCTTTACATTTTTTTACGAATTTTTCTACTCCATATTCTTCGATTTGTTCTTTTCCAGAAATACCTAAACTTTTTTCTATTTCAAGTTCAACTGGTAAACCATGTGTATCCCATCCTGCTTTACGAATAACTTTGTATCCTTTCATTACTTTGTATCTTGGGATAATATCTTTCATAACTCTTGTTTCAATGTGACCAACATGTGGTTTTCCATTAGCTGTTGGAGGTCCATCATAAAAAGTAAAGTATCTTTTTCCTTCATTCATATTAAAATTCTTTTTTATTATGTTATTTTCTTTCCAGTATTCAGCGACTTTACGTTCCATTCCAACGAAGCCATCTTTTAATTCAACTTTTTTGTACATAAAAATCCTTCCTTTCTCACTTAATATAATTCTTTTTTCAAATTCAAAAAAAGCCTTTTTGTCCTATAAATTAGGACGAAAAGGCTTATATTTCCGCGGTACCACCTAAGTTAACAAATTGATAAATTTGTTCTCTTAATTATTATCTTTAACGCAGATTTACGACTAACTTACTAATTTCAGTTTAGTAAAAACAAAAGTGATAATAAATAATTTTTACTTACCAAACTCACACCTAACATTGGCTCTCTTTAAGATATTACACTATTTATCTTGTCTTTGTTAACTTCTTTTTCTTATTTACAAATATTATTATACCACCATTTTTTTTATTTGCAAGACTTTTCTTTATTTTTCTATTAATCTTTCTGTTTCTTTAGCAATCATTAATTCCTCATTTGTTGGAATTATATATACTTTCACCTTAGAATCAGCTGTTGAAATTTCTTGCTCTGTTCCGCTTTTTTTATTAGCTTCTTCATCAATTTTTATACCCATGAAAGCTAATTTTTTGCAAACTCTGTTTCTTATATACATTTGGTTTTCACCAATTCCACCAGTAAATATTATATAATCAATACCGTTCATTTCCATAGCATATTTTGCAATATAGTTTGCAATAGCATATTCAAATTTTTCTATAGCTAATTGTGCTCTTTCGTTGCCTTCATCAGCAACATCACCAATTACTCTAAAGTCTGGATCTAATCCTGATATTCCAGCTGCACCTGATTCTTTATTTAACATATCTTCAATTTCTTGTGCAGACATATTTTCTTTTCTCATTATATATGTTAATACAGATGGATCTAAGTCACCACTTCTTGTTACCATTGGTAATCCACCTAAAGGTGTTAATCCCATACTTGTATCTATAGATTTTCCACCTTTTACAGCACATATACTTGAACCTTGTCCTAAATGACATGTAACGATTTTTAAATCTTTAATATCTTTTCCTAATATTTCTGCTAATCTTCTTGAAACATACATATGTGATGTTCCATGAGCTCCATATCTTCTAACTCCTAATTTTTCATAGTATTTATATGGTATTGCATATATGTATTTGTCTTTTTTCATAGTTTGATGGAAAGTTGTATCAAATACTGCTACCATTGGTTTTCCTGGCATTACATTTTGACATGCTTTCATTCCTAATACTGCAGCAGGATTATGTAATGGTGCAAAGCTTCCACATTCAGCAATTTCGTTCATAACTTTTTCATCAATTACAGCTGACTCTTTGAAAATTTCTCCACCATGTACAACTCTATGTCCTATGGCATCTATTTCATCTAATGAATCTATAACTTTGTATTCTGGATTTGTAAATTGTTCTAAAACAAATTCAATAGCTTCTTTATGATTATATGCTGCTTTTTTAATTACTACTTTTTTTCCTTGAGCTTTATGTGTTAAAAAAGCTTCACTTTCTCCTATTCTTTCATATTTTCCAGAAGTTAATACGCTTCCATCTTCCATGTTTATTAATTGATATTTTAATGATGAACTACCACAATTTAATACTAAAATTTTCATGATTATTTTTCCTCCTTAATATACTTTTGAGTCTCTCTAGCAATCATTAATTCTTCGTTTGTTGGTATAACATATACAGGAATTTTTGAATTTTTAGAAGATATAATACCTTCTGTTCCTTTTGTAGCTTGGTTTACTTCTTTATCTAATTCTACTCCAAAATATGCTAATCTATCACATATAGCTTGTCTTGAGTCTTGTCCTCTTTCTCCAACACCTGCTGTGAATGTAAGAACATCTATACCTCCCATTGCAACAACACATCTTGCTACATATGAAGCAACTGTATTATGGAATATATCTAATGCTAATTGTGATCTTTCTCCACCCTTAGCAGCATCTTCTTCAATATCTCTAAAGTCAACAGATACACCTGATACACCATATGCACCTGATTCTTTGTTTAAAATTGTATCCATTTCTTTAGCATCTATATTTTCTTTTTTCATTATATATGTAACAACTGATGGATCTAAATCTCCACTTCTACTTGCCATAGCAATTCCTCCAAGTGGTGTTAATCCCATACTTGTTTCTACTGATTTCCCATCTTGAATTGCACAAACACTGCCACCTTGTCCTAAGTGACAATTTACTATTTTTAAATCTTTAACATCTTTTCCAAGTAATTCTGCAACTCTATATGCAACATATTTATGTGATGTTCCATGGAATCCATATTTTCTGATTCCATATTTTTCGTAATATTTGTATGGAATTGGGTAAATATATCTTGATTTTGGTAAAGTTTGATGGAATGCTGTATCAAATACTGCTACCATTTTGATATTAGGTACTATTTTTTTGCAAGCTTCCATTCCTAATGCTGCTGCAGGATTATGTAATGGTGCTAAATCACTGCAATCTCTAATTTCTTTTATAACTTCATCTGTTATAACTACTGGTTCTGTGAATTTTTCTCCACCATGTACAACTCTATGTCCTATTCCCATTAATTCATCTAAGCTTTTCATAACTCCGCATTCTTTGTCTGTAAGTTTTTCTAAAACTACTCTAATTGCTTCTTCATGATTTTTTACTGGAATTTCAAATTTATATTTTTCTCCATGAGCTTTATGTGTTAGAAAAGAATTAGGTTGTCCTATTCTTTCAAAATTTCCTTTTCCTAAATCTTTTTCTGTGTCCATATCTATAACTTGATATTTTAATGATGAACTTCCTGAATTTAATACTAAAATTTTCATAATTATTTTTCCTCCCTATTTTTCATTTGAGCCTGTACAGCTGTAATTGCAATTACTCCTGCAATATCTTCACTACTACAACCTCGTGATAAATCATTTACTGGTCTTGCTATTCCCTGACAAAGCGGACCGTACGCTTCAGCCTTACCTAATCTTTGAGTTAATTTGTAGCCTATATTTCCTGCATCTAAATTTGGAAATATTAATACATTCGCATTTCCCTTCAATGGACTATTAGGTGCTTTTATTTTTGCAATTTCCGGAATAATAGCCGCATCAAGTTGCAATTCTCCATCAACCAACAAATCGGGTTGTTTTTCTCTTATAATATTTGTGGCTTGGATTACTTTTTCTGTTGATTCTGATTTAGCACTTCCATATGTTGAATATGAAAGCATAGCAACTTTAGGTTCTTTTCCTGTTAGTTGTTTAAAACTTTTGCTTGATGATATAGCTATTTCAGCTAATTCTTCAGCGTTAGGATTTTCGTTTATTCCACTATCAGCAAAAATAAATGTACCATTTTCACCATATTTGCAATCAGGAACTACCATAATAAAAAAACCTGAAATCAATTTTGTATTTGGCTCTGTTTTTAAAATTTGAAGAGCTGGTCTTAAAGTATTAGCTGTTGAATGAACAGCTCCTGAAACTAATCCTTCTGCTTCACTATTTGGATCTTTCATCATTAAAGTTCCAAAATACACAGGTTGTTTTACTATATTTTCGGCCTCTTCTTTTGTCATTCCTTTGTTTTTCCTTAGTTCATATAAAAGGTTTGCATATTCTTCTGTTTTTAATGAAGTTTCTGGGTCAACAATTTTAGCTTTGCTTATATCTATGCTGTTTTGTTTTGCTTTTTGTTCAATTGTATTTTTATTACCAATTAAAACAATTTTTGCATAATTTTCTTTTAAAACTTTTTCTGCTGCCTGCAAAGTTCTAATATCGTCTGCTGCCTCTGGAAGCACTATTGTTTTTAAATCACTTTTTGCTATTTGCTTTATTGCCTCTATAAACGGCATTCTTTTTCCTCCTTAATTCATTTGGATATATTATATAAGCATTTTATAAAAAGTACAAGTATTTTTTTATTATTGATTCATTATTTCTTTTATATCTTCATCTTGTTGTAAATTTTCTGATATAAAATGATATGCTTGTTTATTTTGTTTTACTGCAATCATTGCTAATTCTTTATCATTTTTTAATCTACTACTTACATATTTTATAATAATTCCTTTATTTGAAACAGCAGCTTTAACAACTTCTCTATCATCTCTTAAATCTTCACTAGCAAAATATAAAGCTTGTCCATATTTTTTACAACTTTCTAAAATTATTTCTCTATCTTTTCTTAAATCTTCTGAAGCATAGCAAACTGTCCAAGGTGCTCCCATTACACCTTTTAATATTACTTCTTTATCATTCTTTAATCTACTGCTTGCAAATTCTAATGCTTCAGCATCTTGATTTAATGCTGTCATTACTACTTCTTTATCATCTTGTAATTTTGGTGAAACTAAATCTAAAAATTTTCCCTTTTCTGCAACTGCTTTTAAAACAATTTCTTTATTATCATTATTTTCTATTACTTCCTTTTCAGTCATTTGCATTACTTCCTATCTTTGCTATTAATGCTTTTATTTTTATTCCTTGCTCTGAAAACATTATTTCATGTTCTGTTTCTATATTTTCTCCAAATATATTTTCCTTATGCAAATCATATGTCTTTTTTAATATACTAAAACCGCTTTCTTCAAAATATTTCAAACTTGATTCAAATAACTCATCATCATCTGTTTTGAAATAAATTTTTCCATCTTTACTTAAAAATTCTTTGTATTTTTCTAATTGTCTTGTATGAGTAAGTCTCTTTTTTCTGTGTTTTCCTCTAGGCCATGGATTGCAGAAGTTTATGTAAATTCTTTTTACACAATCTTTTTCATTTAATATCATTAAAATTCTTTCTATATCAAAACGAGTTATAATAACATTTGTTGGCTCTTTGTTTTCATCTTTATAAACTTGTTCAATATTTCTTTTAGCTAGTCCTAACATAGCATCAACTAAATCTATAGCTAAATAATTATTTTCTTGATGTTCAACTGCTAATTTTGATATAAATTGACCTTTTCCACACCCTAATTCAAGCATAAGTGGTAAATTACTATTTTTAAAATGTTCTTTCCATTTTCCCTTCCATTCTTCTGGATTGTCTTCATAAAATTCACTTGCTTCTAATTCAGGTCTTGCCCATTTTTTAAATCGTATTCTCATTTTATTCAGCCCTTTCTTTTGACCTTGCTATTTTACCAAATTTATTGATTTTATTCAAGAAGTTTGATAAAATTCGCTTGAGGTAAAAAATGAAATTAGAATATAAAGTTACAAATAATAAATATAAAACTATTAATCAAGTACTAGTTAATGAATTTAATATTTCTACACGTTTATTAAATAAATTAATTAGAAATAAAAAAATTTATAAAAATAATATTTTAGTAGATACCAGAGAAGCTATAAAAATTAATGATTTAATATTAATAGATTTTAATCATGAGGAAGATAATTCCAACATTATTCCTACTAAAATGGACTTATCTATTTTATATGAAGATGAATGGCTTTTAATTTTAAACAAACCTGCTAATATGGCAATTCACCCATCTATTTCTCATTACGAATCTTCGCTTTCTAATGGAATAAAATATTATTTTGATAATATCAATTTAAAGAAAAAAATAAGACCTGTTAATAGATTAGATAAAAATACTTCTGGTATTGTTGTTTTTGCAAAATGTGAATATATTCAAGAGCAATTAATTAAACAAATGCAAAACAATGAATTTAAAAAGCAATATCTTTGTGTTATAGACGGATTTTTACAAGAAAAGCAAGGTACAATTAATTTACCTATTGCAAGAAAAGATAATAGTATAATTGAAAGATGTGTAAATCCTAATGGTCAAATCTCTATTACAGATTATATTGTTATAAATGAATTTAAATCTTATAGTTTAGTTAAATGTTTATTAAAAACTGGAAGAACACATCAAATACGAGTTCATTTTAGTTATATTGGTCACCCACTTATTGGGGATACATTATATGGGAAACCTTCTGATTTAATTAATAGACAAGCTTTACACAGCTATAAACTTAAATTTATTCATCCAATAACAAAAAAGTCAATGACCTTTATAGCAGAATTACCACAAGATTTTAAAAATTTAATAAGCTAAAATAAAAGAACAAGCTTTTAAACTTGTTCTTATTTTTTAGATATAATGTCTAAAGCAGCTATCATTCCATCATAAACAGCTTTAGAAACTTGCAATACTCCATCTATACAATCTCCACATGCATATAATCCAGCAATATTGGTTTGCATCTTTTCATTAACAACAATTTTATCATTTTTTGTTAATGCTCCTAATTTTTTTGCAAAGTCTGCACTTCCAGCAACACCTTGAGCCACAAAAATCCCATCAGTTTGCATAGTTTTATTATCATCAAATTTAATTTCTTCTACTTTATCTGTTCCTATAATTTCTTTTATTCCTCTTGTTTCAATTTTGACATTATCTGCTCTAAATTCTGGGACATGTTTTTGTCCATTAGTTAAAATTGTTATATTTTTTGCAACATTTATTAAATCATTTGTTTCAGAAATAGCATAATCACCACTTCCTAAAACAGCTACATTTTTGTTTCTGTAGAAAAATCCATCACAAATTGCACAATAACTTATACCTCGTCCTTCAAATTTATCTATTCCTTTTATTTTAGGTTTATTTTTTTTATTTCCTGTGGCTAGTATAACATATTTTGAATAATATTCATTTTTAGAAGTTTTTACTAAAAAATTTTCACCATTTTTTTCCAATTTAATAACTTCTTCTTTTTTTAATTCTACACCTAGTTCTTCTGCTTGCTTTAGTCCATTTTCATACAATTCTTTTCCAGATATTCCTTTAGAAAATCCATAATAATTTTCTATTTTTGTCGCTTTTTCTAAACTTGATGAATCTTGATATAAAATTAATGTTTTCTTATTTGCTCTTTTAGTATATAAGCTTGCTGATATTCCTGCAGGTCCAGCACCTACTATTATAACATCATATTCCATTTATTTTTTCCTTTCTAAAATATTTATTACTTTATAAAAATTACCATCCTCTTTAGTTAAAACTATGTCAAATGCTTTTTTATAATACGGTAAATTTTCTACTTTTTTATCTAAAAATCCAAAACTTATTGTATCATTCCATTCTTCTTTTTCTACCATATTTTTATCTTCAATTAAATCACCAAAAAGTACTTTATATTTTCTGCTTTTTATACTGTCTATTTTGTGCCCTTTTAGAGTTTTATTCATTGAAGTAATAATCTTCCCATCAAATTTATTGATATTACCGTTATTATCAAAATTAATGAAATTACTAATTATCTTCATATTATCAGAATAGCAATTATTTTCTTTTAAAAATCCTTCTATTACATTTCCTATTCCAGCAGATAATATTATAACAGGTATATTATTTTTATACATAGATTCAAAAAATTCTTTAGCACCTTCTCTAAATTGTAAATCACAATTAGAAATTGCTTCTTTTAATTTTGCTTTTGTTAATCCATATTTATAATATAAATCTATACATAATTTATACCATTCTTCCATGGCTTTAAATTTTTCCGAATATGAAATCTCATAATCTATTTCTATAGGCCTATATTTTTCAAATAATTCTGTCAACTCCTTTTTGAAATTTTCTCCTAAACCTTCTCCAGCAACATCCCAAGAATCCACATGTGTATATCTTGTTATTGTTCCATCAAAATCCATAATTATACTTATATTATTTTTATCAAAATTTATGTTTTTTAATTTTTCTTCATTATTTATATATTTCATTATTTTTCACCCAAAATATTTTACTATATAGACTAAAAAATATCAATATGATATAATGGCAAAAAAAGAATTTAGGAGAATCAATATGAAGAATTTTTTTATCATTTTAATTATGAAATTATTAAATATAGCATTAAAAATCGCTGGTAAAAACGGTGGAAATTTTTTAGGTAAAATTGCCTACAAATGGAATCCAACTATTTTTAAATATTTCAAAGTAAATTGTCCTGTAATTGCAGTTACTGCAACAAATGGAAAAACAATGACAAATAATGCAATTGGATATGTTTTAAAAACAGCCGAAAAAAAAGTTGTTAGCAATGTCGAAGGAAACAACATGGAAACAGGCATACTTTCTACAATATTAAAGAACTGCACTTTAACAGGAAAAATTAAAGCTGACTTCTTAGTATTTGAAGTTGACGAAGGTTATGTTCCAATCGTTTTTAAAGATTTTAGATTAGATACACTTGTAATACTAGATTTCTTTAGAGATCAATTAGATAGAAATGGCGAAGTTGAAACATTAATACTAAAAATAAATGAATTTTTAAAAACTTATACAGGAAACTTAATTTTAAATAATGATGATCCAAATGTTGCAAGACTAGGCAAAGCAAATCCTGAAAACAAAAATGTTTATTATTTTAGTGTTGAACGTTATAAATATGCAACAGATACAGAAAAAGAAGCTGGAGAAGGAAAATTCTGCCCATTTTGTAAAACTCGACTTGAATATGAATATTATCAATATTCTCATATCGGTAAATTTAAATGTCCTAATTGTGGCTACGGAAACAATGAAATTTATAAATTAGCAACAAACGTTGATTTAAAAAATAGAACCTTTGTGGTAGATGACATTACATATAAAATCAGATTTAACAGTATTTATAATATTTATAATTTTGTTGCAGTAATTTCTGCAGTAAGCTTATATGATATTGATACTTCAATAATCCAAAAAGCATTATCAAAATTTGTATTAAATAATGGTAGACTTGAAGAAGTTGAAATTAACAATATCCCAACAATTATAAATTTAGCAAAAAATCCAACAGGATGTAATGTTAGTCTTAGAATATTAAATGAAGATGATGATGAAAAAGATTTACTTTTTGTTTTAAATGACAACATCGCAGATGGATTTGATGTTTCATGGATATGGGACATAAATTTTGATAACTTAAATAATGTAAAAAGAATTATAACATCAGGAAAAAGAGCTTATGACATTGCTATTAGAATAAAAACATCAGGATTTGATGCAAGTAAAATAGAAGCCTACTTAAATTTACATGAAGCTGTTGAAAACTTATATAAAACCAATACTAAAAAATATGTTATTGCAAATTATACTTCTTTACAACCTACAAGAAAAGAAATCTTTAATATAAATCAAAAATAATGTGGAGGAAAAAATGAAAGAATTAAAAATATTATATTTATACCCAGATATACTAGAATTATATGGAGACTTTGGCAATATACAAGTATTACGCTATAGACTAGAAAAACGTGGAATAAAAGCTACTATCGTTCCCTATTCTATTGGTGATAAAGCTCCTAACTTTAACGATTATGATTTGGTCTTTGCAGGTGGAGGCGCAGACCAAGAACAAAGTATTTTATCTAAAGATTTAATACAATATAAAGATGATATCTCAAAAGCAGTTGATAATGGTGTATTTTTCTTATTAATCTGTGGAGCTTATCAATTATTTGGAAAATATTATAAAGATGTTGAAGGTACTGTAATTCCAGGATTAGGCGTTTTTGATTATTATACAGAAGCTTTAGCTGATAGAAAAAAAAGATGTATTGGAAATATTGTTATTAATACAAATTTAAATGGAAAAGAAACAAAAGTTATAGGATTTGGAAATCATGGTGGTCAAACATTTAATATTACTACTCCATTTGGTGATGTACTTTATGGTTATGGAAATAAATTTGATGATACAAAAGAAGGATTTTTTAAAGAAAATGTAATAGCAACTTATTTACATGGCCCCCTACTTTCTAAAAATCCAGAACTTGCTGATTATATTATAAAATATTGTTTAGACAGAAAATATAATGAAAATTTTGCTTTAGAGTCTTTAGATGATACATTTGAAAACTTATGTAGAGAGCAATTACTAAAAAGATTTTTAGAAAATAATTAAAAAAAATGGGATTTGAATTATAATTAACTCAAATCTCATTTTTTTATTTACTATTTTATAAATGCATTACTCTTTGTTTTATTTCTTTAGTTTTTCCTACATTCCAGAAATTTTCTCCTAAATATCCGCAAGTTCTTCTAACAACAGTTAATTTATTATGATCTTTATTTCCGCAATTTGGGCATTCCCATTCATTATCTTTATTTATAATAATTTCTCCATCATATCCACAAACATGACAATAATCTGATTTTGTATTAAATTCAGCATATTGAATATTATCGTAAATAAATTTAACAACTGATTCTAATGCATCCAAGTTTTTAGCCATATTAGGTATTTCTATGTATGAAATACATCCACCTGTAGAAATACTTTGGAATTCACTTTCAAATGATAATTTTTCAAAAGCGTCAATTTTTTCTCTAACATCTACATGATATGAATTTGTGTAATATCCTTTATCTGTTACATCTTTTATTGTACCAAATCTCTCTTTATCAATTTTAGCAAATCTGTAACATAAACTTTCTGCTGGTGTACCATATAATGAAAATCCTATATTTGTTTCTTTTCTCCATTTTTCTGTTGCATCTTTTAAAGTATGCATAATTTTCATTGCAAATTTACGTCCTTCTGGAGTAGTATGAGAAACTCCTCTCATTAATTTTGTTGTTTCATATATTCCTATATATCCTAAAGATATAGTTGAATATCCACCCATTAATAATTTATCTATCTTCTCACCTTTTTTAAGTCTTGCAATAGCTCCATATTGCCAATGTACTGGGCTTACATCTGAAGTTGTTCCCATAAGTGCATAATGTCTACACATCAATGCTTCTTTACACAATTCTAGTCTTTCATCTAACAATTTCCAGAACTTGTTTTCATCTCCATCAGCTATTATTGCAATTTGAGGTAAATTAATGCTTACAACACCTTGATTAAATCTTCCTTCAAATTTATAATTTCCATTTTCATCCTTCCATGGAACTAAAAAGCTTCTGCATCCCATTGGGCTGAAAACATTTCCTTCATAATTTTCACGCATTTTTTTAGCTGATATATAATCAGGATACATTCTTTTAGCTGAACATTTAACAGCCATTCTTGTTAGATAATCATATTTACCACCTGTTAAATTATTAAATTCATCTAAAACATAAACTAGTTTTGGAAATGCTGGTGTTACATATACACCTTGTTCGTTTTTTATCCCCTCATATCTTTGTCTTAAAACTTCTTCAATAATTTGAGCGTTTTCTTTTAAATATGGATCATCTTTGTCTAAATGTAAAAATAATGTTACAAAAGGTGATTGACCATTTGTTGTCATTAAAGTGTTTATTTGATATTGAATTGTTTGTACACCTGCTTTTAATTCGGCTTTTAATCTTGTTTGTACAAGATCTTCAATAACACTTTCTTTAAGTTTCTTTTTATACTTTGATTCTATTTCATTTTTAAATTTTTCATAACTTTTTCTTAAATATTTTCCTAAATGGATTAAATCTACTGATTGTCCACCATATTGATTACTAGCAACTGCTGCTATAATTTGTGTTGTAACTGTACAAGCAACTTGGAAACTTTTTGGAGTTTCAATCATTTTTCCATTCATTACAGTTCCATTGTCTAACATATCTCCGATATTTATCAAACAGCAATTAAATATTGGTTGAACAAAATAGTCCATATCATGAAAATGTAAAATTCCTTCTGCATGTGCTTTTGATATTTTTTCTGGTAATAATATTCTTTTTGTTAAATCTCTTGAAACTTCTCCTGCTATATAATCTCTTTGTGTTGAAGCAAGAGTAGTATTTTTATTTGAATTTTCTTCTGCTAATTCTTTGTTTTCATTTCTTATTAACCCAAGTATTGATTCATCTGTTGTATTTTGTTTTCTAACTAAAGCTCTTGTATAACGATATACAATATATTTTTTAGATAATTCATATTTTTTAAATTCCATTAATTTTTCTTCAATTACATCTTGAATGTCTTCAACAAGCATTCTTTTTTTACCTAATTCTTCAATATAAGTAATTATTTCATTTACTTCCTCTTTTGATGCTCTTTCACGTGGTTTTACTTCTTTATTGGCTTTTGATATAGCAACACGAATCTTTTCTCTATCAAAGTCTACAGCTCGTCCATCCCTTTTAATAACTTTCATTTTACATTTCCTCCTCAAGTATTTTTATGCTCTTATTATATATTAAAAAAAACAATTTTCCGTTGCAAAAGCAACAAAAAAGTTTGTCGAATTTTGAAAATTGCATTGTTGTAAGAATATAACTCTATATTACATTTATGTTACAAAAATATTACAATAATTTTAAAATTATTGCTACAATTTACGTATATTTATATCAAATTATTTCAACGTTAAAAGTTGCATTTGCAACTTTTTGTTGACAATTTAATATTTTTTATATTATAATCTTTTTATAATAATTTAAAGAAGTGTGATATATATGAATCTAAGTTTTGATATTAAAGAGTTTATTAATCAATTTGCAAATAATTGCTGTAAAGTACAAAAGAAAACCTTTGAAAAAAACGAAGTTATTACAACATATATAGAAAAAAGAAATCAATTTTGCATTTTAGTACATGGAAATGCAGACTTAGTGCGTTATGATTTAAATGGTAATAGAACTATTGTTGAACATTTTACTGATACAGATATTTTTGGTGAAGTTTTTTATGATGTAACACTAAATAATGAACTTCTAGTAGAAGCACGTGAAAAATGTGAAGTTTTATTTTACGCATATAATAATATACATACAAAATGTAAAAATAATTGTAAATTTCATCAACAACTTTCTGAATATTTACCAGAATTGATTTTAAATAAAATAACCAATTTAAATATGAGAGTAGAACTTTTAACTAAGCGTTCCACACGTGATAAATTATTAGGATATTTTACTTTTTTATCAACTAGAACATTAAGCAAAATAATTAAATTACCTCTTTCATTAACTGATTTAGCAGATTATTTAAGTGTTGATAGAAGTGCAATGATGCGTGAACTCAAAATTCTAAAAGAAGATGGATTTATAAAAAAAGATGGAAATAAAATAACTTTATTATATAAATAAAAGGGACTGCTTTTTAGTCCCTTTTTATTTTCCTTAAAAATCTACTTTCTCTTCTTCTCCAGTTTTCATATTTTTTAAGGTATATTTTCTTTCTTTTATTTCATCTTCACCAATTATTACTACATAAGGTATTTCAAGCTTATCAGCATATTTAAATTTTGCTTTTAATTTTTTATTATTTAAATAAATTTCTGTATTTTTTCCTTCTTTTCTTAATTTATTAGCAATTTTAATTGGTACACTTAAATCTTCTACCATTGGAATTATTAAAACATCTGCTACTGATTTTTTATCTGCTTTAATTAAATTCATTTCATTTAATTTATAAAATAATCTTGTTAGACCTATTGATATTCCAACACCAGGTAGTTTTTTATCTGTATAATGTTCAGCCAAATTTTCATATCTTCCACCTGAACATACACTTCCTAATTCTCTATAATCATTTAAAAATGTTTCATAAACAGTTCCTGTATAATAGTCTAAACCTCTAGCAATTGTTAAATCTACAGAAAAATTATTTTCAGGAATTTCAAATAATCTCATATGTTTTACAACATATTCTAATTCTCCTACACCTTTTTTATATATTTCATTTTCAATTTTTAGTTCTTTTAATTTTTGTAATTTTTCATCTGAAGTTCCTTCAATTGCAATAAATTCCATTATTTTATTTATTGCTTCTTTATTGACTTCAATTTTTTCTAATTCTTCTATAACAGCATCTTTACCAATTTTGTCAATTTTATCAATTATTCTTAAGATTTCTGTTGCTTTATCATTTAGCTCTAAACTTTCAAATAATCCATTTAATATTTTTCTGTTATTAATCCTAATTGTAAAGTTTTGAAATCCTAATTTTGTAAATATAGTATAAATTACACTTGGTAATTCTGCATCATTTATTAAATCTAATTCACCATCACCTATAATATCTATATCACATTGATAAAACTCACGAAATCTACCTTTTTGAGTTCTTTCTCCTCTATATACTTTTCCTATTTGATATCTTCTAAATGGGAAACTTAAATTTCCATAATTTTTAGCTACATATTTTGCAAGTGGTACTGTTAAATCAAATCTTAATGATAAATCATGATCTCCTTTATTAAATCTATATATTTGTTTTTCTGTTTCTCCTCCAGCTTTAGCAAGTAATACTTCTGAAAGTTCAATTACTGGTGTATCTAATGGTAAAAATCCAAATCTTTTATATGTATCTTCTATTGTTGACTTCATTTGATTAAACAATATTTGCTCACTTGGTAATAATTCCATAAATCCTGGTAATGTTCTTGGTTCTGTTTTTGCCACGTAAATTCCTCCTTTTTATTGTTTATAACCTATGGTAATTTTGGTTTTAATTCTAAATAAATTGGTTTTTCATCTCCAATTTTGGTACTTAAACCATGTCCTGGATAACAAATTGTGTCATCAGGCAATATCATTAATTTATTTACTATTGAATCCATAATATCTTCTATACTTCCTGTAGGTAAGTCTGTTCTTCCCCATGTTCCTCTAAATAATGTATCACCTGAAAACAAACAACTTTCTTTTTCACAATATAATGATGTTCCACCTTTTGTGTGTCCTGGTGTATGAATTACTCTAAATTCTAAATCTCCCAGATGTATTAAGTCCTCATCATCAATTCTAGAATCTGCTTCTAATTCAATTGGATATTCCATTATATATGGTGTTAAATTTACATCTGGATTATCTAATCCTTCTGCATCATCACGATGAATTAAAACTTTTCCACCACATCTATTTTTTAATTCAGTTACACCTACTATATGGTCTCCATGGCAATGTGTTAAATAAATATATTTTAATTTTCCATTTAATATATTTATCATTTCTTCTATTTTATCGACATCACCAGCAGGATCAATTACCATTGTTTCTTTTGATTCTTCATCAAAAATAATATAGCAATTTGTTGGATCACCAATCCATGTGTTAATCTTTAGTTCTTTTAAAATCATTTTTCTGCCTCTTTTCATTATATACGTCTTACATCATAAACGCTGTTTACTTTTCTAATTACTTTTATTGCTTTATTTAATTCGTCTAAACTTTCTACTTCTAAAGTTATATTAATAATAGCAATTTTTTCTTTTGTTGTTTTTGTATTAACTCCTAAAATCTTAGCTTTAGTTGTTCCAATTTCTTTTAATATGTCTACTAATAAGCCTCCTCTATCATTTGAACGAATTTCAATGTCAGCTTGATATATTTCTTTATTTTCATTATACCATTCTACATCTATCATTCTATTTTCTTCTGATAATAAATTCTTTAAATTAGGACAATCTTTTCTATGTATTGAAACTCCTCTTCCTTTTGTTATATATCCTACAATTTCATCTCCAGGAAGTGGGTTACAACATTTTGAAAGTTTTACTAAACAATTGTCTATTCCTTTTACTACAACTCCTGAATTAGATGGTTTTGTTCTTCCGCTTTTGGCTTTTGCTAATTCTTCTATTTTTTCTTCAATACTTTCTTCTTCATGCTCTTTTCTATATTCTTGTAATATTCTTGATATTACTTTAAACGCTGAATTTGCACCAAATCCAACAGCAGCATACATATCATCTAAATCCTTATAATGATATTTTTCCATCATAGGTTCTATATATTCTTGTTTAAATAATTCTGTATGTGTAAGTCCAATTCTCTTTATTTCTTTGTCAATTAAATCTTTTCCTTTTTCTATGTTTTCTGCTTTTAAAGCTTTTTTAAACCAACTTTTTATTTTATTTTTAGCACTTGAACTTTTTACAAATTTAAGCCAATCTCTACTTGGTCCTTTTGAATTATCTGAAGTTATTATTTCTACTATATCACCACTTTTTAATGGTGTAATAATTGGCATCATTTTACTATTTATTTTACATCCTGTCATATGATGACCAATTTCAGCATGAATATTATATGCAAAATCAATTGGTGTAGCACCTCTAGGTAATACTATTATTTTTCCCTTAGGAGTAAATACATATACTTCATCCTCGAACAATTCTGTTTTTAATGTATCCAAAAATTCTTGAGGATCTTGCATATCTTTTTGCCATTCCAAAGTTTCACGTAACCAAGCAAGTTTATCATCTTCAACCTTTACAGATTGTTTTTTTCCAAAATAACTTGCCTCCTTATATGCCCAATGTGCAGCAATACCATATTCAGCAATACGGTGCATTTCCCATGTACGTATTTGTACTTCAAATGGTGTTCCTTTTTCTCCTAATAGAGTTGTATGTATTGATTGATACATATTAGGTTTAGGCACAGCAATATAATCTTTAAACCTTCCTGGCATAGGGCTATACATTTCATGTACAACTCCTAACGCTGCATAACAATCTTTTACTGAATTTACTAATATTCTAAGTGCAAATAAATCATATATTTGGTCTAATGTTTTATTATCTCTTTTCATTTTTCTATAAATTGAATATAAATGTTTTGCTCTACCTGTTACTTCTGCATCTATTTTATTTTTCTTTAAATTTACTCTAATATTATCCATTATTTCGTCAATGAATTTTAGTCTTTCTTCTCTTTTTTTGTTTATTCCTTCTACTAATTCATGAAATTCATCTGGATATAAATATTTAAATGCTAGATCTTCTAATTCCCATTTTAAAGAATATACACCCAATCTGTTAGCAAGTGGTGCATATAAATCCATTGTTTCTTTGCTTATTGCTAATTGTCTATCTCTTTTTAGGTATTTTAAAGTTCTCATATTATGTAATCTATCTGCTAGTTTAATTAAAATAACTCTAATGTCTTTTCCCATAGCTAAAAACATTTTTCTATAATTTTCAACTTGTTGTTCTTCTACAGACGCAAAAGAAATTTTTCCTAATTTAGTAACACCTGCTACCATTTCAGAAATTTCTTCTCCAAATTCTCGTGTTAAATCCTCTTCTGTCGCTTTTGTGTCTTCAACTACATCATGCAATAATGCTGCACAAATAGTATTATCATCTAATCCAATGTCAGCTAATATGTATGCAACATCTAAAGGATGTATTATATATGGTTCACCTGATTTTCTTAATTGGTCTCCATGAAGTTTTACGGCATAATTATATGCCCTCATTATTAATTTTGTATCTACTCTTCTTGCATGTTCTTTTCTTTTTGCAATAACATCTTGAATTGATGCGTTTTTTTGTTCACTCATAAGAGTCACCCCTTTTTAATTAAATTGATTTTTTTACATCTTTTATATTAATTTGTAAATTTTCCATTCCGTTATATGTATTAATTTCTAATGTTCCTGCAATATCAATTCTGTCACCTATTTTATATTCATTTACCAAATTACCAATATTAAATCCAATTGCACTTATAACTTGATTTTTTTCTCTTAATGTTAATTTTAAATGTTTACCATCTGATAATGATCTAATTGAATCAATCTTTACATTTTTTAATGCAAAAATTGGCATTTTATTGGCTTCTCCAAACGGCTCTAATTGTTTTAAGTCTTCTATAACTTTTTTATTAATATCACTTAATTCGATTTTAGCATCTACATTTATTATAGGTACTATTTCCTCAATTTTACTTTCTTTAGCAAAATCTTCAAATCTTTTATAAAATTCAGATAAATTTTCCTGTTTTAATGTAAGTCCAACAGCCATACTATGCCCACCAAATTTATCTAATAAATCTTCACATTTCATTAATGCTTCATGTAAATCAAAACCTGGTATGCTTCTACCTGAACCTTTGGCTATTCCATTTTCTTCTAAACTTAATAAAATGCTTGGTTTAAAATATTTTTCAGTTATTTTTGATGAAACTATTCCAATTACTCCATGATGCCAGTTCTTTCCTCCGACGACTATTGTTCTATTTTCATTTAACTTTTCATTTTCAATTTTCTCAATAGCTTCTTTACTTATTGATTTTTCTATTTCTTGTCTTTGCCTATTATGTTCATTTAATTTATTAGTTAGCTTATTTACTTCATATATATCTGTTGAAAGTAGTAGTTTTAAAGCTTCTTCAGCATCTCCTAATCTACCACAAGCATTTATTCTAGGAGCTACACCAAAAGAAATTGCCATGGAATTAATTTGACGATATCCTGATGAATTTAAAATTGATCTCAATCCTAAGTTCTTAGTTTGTTTTACAAGTAACATTCCCAATTTAGTAATAACTCTATTTTCATCAACTAGTGGAACAATATCAGAAATTGTTCCTACACATACTATATCCAAATATTTCAAATATGTTTCTTCTTTTAAATTTAATTTTTTACTCAATGCCTGTGAAACTTTAAATGCAACTCCAACTCCTGCAAGCTCTCTAAAAGGATATTTACTATCTTTTCTTTTATTATCTATAACTGCTAATGCATTTGGCAATTCTTCTCCTGGTTCATGGTGATCTGTTATAATTGTTTCTATTCCTAAAGAATTAGCATATTCTACTTCTTCAATTGCAGTAATACCACAATCTACTGTTATCATTAAAGTATATCCTTGCTCAGCAATTTTATTTATTGCATCTTTATTTAATCCATATCCTTCTTCTAATCTATTTGGTATATAATATGAAGCTTGTAACCCTACATCTTTTAAAAAGCTTTTTAAAACTGCTATACTAGTAATTCCATCGACATCATAATCTCCATATATTATTACTTTTTCCTGATTATTAATTGCTTTTATTATTCTATCTGTTGCAATATCCATATCATTAATTAAATAAGGATCATAAAAATCATTTCTATTTGGCTCCAAAAATAATCTTATTTTTTCTTTATCTATTATATTTTTGTTAACCAAAATAGTAGCAAGCAAACTATTTAGATTATATTTATTTTTTATATTTTCAACCTTTTCTTTGTCACATTCACATATCTGCCATTTTTTATTCATAAAACTCTCCTAATCTAATTTTACAATATTGTATAACATTTTGTCACTTTTTTAAAGGTTTTTAGTAGGAAAAACAAAAAAAAATGCTAACATAAAGTAATGTTAACACTTTTTTTATATGTTTATTTATACTCCCATAATTGAAAATCCATTATCTACATGAATAACTTCTCCAGTAATTGCACTTGACATATCACTAAATAAAAATGCTGTTGCGTCTCCAACTTGATTTGTTGTTACATTTTTATGTAATGGTGCTTTTTCTTCAACAACTGTTAATATTGAACCAAAATCTTTAATTCCTTTAGCTGATAAAGTTTTTATTGGTCCTGCAGAAATTCCATTAATTCTAAATCCTTTTTTACCAAGATCTTCTGCTAAATATCTAATACTTGTTTCTAAAGCTGCTTTAGCAACCCCCATTATATTATAACCTTCAACAACTTTTTCTGAGCCATAATATGTATATGCAACAATACTTGCACCTTCATTTAACATATCTTTTTCTATTGCTTTTCTAACTATTGCTGTTAAAGAATAACTACTTACATCTAAAGCATGTGCAAAACCTTCTCTTGATGTTAATATAAAATCATTTCTTAAATCGTCTGTATAAGCGTGAGCTATCGCATGTAAAATACCATCAATTTTTCCATGATCCTTTTTTATTTCATCTAAACATTTATCAATATTTTCATCTACGCTAACATCTCCTAAAGCATATACACTTGCACCTGGTAATTCTTCTAACAATTTTTTTACTTTTTCTACATTTTCTTCTGCTGATGTACAAATTACTTCTGCACCTTGTTCATAAGCTGATCTTGCAGCTCCCCATGCAATACTCCACTTATTTCTAACTCCCATAATAACTACTTTTTTTCCTTTTAAAATCATTTAAAATTCCTCCTTAATTCTTTTTATATATTTAAATTTTCTAAATTTCTATTTTCAAGTAATTCTTTTACATCAAACTTTTGTAATTCATTTATGCTATTTTCTAAATACTCTTTTAAGTCTTTTATTATTCTTTCAAAATCATTTTGAGCTCCATTTTCAGGTTCATCAATAATTTTATCTACTATTCCAAATTTTTTTAAGTCTTGAGCTGTTATTTTCATATTTTTTGCTGCATCTTTGGCTTTACTTGAGTCTTTATATAAAATACTTGCAAATCCTTCAGGTGACAATATTGAATATACTGCATTACCTAACATTACTAATCTATCACCTACTCCAATAGCCAAAGCTCCACCACTTGAGCCTTCACCTATAACTACACATATAATTGGAACTTTCAATCTTGACATTTTCATTATATTTGTTGCAATAGCTTCTCCTTGTCCTCTTTCTTCTGCTCCCATTCCAGGATAAGCACCTGGTGTATCTATAAATGTAATAATTGGTCTTTTAAATTTTTCTGCTTGTTCCATTAATCTTAATGCTTTTCTATATCCTTCTGGTTCTGGCATTCCAAAATTTCTTTCCATATTTTCTTTTACATTTTTTCCTTTTTGCTCACCAATAACTGTTACAGGCATTCCATTTAATGTTGCTATACCGCCAACAATAGCTTTGTCATCTCCAAATTTTCTATCTCCATGTAATTCTATAAAATCATCAAATATTGAATTTATATAGTCTAATGCTTTTGGTCTTTCTAATTGTCTTGCAAGCATTACTTTATCCCATGCTGAAATCATTATTGTTTCACCTCACTTGTATGTAATCTTATAAGTTTAGCTAAAGTACTCTTCATATCTTTTCTTTCTACTATTTTATCAATAAATCCTCTTTCAAGTAAAAATTCTGATCTTTGGAATCCGTCTGGTAATTTTTGCTTTATTGTTTGTTCAATTACTCTTGGACCAGCAAAACCTATTAAAGCATTTGGCTCAGCTAAAATAATATCACCCAAACTTGCAAAACTTGCTGTTACTCCACCTGTTGTAGGATCTGTTAATACAGATATATATAAAATTCCTCCTTCTCCTAATTTTGCAATTGCTCTTGATGTTCTTGCCATTTGCATTAAAGATATTATTCCTTCTTGCATTCTTGCACCACCAGATACGCAAAATAAAATAAGAGGTAATTTTTCTTTTAAAGATGTTTCAGCAGCCAAAACTATTTTTTCACCAACAGCGGATCCCATACTTCCCATTAAAAAATTCCCATCCATAACTCCTAAAACAACTTTTTGCCCCTCTATTTTGCATATTCCACAAGTTATTGCTTCATCAATTTTTGTTTTTTCTTTCAAGCTTTCTACCTTTTTTAAATATCCATCAAACTTTAATGGATCTTTAGTTAATATATCTTTTCCAATTTCTTCAAAGGTGCCTTCATCTGCAATTTGCTTTATTCTTCTTCTTGCAGATAATCTAAAATGTTTACCACAATTTGGGCATATGCTTAAGTTGTTATGTAGATCTTCTTTATAAATAATATCCTTACAATTTTCGCATTTAACCCATTTTCCTATCATTTTATCTGATGCTTTTTCGTTTTTTATTCTAATTGTTTCTTTTTGATTAGCTTCTCTTATTTTATCTATAATCAAAGGACCATTCCTCCTTAAAATTCTAAAAAAATGAACATCGTTTTTTCGATGTTCACATTATATATTTAATAAATTATTTTTTCAATTAGGATGAATGGTCAATTTTATTTATCATTATCTTTTGTTGATGCTGTTCCTAAATTTTTTAGAGTTTCTATTAATACTTTTTTACTTTCAGGGTCTAAATTTTTATATGTTGTAAGCATTGCTTTCGCACTAGAAAACCAATTACTACTGATTTCTGATAATGTTTTGGCATTTGTTGCATTTAATATTTCAAATAATACATCAAAAAATTCTCCTCTTTGTTCAGGACTTACATCACGAAGCCAATTAGTTATTTTTTTGTCTATAAATTCACTTGAATTGGTTAATTCATCTCGTACAAACTTATCTCCTAACACCTGCCAAGAATATAAATCATGTTGCATTATTCCCATTTGAGTACTTTTTATTATTGTAGTTTCTTCTTTATGATTTAACAATCTTCCTATTATTGAAGTTTGTGGAATATATGTATGTACTTTTTTTATCATTTTAGTATATTCAGGACTTTCCACAACTTTATCTGAAAATCCTGGTCCATCATTATTATATACTTTTATAATTCTATCTTGAATTTTTGAATTACAAAATACAGCTGCATAAATAGCTAAATTTCCACCTTTAGAATGTCCGGCCTATACGCATTCTTTTTTTAGGATATTTATTTGCTATTTTTTCTAAGTAATTTACCGCTTCTGTTTGTGATGCAACTAAATCACTAAAGCTCATGTTGAAATCCTCTTTCCATCCAACTATTGTATTATCAGTTCCTCTATATGCCACATATATTGTATCATCAGGAAGCAATACAGTAACTGCAGAAAATTGTTTTTCAGCTACTGGATCAACTTTGTTTACAAACTCTGTTAACTTTACTTTTCCAAATCTTACACTATTGGCAAGTCTAGGATATAATTCAACATCTTCTGCTTGTAATATTCTTCCCGTTGTTCCTAATCTTTGCATTTTATAATATGCTGCTTTTAAAGTAATTTCTTCTTTATCATCAATAGTTCCATCTAAAGGAAAATAAGATAGTCTTGCTAAAATAAGATTATCAATTTCATTAAATTCTACTTTTTCTAAACTAATATCTCTCCAATCCATATAATCAAAAATATTTGCCATTTTGTTATTGTTCCTTTCTCTTGATTGTTATTAATACTTGTTAACAAAATTTATTATTTGTTTTGCAACATCTGTTTCTTTTTTATCATAACTGTGATTTGCACCATCTATATAATTAATATCTTTATTTGGATTTTTTATAATATTATTTACCATTGTTGCTAACTCATCAGCTTTTTGAATAATCATTTCATTATCATTTCCCCATCTCATAAATAATGGAGTGTTTATATTATTTAATTTTTCCAAATTATCATTTCTTCCATAATTTGCAAAATCAATTTCTTGATTATCTCTAACATAGCGTAAAAATGTTTTTACACTTATAGGATGTATAAAAGCTTCTTTGGGCATCAATTCTAGACCTTTTCCACTTTTTTCTTTATTTTCAGCATATTCTAAATATTTAATATATTTATCTTTTAAATATACTTTTATTGCTAATGGAATATCTACTAAAGATAATAATATTATTCCTTTTATGAGATTTAACATTTCTATATTGTTTTGTTCTAATAATTTGTTATATGTATATACAATTTTAGTACATCCCAAACTATGTCCTTGTAAATAAATATTTTTGTATCCTAACTCTTTTAGCTTTTGAATTGCACCTAATATGTCTTCATATCCTTCTAAAACATCTTCATAAGCTGTTCCTGCTAGTTCTTTTTGCTTTTTTCCATTTATATTTTTTTGAATATATTTTACAATTTCACTACCTCTGTTATTAAAGACAAAAAAATCTATACCGTTTTTATTTGCCTCTTTAGCTATTTCAGATTCTCTTTTTTTAAAGCAATTACTTGTCATTCCATGTAAAGCTAAAATAATCTTTTTACTAGGTTGTCCTTGACTTGTATATAACACTCCATTTAATTCAACACCATCTGTTGCAAAGAAATTTATTAATTCCATACTCTTCTCCGTTCTTATAAAAAGTCTTTAATTATTATTTTGTTTTAATCTTAAATATCCTAATTCTTCCCACACATTATATGCCAAATTCAATTTAAATACTAATGTAGGTTTTGCACCAGCCCTGTTTTTATCTATTACACAAGCATAATATCTAATATCAGGATCTTTTTCCTTTTTTAAATCATAAAATTTTGTATCAACTTCTTCTAATGAATATTCATAATTTTGTAAAGTATCTCTATTTATTGGTTTTATAAGGCTTAATGTGTCTAATACCTCTTTTACTGTTCTACTAGCTGATAAATCATTAACATTTAAGTTTACAGGTAATGTATTACTTTCTAGTAATTGAAGTGTTGAACAAATATACATATCAAAATTTTGTGCGAGATTTGATAATATTGTTGCAGTTTTCTTTACTTCTTCTCCATTTCCTATATTTGCAATATCTGCTTTTAATGTATCATAAAATACATATTCAATTTGTTCTTTGTAATAATAATTCATAATTACCTTTTTCAATTCGTCGTTTGTATGGTCTGTTATATTAATAAAATATATTGAATTTCTTGTTTCTTTATTAGCCCAATCTGTTACTGCTATAACTTTTTTAAATTCTGTTGATTCTTTTAAAAGTCTTTTTACAAATTCTGATTGTTTTTCATTAGGCATTCTAACAATAAAGCCATCTTCATCAACTTTAGTTTCATTTGGATTATCTGCTCTAAACTTAAACTCTAATAATTCACCTTCGGTTTTCCTTAAGTCTTTTTGTCCATGTAATTCTTGAATTGCTTTATTATTTATAATTGTTGTTATAAAACAAAGTCTCATTTTTTCTTCTGACATCTCATTTGATATAATAAGCACTTTCTTTTTATGAACTAATGCTATATGTGCTGCTATATCTATTGTTAGCCTACTTTTACCACAGTTTGATGGCATTGCTAAAGCCATTGTTTCACCTTTTCTTATTCCTTTGAATACTTTTGTCATAATAGGAAATGGTAAAGATAATCCATTTCTTAAATTATTATCTCCTGCTTCTAAAAAATTTGTAAGGTCTGTATTTAAAATTGCTCTTTTAAACTTTTCAGTGTCATTTACCTGTTGGACAGCACTTTTAACCTCTTCTACAGACATTTTATCATATAAAGTATATTGTGTTATTTCTATAATTTTTTCTTGAATACTTTTTATTGGAACAGCTAAATAATTTTTTCTTAATACAAATAATTTTTTCAAATCAACATATATTTTTTCCATATCATAAACTTCATCTGCAACTTCTGCTTTTACCTCAGATTTAAATCTATAACTTTCTTCATTATCACGTGCAAAGTTAAAATCTTGTTTAGCTTCTTCTGAGCTATATGCTCCACCTTCTGTAAATAGTACACTTTTATATGCATTTAAAACATTAGGATCTTCAAAATAGCATTCATCAAATTTAAAATAATATTTTACAATTTGTTTTGGATCATTTAATAAAATTCCAATATATAATCTTTCTAATGGAATATTGCTTAATTGTTTAGGATATATCCCTTGATCCTCCTCATCATCTTCTTTTTCTATATAATTTGATGTATCTTCTCTTTGTTTACTTTGAATTTCGTTTAGTTCCTTAATTTTACTTAAGGCAGCCATATAATCTTGGTTTAATAATTCTTCTCTTATTTCTTCTATTAAATCCGCATTATCTTCTGTAACTGGTATATTATTTAAAATTTCATAAATTTTTTTTATTTTATTATCTTCCATTTTATTCTCCTTGCTTACAATCTCAGTCTCATTATACACTTAAGAATTTTTTTAATCAATAGATTTTTTATTATTTTTATGTTAAAATATATTTACAAAATTTATAAGAAAGGACAGATTTTAATGGCATTTGACGGAATAACAACAAAAGCAATAGCTTCTGAACTTCAATTATTAAAAGGAGCTAGAATAGATAAGATTTTTCAGCCTAATTCATCAACAATTGTTTTAGGGCTTTATTTAGATGGGATAAATTATGCATTAAATATATGTATAAATCCTCAAAACTACAGAATTCACTTAACAACACATCCAAAAAGTAACCCTAAAATAGCCCCTAATTTCTGTATGGTCCTTCGTAAACATATTATTGGTTTGCGTATAAAAAATATAATAACACAAGGATTAGAGCGTATTGTGACTATCGAATTAGAAGGATTTGATGATGTAGATGATATTATAACATCAAAACTAATCATAGAATTAATGGGAAAGCATTGTAATATCATTTTATTAAATGATGAAGGAATTATTATTGATTGTTTAAAACGTATAAATAATGAGAATGCTACACATATTGCAATTCCACATATAAAATATGCATATCCAAGTATTAATACAAATTACAATGTAAGTAAAAAATATATAGATTTTATATCAAAAAAGCTAAATACCACGGAACAACAAAAAATAGATAATTATTTAAATGATATTATTGATAGAACAAATTCTTTTAAATTAGATTTAAATATTGAAGATAAAAATTATTTTCTAGTACCTTCAGATAAAGAATTTTCTAAATTTCATTTAAACTTTGCCTTAGATGATTTTTATTATTCTAAAGAAACTATGGAAGAATTGAAAAATGCAAGAAATAATGTATTAAGGCCTATTTTATTAACACAAAAAAAATATAAAAAAAGATTAGAAAATATCAATCAAAAATTAAAAGATTGCGAAAATATGGATATTTATAAAATATATGGAGAATTAATAACTGCTAATTTATACAAAATTCCAAATAAAAATATCAAAGAAATTGAACTTGAAAATTATTATGATAATAATAATTTAATAAAAATACCTTTAGACAGTAAATACACTCCAAACATAAATGCAAAAAGATTTTTTAAAAAATATCATAAATTAAAAAATGCTTTAGAAGTTGTAACTGAACAGAAAAAAGAAACTATAAAAGATTTAAATTATATTGAAAGCATAATTTATGAATTAGAATATGCAACTTCTATTTCAGACATTTCTTCTATTTTATATGAAATATCTGAAAATAATATTTTTGAAGAAAAAAGGAAAAATATAAAAAAGAATAAATCAAATAAATTCAAACAAAATAAGTTAGTTAAAAATAATTCAATTACTTTTAATCCATTAAAATACAATATTGATGGTTTTAAATTTTTAGTAGGAAGAAATAATAAAGAAAATGATTATCTAACTCTAAAATATGCTCATAAAACTGATATATGGTTTCACACTAAAGATATACATGGAAGTCATGCTATTTTAGTTTTAGATAATAAAACTCCTGATGAAAGTACAATTATAAAATGTGCAGAAATAACAGCATTTCATAGTAAAGCTAGACTTTCTTCTAATGTTCCTGTAGATACTTGTGAAGCCAGATTTGTAAAAAAACCTAAAGGATCTAATCCAGGAATGGTAATTTATACTGATTATCATACTTTATATGTAAATCCTAAAGAATATAAATAAAAAAGATGACATATATATGTCATCTTTTTTATTTTTTATAATAACATTAACATTGTAAACATTGTTGCAACAATTATTTCTGGTTTTTTCCACTCTTTTGGAATTATTTCTAATTCTCCCTGTTCTTTATGGTCTACTATTGAAATTTCATATGATTTAGCTTCATTTTTTTCAAAATACAAATGGAAATCTTGGGTTGGATTTGCATCTGTTGTATTTATTTCTATATATCTTTTTCCAAGTTCATTGCCCCTTGTTGAATATAATGTTATTTTTACATATTTTCCTGTTAATTTTTCTTGACCATCAGTTTTTATGGTTCCTGTAATTCTACCATTTACAAGAGTTGACTGAGCTTGAGAAATTTCTACTTGAGCTGTTTGGTCTCTTCTTATCATATCTTTATAAGATGAATTTATGCCTACTTCAATTAAAAAATTTGATACTACCATAAACAATAATATCCATATTACATATTTTAAAAAGGTTTTCATTCTTTTCATAATTATATCTCCATTCTAAAAATCATATTTATATTATACCAACTTTTGCCCTATATTTCAACATTCTTTTACATTTCTATTTCTTTATTTAAACATACTGAATAAATATATCTTTTATCTACTTTCTTGTCTAAAGCTTGTTCTAATGCTTGTGAATACAATTCTATTTGCTTATTATATCTTTGTTTCAAAATATATTCACAACCACTTTCAATATAATCTGTTTTATAATCAACTAAATTTAATTTATCATCTTTATCTATATAATATAAATCTATAATTCCTTGAACTAAAATGTTTTGATCTGTTTTTTCATTGTAAATTTCAGAGGCAGAAATATTTATATAAAAAGGCTTTTCCTTTTGTACTTCTTTAGCCTCTTTTAAATCTTCCCATATTTTTGAATGTGTAAATTCTAGTATTTTACCTACATTTATAGCGTTTGCTTCTTTTTTAGTTATTATCTTTTTTTCTTCTAATTTTTCTATTAAATTTTGTATTTTTTTAATATCATATTCTTGTTTTTCATTTAATTTTTGTAAACATAAATGCACTAAAGTACCTCTTCTGGCTGCTGTTACTTTTTCTTTTTTCTCATCATTTAAGAAATTAGGCTTTGGAAATGTTATTTCATTTTTTACAATTTTTTTATCTTTATTTATTTCCAATTCTTTTATAGCTGTTGCTGATGTTTTTGTAGGAATAATTGTATCTATTTCATTTGGATATTTATAGTTTAAAATATCCTCAATTTTTTTAATTTTTTCCTTATCTATATCAGTTTTTTCAATTTTTTCAATTACATTAATATCTTTAATTTCTATATTTTTACATTGACTTAAGATTTCTTGTTTATTATGTACTTCTAAAGTTAAAATATCTTTAGTATTTTCTTTTTCATATTCATATACTAGCATAATCCAATCTAAATATTTTTTATATTTTTTTAATAAAATAGGATTAATTTTATCATCTACTTTAGGATATCTATTAGCTTGCTCAGCTATTTTTTGTATTTCTGTTTCATAATCTTTGCATATTCCTGTTATATAAAGTTTTTCTTTTGCTCTAGTTAATGCTACATATAAAATTCTCATTTCTTCTGATATTGTTTCTATTAAAATTTTATTTCTTATTGCAGCTTTACTCAAAGTATCATATTGAACTTGTTTGTCATAATCTATGTATTTAGCTCCTATTCCCATTTCTTGATGTAATAATACATTTTGATTTAAATCCATTAAATTAAATTGCTTACTTGTACTTGCTAAAAATACTACAGGAAACTCTAGTCCTTTACTTTTATGTATACTCATAATTCTAACAACATCATCATTTTCACCTATCAATTTTGCAGATCCCATGTCACCACTTGACAATTGCAATTTATCTATAAAATTTATGAAATTATATAATCCCTTAAAATTACTGCTTTCATATTGTTTAGCTTTTTGAAATAGCATTTTTAAATTAGCTTGTCTCATATCACCATTTGGCATTAATCCAACATAATTATAAAAGCCTGTATCACTGTAAATTTTCCATATCAATTCATCTAATGATAGATATTCTTGTTCTTTCCTCCATAAATCAATTTTTTCAAAAAATTGATTTATTTTTTTCCTTAAATTTTCATCCACATCTACAATTGATTTTTGCATACATGTATAAAAATTATCATATTTATCGGATAATCTCATTTGAATTAAATCATTATCTGTAAACTTTCCAATATATGAACGTAAAACAGTTACTAAAGGAATATCTTGCATTGGATTATCTATAATTTTTAATAAAGACATTATAGTTTGAATTTCTATACTATTTAAATATTCTTGTGAACTATCAGAAAATACTGGAATTTCTAGATTTAACAATTCTTGTTCATATACAGGTGCCAAACTTGATGTTGATCTTAGTAAAATTACTATATCTTTATATTTTATATTTCTTTTTTCATTTTTCTTATTATCCCAAACTTGATATTTATTTTCAACTATGTTTTTTATTTTATTTGCTACAAATCTTGCTTCTAACTCAGCATTTTCTATTCTTTCTTCTTGTAATTCATCTTCATCATCATTCTCGTTTATATCTTCTTCTGCTAAATTTATTAAATGTATTTCTGTTTTTAAATCTTGTTCATTTTCGTTAGGATAATTTGCCCCTAAATTTAAATATTCTGTTTTATCATAGTTTATGTCACCTAGATTTGAACTCATTATGTCTTGGAATATTAAATTAGTAAAATCCAATACATTTGATCTACTTCTAAAATTTTTAAATAATTTTATTTTTAGATTTTCCTCTCCATCTCGAGATTCTAAATACGTGTTATATTTATTTAAAAATAATTCTGGCATTGCTTGTCTAAATTTATATATACTTTGTTTAACATCTCCAACCATAAATATATTTTTTCCTCTTGATACAGAATTAAGTATATATTCTTGAACAAGATTACTGTCTTGATATTCATCTATTGCAATTTCATCATATTTTTGTTGATATTTTTTTGCAATTTCTGTTGGAACTATTTTTCCGTCTTTTTCTTTTAATAATATTTGTAATGCAAAATGTTCTATATCATGGAAATCTACAATATTTTTTTCTCTTTTCCTTTTACTAAATTCTTTTTCAAATTCTAATACAAGTTTCTTTAAATTTATTAAAATTTTATACATATCATATATGTCTTGATTTGCTTGTTTTGAACCACATATTAATATTTTATCTAATATTTTTTTTAGTTTTTTTCGTACATCATCTCTAACCTGTTTAGCTTCATCTTTTATTTGAGATTCTACATTTTTACGTGGCCATGTTACAAATTTTAGCATTGTACTAACATTATAAGCTTTGTCCCAGCTGTTTAGATTATTTTTCAGCCCCTGTACCATATCTATATCACTTCTAATTGTTTGCCAAAACTTTTCTAAATCTGGATCAACTGATAATTTTTTGCTTATACTTTCAAGTGAATACAAAGAATCTATCAATTCTTCTTCTATTTCTTTTAAAAGTTCCTTTCCCCATACAGTATTAGAAAAATCTTCTTCTAAATTTTCTTTTATGTTAAACATTTCAACTTTATCATTAAGCCATTTTTCTGGGAAAGGATTACTTTGTATATATGAATATATTTTTATAACTAATTCTTTTAATGGAGTATCGTCCCTATAACTTGTGTATGTATGTACTAATTTATAAAAATCTTCATTTTCTTCTTCATATTTATTTTCAAAAATATCTTCAATCACTTCTTGTTTTAATAATTCAATTTCTGTTGTATCTGCTATTCTAAAATTTGGTGATAGATTTTCTAATTCAAAAAAGTTATTTCTAACTACATCTAAGCAAAATGAATCTATTGTACATATACTTGCTTTATTAAGTAATGTTATTTGTCTTAAAAGTAATGCATTATTAGGTTCATCATCTAGCTTTTTATATATTGCTTCTAATACTCTTTCTCTCATTTCAGATGCTGCCGCATTTGTGAATGTTACAACTAATAATTTATCTATATCAATATGATCTTTTATTACTTTTTGAATTATTCTCTCAACTAAAACTGCTGTTTTACCACTTCCGTGCAGCAGCAGCTACTAATATATTTGAGCCTTTTTCTTCAATAGCCTTTTGTTGTTCTTTAGTCCATTTTACTTTACTCATATTTTAATTCCCTTCATAATTTATATTTTGTATTTTATCATTTGAGCTTAAATTTTTCAACTTTAGTTATATTTTTATTGATTTTAACTAACTATAATTATATAATATGTTTTAGTTTATAGGTTCTTATTAAAAGCCTAAATTTTGCATATGGAAGGAGAAAATTTTATGGGAAATGAAGTAAATATTCAAAACAAGCTTTTTGGTAAGACATTTTTCTGGATGTTTTTAGGATTACTTGGTTCTGGAATTATTGCTTATTACACATATGCTTCTGAGTTATATTACAATATTATTCAAGATGGATATTTTACAGTTCTTTTAATTGTAGAACTTGTTGCTGTATTATTATTTAGCTTTTTATATCGAAAGCTTTCACCTACAGCTGTTGGAATTTTGTATTTTGTATATTCGATGCTAAATGGTATCACACTTTCTGTAGTTTTTGTGGCATTTGAACTTTATTCAGTTATTCAATTATTTGTAATTTCAGCTATAGTTTTTGCAGTATTAGGAATTATTGGATATAAAACTAATAAAGACTTAAGTTCTTGGGGACCATATCTTACAGTATTTATAATTGCTGGACTAGTTCTTAGTATAATTGATATATTTATTTTAAAGAATCCAGCATTTGACTTAATCATAGATTGGTTTATACTAGCTGTATTTTGTGGTGTTACAATTTATGACGTAAATAGAATAAAATTATTACAAAGCGAGCCAGATATCAATCAAGAAAAAATCCATATATATTGTGCTATGCAATTATATTTAGATTTCATAAATATATTTTTACGAATACTTGATATATTTGGAAGCAGAAAGTAAAAAACCTTTGGAAAACTCCAAAGGTTTTTTATTATATTTCTTCTTTTACTGCAATCATTAAATCATTTGATTGTACTTCTCTTCTTTTTCCGCCATAATTATATTTAGCGCCTGTAAAATATACTTGATATCCTAAATTTTCAAGTCTTGTTTTACATAATTTTAAAAATTCTTGTGTTTGTTCTTCATTTAAATTTAACTTTATTCTTACTTCATAAAAAGTTACTTCTAGTAAATTTTCATTTTTTTCAATTTTCTTATCTAAATATTCAGTTATTTCTTGCATTGACATCGCTCTCTCTCCTTTATGGCATATATTTTATCACATAAAACTATAAAAAGAAATAGAAATCATAAATTTTTATTCTTCTGCCTCTTCAAATTGAGAATTATATAAATCACTATAAAATCCTCCTTTAGCAAGTAATTCTTCGTGTGTTCCTTGTTCTACTATATCTCCATGATTCATAACTAGAATTAGGTCAGCATTTTTTATTGTAGATAATCTATGAGCAATAATGAAACTTGTTCTACCTTTCATTAAATTATCCATTGCTTTTTGAATTTGTATTTCTGTTCTTGTATCAATTGAACTTGTAGCCTCATCCAAAATTAATATTTTAGGATCTGTTAAAATAACTCTTGCTATTGTTAATAATTGTTTTTGTCCTGCTGACACATTGCTAGATTCTTCATTTAATATTGAATTATATCCATTTGGTAATGTTTTTATAAAGTGATGAACATGAGCTGCTTTAGCTGCTTGAATTATATCTTCATCTGTTGCATTTTCTTTTCCATATTTTATATTATCTTTTACGCTTCCACCAAATAGCCATGTATCTTGTAAAACCATTCCAAACATTTTACGCAAATCTCCACGTTTGAAATCTTTTATATTTATTCCATCTACTAATATAGCTCCTTCTGTAACATCATAAAATCTCATAAGTAATTTTACCATTGTTGTTTTTCCTGCTCCAGTTGGTCCTACTATTGCAATTTTTTGTCCATCTTTAACATTGCAATTGAAATCTTTTATTATTGTTCTTTCTGGATTATATCCAAATTTTACATGATTAAATTGAACATTTCCTTTTAATTTTGCAGTATCTATATTTCCTTTAGAAGTATCTTTTTCTTCATCTTCTTCTAGAAATTCAAATACTCTTTCTGCTGCTGCAACCATTGCTTGTAACATGCTTGATATTTGAGCAATTTGATTTATTGGTTGTGTAAATTGTTTATTATATTGAATAAAACTTTGAATATTTCCAACTGTAATAGTTCCTTGTATAGCTAAATATCCACCAGCTACAGCGACACCAACATATCCAACATTAGCAATAAAATTCATAACAGGGAACATTAATCCTGATAAGAATTGTGATTTCCATGCTGAATGATATAATTTATTATTAGCATCTTCAAAATCAGCTGTTACTTTTCCTTCTGCATTAAATACTTTTACTATATTTAATCCACCATACACTTCTTCTACTTGACCATTTACATGTCCTAAATAATCTTGTTGTGCCTTAAAATATTTTTGTGATTTACCAACAATATTTTTAACGATAAATGCTGACACAGGTAAAATTATAAGTGAAATTAAAGTCATTTGCCAACTTATTGAAAGCATCATTCCCAATATTCCAACTAAAGTACAAATTGATGTTATAATTTGTGTAATACTTTGGTTTAAATTCATGCTTAATGTATCAACATCATTTGTTATTACTGAAAGAACTTCTCCATGTGTTCTTTTGTCAAAATATTTCATTGGTAATTTATTTATTTTCTTTGATATATCTTCTCTTAATTTATATGTTATCTTTTGAGCAACTCCTGTCATTGTAAATCCTTGAACAAAGGAGAATATTGCACTAATAGCATATAATCCTATTAATGTTAATAATATTTGTCCTATTTTTCCAAAATCTATTCCTGAACCACCTGATATTTTTCCTATAATTCCATTATAAATTTCAGTTGTTGCATTTCCTAGAATTTTGGGTCCTACAATTGTAAATATAGTACTACCTATTGCAAATATAAATACTACAATTAAAGCTATTTTATATTTTGATAAATATCTATTAATTAATTTTTTAGTTGTACCTTTAAAATCTTTTGCTTTAGGTGCTACCATAGGTCCACGTCCTGGTCCTCCCATTGGTCCTGGCATATTATTCTCCTCCTTTCTTTTTTAATTCTTCCTCTGATAATTGTGATAAAGCTATTTGTCTATATGTTTCATTGTTTTTCATTAATTCTTCATGAGTTCCAATTCCTACAACTTTTCCTTCTTCTAATACAATTATTTGATTTGCATCTAAAATTGTACTAATTCTTTGTGCTACAATTATTACAGTTTTATCATGTGTTTTCTTTGATAAAGCCTCTCTTAATGCTGCATCAGTTTTTAAATCTAATGCTGAGAAACTATCATCAAAAACATATATTTCTGGATTTTTAGCCAATGCTCTAGCTATAGAAATACGTTGCTTTTGTCCTCCAGAAACATTGCTTCCACCTTGAGCAATTTCATCTTTATATTTTTTATCTTTTCCTTCGATAAACTCAGTTGCTTGTGCAATTTGAGCTGCTTCAATCATATTTTCATCAGACATATTTTCATTAGAATATTTTATATTAGATTCTATTGTTCCAGAGAATAATACTCCTTTTTGAGGAACAAATCCGATTATATCTCTTAAATCTTTTTGTGATACATCTTTAACATTTACACCATCAATTCGTAGTTCTCCACCTGTAACATCATAAAATCTAGGTAGTAAATTTACAACTGTTGATTTTCCACTTCCAGTGCTTCCTATAATTGCTGTTGTTTCTCCTGGTTTAGCTGTAAATGTTATATCTGATAGAATTTCTGTATCTGCATCTGGATATCTAAAAGATACATCTTTAAATTCTACTAATCCTTTTTTATTTGGATCAAATTTCTTTGTTTGTTCTTTATCTTTTATTGATGGAACTGTATCTAAAACCTCATTTATACGTTTAGCTGATACTGAAGCTCTTGGTAGCATAATTGATATCATTGATATCATTAAAAATGCCATTACTATTTGCATTGTATATTGGATAAATGCCATCATATCTCCAACTTGTGTTAATCCTTGATCAACACTATGTCCGCCTACCCAAACGATTAAGACTGTTATTGCATTCATTATAAGCATTAACATTGGCATCATCATTGACATTGCACGGTTTACAAATATATTGGCTTTCATTAAATCTTTATTTGCTCCATCAAATCTTTTTTCTTCTTTTTTCTCTGTATTAAAAGCTCTAATTACTGACAATCCACTTAAAATTTCTCTTGATACAAGATTTAATTTATCTGTTAAATCTTGTAACTTTTTAAATTTAGGCATAGCCACAATAAATAAAGTTCCTACAACAAATAGTATTCCAAGTATTGCCACTCCAATAATCCAAGCCATTGAATTATCACTGTTTGTTAATACTTTTATAAATCCTCCTATACCTATTATTGGTGCATATACTACAACTCTAAATAACATTGTCATTAATTGTTGAATTTGTTGTATATCATTTGTACTACGTGTAATTAATGAAGCTGTTGAAAATCCATTTAATTCTTCATTTGAAAAGCTTAATACTTTTGTAAATACTTTTTCTCTTAATGTTTTAGAAAGTTTAGCTGCAACTCTTGCTGATAATAACATAATTATAATTGCTGATACCATACTAATTAATGCTATACCAAGCATTTGCATACCTGCCATAATAATATAATTGTTTTGAATTTTATCTGTATCAATACTTAAATCTTTATATACTTGTTTAACAGATGTAACAGCTGCTTGTTGTTTAATTGAATCAGACATTTCATCAATTTTCTTTGTAAATTCACTTAGCAATTGTTGTTTTTGCTCTTCTGGCATAGATTCTAATATTTCTTGTAATGACTTATTTTGAATATATGCTTTTTGTTGTTCAGGCATATTTGCCATCATTTTTTCTTTTATTTGATTTGCTGTTTCTTGATTAGTAATTGTTGAAAATTCTAATAACGGTGTAGCAAGAATATTTATTAAATTATCTTCTTGATCTTGTGTAATATTATTTAAAACATATACACTATCTGCTGATACAGACTTATCTTTTCCCATATATTTGTTTATGACTTTTTGTTCATCACTTGTTGGTGTTTCGCCTACTAATGTATAATTATCCAAAATTTCTTGGTCTTTATCAGTAAGCATTAAAACTGTTGTCATATTTTCTTTACTAATTATTTGTGGAATAGCTTTTTCTATTCCTCCAGCTTGAATTCCTGTATTTACTATTTTTGATGTGTAATCAGGCAATTTTAAATCAGCTTGTGCTTGTACACATAGTAAAATAACTATAAACACAACTGACCAAAATGAATATTTTAAGTTTTTTAATACTTTTAGCATTTTTTCCTCCTTTTATTTATTTCTTAACAAAATAACACCATATCATTATATGTGACATGGTGTCATTTTGTCAATAGTACTAATGTGAATTTTCTGTGAATTACATTTTTCTAAAAACTCCAGCAACTTTTCCTAAAATCTCACAATTAGATACAATGATTGGGTCCATTGTACTATTTTCTGGTTGTAATCTAATATGATCTTTTTCTTTATAAAAAGTTTTTACAGTTGCTTCATCTCCGATTAAAGCAACAACAATCTCTCCATTTTCCGCTGTATTCTGTTTTTTTACTAATATGTAGTCACCGTCTAAAATACCAGCTTCTATCATACTTTCACCTCTAACAGTTAGCATAAAGCTTTCTGAATTTCCAACAAAATCTATTGGAATTGGAAATGTATCTGTTACATTTTCCACTGCTAAAATAGGTTCACCTGCAGTTATTCTTCCTATTATTGGAACTTCAACTAATTCTTTTTGTGTATAAAAATCTTTGCTTGATGTTTTTTTAGGCTCACCTGAACCACCTTTTAATAAACGCAAGGTTCTTCCTTTTTTATCCTGTTTTTTTATATATCCTTTTTCCTCTAATTTTGATAAATATCCATGTACAGTTGCTGTTGAACTTAGACCAACTGCTGTTCCGATTTCTCTTACTGATGGTGGATATCCTTTAGTCATTATTTGCTTTTCAATAAATCTTAAAATTGATTTTTCTCTTTTATTTAATTCAGGTTTTTTTCTTGGCATATTTATCACTCCATTTAACTTTTTTTCAAATAATATCATACAAACAAAAAAATGTCAAACATGTTTTCGGCATATTTAACATTTTTATTTTCTTATTTTAAATAAATATTTGGATCAACTTCAGCAGAGTCTTTTAAAACTTCAAAATGTAAATGTGGCTCATCTGCTACTTCAAATGAAGCACTATTTCCAACAGTTCCAATGCTTTGACCTTTTTCTACTTTTTCACCTTCTACAACAAATTCTGTACTTAATAAATTTGAATATACTGTTTGATATCCATTCTCATGTTCAATAACTATTGTAAGTCCATATCTTGGATCATTTTTTATTGATTTTACTGTTCCCGCTTCTGCTGATTTTACGACAGTAGTTTTATCAGCCTTAATATCTATTCCCATATGTGTTGTCCATTCTTGCAATGTATTAGAATATAAAAGATTATCTTTTGCAAATTCTTTTATAACATCCCCATCGACAGGTTTAGAAAAATTCAATTCTTGTTTAGCACTTGTCTTAACTTCTGGTTTACTATTAGTTGTATTTTTTTCTTTATTTTCACTTATTTTATTTGTATTTTCTGATTTTTCTTCTTTTTTTGCAGTATTATTAGTATTTGTATTATTATTTTTTACTGAATTATTTGTACTAGCATTTGTATTTACATTATTAGTTTCATTTTTTACATCATCTACAGATTTTCCTATTTCTGTACTAACACTTGTGCTATTTGTATTTTCATTATTCTGTTCATTATTTTTTGCTATTTCCTCTAAATTTAAGGCACCATCTTTTACGTTATCACTTAAAGATTTGCTATACATAAGTAATCCTGTTAATATAATTGCTAAAGCAGCCACTCCTATTATTGAATACATAATAATTTTATCTTGTAAATTTTTTTTATTTTCATTTTTCATTCTTCTATTTTTTCTCATATAATCCTCCTTAAAACTTTTTATTAATACCAGTATTTCCTATTTTGAGGAGATTATACATTTATATTTAGTTTTATAAGTCATTTACTTCTTTTATTTCTACACCAGAATAAAAATGTTTTATAATTTCTTCACAATTTTTTCCTTGTTTTGCCATAGCATCAGCACCTGTTTGACTCATCCCAACTCCATGTCCATATCCAATTACAATAAATTTTATTTTATCATTTTCTCTTTCAATTTCAAAATTTGTTGACTTTAATCCTAACAAAGTTCTTGCTTCTACTCCCGAAATATAGTGATTACCAAATTTTATTGTTTTTACTCTTCCACTATCTGTATGTTCTGCTACTTTTAAATCATCAGGATTATTAAAATCAATACTAATATCTGCATATTTAGATTTTAATTTATTTATTAGTTCATCTTGGCTTAATTCAACCTTAGACTCATATTGTTTATACCCTTCTTCTCCAGCTGTCTCAACTACTTGTAAATATGGTAAGCCTGTACCTCCCCAAACATTTACTGGTAGTTCTGTTTTTCCACCACTATTAGCATGAAAAAATGCATTTATTGGTTCTCCGTTATATGTGATTATTTTTCCTTGTGTTTGTTTTACACAATTTTGAATTTTATTCCAATTGCTTTCTCTTTTATCTTCATCCCACCTTGATAATCTAGTCTCTTTATCTACCCAAGCTTGACAACAATTTGAATCATCACATATATCTGCATTTTCATGTTTTTTGTTATTTATTTTATATATTGTATATGTTCTTGCAACAATTGATTGAGCTTTAAGTGCTTCTTCTTCATAATCTGCCGGCATTTCTGCTGAAACAACATTACAAAGATAATCATCAAGTGCAACTTCTTCAACAGTATTTGTTTTTTTATGTAATAATTTTATTGTTCCATATTTATTATAATTATATTCTATATTAGTATTTGATGTATTATTAACTACTTCTGTTTGCGTCTGCTCATTTTGTACTGCTGATGTCTTTACATCTTTTTTGGTTAATAATGCTGGAATAAAAAAGAAAATCATTAAAAAAGCAAAAAAATATATAATAGTTTTTTTCATTTTTATCACTCACTTTGTTTATGATATTAATTTTTCTTTCATATTATTTAATATTCTTCTTTCTATTCTTGAGACTTGTACTTGTGTTATACCAAGTATTTTTGCTACTTGTGATTGCGTTTTTTCTTTAAAAAATCTAAGTAAAATTACTTCTTTATCTCTCTTTTCCAAATCTTTTATCAATTCATTTATCACAATTTTATTTGTTATTAATTCTTCTTCATCTTTATCATTTGCAATTTGTTCTTTTAAGCTTATGCTGTTCCCATCTTTATTATTAGTATATGCATCGCTTTCTATAGACTCTATGTTTCGTGTTGCCTCTAGTGCTAAAATTATATCTTCTTTTGAAACTTTTAATTGTTTCTGAATTTCTGATATTGAAATATCTTCTCCTTTTTTATTTTGATATTCTTTTTTTAGTTCTTTTATCTTAACCCCTAGCTCCTTTATACTCCTACTTATTTTTATTGGTCCATCATCTCTAATATATCTTTTTATTTCACCTATCATGTATGGTACAGCATATGTAGAAAGTTTTACATCAAAATTTGTGTCAAATCTTTTTATTGCCTTTATAAATCCCATACTTCCAATTTGGTATAAATCATCTAATTCATATCCTCTACCTTGAAATCTTTTTACAATGCTCCATATAAGACCGATTATTATATTTTATTAATTTTTCTAACTCTATTTTATCGCCAGATTGAGCTTTTATTATGCTTTCTTTATCATTATCGTACATATTTTTTCAATGGCTTTTTTAAGCCATTTACTCCTTTCTGATTTATTCTTCTTCTGCTAGCATATGAAAGTCATCTTCTTCATTTTCTTCTTTTGGCTTTATCTTTTTTGACATTGTAACTTTGGTTCCAAGTCCTACAACTGATTTTACTTCCATTGTGTCCATAAAACTTTCCATAATTGTAAAACCCATACCTGACCTTTCTAAATTAGGTTTTGTAGTATACAAAGGTTCCTTAGCTTGCTCTATATTTTCAATTCCCTTTCCCTTATCTGATATTTCTATAACAATTGTATCTCCAGCTATCCATGATGAGACTTTTACTATTCCTGTTTTTTTCTCATATCCATGGATTATTGCATTTGTTACAGCTTCTGACACAGCTGTTTTTATATCTGCTAATTCTTCAATAGTAGGATCTAATTGAGCTGCAAATGCAGCGACAGATAATCTTGCAAATGCTTCATTAGCAGATTTGCTTACAAATTCTAATTTCATTTCATTATCAATGTTTTTATTATTCAACATACTCTTTCCTTATAAAATATATTTGGGTTTTTATAGTTCCCATAAACTATTATTAATATAAATCAACAGTTGGTATTAATTTTAAAATACCACTCATATCAAAAATTCTTCTTACACTTTGGGTTAAATTACTAAGTTCTAATTTAGCTCCAATCATATTTGCAAATTTATACCTCCCAATTATTAGTCCGATTCCGGCACTATCCATAAAAGTAACACTATCAAAATCAAATACAACTCTTTTAGGCATGTATCTTTCCATTTCATAATCAGCTTTCCTCCTTATATTTTGTACATTATGGTCATCAATTTCATCAGTAATTTTTAACACTAGAAGCTTATCTTTATCGTAAAATTTTGAATCCATAATTTTCCCTCCTTTTTTGCTTGTCCATTAATTGTTTTTATTATAATATTTATTCCATTATTTTCCAAGAGTAAAACTTAGGAAGTTTTGTCGTATGTTTAGAAGTTTTCGACATTATTTTTTATAAAAAAAAGAAGAACTATTAGTCCTTCTTTTCATTATTTTATTATTTATATTCATTTAGTTTTGTTTCTATTTTGTTTAGCAATTCTTTGTAATTTTCTAATTTTCTTTGTTCCTCTTCAACTTTAGCTTTTGGAGCTTTGTTTACAAAACCAGGATTTGATAACATTTTTTCGCATCTTGCTATTTCACTTAGCATTTTATTTTTTTCTTGTGATAATCTTTCGATTTCTTCTTTTATGTCAATTAATCCTTCTAATGATATATAAACTTCTAATCCATCTACCATTATATTTATTGTATTTTTATCGATATTTTTGCTGTTTTCTTTTATTGTTATTTTATTTCCAAATCCTAATTTTAATAGCATTTGCTCTAATTCTTTTAATTGTTTACTTGTTTCTTCTACATCTTTAGTTGGAACAAATATTAATTCTGATTTCTTACTTGGATGAATATTTTTAGTAGCTCTTATATTTCTGATTTCAACAATTATTTGTTTTACTTTTTCTACTGTATTTTCTTCTTTTTCATAATTTAATAATTCACTTGATTTTGGCCATTCAGATACCATTAATTCCTTATCATCATATTTTACCAAATTCTCGTAAATTTCTGATGTTACAAATGGCATAAATGGATGTAATAATTTCATAGTTGTTCTAAATACATAATCTAGTACGAAACTAACTATTATTTTTTCAGATTTATCTTCACTATATAATCTTGATTTTACCATTTCTATATACCAATCGCAAAATTCATTCCATATAAATCCATATAAATTATCTAATGCTACACCTAAATCATAATTTTCTATATTTTTAGTTATATCATCTATTAATTTATTTAATTTGCTTATTATCCATTTATCCTCTACTTTTAAAGCATTAGATTTAAATGATTTGTCTTCATAATTTTCATTTGCAAATTTTATAATTTCTTTTTCATCAGGTCTATTCATTATTATAAATTTTGCTGCATTCCATATCTTATTTGCAAAATTTGAAGCTTGCTCTAATTTTTCAGGCATATATTTTATATCATTTCCCATAGTTGTTCCTGATAATACAGAAAATCTCATGCTATCTGCACCATATTTATTTATTACTTCAATTGGGTCAACACCATTTCCTAATGTTTTTGACATTTTTCTTCCTTGACTATCACGTACAATTCCATGAATTAGCACATCACTAAATGGTTTTTCTTTCATTGCATATAATCCTGAAAATACCATTCTTGCAACCCAGAAGAATATTATATCATATCCAGTTACTAATACATTTGTTGGATAAAATGTTTTTAAATCTTCTGCATTTTTATTTGGCCATCCTAATGTTGAAAATGGCCATAATGCTGAACTAAACCATGTATCTAATGTATCTGGATCTTGATGCAATTTAGTACTTCCACATTTTTCGCATTTTTCTGGTTCTGCTTTGGCTATATTTATATGTCCACATTCATCACAATAATATGCTGGTATTCTATGTCCCCACCATAATTGTCTTGAAATACACCAATCTTGTATATTTTCTAACCAATTAAAATATGTTTTTTCATATCTTTTTGGTACAAATTTTATGTCACCATTTTTTACTGCATCAATTGCTGGTTTAACTAGTTCTTGCATTTTTACAAACCATTGTTCAGAAATTCTTGGTTCTACTGTTGCTTTACATCTCTCACATTTTCCAACATTATGTGTATAATCTTCAATTGATACTAATGCTCCCAATTGTTTTAATTTTTCTACAATTATTGGTCTCGCATCTATTGCAGTCATTCCTTTTACTTCTGGCATTAAATCTCCCATTATAGTTTTTTGGTCAAATACTTCTATAAATTCTAGATTATGTCTTTTTCCTGCTTGATAATCATTTGGATCGTGTGATGGTGTAATTTTTACACATCCTGTTCCAAATTCTGTTTCTACAAATTCATCTGCTATTATAGGAATTTCTCTATTTACAATTGGTACTATACAAGTTTTTCCTACAATATCAGCATATCTTTTATCTTTAGGATTTACTGCAACTGCAGTATCTCCAAGCATTGTTTCAGGTCTTGTTGTTGCAACTTCTACATATCTATCTTCATCTTTTATTTTATATCTTAAATGCCATAAATGTGATGCTTCTTCTTTATATTCAACTTCTGCATCTGATATTGCAGTATTGCAATTAGGGCACCAATTTACCATCCTTGTTCCTTTATAAATATATCCATCATTATATAAATTTATAAATTCTTCTAAAACAGCATCTGATAAACCTTTATCTAATGTGAATCTACGTCTATCCCAATCACATGAGCAACCTAATTTACGTTGTTGTTTTTGAATCTCTCCACCATATAATCTTGTCCAATCCCAAGTTTCTTCTAAGAATTTCTCTCTTCCTATTTCTTGTTTAGTTTTTCCTTCTGCCTTTAATTTTTGAACAACTTTCATCTCAGTTGATATTGATGCATGATCTGATCCTGGTAACCATAATGTATTATATCCTTGCATTCTTTTAAAACGAATTAATATATCTTGTAATGTTCCATCTAATGCATGTCCCATATGTAATTTACCAGTTACATTTGGTGGTGGCATCATAATACAATAACTTTCTTTTGTTTTATCCATACTAGGTTTAAAATATCCTGATTTTTCCCAATGTTCATACAATTTATCTTCAAATTCTTTTGGGTTGTACTTATCATTTAACATTTTTATTCCTCCTTTTATAATACCGCAAATTACAAAAAATCCCTTATGTATAAAAACATAAGGGCGAATAAATCACGGTACCACCTTAATTTATTATTTTAATAATAATCTCATTTACGTTTTAACGGTTCTTAACCGGATATATTTACTACTATTTCTATATATCAGCTCCAAAGCTACCTTCTATTTGCTTATGTTAAAGAAGCTTACAGCCTAAGACTTCTTCTCTCTATAACCAATTACAAATATACTCCTCTTTTTCTTTGCCTTTCAAATATATTTATATTTTATATTATTTATGTTGATTTGTCAATAACATTAACTAATAATCATATTCTTTTAAATTATTTATATTGGTAATAAGTAATTGATTGCTTTTTTCTGTTTTTAATGAATCTAAACTCATATTAATTGTGTAATTTTTAGCTTTATTTGTTGCTGTAACATCACTTTTTAAAGATTCTTCATCTTGAATCATTGTATATTCATTTGTGTCATAATTATATAATTCTACATTTGTTTTATAATTAACTATAGCATATGATAAAGCTGGTAACTCATAATCTTTATCACCAACTGATACAGTTGTATCATCTAAGAAAAAGTATAAATCATTTCCATCAAATAAAAATCCATTGTCTAAGTCTTTTGTTTTTTTGCTATTTAATTTCTTTAATTTTATTGTATTATTTTCTTCTATTACATTTGTAAATTTGCTTAATTTATATGTTCCGCTGTCTGGTACTACTAATTCCATTTCTTTAGGTAATAAGCTTTTACCTAAAATATCTTTATAATACATTGGAGTTGAGTCTAAATACACAACTTGACCATTTCCTAAAACTAATTTAGTTTCATCATCTTTTTCCTCAACATCTATCTTTCCAGAATACTCTTGTTCAATTCCACTAAAATATTGGTAATATGTTTGCCCTGATAAATCATAATGTTCTTTATTTATTACTAATGTATCAAATATTTTATAAATTACTAAAGCAAGCATTATCGCAACAATTACAATTGCAATTTTTAAAATTTTATCTTTTTTTATTGCTTTTCCTTTTACAGGTTTTCTTTTTGTTTGTTGTTTCATAATCTAATTCGTTCCTTTCGCTATTTTCTTTGATTCTTTTTTAAAGTTTTTTGTCACTCGTTCTTCTGATATTATGTTTATATTTTTAAACATCAAATATATTGAAAGTATTACTTCAAATACTATTAAACAAACTTTTACTCCCATTACTACATTTAGATATTCAACTTCCATCATATAACTGTTTATTAAATATATTAAATATATTACTAATGCTTGTATTGATGTATATATAACCTCATATATTACTCTTTTGAATTCGCAAATAATATATATACTTGTAAGAATAGTAATCATTGCTATACACAACCACATTACTAATTCATTCGTTACCATTATAGCATAGAAAACTAAAAACGTTTTTACCACTATTATAGATAATTTCAAAATATCAACATTAGTGAATTTCAAAAACAATCCATAAATAACTACTTTCATTTTTTTATTTTGCTTAAAGTTTTTTATTAAGCTATATACAATTATCCCAAGTACAAATGTTAGTATTAAGAATGAGATTAATAAATTTCTACTTTCAACAATATAATATAATACTAATTCCATCTTATCCCACCTAATCTGCATAAAATAAGTTGAATTTATTATGTTTATGCATAAAATATCCCTGTACTTTTTCCATGTTTACGTCTTCTTTTTCTCTTCCTATTTGTATTGATCCTTTAACTTCTCCTATAATTGGCAAATAATCTCTCATTATTATCAAATTATATTCTGAACTTTTAATTTTTATAAATTTGACATCCTCATATTGTTTAACATCTCCATCAATATTAAGCAATTGTACTGTAATATTTTGCAATTTTTCAGATTCTCTGATTTCTTCTTCGATTTCGTTATTATCCTTCATTTAAACTACCTCTATATAATAAACTACTTTCATCAACATCATCATATTTTCCTTCTAAGATGTCTTGTACATCATTTAATGTGTCTTTTATATTTACCATTTTTCCAGGTTTTCCTGTATAGTTTTCTGAAACAAATAATGGTTGAGTAAAATAATTTCTTAATTTTCTTGAACGATAAAATATCATTTTATCTTCATTTGATAATTCATCAATACCTAATACAGCAATAATTTCTTCTAGTTCTTCATATCTTGTTAAATATGCTAATGTTTGCTTTACTAATTTATAATGTTTAGGACCTACTTTATATGGATCTATCGCTTTACTTGTTGATTTAAATACATTTATTGCAGGATATAAACCTTTTTCAGCTATTTTTCGATCTAATACAATTTGACCATCTAAGTGAGTCATTATTGCTTGAACAGCATCATCATTTATATCATCTGCTGGTATGTATATTGCTTGGAATGATGTAATTGAGCCATGGTCTGTTGAATTTATTCTTTCTTCTATTTCATTTATATCAGAAACCATTGTTGTTGGATATCCATTTTCTATTGGAATTCTTTTTAATTCTGTTGAAATTTCTGATTGTGCTTGTATAAATCTATAAATATTATCTATAAATAATAATACATCTTGTTTTTTCTCATCTCTTAAATATTCAGCTAAAGTAAGTCCACTATATACGGCTTTAGAACGTGAACAAGAGCTATCACCCATTTGACCAAAAACCATAGACATTTTATCTAATAAATTTGATTCTTTCATTTCTTGATATAATTCTTGTCCTTCACGAGAACGTTCTCCTACACCTACAAAAACTGCGTTTGAGTTGAATTTTTTATAGATATTGTTTATTAATTCTTTTATTAATACTGTTTTTCCTACTCCAGCTCCACCTATTAGTCCCATTTTGTATCCTTTTTGTAATGGTGCAAAAAAGTCAATAACTTTTATTCCAGTCCAAAGGACATCTCCATTTATATCAATATCTTTTATTGACAATTTTTTATCATATACATTTCTAGTTTTATGTACTCTTATTTTGTTTCCATCAATTAGATCTCCATATGAACTAAACATTTTTCCTAATATCTTGTCTGAATATTCTATTTGTAATCCACCTTCTTGACGGTACAAATCTATTCCTTTTCTTACACCATTAACACTTTCAAATGGTATTGCTAATGCCATATTATAGTCCATTTCTACAACTTCAAATCTATGTGTATATTTATTTTCATCTTGATAATATAAAATATCTTTGATTTCTACATCATTATTACTAAGTAGTACTTTTACATTTAAGTCAGATACACTAACAATTTTTCCAACACTAGTTTCTTCTTCTTTCATATGTTTCTTTTCCTCTCTTCTCAAAAATAAATTTAATTATTTAAATTCATTTTATTGATATTATCTAGCTGTTTCTTTAGACTCTTCATTTGCTTTTGTTTTCTTTCTGTTCTTTGATTTTCTTCTTCTATTTCATCAATTTTTTTCAATGACTCTCTAGTTATCATTTGTCTCATTATATTTTCTGATGCATAACTATTTTCTACTGCAACTTTTATTTCATATCCTAAATAAAGAGTAATTATATTTAATAAAATACTATTTATATTTCCTTCTACTGCAAAGTCTTCATTATATTTTTCAGTTTTATCTTCTGTTTTTTCAAGTGGTAAAATTTGTCGTTTAACACGTTCTATTCTACTAACATTATAATAATGGTTATAGATTAGATTTATTGATTTATATTTTTTATCTTTTATGCTATTTAACATTATTTCTCTTACTTGTAATGTTTGCTCAAAATATTCATCTTTAGACATTGAGGCTATTACATTTTCATAACCATCTTCTTGCATTATTTTTTTTCCAATTATAATTTTGTCATTTTCTTTATCTTGTTTTAATACTTCATGTATATTTGAATTAAAACTTCCACAAAAGCCTAAATCATTTGCAATGTATACATTTAAGTCTTTTCCTTTATCATTCATTTTAATCATTTTTTTATCAAGTATTAAATTTTTGTTGTTTAGTATATTATCAATAAATTCTTTAACAGCTTTTTCATAACCAGTATATTTTTCTGCTTTTCTTTTGGATGAATCAACTCTTAGAAGGGAATAAAAATTCATTACTTTAACAACACTTTTTATTCTCATTTTACACCTCTTATTTTATAGTAATTTATTCTTCAAAATCTTCGAATCTATCTAAGATTTCTTCACTTGTAAATGGTTCGAATTTTTCTTGTCTAAGTAGCATTTCTATTTTTTTACCTTCTTTTAGCTTTTCTTTTAAATCATCACTTAGTTCATCTGTATTGGCTAATTCATATACATCTTTTGTTTCTAAGTAATTTAAAAGTTTTAATCTAACAGTTGCACCAATTTTCTTCATTCTAGGAGTTTGTACCGCTCCTCCTAATCTTGATACTGAAATTCCATAATCAATCGCAGGTTTTTGTCCTTTTAAAAATTCTTTATTAGATAAAACTATTTGTCCATCTGTTATTGATATGATATTAGTAGATATATAATCTGTAATATCTCCACCTTTAGTTTCAACAATTGGAAGTATTGTTATTGATCCTCCATTTTTATGTTGACATCCTTTTTCTAACAATCTTGAATGTGTATAAAATATATCTGCTGGATATGCTTCTCTACCAGGTGTTTTGTTTGATACCAAACTTATTTCTCTATACACTTCGGCATGTTTTTTTAGGTCATCTATTACGACTAATACATCTCTTTTCTTTTTCATGTATTCTTCTGCAATTGACATTCCAACATAAGGAATAAGACTAATTACAGGTGTTTTATTATCATTTGTTGCAACTACCATTATAGTATAAGAAAGTGCATTACGTTTTAATAATTCATTATAAATAGATTTAATTTCTTTTTTAGTTTTTCCAACTGCTACATAAATACATATTACTTGTCCATTTTCTTGTTCAACACATCCCTGATTTACTATTGTATCTAATGCTATTTGTGTTTTTCCTGTTTTTTTGTCTCCTATAATTAATTGTCTTTGTCCTTTTCCTATTGGATATATTAGATCTATTCCAGCTATTCCTGTTTGCAATGGTCTACATACAGAAGTTCTATCCATAATTGGTACATTAGGCTTTTCTATATCTATGTACTTAAAATTCTCAAATGGCTTTCCTGATAATTGGTCTACACCGAATATATCTACCATTCTCCCCATAGCATCTTCTGAAAAAATAGCTTTAAATATTTCTCCAGTGGAATTAACTACATCTCCTATTTCTATTTTTTTATCTTCTTTTACTATAGCTATAATTACAGAATTTTCATATATAGCATTAACATATCCCATTCCTTTTCCCATAATAATGACTTTTTCAAAGTACATTACATTTTCTAATCCTGATACTTCTACTATATAATCTTTTATCTTTATAACCTTTCCTGAATCAAAAATATTATTTTTACTTTTTATTTTTGATACCTTTTCATTTACAAGGTTTTTTATATGTGTATCCATTATTTTATCCTTCCTTACTTATATACTATAATCATAAATTTTATTTCTATATTTAATAATTATACCCTCAGACATATTATTATATTGTTTGTTTACTATGTTACTATCCATAGCTTCATATTTTTTTTCTAATACATTTGTATATATATATATAGTTGGATCAATTTTTTCTTTTCTATCATCTATATATTTTATTAATGTTTCCACACTAAAATCTGGATTTTCTGAAAGTTCTTTAAATTTAACTAGCTTTTTTTCTGTTGCTGTTAATGCTTCTTCAAGTAATTCTTTTTGTTCTTTTTTATCAAGTGTTAAACATCCATAAATTGTATCTTGATCAAATTTTCCTCTTAATTTTTTTAGTGCTTTATATTCTTTTTCTTCTTTTAAATTTTTATGTTTAGCTATAAAATCTTTTATGATTTTTTCATTATTAATTGTAAATGCTTGTCTTACTTCTTTATAATTATTAAAAAACTGCGTTTCCCTGTAATCAGGTACATTTAGATTATAATTTATTGGTTGGCGTATTTCTCTTCTTAAAGGTATATCCTCATCTTCTTTATATTTTTCCTGAATTTTTTCATTATTCTTATGTATTTCTTTATTAAACTCTATGTTTTCATCAGTACTTTTCAAGATATTTGAATTTGATTCCTCTAAATCATTTATTTCTTTTTTTATTTTTTCTAGTTTTTCTTGCTTTTCTTCTAAAATATAATCATATCCTTGCATTTTATTAACAAAGTATTTTTTTGCATTATCATCCATCTTTCTTATGATATTTCTAAAAAGTATGAATACAAATGCAAGCATTATTACAGTTAATATTACCGCCGCAATTACTAAACTTGTCATAATGCGTTTCCTTTCTTTTTACATTATTATGCTAATAATGGATTATAAAATAATAGTAAAAATATAAATGCAAATAATATTAATAAAAATATTGCTAATACTATTAAAATTGTCATTACACTGTGTACTATATCACTTTTAGTTTCAGGGTTTCTTCCTACTGCTTCTGCAACTTTAGATCCTAAAATTCCCATTCCTATTCCCATTCCTAAGAATGTCAATCCTAACATTAATCCGATGCAATATAATGTTGCTACAAGTATATCTCCATTGTTCATTTTCTTCTTCTCCCTTCTTAATAGTTAACTATTTTAGTTGCTAAATTCGAGTCAACCTCTGTTCCACTATATTTTGTATCTTCTAGTTGAATCTTTATTGTGCTATTTTTCATTTTATATTCTTTAGGTATTGTAAATTTTCCAACGTATCCAGTTGAAGCAGCTCTTTCTAATTGTTCACTTGTTAATTCTGTTTCTGTATATTTATTATCATTTAAGTACATTACTAATTTTGCACCTGAATCATATACAAAATTTCTATCCAAATTCAAATTATAATATAATTCATTTGTAGAAACTTTAGTTATTACCAATTTTTCTGATGGTGTCGCTGTTCTAATTGTCATTGTGTCTTCTACTTGTTCTTCTACTCTAGAGTCTGCATATATTACCTTATATCCAATTTGCACTGAATAATTTGTACTTGGGGTTAATCCTTCTATTCTATATGATGTTCCATTTTTATCTAAAGCAATATTATAAGATTTTGCACCATCTGATACTATAGCATATACAACATTATATTTTCCTTCTGGATCTGTTACTTTATAATTAATATCCATATATGTTGTTCCCGCTGATAAGTTATTTAATGAAATACTTTTTTCTAATTCTTTGTTGTTTTTCTTTCCAGAATTTCCATTATAAATATTTTGAAATCCTGCTGCTACTTTTTGTATCCATCCATTTAATGAATCTGTCCAAGAAGTATCTTGTGTACCACTGTTTCCTTTACTTTCACTATTTACATTATTATTGTTATTTTGTTGTACCACTGTTGTTGTAGAAGTAGAAGGACTTTGTGTTTTTTGATTTGTTGTCTCATTTTCCTTTGAACTTGATGCAGTTGTTGTTCCACCTTGTCCCTCAGTCCTAGCAATTTCTGTACTAGTTGTATTTTGCTGATTTGTTGTTTCATTTTCTTTTTCTTGTTTTACATGTTCATTAGTACTTCCTATAATTTTCTTTAAATCAATTTTTTCATTGTCATACACTAATGATTCATTTGCAACATCAAAACTGAATTCATCTGTGCTAATTATCATTTCATTTATTGTTTTAGCATTAATTTCATTGTTTAGTAATAGTGCATTTCCAAGCTTGTCTATTATTACCATTAAATAATTTTCTGTAGAAAGTGATCCCGTATTATTTACTATGTTTTTTGCCACTATTAAATATTTTCTATCATCAATTTTATAAAATTGGCTTTCATTTGTATTATTTATTGTATTATGATTTGTTATTTTATTTATTGCTCCACCTTTTTGAACTTGATAAAAATTTCCAAACAATTCTAATGATTTTCTATTCTTATCAAATGAAACAGCATAATTTCCCAAGTTATATTCTTTTTTGCTTGTATCTTCTTTTAAATAATAATTGCCTGTCCATTTTTTTGATATTTTTGCATCACTAGCTAATTCTATATAATTATAATCTTTATCATATATACTTACTGTATTTGCGACTGAATATTCTTCTTTATTTGTTCTTAATACTAATATTACAGCTATACACAATATAGTTAATATACAAATTACTACAGCTGTAAACATTACAAATTTTGATTTATTTCCTGCTGTTAAATTTCTCAAAAGGGCATCACCTCCTACCTTTTATATATTTTGTTATTTATCCTCATTTATAAATGTAGTATCAACTTGTCCTACCAAAGTATTTCCTACATATAAGTTTAGTTTAATAATATATGTTGCTTTTTCTATAAAATCAATTGGTAATTCTGTTTTAAAATAAATTACATTTTGATCTTGACTTGCTGATATCCATTCTGGCTTATATGATCCTGTTTGATTGTAAGTACTTTTTAAATTATATACTGTATAATCTATTCTATTAATTTTTTTGATGTTATAGTAACTATCATAAAAACGTATTTCACATTTATTTCCATTTGGCACTAATGTTGCACTACCAATTGCAACATCTTGATCATTAGAAATAGCTTTCAATGTATATTTTTCTGTATGGTTTTCTAAATCTTTTCCATTGTTATTTTTGTCATATTTTAACTCTAATTTAGCGATATAGTTATATGTATAGTCTGTATCTTGAGATTGTACATATATTGTATAATTTGTTGCATTTTCTTTTAAATTTAATTTTTTTCCTGTTATGTTATTTCCACCTTGACTTTTGTCATATGTGTTTACTTCTACCGCTTTATCTACATTATCTTTGTATTTATATATTCGTAAAGTATATTCACCCCAATCGGTTCCACTAATTAATGCATCTTGATCTTTTATTGATACTGTTGTTCTTAGTACTTTGCTATCATTTGTTAATTGTTTTCTTTCCATCTTCAGACCAATAGATGGGTTTTGAAGAGATTTTACATTAAATTCTCCTACTTCACTATCAATTTCATATTCTCGAGTTTCATTAATTATAACTATTGGTGTTATTTTTAATACATAGTCATCCCCCATTGTAAATGGATTACTGTCTGGACTTATTTTTATTTGTTCTTTTACGCTATCAAATTTTTGATTGTCCATTCCCTTTGTATTAGATACAACTAAACTTCCATCAACAATTTTATATTCTGCTTGCTCATCTGTCTTTTGTATATTCGCATCTGAAAGATTAATTTTTGTTGTTCCATCTTTCTTGTAAAATGTATATTTAGTCTTAGCATACATTGTTGATCTATCATTATTTACATTATATGAGATATTTAAGTATTTATTTTTGTAATTTTGTGCCTCATACTCTACATTTACATTTTCAATTCCAATTGTTGCTAATGTTTCAAATGAATAAACTTTTCCCATTTCTCCAGAATCTTTATCATATAAATATACATATACATATGCATTATTATCTAAATATTTAAATCTTATATAATAATATTCTGCTGGTGCTAAATTATCTAATGTGATATTTGACATTTGGCTTGGATCTATTACTTTTGTTTGTGCTGAATTCCAGTTTGGCGCTGCATTCGCATCTTTTGAATGCCATATTTCCATTGTAAGTCCATTAATAGAAACATTTACTGGATTAATTATAGTTGCACTTACATTAGCAGTTGATATTGTTGTTGTAATACTATTCATTTTTAATCCTAGACGAATAGTGTGTATATTTATTTTATGTTCTGTTCCATCATTTATTTCTTTTGCCATAATTTGTTTTTGAACTATTATATTGCCATTTTGTTTTAAACCTTCTCCTGAATATTGTAAATCAACTGATTTTCCATTTTCATTATTGTTTATATTTTCTAAATCTTTTAATCCCAATTGAGCATTTACATCATTTTTATAAAATTGGTATTCATATATATTACCATTTATTGCATTGTCTTCAACAAGATTTGTTCCATCTAATCTCATATACGCATTATCTGAATTTGCATATGTTGTATAAGGACTTTCATCTGTCATAAATCCAATTCTTCCATTGTCATAATATACTTTTAATTTTAATGTTATATCTCTTCCTGTAAATCTAGCTACATTATCACTAGTTAATAGTTGTAACAAATCTAATTTTATGTAATTGCCATTGTCTGTATTTAATTTTAGTAATTTAGTTGTTACTTGTTCTTGTCCATTATCTAATATTACCTGTGCAGCAGCCACTCTATTTACATCATTTCCTGTTAGTTGTACTATTACACTATTAGGATTACTATCATCATTGTAAACAATATTTTCAATATTTAAGTCTTTACAATTTACAATTCCTTCAAATTTTTGCTTTACCAGTTCTTTCAACGTATATGCACTTGTTTGTGCTTTATTTAAATTTCTAGTATATCCAATTTGATACATAGTATTTGCTGACAATGTTCCTACTGTTGTTTCGTGAATTTCTCCATCAGTTTTAACTTCTATATTTGAATTTTGTGTTGTTCCATTTACTAATAAACTTAAATATCCATATTCATTTGTACTATGTGCTGGATAATATAGAGCTTTATCAGGATCTGTGCATGAATACATATATGTTATTGTTGTTTCATCTGATGTTTTTGGAAACATTACAAAATTTGGTTCTTGTTTATTTGGATATAATGTTTCTGTTCTTAAACTTTTATTATCATATTTATTTTTCTCATCACTTTTACACGTTGGCCATACTAAGTCATTTCCTTCAGCATCTTTATATGTTACTGTATATGAGAAATAGTAAGCATTTCCTCTATGTAATCCTGTTGCATTATCTTCTTTTGATGTATCTGTAGTTCCACCTTTTAAATTGAAAATAACAGATGGTGCTTTTTCTTGATTTATAAAGTTAGCTGTTTTTGTGATTTGTTTTCCATTTTCATCTAATACCGGATTTCCATCTTTATCCCAAGCATAATAAGTTATATATTTTGCAGTTAATGATCCAGTATTTGAAAAAGCTGTATTTAAATAATAGCCTACATATGTACTGTTATTTAAATTTTCATCTTTTACAATTCCATATTTAGTTGCATCTTCATTTGTAATAGCTGTTGCTTGTACTCTCTTATATTCTTCAGGCACCTCAACAACTGTTCCTTTTCCCTTTACTATTATGTATGCAGCTGAATATGTTTCTACTGTTTTTGAGTCTGTATACGTAGTATTTCCTGTATTATCATCTTCATCTTCTGCTGATTGTACTGGTATTTTGTTTGTATATGTTGTTCCATCTACTGTCGCAGTTACAATAACTTGATAATTTAATTCTGTATAACTTGATTCTTTTCCTCCAGCTATAAATGATGGTGTTACTTCCAACTCATTGTCAAAGAACAATTCTTGAAGACTATTTGCTTGTTTTTCACCTTTTACATTGCTTAAGCAAGATGTGAAGTTATTTGCAGTTATTGTACGACTCCAATGTTTATATTCACCTGTATTTATATCTCCAGAGCCTTCGTATAGCATAATATTTACACTAGATAGTCCTTCTTTAGATACCTCATCACCTTGTAAACTTAAATCTACTGTAAATGAGTTTGTCGGAACATTGGTTGTGGTCATTTTAGCTGATATAGGTTGATATGAACCTGTTGTCACTATTGTACTACCTATATGTGCATTTTTGTAATCTCCATTTTCATCTTTCAAATTTACTGTACCATATGCAGCAAGTGTATATGATGTTTCTGATTTTAGTCCTTTTTTATTATTTCCTTTTTCTCCTAGGTCTACCCATATTTTTATTACTTCATTTCCATCTGTATCTGTTGTTCTTTCATCTGCTGTTAAGCCTGTTCTCTTAACATAAACTTCTCCTTCATCTACATCACTATAATATGTGATTGTTAAAGGATTATTTTGATCTACTGTAATTGTTCCATCATTATCTACGATATAAAACCAGCCTCTTATTTCTGTTGGTGGATAGTCACTATCAACTCTTTCAAATTTTACACTTGGAAATGTTGAACCATTTAATGTAAATACACCACACATTGAACTTTCTATGTCAACATATTTCTCGTTATCATATGTTGTAGCAATTACTTTAAATCCATAATATTGTCCTTTTACTACTCCACTATCACTTGATTCATCATTTACAGGGATAGTAATTTCTTTATCTTTTGTATCTTTTTGATACACTACATTAGTAGTATCATAATCTAATGTGGTTTTTCCATTTTCATCTTCTATTTGAGTATATTTATACATTATATATTTATAACTTTGTATTGAACTATTATTATCTGTTACATCATTTATATATAGTGTAAATGTACCATTTCTTTTATTTACTGAATAATTTAATTGATTAATACTTGCTTTTGTTTTTAACGTTTTACATTTTATCTCTTTTTTCCAATTGTCACCATCTTGAATTATTCCGTTATAGCTTATATTAGTAAGTCTTACTGTATAATCTGTATCTGCTACTAAACCATCAAAAATAATGTTTTCTTGTGTTCCATTATTTTTTACTGTTTGTTTTCTATTTGCTATTTCATTTCCATTTCCATCTAACAATACTACATCTGCACTATCGATTAATTTGTCCGAAAAATTAACATTAAATGCTAATGAATTATTAGTATATGAGTCTTTGGTTAGTTCTGCACCTATAGTTGATGTTACAAATGTTTTGTATAAAAAGTCTTTTGTATAATTTTTTTCATTAACAACATATGTTGCATTTGCAGTTATAGTATAACTTGTATCTGGCACTAATGTTTCAATATTAATAGGAATTTTAAATGTTCCATATGATTGTGTATCTGTATAAACAACTTTTCCAGTTGAATTGTTTGTTATTTTTATTTTTACATTATCATTTTTGGATAATGTATCATCATCATCTTTTATTTGTAATTCTGCCTGAATTCCTACTGCTGTTACCTCAAGATTTTCTAATTTAAATTTAGGCTCTTTGGCCGCAACTGTTTCATCCACTTTATTTTCATTTTCGTCAACATATTCAGACATAATATCTGGAGTATTAATATTTATTACATTTTGTGGTTCATTTGTAGTAGGTTGTGTTTGTGTTGTATTTGTTGTTATAGTTGTTGTTACATTTGTATTTGGTTGAGAATTACTTACATCATTATTTTTATTATTATTTCCGTTATTATTGCTATTATTGTTAATGTTGTTCTTTGTATTATTTGCCGTTGTTGTGTTTGTTTGTATATTAGTTTCATTTACTACATTCGTTGTATTTGTTGCATTATTCTCGTCTTTATTTTCATCTTCTTTTTTATTTAAATCAACTAATGTGACATTATCATTTGAATTTATGACCATATCTTCTAAAGACATTTTATTAACATCATTTTGGCTTACTATTTTAGTTCCTAAATTAAGTTTTATTCCATTACCAATGTCTATATAAGAATTTGAAGATATTGTTTGTGAATTAAAATCTTGATTATATACGCTAACCACTTCATTATCTGAATATTGTACTTCAATATATCCATCTGCTTCTTTTGTCATTCCGTTATTTAATGTTGCTGTTAGTTTATTTCCTAAAACGATATATTTATTGGCAGAAATTTTCCAAATTGCTTGTTCAAATTGTAAATCAGAATCTAAATTTCTAACACTATATCTGTTTGAAACTTTTTTTATTTCTTTATTTGCAGATACATTGTAATATACTATTGGATTATCATTTATTTTGCTTAAGTCAAGTAATACACTATCTTGCAAAGCTTCGATATTTCCACTGTTATAATGAACAAAATTATCATCACCTAAGGTTACTTTTTCACCTTCTGTGTCATGAAACGCTATTTTGTTATTATATGATGATGTGTATTTTGTATTTTGACCAAAATAATATCTGCTTGTTGTTCCATTTAAAATATATCCTGGTTCACTAAATGTCGTTTTCTTTTCTTCTGAAATATGCACTACATTATATAATAATAATGCACCTAATATTATACCTATACTTATAAAAAACAATATATATTTTTTCATAATTATTCTCCCTCAAAAATATGCTATTTAAAATGCATCTATTCCTTATTAGTCTATCATATTACGAATTTTTTTTCAACCGGACATTTAAAGTATTTTCTATTTTTTGGCTTTTTTCCTTACAAAGTACAAACATTCGTCGTTCAGTATTCTTTTATGGCATTTTCATTACATTTTTGTAACAATATTTTTTCATACTTAAACATAAAAAATGCGATAGAAATTATCTACCGCATTTTTATTTATTAATTGTCTTTTCTAGTTTTTTCATACCATATTATTAATATTGTACATATAGAAAGAACTATAATAACTATTACTATTATTCCAACATTTTTAAATTTTGATGTACTAGAAGATACATTTGTATAATAAGATATTAAATCTTTATTATTATTGATTTTTTCATTTTCACTTTCAGTTTTTGCTGAACCTGATTTTGTTAATTCTGCTGTACTGTATACTTTATAAGTTTGGGTACTTGCATCATATACTGTTGTATATTTATTATCAATTTGATTATTAACATCTGTATCATTTGCATTAGTGTTCTCATTTACATTTATAGTTGTATCTACATTTGTATTTGTACTTGTATTTACATTAGCATTTGGTTTTGCATTTACATTTGTATTTTCATTATCATTGTTTGAAACCAAATTTGAATTTGAACTTTCTGCATTTGTCTCAGAATTTGTTTGATTACGTGCTTCATCTACTGAAACTTTTTCTAGCTTAGATGTTAAATTTTGTGCCGCAACATAATCTGATTTTCTCATATTATACATCATTTTACCTACATTGAAATTACTTGCTATATAGTCAACTAAGCTTATATTTTGAGCTTTTACATTATTATCATATACTTCTTCACCTGTTATATAATTAAATCCATACACTTTTCCGCTTTCATAATATACTAAAACAACATTATTTTTATCTGAAATATTATTTGTCATTGCAACAATTCCCTTGTTCTTAAAGTTTGCTGGATAATTGATTTTTGTTAATAAATCATACATAATTCCATCTGTTCCAAGAACTGTTTCATATTGTTTATCATTATATGAATCAATTATTATTGCACCTTCTTTATTTTTTAACTGTCCATCTATTGCATACATATATCCATTTTTTACAAATATTTGTTGATCTTTATATGTATCTGAATCAGTCTTTGAAAAATGTGCAAAAGTCTGTACTGTTTTTCCATTTATTTTACTTTCTGCAATAGGTGTTGTTTCTTTTAATATCTCAATATTATTATCATCGCTTATAGTCTTCATTGTAGATATATCATATATTTTTCCATCAAAAGTTAATGCTTGATTTTTATATAAGTTTGCATATTCTCCAGATATAGTTCTCTTATTTGAATTAATTGCATTATCTTTTAAATACAAGTATTCATCGCCATTTATCGAAAGCACATTTCTTACATCTTCTGGTTTAATTTCTTTTTTGCTTGAATAACTTGTGTTATATAAAGTTATTGTTATTGGTGTTTTATAATCATATTTTATTGTATATGCTTTTTTAGTTATACTTACTGGTTCTCCAATAACAGAATCTGATGTTTTTAATTTAAATTTCGCACTACTGTTTATATTGCTAAATTCAATATTTAATTTATCTACACCAGTTGCATAAACATACATTTCTGGTAGTTCCTCTGCTTCATTAAATACGCTAAATGCCGCAACATCCATTTGTTCACTATATGATGTAAGTGCTTGTGTACTTGTAAATTCTTGATTTCTTGTTGGAATACTTACTAATTTTTGATTTATATTTAATTCATTAGAGCTCCAATAAAGATTTGCATTATAGCTTGTTTTTAAAATTGGGAAATATCCATTATTATATATATATCTTGAATTTCCAAAGTTCAATCCTTTGTTACCTATTACTTTACCATCTTCATCTAAAATTTTATCATTTTTAGTATATATATTAGTTTTTAATTCATTGCTTGTAAGTAAATTATAAGCTTCTTTTTCTTCTGATATTCCACCTATTTGTACTCCATTTAATTTTGAACAATTATATGCATATATATTATTCATATAACCAGCTTGTAGAATTCCATATTCACTTCCTCCTACAGAGCCAATTCCAATATCTGCATAATTACCTACAGTTGCAATATCTGTTACCACTAAATCACATTCAATATTATTATATGTATCTATATTTTTGTCATAATTTAATTGTTTAGCTACCATTCCTACAACTCCACCTGCAGAATTACTTGCTCTAACAATTCTGCCTTCATCAACATTGGCTACGTAATTATATTTTATAGTTGCCTTATATTGTAAATTATTTAGATTTGCATTATAAAAATATCCAACAATTCCACCTGCAGCTTGGTTTGATGCAATTACATCTGTATTTTGTACATAACAGTATTGAATATTTCCTAATATAATATTTCCAGCTATTCCACCTACATTATTTGTACCTTTAACTGTTGAATTTGAGCAATATGAATGCCATAAGAAGAAGTTTGATGATGAAAGCGAACTTGCTGAATTTCCTATATATCCTGTGTAGAATCCAGCTATTCCACCTACATTGTTTCCTTTTGCTGTAACAGTACTATTTTCTAATGCATTTCCATATATTGTTCCAACTTGATATCCAACTATTCCTCCAACATAATTATTTCCACCATTTACAATTACATTTTTAGTATTTGATCCAGCTATTGCATAATTATCGCTATTTGAAGCTGATATTGAAGGTGTTGAATATTCTGACATTCCAATTATTCCTCCAGTATAATTTCCTCTTGAAGTAACTGTGCAGTCTTGTACTTTTACATTTTTAATTCTACCAACTGAGCGTCCTACAGATCCTCCAACGTAATTATTTCCAGATATTACTTGATTTGTTCCTGATGATCTCATATTATTTGCATTTGCATAATAATGATCTTGTTGTCCTAAATTTCCACCTACATTCGTTTCTCCTGTTATTTTATTGTTCTCAGAAGTAAGGTTTCCGTCTGTTGCCCATCCACCTGTTCCAGTATTTCCGCCTACATTTATGTTTCCTTTTATTGTATTATTAGATGATGTCATATTCAAAAATGCCCATCCATGAGCTCCAACATTTCCTCCTGTATGATATCCTGTTCCTGTAACTATATTATTTGTTGATGTTAGTACGCTTCCATTTCCTGAGCCCCATCCTACATTTCCACCAACTGTATTATTTCCTGAAATTTTGCTGTTAGTAATTCTTAGGTTAGTAACCCAATTTCCGCCTCCAGCATATGTTCCAATATTTCCACCTACATTTTGATTTCCTTTTACCAGCCATGATGTTTCTTTATCAGATGATGTTTTTCCGTTTTCAGAATATTGATATGTTTGTACATTATCTATTCTTCCATCTGTGCATCCAAACATTCCACCAACATCGTTTCCTGTAGCTGTTACTGATATATATGTTCCTTTTATTCCGGAAGATGTTCCAAGTGCTGTTGCATTGCCACACAATGAACCTACATATGTATTTCCTTTTGCTTGTACATTATTAACAGTTATATTTTTAAAACTTCCTGCTATCGTTCTGGAAACAGCACCTATATATGATCCTTTAAAATCTAAATTAATATTATTAAATGAGCAATTACTAATTTCTCCTCTTGAAATTACAACAATACCGTTATACCCTCCATTTTCACCTTGAAGTGAACAATTTTCAAATTTAATATTACTCATTTTTGTTTTTATTTCTTTAATAAATCCACTATTTGCATCTAGTGATTTTAGATTTATACCAGAAATTGTTTTTACACTATCTGCTTCTAGCTTTCCTATTACAACATCTTTTTCGATAGAATTAACCGCTGAGAAATCTATATCTCCAGTAATTTTTATATTCTGTCCACCATATGTTCTTCCATCACCAGAGAAAAATTCATTCCATTCTTGAGCTGTTGATATTCCTTTATATAATTCTAATTTTATTTTTGTTGCTATTTCTTTTTCTATTTCTTGTCCATTTCTTTCATAATATATACTTTCTATTTTATAACTATCAAATGCTCTTCTAGGTGTCGCAATAAAACTAACAACAGTAAGACCGTTGCTGTCGATACTTGTATTCCATGTTCCATCTTTTACAATCATATCGTCATTTTCAATTTTTACTCTTGTTAAATTCAAGTTGTTTTTATTCTCAAATTTCATAGTAACAGTAACTTGAGTTTTATCTGATGATGGAACTGATGTAATTGTATCTAATTTAAGATCAGTATCTATCGGTGTTAACTTTTGATTTGATAATACATTTCCAATGGTATCGTTTAATTCTGGCAAATACTCATTTTCTAGTAAATTAAATGGTGCTCCATTTTTTTCTATTGTATATGTATAATTATTGTCAAATCCAATTAAATTTTTATATGTATTTATTTGAAATATTTCTGAATATGTTAGTAATTTAGTTGCTCCTAATTGATTTGTTGAAACTTCTCCGTTTATTAATTGATATTTATATGCATAGTTTTTATATGATGATGTTCCCGCATTAGATCCAAAAATTCTATTTACATTTTTTACGTCATTTCCTGATACATATATATTTCCTAAATATATATTATTACTTATATTATTTACTCCTGTTCCTGAATATCCAACAATTCCACCTATATCAGCAGACCCTGACATCATTTTACTTGTTATATTTAATGTACTCCAGCATTTTTGAATGTATGTATTTGCATATAAGCCATATCCAAGGATTCCTCCTGCACGATACATCGTATTTATTTTTCCAGTAGTATAGCAATTTTGAATATAAAAATTAGGTTCACCTATTTTCTTTTTCTCATCGGCATCATGTCCTTTATAACCAACTATTCCGCCTACTCCTGTATTAGATGTAACATCTGCATTTATTGATATATTTTGAGCAAAGTCATTTGTTACATAAACATCTACTCCTCCATAAGCATATAGATATCCAATAAGTCCACCTACTCTAATTGATGTTGCATTTGCATTTTCCAAATCAATATTAAGTCCTTGAACTGAACAATTTTGCACTTTTATAGATGTTGCATCATTTGCTGAACCACTACTTATATATCCAGCTATGCTTCCATATGCAGTCCATTCTCCTCCATATGTTGATACAATTTCCATATTTTTTATATGGACATTATTTATTTCAATATTTTCTTCTATATCTGATTTTTCTATAAGACCTGCATATTGAGAATCAGTATTTATTGTAAAGTTTTCAATGTTCAAATTCTTTATGCTTCCTTGTCTTAGTGCTTTTATTAATGAGAATTTTCCATTTATATTTTTTATTGTATGTATTGTTCCTTTATATTGTCCATCTATATTTCCCTCAAATGTACCTGTTATATATGGTGCAACATCCGCTTCAGCAAAATCCAAATCCTTTATTAATCTGTAATTTTGTACCAATCCGCTAACTCCGTTTTCGTCTGATTCATTTATTTTGTTCCATTCTTCTTCAGTTGATATATTTTTTACAAACCTAACATTTACTTTTCTTACTCCTAAATCTTCATTCTCTCCATATACAGATTCTTTTACTTTTCCATTTGCCATTTTACTTTTTATTGATGAAACATCATATTCATCTAAAAATGATGTAGGATTTTTTAGTATAACATATACTGTACTTACTTTCTTTTCATATGATTGACTCATAATTTCAGTATCCATATAGTTTACATTTATTTCACTTATTGTAGTTCCAGCAGGGTTATAAATTCTAAATGTTGCTAAAACTAGATTATCAGCTTTTAAATCAACATTATTATTTCTAATGTAATTTTCTACCTCACCTTTTACTTTATCACTCATTTCTAATGTTGAAATATCATTATTTTTTACTACTTCAGATGATAGTACATCAATTATTTCTGTACCTGTTACATCTATTTTAATATTATCTTGTTTAGGCATACAATAATTTAAGTTTAGCTGTGGATAATAGCCATTATTTACTAATGTATCAATTATAAATTGATTATATCCATTTGCATTTAACAATACTTCTTGAACGCCTGGCTCATATAATGCAGTTGCAGATGATTTTGTATTATAATCATTTGCTTCATAAATTGTATCACAGAAATAATATGATTCTTTTACCTTTGTACTAGTATATTTGTTTAATATGTTAGGACCTTTATCTCCTTCTTTATTGTTTGAATCCATTATTCCATAATATTCATAACCACTATATGTTGTAATTAACGGACGAACAGAATATACATTATTTACAGTCGCAGTTGAATCTTTACTAGAAATTACTGCACCTGTTGTCTCATTTATTACTGGTGGATATCCAACATTATATACAATATTTGCAGCATATGAATATGTTGAATCACAGTGATTCATTTTTATAGGTGATGTATTGTATACATTTTGTAATACTCCTGCTTCATCTACTTGGAATACAACTCCTGCTATATTTCTATAATCACCTATTGTTATATTATCTATTGCTTCAATTCCTTTTCCATATACATATCCATTTTGTATTGTTCCTTCAGAATATAGACAAACACCAGCAAGATTCTTTGATCCATATAATGTACCTTCAAAGTTTATTACGAAATTTTCAATTGTACCTTGATTTCTATATCCTAATAGTCCAACATTAATTCTTTGTTTATATGTACTTCCCTTTAAATTTACAATTGCATTATCAATTTTTGCATTATTATATAAAAACAAAGAATATATTCCGTCTTCTTCAGCTATAAATGTATCAATTCCTTCTACTTTAGTTGTTAATCTATTTTTAGGATTATTTATATTAAAATCTATTACAATATTTTTCAAGTTTGCCTTTTCATCTAATTTATAGAAAATATATGATGTTGTATCTTTTTGTTTAGTTAGCGAATATGTATCTTTTTTTATTGTTTTTCCATTAAAATCTATATTTCCATAAAAAGAAATGTTGGGATTTCCAAAAGTAAATTCACTAGTAGTTCCTGCATCTGTTAAATCTATATCATTTAATAATATATAACTTCCATATGGTTGTATCTTTTTAAAGTCCTCTACACTCGAAATACTTTTTATTTCTTTAGAATTTGTTGGATCATACTTAAATTCTACTTTATCTAATTGATATTCTCTTCCATATTGTTTAACAACTAATTCAATTGTGTAATTTGTAATATCATTTGTTTCTTCTATTTTATATTTATATTTTTCTAATATACTTTCTTTTGAATCATATGTATAGTCGTATTCTTCATTAAGTCCTTTATCATTTTTTAGTCTAATATAATATTTACAGTTTTGTTCATTTTCATCATATGTAATATGATTTTCATCTATAAATTTTACATTTATATTAGCATATAAATCGTATACATATTTAGAATATCCTGTTGATTCTGCTCCAAGTTCTGCTTTTATATCTTTTAAATCTAAATAATAATCTTTATCTTGAACTTTAGCTTCTTCATTTTCTGTTTTTGGAATTGTTTCTTGATATTTTTCAAGATAAAATCCTACATAACCATCTTCTGGTACTACCAAAGTTTTTTTAATTGATATCCAATTATTATTTTGCAATCCTGTTATTTGTTCTAGATTTTGTCCAATATTTTTTCCTTTTTGCAAATATACTTTTGCATTTGTCTCAGTTACTTTAGCTGAAAAAGTTAGAGTTATTGTTTGTCCTTTATATTGTGAGAAATCATATAGATAACATTGATTTGATAATAATTTTAAATTAATAGTATTATCATCTTCTGTATATGTTTTTCCATAATTATATTTAGAATTTGCTTTAAATGATACATTGTTTGCTTCATCTAATGTATATTCTGTACTTAAAGTATCGAAACATTGTGAATACCAGTTATTTTCTGATTTTACATCAATCAAATTAGAACATGATTGTTGTTTTTCTCTGTTTAACCCTGATAATTCAACATTTCCTCCTAAACCAGATGTAATAAAATCTTTTGTTAATATTTTGTAATTATTTTGAACCTTGCTTGTATCATTTGTTTCATTATAAGATACAGCTTCAGTTACAAACTCATATTTTTCATTTTCTGGTAGTCCGGTATATGTTATTCTTACCCACTGATTTGTCGGAATTTTTGTACTTCCTTTTATATTTGTAGGTTCTATCTTAGGTAAATATTCTTTCTCATAACTATCTATTAATCTAACTGTAACTACATCTTCCAAACAACTATGATCAACATCATCAATATATATATCCATATCAATAAGATTTGTCGTTGTTACTACATTTTTCACACTCATTTTTGCAGGTAATTTGTTAGTTAAAAATTTCTTTAATGTGTATGTAGTTGATATTTTTTCTTCTTTACTTCCTTGAACTGCTTTTGCTGTGATTTCAATATTATATGTTGTATTAGATTTTAAATCTCCTATTAAGTTCTTTATTCCATCGACTGTTGATAAAGCAGAAATATCTGTCATTTCAATATTTGTTACTTCTTTTCCTTTTTCATCCTTTATTGCTAAATTTACACTCCTTAATATTTTAATTAATCTACTATCTGTTTTATTTATATTAATTGCAGTTTTTAAATTTATACTATTATATGTAATATCTGTATCTTGATCATAAGATACATCTAGCTTTAAGTTTCCTAATTTACTAAGTGGTAATGTTACAAAAGTACTATTTCCTATTTCTTGATTATATTGAACTCCTTTTCCATCTGATATATCAAAATCAGCATAAATTTTTATTGTATATGTTTTTTGCGAATCCAAATCTTTAAATTCTATAGGTTGTCCTGTAACATTTCCAATTGTCACCATTTCTCCTGTATCTGAATATAATGCATATCTATAGTTGTTTATTTCAACATTATCTTCATTTACAAGTGTAGGTATCACTGTTACTGATATTACCTCTTGAGCAGAAATTTTTAGTTTTACTGATGGTGTTTTCTTAGAAGTCACTGTGTTTCCAGTATTATTTTTTAGTTTCATTTCATTTCCAGCTGTATCATAAAATTTTATTTCATATTTACAACTACTATTTGATTTTACACCTTCTGCAGATTGATATTTTATATGCTCTCCTTTTAAGATTTTTTTAAGTGATGAAGAATCTAAACTATATTTAATATCATTTATTAATACTTCGGCTTTAGATACTCCATATATTGCCTCATCTGTAACATCTGAAGAAACATGCAAATCATTTATTTCTATTTTATTTGAATATACTTGTCCATTACTCATTCCTAATTCAATTGAATTAAGTGTATCTGCACTTTTTGTTGTTATTTCTTGCTCTAAAATAGTACTTTCTATTAAGTTTCCTTCTTTGTTTCTATATTGATATTTTCCTTCTATTTTATACTTAGTATTTGGTAGTAATTTTGTTACACTTACTTCTCCAGATGTTTGACTAGATACCCTAAATGCTATTGTATCATCTTTATAAAATGTAAATGTAATAGCTTTATATATTACTCTACTTGGATCATCTATTTTAATATTTGTTTTTGCAGTATATACATTTGAAGTAAATTGCTCAGCTGTTACTGTTGGTTTTATCCATATTTTTTCAGATGAGTTTGATGTTCCTTCTTGTTTGTTTTCTTCCTGCTTTGTTTCTTCTTGTATTGGCTCTTCTGCAATGTTTTCCACAGGTTTTTCATTACCTACATCATTTTTTGTTGTATCTTCTGTTGTATTTTTATCTTTATTTTCTTTTTTTACCTCATTAACTTTTTGTGTTTTATTTTCTTCTTTTTTGTCTTTGTTATCATTATTTGAAGTTAATTTATTTCCGTCTTTTATTATTCCTAAATTTTTCAAAAAGTTCTTATATGTGTATGTTTTATTATAATCTTCAATTGTTACTTGTGAATTATTATCAATATCTAAAATTTTGTTATATATAAACTCACCATCTTTCAATGAATAATATGTAATAAAATCACTTGTGAAATTTATAATACTATTCATTTTTATTGTATATTCATTTGTAGATGTTTTTATTTTGAAATCTTTTGTATTTATATATAAATTATCTGAATTTTTTAATAAAATATATTCATTATAATCTGCTCTTTGCAAAGTGCTTGCATTATACAATTCTCCAGATGTTAATGTTGTTCCTGCATATCCTTGCACTTTTTGAAAATCATCTGTAATAAGACTCATTTTAGGTGACAAATTATATAAAGCTAAAGAATTATTTATATATATTGGATAATTTATGTTAATATTATCTTTTTTACTTGCTCCTAAATAATAAGAATCTAAATTTTCATATATTGAATCTTGATCTTTAACTTGTAAAGCTTTAATATTTTGTTCTGAATCAAAATTTGTATTTAATAAATTTGATATAATATCTTTTCCAGAAACAGCATAACCACTATATTCTAATGTGGTATATGGTATAAATCTTAAATAAATTATGTATAGAATTAGTGAAATTATTATTAAAAAATTAAATAACACTATAAAAAATATTGGTTTTGCTTTTCTTTTTCTATTTTTATCTTTTTTTCCCATTTTTATCTTCCTTATTTCAAAATATTCTTACTGAATTTTATCATAAGAACTTATAAAAAACAACATTTTTATATATTTGTCACATTAAATTATACAAAAAAATAATAGCACTAAATTTTTTACAATTAATGCTATTAAATAAATATTTTATTTTCTATCCTTCAACATAATCTGATGGAATTTCAAATAAATTATTTTCTACTTTTGTTGACATATCAACTTTTAATAATTCTTGTTTTCTATCTGAAATAGTTTTTATATAAACTAAATCTTTACCTTTAAAATACAATCTAGTTTTTATATTTGTTTCATTAGAAAAGTCAGAAATTGCAATATTTGTTAAAACTGAATATTCTTCATAATTATATGATTTTCCATCAATATCTTCTTTTCCATCATTATGTTCTAAATTTATTAAATCTGCTAATGTTTCTGAAACTAAATCTAAATCGATATTATTATTTGTATATGTATAATATCTTTTATCACTATCTTTTATTAAATATGAATTACCATCTTTTATTATATATTTTGTTTCACTTCCATTGTATTTTGTATCCATATATGCTTTTTCACCTGATTTTGCATAAAACACTTTAGAATTATCATCTGCTGTAAAATTAAAACTATATGTGTCAGTATTTTTTATTTTATTATATAATGTTGATACCTTAGTTTCAGCCTTTGTATTTGAAGTAACCTTATTACTTTTATTTGCTAAAATTACTCCAAGAACTATTAACGCAACTACAACAATTGCAACAATTATAATTATCATTTTTTCCTTTTTTTGCATGTTAAAATACCATCCTTTGTTTAAATATTATTAATCACCTAAATTAATTCCTATGTCTCTTGCAGTTCTTACTAAATCATCATTCATACTTACTTTTCTTAAATTACTTTCCGCTGTATTTCCTGAAACAGCACCTATTTTAGTATTTTTACCTACTACTTCTTCTAATGGTACGCTGTCTAGTTTTCCATTTTTTATAACTGCTAAAGTTCCAAATTTTCCTTCTAACGCAAGTTCCATTGCCTTAGTTCCATATTTTGTTGATAAAACCCTATCAAAAGCTGTAGGAGTTCCCCCTCTTTGCATATATCCTAATGTTGTACTTCTAGCTTCTAGACCTGTCATTTCTTGTAATTGCATTGCTACAATTTGACCTACCCCACCAAGTTTTGTATTATCAACACCTGCTCCGTTATTTCTAGTGCTCATTACAGTAATATCTCCATCAAGTGGTTTTGCACCTTCTGCAACAACTACAACACTAAAATGTTTTCCTCTTTTTTTTCTGTTTTCAATTTTTTTAGCTACTTTATTTATATCATATGGAATTTCAGGTATTAATGCAACATCTGCTCCACCTGCTATTGCAGATTCTAATGCAATCCAACCTGCATATCTTCCCATAACCTCTAATATCATTATTCTATGATGTGTTGCTCCTGTTGTATGTAATCTGTCTAACGCTTCCATTGCAACTGAAACTGCTGTATTATAACCAAATGTAATTTCAGTACATGCAACATCATTATCAATTGTTTTGGGAACACCAATAATATTTACACCTTTAGTCATAAAATCTCTTGCAGACTTTTGAGTTCCATCTCCTCCTAATGTGAAAATACAATCAAAACCAAATTCTTTAATATTTTCTATTGCTTTATCTGATAAATCTTTATATTCTACACTTCCATCTTCATTTACTACTTTGTAATTAAATAAATTAGAATTTGTTGATGATCCTATAATTGATCCACCTTTAGGTAATATTCCAAAAGCTTCTCCACCTTCTGCTGTACTTAAATATCTAAAATCTTTTTTTAATAATCCATTATATCCATCTATTATTCCATAACATTCAATATCATTATTTTCGGCTGTTTTTACTATCGCTCTAATAACAGCATTAAATCCTGAAACGTCTCCTCCATTTGCTAATATTCCTACTTTTTTTAACATAAATTAAATTTCCTCCTTTGTTATGTTTTAATAACATTTATTATTATATCAATAATTTCTTTTTTTACAACAGTTTTTATGATATTTTTATTATTTTATTATTTTTCCCTTGAATTTATTTTACTTTTATTATAAGATATTATAAGAATTAATTGAGATTACATAGGAGGATAAAAATGCCAAGAAAAACAAAAGAAATATACGAAAATAAATTAAAAAAGTCAAGCAAAAAAGAAGAAAATAAAGCTACCAAAAAAGCAAAAACTTCAGCTTCAAAAACTAAAACAACAACTACTAAAAAAGTTGATAAAAAAGTTGCTTCATCAAAAAGCACAAAAAAAGCAACTACTAAAAAAACTACTACTAAAAAAGCAGTAGCTAAGAGAAAAACTACTACTACAAAAAGTAAATCAAAAAAAGCTGAAGCTAAAAAAAATACTGGAAATATATTAGAATATTATGATTTACCATATAGATATAACCAAACTATTGTAAAACTTTTAGCTCAAACACCAACTACCCTATTTATTTATTGGGACATTTCAGATGAAGATAGAAAAAGATTTGAAGAACAATATGGAAGCGATTTCTTCCAAAACACAAAACCTATTTTAGTTGTACATAATGATACACTAAATTATAGCTTTGAAGTTGAAATAAACGATTTTGCAAATAGTTGGTACCTACATGTTGCAGATAGCAAATGTGATTATAGAATTGAACTTGGCAGACGCCCTATTATTAAAACAGATAAATTAAAAGATACAAATTACATATATGTAACTACTTCAAATGAAATTGAATCTCCTAATGATAGAGTTTTAATAAATAATGAACAAAAAATAGTTTACTTTAGAAATGTAAAAACAAATGCAACAACATCAAAACCACTTAAATCATTATCATTTATGAGAAATATGGGAAAAATATACAATGTTTATGATTTATATAAAACATTTTATAAAACAGAACATGTTGAAGAAATATATGATTTAAACAATCCATCTTCACATCCATCTTCAAGAATATAGCGACTTTATTGTCGCCATTTCTTTTTATAAAGAATTGTAAAATAAACGAACAAAAAGGAGATTATAATATGCAAGAGAAAAAAGGCTATGTAAGTTTTGTATTACATGCGCACCTTCCTTTTATACATCATCCAGAAAGTGATGATTATTTAGAGGAATCATGGTTGTATGAAGCAATTTCAGAAACTTACTTACCACTACTTAGAAATTTTAAAAAATTAGTAGATGAAGGCGTTGACTTTAGAATTACAATGTCAATGACACCACCTCTACTTTCTATGTTAGATAATAAATTATTACAAAAAAAATACATAAACTATTTAAATCAATTAATTGAATTATCATCAAAAGAAATCAAAAGAACAGCCGGAGATGAAAGATTAAATAAACTTTCTCATTATTATTTTGAACGTTATTCTGATGATTTACATTTATTTAGAGATGTTTTTAAATGTAATATAATTCAAGCTTTTAAACATTTTCAAGATATTGGAGTTTTAGAAATAATTACTTGTGGTGCAACACATGGTTATTTTCCAATTTTATATGTTAATGAAAAAACAGTTAAAGCTCAAATTGCTGTTGGTGTACAAACTTATGAAAAATATTTTGGTAGAAAGCCTCGTGGAATTTGGTTACCTGAATGTGGATATGTTCCAGAAGCCGATAAATATTTAAAAGAATTTGGAATTGAATATATAATTACAGAATCACACGGAATTTTGTATGCAGACCCTACTCCTATTTATGGCACATTTGCACCAATCGTTTCTCCAGAAGGTGTAGTTGCATTTGGCCGTGACATGGAATCTTCTAGACAAGTATGGAGTTCAATAAATGGTTATCCTGGTGATTATAATTATCGTGAATTTTACCGCGATATTGGATATGAAGCTGATTATGATTATATAAAACCTTATATTGCTCATAATGGTGTTAGAGTTCATACTGGTATTAAATATTATAGAATTACAGGAAAAACAGAATTTAAAGATTATTATAATTTGCAATGGGCAAAAGATTCAGCAGAACGCCAAGCAGGACATTTTCTAGATTCTAGAACTAAACAAATCAATGATATTGCACCTTATATGGATCATCCACCTATTATTTTATGTCCCTATGATGCTGAATTATATGGACATTGGTGGTATGAAGGTCCTTATTGGTTATATATTTTATTTAAGAAAATATATTATGATGATTGTAATTTTAAACTTATTACACCTTCAGAATATATTGATAAATATCCTAATATTCAAGTTGCTTCACCTTGTCGTTCAAGTTGGGGTGCTAATGGATATAGCGAAGTATGGTTAAATCCTTCTAACGACTATGTTCATAGACATTTACATACAGCTGGAGATAGAATGTGTGAATTAGCTAGTTTATATCCTGATGCTAAAGGATTACAAAAAGAAGCCTTAAATCAATGTGCAAGAGAACTTTTACTTGCTCAAAGTAGTGATTGGCTATTTATTATAACTAACGGAACAATGGTTGATTATGCTAAAAAAAGAATAAAAGACCATATTGGTCGTTTTACAAAATTATATTATCAAATTAAAGACAACAAAATTGATGCAGATTTCTTAAAAGACATAAATGAAAAAGATTGCATTTTCCCTGAAATTGATTATCATATTTATCAATAATACTAAAAAGCTAGATTATTCTAGCTTTTTTATTTTGTTAAACAAGCTCCACTTTATTTTTATTATCATAATATAATGTATAACTTTTTTACATTTAGTAGATAATAGCTTTATTAGGAAGGAGATTTTAACATGAAATCATTATGTATAAAAACAAACAATTCTAATTTACTTAAATATCTATTAAATGAATTTAACGATTTAGATATACCTGATGTTTGTTTCTCTTCTAAAGAATTTAAGCACTACAAAAATGTTATCATTCATTATACTGGAAATTCTAAAGATTTGTTTTTAGACAAAATTTCATATATTTTATCCTTATTAGTAATTGATGAATTGGAGGAATCTTTTTTAAAGCAATCTATTTCACATGATTATTTTTATTTTAATATACATGAACAAGAAAAAATATTAAATATATGTTTTGATATTATGTCTTGTGATTTTTCTAATATTTTTGATAAAAAATTTAAAGTTCTATATAAAATTTTTTATAATTTTATTTCAAATAATAATGTTTTATATTTAACAGGTTTTATTAAATTTAGAGGAAAAAAATATTTTGAGATTTTAGACAATATAATAGCTGAAGCTGTTAACAGTTATATAATTGAAAAAGAATATTTCGAATTTATTTCACTTTTGCAATTATATATAAACTCCCAGCCACCTCAAACAGAGTTAATACATGTTATATATTCTAATTCAAATACAATTTTATTAGACTCTAATAGAGAAATTATTAATGTCTCACACGAGAATTTAAAATCTAAATATCTAAGTGATATTTCTTTTTCTAATAATGACTATACCTTAAATGCTTTATTAACACTATTACCTAAAGACATTTATATACACTTGCTCGTTCCTTATATAGATGATTTTATAAATACTCTTCAAAACATATTTAAAAATCGAATACACATATGTACCAATTGTAATATATGCAATATCTATAAAAAAAATACAAATCCAAAATCCTTATAAAAAACCGATGAATATAAATTCATCGGCTTTTTATTTTTATTATGACAATTGATTTATTGCATCATTTAATCCAGGTAATATAGCTCTTACTAAAGCATCATCTGAAACTACTTTCCATTTTTTATCTGTTTTTACAACATTGATTGTTTTTGTAACTGTTGTTGTTTGAATTTGATCATTTTTTAATTCATCAACAAAATATGATTGGAAATCTTGTTCTGAAATGTTTGCAGTGCTTCCATTTCCAATTGCTTCTTTAGCTGCAATTACAACTTTTTTAGCATAATTATTTACTACAGTTTGAAAATCTTTATTTGTAATTTCAACTTCTACTGTTGCTTTATCTGATTCTTGATTTACTTTTTTAACTTTCCAAGCTAATTTACTAAATAAAGCTTTTTGAGCTTCTTGATCTGTGCTTACATCTGTTAAGCTAGCTTCATCACCACTTAAATATTCTTGTGCTTTAGCAAAATCACCTGCTTTTAAATTTGTTAAAAGTCCTTCTACTGATTTTTTAGGATCACTTGAAGTTACTATCATTGCTGTTAATATTGCAATTATTGCTATAACAACAGCTGCAATTACTACAGTTGGTACCCATGTTTTTTTATTACCACTTTTTTCTGTTTTTTTGCTTCCTTTTTTCTCTGCTTTTTCTATTTTGTCAGCTTCTTTTTTGCTAACTTTTTCAAATTTTGGTTCTGTTTTTTTTTCTTCTTTTTTTGCTTCTACTTTTGTATTTTTAGCTGTTTTTACTTCTTCTTTATTATCTTTTTTGTTTTCGTCCATATATATCACTCCTTAATATTTTATATGATGGTTAAATTATATATTATTAAATTCTTTTTTTCAAGATATTTTAACTCTTTTCTTACATTTTTTTATTTTTGTAGTTTTTATTTATAAAGCTTGATTAATACCTCTTGATACAATTTCTTTCATATTTTCTATCAAATCATCAATTTCTTTAGGAGTTACAATTAGATTATAATCTTTAGGAATTAATATTTCTTTTATTTCTTCATAATTATCCGCTTCTTTTAAATTATTCAAATATTCATTTGATTTTGCATTATCTTGTAATTTTTCTATAAATAAATCTAGGCTATCATTTACAAGTACTGCTGTTTCAACAACTGTAGGGATTCCGATGGCTACAACCGGAATTCCTAATGTATTTATACTTATTTCATTACGCTTATTTCCAACACCAGCTCCTGGAACTATACCTGTATCTGATAATTGAACAGTACTACTTATTCTTTCTATACTTCTTGAAGCTAATGCATCAATAGCAATTATTAACTTAGGTTTTATATTATCTACTATTCCCTTTAATATTTCTAAAGTTTCTATTCCTGTCGTTCCTAAAACACCTGGAGCTATAGCACTTACCATTCTGGTTCCTTCTTCTACATATTGTGGCATATAATTTATTATATGACGAGTTACTTCAATTTCATTTATTACTTTAGGTCCCAGACTGTCTGGAGTAACATATATATTTCCTAGTCCAACTACTAAAACTTCTCCTTTTTCATCAATATGATTATCTAATATTTGTTTCAATTCTTTAGATAATATATCTGCTGCTTTTTGCAAATCATCTTCTTGAATTATTTTTAAATTTTTTACATCTATTGTAATGTAATTTCCTATTGGTTTGCCTATAGCTTTTTCTCCATTTTCATTAGTGATTTTTACCTTTTCAAGCTTTATATTTTCATTAATTTCTTCTGCTTTGCTTTCAATTCCATCTATTTCTTTTCCAATATTATTAGACTTTTGATATATATCACGTCTTTCTGATGCTAAATCTGTTCTAAAATTATACATAAAAATTTCCTCCTTTTTTTATTTTTGATTTTTTTCAATTTTTTATCCAAAATAAAAGAAAATATTTTAAAAATTAAAATATTTTCTTTTTATATCTTATAATTATTTAGTTAAATATTTCTTTAAGAATTTTCCTGTATAACTTTCTTCATTTTCACTAACTTCTTCTGGTGTTCCTTCTGCTACAATATTTCCGCCTTTTTCTCCACCTTCTGGTCCTAAATCTATAATATGATCACAAGTTTTTATTAAATCTAAATTATGTTCTATTACTATTATAGTATTTCCTGTATCCACTAGTCTTTGTAATATATCAACTAATTTATGAACATCAGCAATATGAAGTCCTGTTGTTGGTTCGTCTAAAATATATAATGTTTTTCCTGTCGCTCTTTTTGATAATTCTGTTGCTAATTTTACTCTTTGGGCTTCCCCTCCTGATAATGTTGTAGATGGTTGTCCTAATTTTATATATCCAAGTCCAACATCATATAATGTTTGAATTTTTTGTTTGATTTTAGGAATTTTATCAAAGAATTTCAATGCTTCTTCAACAGTCATATCTAAAACATCTGCTATATTTTTTCCTTTATAATGAACTTCAAGAGTTTCTCTATTATAACGTTTTCCTTTACATACTTCACATGGGACATATATATCTGGTAAAAAGTGCATTTCTATTTTATGGACTCCATCACCATTACAGCTTTCACATCTTCCACCTTGTACATTAAAACTAAATCTTCCTTTAGCATACCCTCTTAATTTAGCTTCCTCTGTTGATGCAAATATATCTCTAATTAAGTCAAATACTCCTGTATATGTTGCAGGATTAGAACGTGGTGTTCTTCCTATTGGTGATTGATCTATATTTATAATCTTATCAATATTTTTTAGTCCTTTTATTCCTTTACATTTTCCTGGTTTTTCATTTGATCCATTTAATTCTTTAGCTATTGTTTTATATAAAACCTCATTAACTAAAGTAGATTTTCCTGAACCTGAAACTCCTGTTACACAATTGAAAACTCCCAACGGAAATTTTACATTTATATTTTTTAAATTGTTTTCAGTTGCTCTTTGTACTTCAATTACTTTGGATTTTACTATCTTTCTTCTTTTCTTAGGAACCTCTATTTTCTTCTTGCCACTTAAGTATTGTCCTGTTATTGAATCTTTTACTTTTTTTACTTCTTCTGCAGTTCCTTGAGCCATAATATTACCACCATGAGTTCCGGCTCCTGGTCCAATATCAATAATTTGATCAGCAGCATACATTGTATCTTCATCATGTTCTACTACTATTAGTGTATTTCCTAAATCTCTTAATTTTTTTAATGTTGCAAGTAATCTGTCATTATCTCTTTGATGTAATCCTATACTTGGTTCATCTAAAATATATAATACTCCTGTTAATCCAGAACCAATTTGAGTTGCTAAACGAATTCTTTGTGCTTCTCCTCCTGATAATGTTCCTGCATTTCTTGATAAAGTTAAATACTCTAATCCAACATCAATTAAAAATTGCAATCTCTGATCTATTTCTTTTAAAATTAATTCAGATATCATTGCTTGTGTTTTTGTTAATTTTAATTTATTTAAATATTCTTTTATTTGAGTAATTGACATTTGTGTTAATTCATTTATGTTTTTATTTCCAACTTTTATTGAAAGAATTTCTGGCTTTAATCTTGCACCATGACATGCATGACATTCTGAATTTGTCATATACATTTCGTAAAAATCTCTCATTCCTTGTGATTTAGTTTCATTGTGACGTCTATCTAAAGTTGGTAAAACACCTTCAAATGGTGCAGTGAATTTTCTTGTTCCAGCATATGATTGATACTCAAAATCTATTTCTTCATCACCTGTACCATATAGTATTTTTTCCATAAACCAACGTGGTAAATCTTTAATTTTTTTATTTTTTATATCTATTCCATAATGTTTTCCTATACTTTCAAAATACATTCTGGCCATTGTATCGCCTTTTTTCATTGTGCTTGAGCCAAATGCTTTTATTCCATCATATAATGTTTTATTTTTATCTGGAACTATTAAATCTTCATCCATTTTCATTAAATAACCTATTCCTGTACATTCTGGACATGCACCAAATGGGTTGTTAAAAGAAAACATTCTTGGTGTTAATTCAGGAAAACTAAATCCACAATCAGGGCAAGCATAATTACAACTATATAATATAGGACTTTTTCCTATAACATCAACTAAAACTAATTTATCAGCATATTTTAATGCCGTTTCTACAGACTCAGTTAACCTGCTTGTTATATCAGGTTTTATTACAAGTCTATCAACTATTAATTCTATATTATGTTTTTTCTTTCTATCTAATTCAATATCATCAGAAAGTTCATACATTTCTCCATCTATTTTTACTCTTACAAAACCATCTTTTTGATATCCTTCTAATTGCTTTGTATATTCGCCTTTTCTTCCACGTACTACTGGAGCCAATATTTGAATTTTTGTGCCTTCCGGTAATGACATTATGTTATCAATTATTTGGTCTATTGATTGTTTTTCAATCTTTTTATGACAATTAGGACAATATGGCACTCCAATACGTGCATATAATAAACGAATATAATCATAAATTTCAGTTACTGTTCCTACTGTTGAACGAGGATTTTTAGAAGTTGTTTTTTGGTCTATTGATATTGCTGGTGACAAACCTTCTATACTTTCCACATTTGGCTTTTCCATTAATCCTAAAAACTGTCTAGCATATGAAGATAAACTTTCGACATATCTTCTTTGACCTTCTGCATATAAAGTATCAAATGCCAAACTAGATTTTCCAGATCCTGAAAGTCCAGTAATTACAACTAACTTATCTCTTGGTATTTTTAAACTTATATTTTTTAAATTATGCTCTTTAGCACCTTTTATAATTATTTCATTATTCATGACTATTCCCCCAAAATATAGATCTTAATTATTATACTATAAATAAATATTAAAAACAATAGTTTGGTATGTATTTTAAAAAAAGCAGAGGTATCTTAGTTTAGACACCTCCGCTGGAATCAGATGAACTTTGTTGGTTTAGTTTCAACTAGTCCATATGGGTTGATTTTGAACAAGTCCTCCCCGCCAAGTATTCCGACTTTCTTAGGTTTTACTTCATGCAAAATCCGCTTAGAAAATCTTTGCTTGGTTAGAGTTTCTCCATGATTTACAAGAACGAGCTTAAGATGATTAAATTGTTGTAAAAACTCAATCATCTCATCAGCTTTAGCATGTGCCGAGAATTCGTTAGTGAATTTAACTTCCGCTCTCTTGCATACCATCATTCCACCAACTTCGGTAGTTTCACCATTCTGAGCATCCATTAATTGTCTGCCAATGGTTCCTTCTGCCGTATATCCAGTGAAATGAATAAGTACGTCAGGTCTACTTATAAGTGAAGAAATGTACGTTCTTGCTGGACCATATGAGCCCATACCAGAGGTTGTAACAATAATTTTGGATGCTTTATCAGCTATTATTCCACCTCTATTATCTTTATCCACATATGTTAGATTTTTCGGTATAAAATCTCTCATACTTGGCTTAATTCCCAAAGCATTGTTTTTATCTAAATACAATTTCGTGTATTCAAATGCTAACTTGCCATCAAAATAGATTGGAACATTTGGACCAATTTTTCCACTTTCCTGCATTTTCTTAATTTCATACAAAATTTCTTGGGAACGCCCAAGTGAAAACACAGGAATTAATACGGTTCCGTTTTTTTCTATTTGTTGTGAAACATTGTCTGAAAAACTTTCCTTGATATCAGATGAATCCATATCTCCATAAGTAGCTTCTTGAACTATCGTTAACTTCAAGTCCTTAACCCACTCTGGCAATGGATCTAGATCCAAGAACATGTTCTTATTGTTATAGTCTCCTGTAAACAACAAATTAATGTCATCATATCCAGGATACGCAATCTGAACCAGAATTAATGCAGCACCAATAAGGTGTCCATTATTAAAAAATGTAACAGTAATGTTATCATTAATTTTTTCTGGCTTTTCAAATTCACATGCATTCACAAATCGCATAGTTGCTTGAACGTCGTTATCATTGTAAATAGGTTTTTCTCCTTTTCTTTTAGCAATATCTTTTAGCACTTTTGCACTATCTTTAAGAGCCAATGGTAACAACATCTTGGTAGCTTCAGTCATATAGATTTTATGAAAGTATCCATTCCTTATCATAAAAGGAATTCTTCCTGTATGATCCACATGATTGTGAGTTATCAAGCAAAAATCAATAACTCTAGGATTAAATAATAGTTGCTTATTATTGTTATTATACTCTGCTTCTTGGAAAAGTCCACAGTCTACAACAAACCGTGAACTAGTTCTATCAGGATATCTTACGTATACTATGAGACTCGATCCTGTAACTTCAGGATGAGCACCCATAATTTCCACATAAAATGGTTCCTTACTGCCCATGATAATTCCTTTCTATAGTCAATTTCATGACTGCAATTTAATTTTATCACATGGAGTCGAATTATGTCAATTTAATTTATATAATTCATAAAAGTTTCACAATACTTAAAGTTAAACTAGTTTTTAAAAAATTCCTATAACATTTCCATTTTCATCTATATCAATTTTCTCTGCTGATGGTATTTTAGGTAAACCAGGCATTGTCATTATTTTTCCAGCAAATACAACAATAAATCCTGCTCCAGCTTTTACCTCTACATTTCTTACATGAATATTATATTCATTTTTACACTCAAGATTTTTACTATCATCTGAAAATGAATATTGTGTTTTTGCTATACATATAGGTAATTTACCATATCCAATTTCTTCTATTTGTTTTATTTCTTTAATTGCTTCTTCTGTATATTCTACATTTTTAGCACCATATATTTTTCTAGAAACTTCTTCTATTTTTGTTTCTATGCTATCTTCATTTTTATAAATATATCTAAAATCATCTTTTTTATTTGTTATCTCTACTAACTTGTTAGCTATATCAATAGCTCCTTCTCCGCCTTTTTTCCATCCTTCTACTAAGCTGTATTGTATGCCATTTTCTTTTAATTTATTCTCAAGGTAATTTAATTCGTCATTAGTATCAGTTTCATATCTATTTATCGCAACAATTGCATTTAGTCCAAATTGATTTTTTATATTATTTATATGTCTGTATAAATTATGCAATCCATTTTCTAGTCCAGTTATATTTTCCTTTTGAATATCTTCTTTTGAAACTCCTCCATGATATTTTAGTGCTTTAACTGTTGCTACTATAACAACTGCATTTGGTTTTATATTTGCCTTTCTACATTTTATATCTAAGAATTTTTCCGCTCCTAAGTCTGCACCAAAGCCAGCTTCTGTTATTACATAATCTGATAATTTTAATGCCATTTTAGTTGCAATTATGCTATTACATCCATGAGCAATATTAGCAAAAGGTCCCCCATGGATTAGTGCAGGTGTATGTTCTAAAGTTTGCACTAAATTAGGTTTTATAGCATCTTTTAAAAGTACTGCCATTGCTCCATTTGCATTCAATTGTTTTGCATATATAGGTTCATCAACGTCGTTATATCCAACAATAATATTTCCTAGTTTTTCTTTTAACTCTTTTAAAGATTCAGATAAGCATACTATTGCCATTATTTCAGATGCAACTGATATATCAAAATTATCCATTCTAGGTACTATTTTTTTTTCACCTGAAAGCCCAGTTTCTACACGTCTTAATTGTCTATCATTTAAATCAACGCATCTTTTCCAAATAACTCTTTTAAATTTCAACTCATTTCCATGATATATATGATTATCAATTAAGCTTGAAAGTAAATTATTAGCTGATGTTATTGCATGTATATCTCCCGTAAAATGTAAATTTATATCTACCATTGGAGCTACTTGTGCTCTTCCACCACCTGTTGCACCACCTTTTATTCCAAATACAGGACCTAAAGATGGTTCTCTTAATGTTAGAATTGAATTTTTTCCTATTTTTCTTAATCCATCTGCTATAGCAATTGAAACCGTTGTTTTTCCTTCCCCTAAAGGTGTTGGGCTTATTGCTGTTACTAAAATAAGTTTTCCATCTTTTTCATTTTTCTTAGATTCATATACATCATTAGATATTTTAGCTTTATATTTTCCATATTGCTCTATTTCTTCTTTACTTATACCTAATTTCGAAGCTATTTCATCTATATTTTCTAATTTTGTATTTTCAGCAATTTCAATATCTGTCATTTTAATTCCTCCTTATTTGAAATATATTATTAAAGCTTTATATTAAATTAATATAAAGCTTTACACATTTTGAATTATGCAATTAATCCTACAACAGCACCAATTACAGCTCCTACAAAAACTTGAATTGGAGTATGTCCTAATACTTCTACTAGTTTTTCAGAAACTTGAACACCTGTTAACCCTGGTGTCTCCACCAATTTATTCAATAAAGCTGCTTGTTTTCCAGCTGCTCTACGCACACCACAAGCATCATACATTACTACAAATGCCATTATAAATGAAACGGCAAAAATAGGACTTCCTACACCTTCATATTTTCCTATTAAAGTTGCAAGTCCAGCAACAACAGCTGAATGTGAACTTGGCATTCCACCTGCTCCCATAATTCTTTTGAAATTAAATTTTTTTGTTGTTACTAAGTCATATATTAATTTAAATAATTGTATACCAAACCATAAAAGAAATGGTATATATATATACTTGCTTTGTACAAATGTTAATATATCGTTTTTCATCTTATTTCCCCTTTATAATTAATCTTTAGCTATAAAATCCTTTTCTTGAACTTCTCCATCATTATTTACCAATATTGTTATTCTTTTTTCTGCATCTTCCAAAATCTTATTACATTCTTTTGAAATTTTTATTCCTTCTTCAAATTTTTCTACAGATTTATCAAGATTTAGATCTCCTTTTTCTAATTCTGCAACTATTTTTTCTAACTCTTCCATTTGACTTTCAAAAGTTTTTTCCATTTTTGTTTTCCCCCATAAAATTATAATTATTTTATTACTGCCTCTTTATGTCCATCAGTAAATCTGATATCTACCACATCTCCATTTTGTAATTCTTTTACACTATTTATTGCTTTTCCATCTTTTTCTGTAATTGAATATCCTCTATATAATGTTTTTAATGGGCTTAAGGCATCTAATTTAGACACTAATTCTATGTATCTGTTTTTTTCTTTTTCTTTTTTTATTTTTGCTAAGTTTTCTATTTGTTTTATATAATTATCAATTTTTAAATAATTATCATTTATTCTTTTTAATGGATCTTTAAAAACTGAACTTGCCATACACTTATCATAACGTAATCTCATTAATTGTACTTTTTTTACTAATGCCATACGTAATCTATCTTGATAACTATTTATTTTTTTACTAACTTCATACACATCAGCAACTGCTAGTTCTGCTGCAGCTGATGGTGTTGGAGCACGTAAATCAGCTGTAAAATCAGAAATTGTAAAATCTGTTTCATGTCCTACGGCAGAAATTATTGGAATTTTTGAATCATATATACTTTTAGCAACAATTTCTTCGTTAAAAGGCCACAAGTCTTCTAGTGAGCCTCCTCCACGTGCCAAAATTAATACATCTGCTAGTTTATTTTCATTCATATATTTTATTCCAGCAGCAATTTTTTCTGTGGCTCCTTCTCCTTGAACTGGTACAGGTAACAAACGTATATATACATTAGGATTTCTTCTTGTTGATACATTTATAATGTCTCTAATAACAGAACCTGTTTGTGATGTTAAAACTCCAACTACCTTAGGCATAATTGGTATTTTTTGTTTATGTGCTTGAGCAAAAAATCCTTCTTTTTCTAGTTTTTGTTTTAATTCTTGATATTTAGTATATAAATCTCCTAATCCATCTTGTTCCATTATTTTTACATATATTTGATAAACTCCGTCTCTCTCAAAAACTGAAACACTTCCTAATACTATAACTTTCATTCCATCTTTAGGCATAAAGTTCAATTTTTGAGCATATGACTTAAAACAAATACATTTTATTAATGAATTCTCATCTTTTAAAGTAAAATACATATGACCTGTATAATGATTTTTAAAATTTGATATTTCACCTTTTACTAATATTTGATTTAAATACTCATCACCTGCAATCTTATCTTTTATATATTTATTTAAATCTGTAACAGTAATTGCCATATCAGCATATCTCATATTATTTTATCCTTCCTAAAACATAGTTTTGGGTTGAACAAATACATTGTCCAACCTAAACTAATTTATTATATTTAATTTACTATACTTGCTAAGATTCCATTAACGAAATTTTTTGAACTATCTTCTCCATATTTTTTAGCTAGCTCAACAGCTTCATTAATTACAACTTTAAATGGCAAATTTTTATATTTAATTTCATATATTGCTAATTTTAAAATAACTAAATCTATTTTAGAAATACGTTCAATTTTCCAATCTGATTTTAGATTTTTTTCAATATCTTTTATAATTTCATCTTCATTTTTTTGAATTCCAAATACTGCGTCTTTTATATAATCTATTGCTTCTTTATCCTCAATATTATTGCTTTCTAAATAAAGTTCAATTTGTTCTTCTAAATTCACATTTTTTTGTATTTCTAAACTATACATTAGTCTAAAAGCTTGTTCTCTTATTTCTGAACGATTCATTTTATTCCCTTTCTACTTCTTATAAACTACATTTTATCTATAAAATTTTTCAATTTAGTTTTTACTGTATCTTTATTTTGTTGTACATAATTTCCAATTAAAGCTCCTAAAACAATTACAACTATTGCTAAAATTAAATCTTGTAATCTAGTTATTAAAATTAAAACTGCAATTACTACACCAATAATAGCACCTTTATATTGATTCCAAAATTCTTTAAATCCTGTCATGTTTATCATTCCTTTCCATGCAATTTATTTATATTATTTTTTAAGCTTCTTCTTCTTTTGCTGCAACTTTTTTAACTGTAATGTTTACTTCTTTAACATCTAAATCTGTTGCTTTTTTTATTTTTTCTTTTATTCTATTTTGAAGATTTAAAGATAAATCCTTAATTACTGCATTTTCATTTATTATTAAATTAACAAATACTTTAACATTATTATCACTATCTAATTCAACTCTTGTTGTTACATCTTCTGCACTTTGAAAATTTAATGCTACTGAATTTACTAAATTTTCTATAGTTTCTTTAGAAATCATAAGTTTACCACTTTCGTTTTCTAATAAAACTCCTTGTCTTTCCTTTATTTGCTCTTTTGATGTTGAATCAAAGAATATACATTTTATTGATAGTAATATAAATACTATACTTAATCCTAATATTACTTTACTTGATGTTTCTCCTATTATTAGTTTATACGCAATATCTCCTGCTAGTCCTAAATCTAACCAACCAAATACTAATAGACATGCTATTATTGATAATATTAACATAATATTTGAATAAATTATTAATGTGATTTTTTCTAAAATTTTCATTTCTTTTCTTTCTCCTTTTTATTAATTAATTTTCTTCAGTTTCATCTTTTTCGTTAGTTGCAGTATCTGTATTAACTCCTTGAACATGAACATTTACTTCTTCGACTTTTAATCCAGTCATGTTTTCAACTGCTTTTTTTACTCTATTTTGAATTTCAAATGCAACATCTGGAATACGTGAACCATATTCAACAATAATGTTTACATCTATTTTGGCTTTATTTTCTTCAATATCTGCTTTTATTCCTTTAGCTAAATTTTTCTTTCCACTAAATACTTCTGAAAATCCTCCGGCAAATCCTCCGGCCATTCCTGAAACTCCTGGAACTTCTGAAACAGCAACTCCTGCAATTACAGCAACTACATCATCAGATATTTTTATTCCATCATTTTCTGTTGTAATTTCATTATCTAATTCTACAACATCTTCCTTGTTTTCTAGTTGCTCTTTATTTTCATCACTCATATTTATTCCTCCTAACCTTTTTTCTAAATAAAAAAAGATATACTTTATATCTTGTATAAGTATATCAATTTTTTGGTATTTTTACAACCATTTTAATGAAATTTATATTACTTTAATATTAGGAAATTCTTCACTATCTGTCCTTATTTCTATTTTTGCTTTAATAAATTCGTTAATTTTATTAATTATATTTTTATCAATTACTTCTCCAGGTGTTATTAAAGGTATTCCTGGAGGATAAACCCAAATATATTCTTTAGAAACTTTGCCTATTGCATTTTTATAATTTACTTTTTTTATATTATCACTTTGAACAGCTTCTAAAATATTCATTTTTCTAATTGGATTTTCTATATATACTTGTTTTTCATTAACAGTGTTTAGTTTTAAATTACAATCTATTTCAATTAAAGCATCAATTAGTCTTTTAAAGTTATTTTTGCTATCACATATACTAGTCATTGCAATTACATAATTTGTATAAGCCATTTCAGTTTCTATCTTATATTTTTCACGTAATATTGTAGCTAGTTCTTTTCCAGATATATTAGTTTGATTTGTTAATATAACTATTTTCCCATAATCATAGAATTCTGGATTATCTTTTATATTTCCAAGAATCCTTAATTTTTTTAAAGCTTTACTTTTATCGTAAAAATCTTTGATATTTTTTTCATATTCATCAAATAAACTTATTCCCTCATTTTGAACAATATCTAAACATTCTTCTATTGATGACATTAATATATATGATGGACTACTTGTTTCAAATATTGATAATTCTCTTGATACATTTTTATAGTCAACTAAATCTCCCTGTACATGCAATAATGCACATTGTGTTAATGCTGGTAATGTTTTATGAAGACTTTGAATTACAATATCGGCACCTGCATTTAAAGCTTCTTCTTTGTTTTCGCCATTTTTCATAAATTTTAAATGTGCACCATGTGCTTCATCAATTAGTAATGGTACATTATACTTATGAGCAACTTTAGAAATTTCTTTTAAATTACTAATTACTCCTTCATATGTTGGTGATGTTAAAACAATTAAAGATATCTCTTTGTTTTCTTTTAAATTTTTTTCTATATCTTTAGCTTCTATTCCTTTCGCAATACCATATTCATCAATTTCAGGATTTATATATATTGGATTCAATTCATTGATTTCTATTGCATGATATACAGATTTATGGCAATTTCTTGCAACCAATATTGCATCTTTTTGTTTTACAACACTTCTTATTCCAGCTAATATGCCACAAGTACTACCATTAACAAGCATAAAACTTTTTTTACTATTATATAATTTTTGTGCTTTATCTTGTATATTTTTTAAAATTCCTTCTGAATGATGCAAATCATCAAACCCCTCTATTTCTGTTATATCTATATTGTATGGCAATTTTTTTCCTAATAATTGCGTATTTCTTTTATGTCCTGGCATATGCATTGGACAATAATCTTGATTATTATAGTCTTCTAGTTTTTTTTGAAGTTTTCCCATTAGACTTCTTCCTTTTCCTTTGTTTCTGCTTCATCCATTGCTTCTGCAATTTTTACCATAATTGCACATTCTATTCTTTTTCTGAATAATTTACAACCATATTCATATACACCATTAATACTTCCTTGTGTATGATAGCTATTAGCTGCACAACCACCACTACAATATAATTTAGCCCAACAATTTTCACATTCTTTACGTGAATATACATTGCATAATTTAAATTCGTCTCTTAATTCTGTATTTGTAACGCCATCCCAAACATTTCCCATTAAGAATTTTTTATCTCCTACAAATTGATGGCATGGGTAAAAGTCTCCATTTGGTGTTACAGCTAAATATTCAGTTCCTGATCCGCAACCTGTAATTCTTTTATATATACAAGGTCCTCCTGATAAATCTATCATGTAATGATAAAATGTAAATGGATTTCCTTCTCTTTTTCTTTTTATCATTTCTTTTGCCAATATTTCATATTGTTCAAATAATGTATCTAAATCTTCTTCTCTTAAAGCATAGTCAGTATCTGGCTTAGAAACTACTGGTTCCATTGATAATTCCTTAAATCCTAAATCAGCCATATGGAATATATCTTTTGTAAAATCTAAATTATTACGTGTAAAAGTTCCTCTCATATAATATTCTTTGTTTCCTCTTTTTTCAACAAAGTTTTTGAAGTGAGGAACTATAATATCATAACTTCCTTCACCATTAAGTTTCTTCCTTTTGGCATCATTTATTTCTTTTCTACCATCTAAACTTAATACAACATTATTCATTTCCTTGTTTAAGAAATCTATTACATCATCTGTTAATAAAACACCATTTGTTGTTAATGTAAATCTAAAATGTTTATTTTTCTCTTTTTCTATGCTTCTTGCATATGCAACTAATTGTTTAACAACATCAAAATTAACTAATGGTTCTCCTCCAAAGAAATCAACCTCTAAGTTTTTTCTTGTTCCTGAATTTTCTACTAAAAAGTCTAATGCTCTTTTTCCAACTTCATAACTCATTATTGCATCTTCGCCGTGATATTTTCCTTGTCCAGCAAAGCAATATTCACAGTTTAAATTACATGTATGGGCTACATGTAAGCATAAAGCTTTTACTACTGTATCTCTTTTCTTTAAATCTAAATTTTGCCCTTTAAATATATCTTTTGTAAATAGTTGTTTATTTTCTATTAATGTATCTACTTCTCCAATTGCTTCTTCTACATCTTCTTTAGTCAATTCTGGATACTTTTCTAATATTTGTTTCTTTATATCTTCTTTTTCTACATTTTTATCATATAAAGAAATAATGTCGTAGCTAACATCATCTACACAATGTACAGAGCCACTAAAAGTATCTAATACGATATTATATCCATTTAATTTATATTGATGTATCATTTTATTTCTCCTTATAATTCTATTTTAATGTTTTTAGGCATAAATTAAATTGCCGACATTTTTCTTCGGTGTCGGCAATTGTTTTTAATTTTTTTAAATTATCTGTTTACACTTTCACATTTTTGGTTTGCTACACCACATGATGTTTTACATGCTGATTGGCATGATGTTTGGCATTCTCCACATCCACCATTGATTTGGCTTTTTTCTAAATTACGTGTATTTAATGTTACTATTCTTTTCATTTTTATCCCTCCGTTTACATTACTTTTTTATTACTTTTGCTATTATACCACTTGAAAGGATCTATGTCAAACAATTATGCATAAGCTTGACGTTTTTTAAAGCTAAGTAAGTTTGTAATTTCATTATCTGTATTTTTAGCTTTTTTAGTTTTTCTTGCTCTTTCTTGTTCCAATTCTCTTTTTTGTTTTTCAGCCATAGATTGACAAATTGCTTTTTGATATGCAAAATGAGTATCTTGTGCTATTTTACTCCAATTATATTCATTTCTAACTTTATTTTTAGCTACCCTTGTTATATCTGCACATAATTTGTGATCATATAATAATTCCAATATTGAGTCTGCAAATGAATTTGGATTTCCACAATATGCTTTCATTCCATTTTTCTTGTGTTCTACAATTTCGTTTAATCCTCCAATATCTGAAACTACTATTGGTCTTTCTGATAGCATTGCTTCTAATGCTACAATTCCAAATGGTTCATATGTACTTGGAAATACTGCAATATCAGCTGCCTTATACATTCTTTGTACATCTTTGCCTTTCATATATCCTGCAAAACATACTTTATTTTCTATTCCTAATGCTCTAACTTCATTTCTAAGTTCTTGTTCCATTCCGCCTTTTCCACAAATTACAAGTTTAGCATCATGATATCCATTTAATATTTTTGGCATTGCTGCAATAAGATGTTGAATTCCTTTTTCATAAACTAATCTTCCCATAAACATTATTAGTTTTTCATTATCCATTGCATATTTTCTTCTGAAATTATAATCTCTTTCTATTCCATTAAATAAATTCAAATTAACTCCATTTGGAATTACATTTATTTTATCATAAGGTAAACCAAATAGTCTTTGTAATTCATTTTTCATATAATTACTATTTACTATTACTTCTGATGCTTCATATGTTAGCATCCATTCTGTATCATTTATATAACGTTGTTGTTCATCATGTATTCCACTATTTCTTCCTGATTCTGTTGCATGAATTGTTGCAACTATTGGTATGTTATAAGAATTTTTTAAAGTTTTGGCACTATATGCTACTAACCAGTCATGGGCATGTATAACGTCAAAATTTCCTTCTTGTTGTATTATTTCATTTGCTTTCGCTATCATATTAAAATTCAATTGCATAATCCAGTCTATAAAGTTATTTGGATTAATCATATAATTATCAACTCTATATACTTTTATTCCTTTATCATCCTCAAAGTATGGATCATCACCTTCTCTATATGTAATTACAGTTACATCATGTCCATCTTTATGTAGTGTTCTTGATAAATCGTTTACTACTCTAGCGATTCCACCCACAACTCTTGGTGGGTATTCCCATGTCAACATTAGTATTTTCATCTTATATCTCCCTCTTTTTTATTATATTTTCTTTCGTTTTAATTATTACATTTTTATTTCGACATTCCTAGTCAATATTTTATACAATTTTCAAAAAAAAGTAAATGCTTTTTTCAAAAAACATTTACTTTTTTTCTATTTTTTTTCAAATTTTTTGCTTATAAATGATGTATCATAATTATTGTTTACAAAGTCCTCATCTTCTAAAATTTTTAAGATGAATTTTGCATTTGTCGTAACTCCATCTATTACTAATTCTGATAAACAATTTTTCAATTTTGCTATACATTCATTTCTATTTTTTCCATGTACAATTATTTTAGCTATCATTGAGTCATATGTTGGAGGAATTTTATATCCTGTGTATACTGCAGTATCAATTCTTACTCCATTTCCACCTGGAAAATGTACATCAGTAATTGTACCTGGACATGGCATAAAGTTTTTATCTGGATTTTCACTATTTATTCTTGCTTCCATACTATGTCCTGTTACTGTTATATCTTTTTGTTTATAACTCAATTTTTCTCCACTAGCTATTTTTAATTGTTCTTTTATTATATCTACACCTGTAACTTCTTCTGTTATTGGATGTTCAACTTGTACTCTTGTATTCATTTCCATAAAATAAAAATCTTTATTTTTATCTACTAAAAATTCAATAGTACCTGCATTTGTATATCCAATTTCTTTTGCAGCTTTAACAGCTACTTCACCCATTTTTTTTCTGGTTTTATCATCTAATATCATTGCTGGTGTTTCTTCTAATACTTTTTGATTTCTTCTTTGTATAGAACAATCTCTTTCACCTAAATGTATACAATTTCCATGTTCATCAGCTAATATTTGAATTTCAACATGTCTTGGGTTTTCTATGAATTTTTCTAAATAAATACTATCATCATTAAAAGAAACTTTAGCTTCTTGTTTTACCAAATCATATTCTCTTGATAATTCTTCTGATGTATATGCAACACGTATTCCACGTCCGCCTCCACCACTTGATGCTTTTAACATTACTGGATATTTTATTTGTTCTGCTAAATTTAGTGCTTGCTCTTTTGAATATATAAGTCCGTCAGAGCCAGGAACTACAGGAACTCCTGCTTTTTTCATTGTTTCTTTTGCTTTTGATTTATTTCCAAGCAATTCTATTAATTCATGATTAGGTCCTATAAATTTTATACCCATTTCTTCACATATTTTTGCAAAATTACTGTTTTCTGATAAAAAACCATACCCAGGATGAATGCTATCTGCACCAGTTAAACATGCCGCCTCTAAAATTGCTTTCATATTAAGATAACTTTTATTTGATGGAGCTGCACCTATACATACAGCTTCATCTGCTAAACTAACATGTAATGCATTTTTATCTATTTCTGAATATACAGCAACTGTTTTTATTCCCATTTCTCTACATGTTCTAATTATTCTTACTGCTATTTCTCCTCTATTTGCTATTAATACTTTTTTTAACATACTAACTCTCCTTAAAATTTACACAACTGCAAAAGTTAATTCACCTTTAGCAACTATTTTATCATTAACTGTCGCAATAGCTTCTCCTATTCCTATTGGACCTTTTCTTTTTATTATTTTAACTTCTAATTTTAAAGTATCTCCAGGAACGACTGTCTTTTTAAAACGCAATTTATCAATTCCACCAAATAGTGCATTTTTTCCTTGATTTTCTTCCATTGAAAGTATTGCCACAGCTCCTGTTTGAGCTAATGATTCTACTATTAAAACTCCTGGCATTATTGGATTTCCAGGAAAATGTCCTTTAAAATAATATTCATTTTCATCAACATGTTTATATGCAATTGCACTTTCTCCTGGAACATATTCTTCCACCTCATCTATCATTAAAAATGGATCTCTTTGTGGAATTATTTTTTTTATTTCTTCTTTATTTAACATTTTGTCTCCTTTTACATTATTTAATTTTGAAAAGTGGTGTACCATATTCAACCATTTCTTCATTTTTCATGCAAATTTCTACTATTTCACCATCAAATTCTGATTCAATTTCATTCATTAATTTCATAGCTTCTATTACACATAAAACTTGACCTTTATGTACTTTGTCACCAACACTTACAAATGGTGGTTTGTCAGGTGCTGGACTTGCATAAAAAGTTCCAACCATAGGGCTTTTTACTATTTTATAATTTTCTTCTTCTACTGGCTCTTTTTTAACTGTTGTTAATGCTTGTTCTTGCTTTTCTACTTTTACAGGTGCAGTCATTGGAGCTCCTGCTTCTATAACATTTGATTGAGGTGCAGTTATTATAACTTCTTTTTGAGTATTTTTCTTCATCTTTATTTTTATTCCATCAGGAAATTCTATATCTAAAGAATCCAATTTTGAATTTCCCATATCATCCATCAATCTCTTTATTTCTTTATAATCCATTTTTTTACCTCCAAATTATTGTTCTTCCCATTTCTTTAATAAAATACTGCTATTATGTCCACCAAATCCTAATGAATTTGACATTGCATATTTTACATCTATTTTTCTTCCTTGGTTTGGTACTATATCTAAGTCACATTCTTCATCTGGGACTTTATAATTTATTGTTGCTGGAACAAATCCTTCTTCTAATGATTTACAGCAAACAATTGCTTCAACACCACCAGCAGCTCCTAATAAATGTCCAGTATTTCCTTTTGTTGAACTTACCATTACTTTTCTTGCTGCTTCTTCACCTAATGCTGTCTTTATTGCTTGTGTTTCGCAAGAATCATTTAAATGAGTTGATGTACCATGTGCATTAATATATGTTATTTCTTCTGGTTTTATTTTAGCTTCTTCAATAGCTAATTTCATAGCTCTTGCTCCACCTTCACCATCTGGTGCTGGTGATGTAATATGATATGCATCTGAACTTGCACCATATCCAACAACTTCAGCATATATTTTAGCTCCTCTTGATTTAGCATGTTCTAATTCTTCAAGAAGTACAATTCCTGCTCCTTCTCCCATAACAAAACCGTTTCTTTCTTTATCAAAAGGTATGCTTGCTCTTGTTTTATCTTCTGATTTGCTTAGTGCTTTTATATTACTAAATCCTGCAATACTAAGTGGAGTAATTGATGCTTCAGTTCCTCCTGCTAACATTACATCTTGATATCCATATTTTATTGTTCTAAATGCATCACCTATACAATGTGTACCTGTTGCACATGCAGTAACTATTGCAATTGATTCCCCTTTAGCTCCAATATCAATTGCAACATTTCCAGCAGCCATGTTTGAAATTGCCATTGGTATGTACATTGGAGAAACCCTATCTGGACCTTTTTCTACACATTTTCTATTTTCTGTTTCTATTGTTTTTATTCCACCAATTCCTGAACCTATAGCAATACCAACTCTTGTCATATCTTGTTCATCTTTATTTAACCCACTATCTTTCCATGCTTCTCTTGATGCAATTATAGCATATTGTGAAAATTTATCTAATCTTCTAGCTTCTCTTCTTTCGAAATAATCTTCTGGATTATATTCCTTTACTTCAGCTGCTAATTTTACTTTAAAATTTGTAGTATCAAATGCTGTAATTTCATCAATACCACATTTTCCTTCTTGTATTCCTTTCCAAAAATCATTTGTATTATTTCCAATTGGAGTTATTGCTCCTAAACCTGTTATTACAACTCTTCTTTCCACTTTTCCTTTTTATGATATTTTATACCATAATCTCCTTTCTATATTTTATTAAATTGCTAATTACATAACCATGCCACCATCAACATTTATAACTTGACCTGTAATATATGAACTTTGTTCTGATGATAGAAAATATACTAAATTAGCTACTTCTTCTGCTGTTCCCATTCTTTTTAATGGTATTTGTGAATTTATATTTTCCTTTACAGAATCTGATAAAACCTCTGTCATATCTGTTTTTATAAATCCAGGTGCAACCGCATTTGCTCTAATATTTCTACTTGCTAATTCTTTAGCTATACTTTTAGTAAAACCAATTATACCAGCTTTTGATGCTGCATAATTACATTGTCCTGCATTTCCAGCCACACCAACAACTGATGCTAAATTAACTATGCTTCCACATCTTTTTTTCATCATGTATTTTATTGCATATTTTGTAACTAAAAATGTTCCTTTTAAATTTATATTTATAACTTTTTCAAAATCTTCTTCACTCATTCTCATTAGTAAATTATCTTTAGTTATCCCTGCATTATTTACTAAAACATCTATTTTTCCAAAAGTATTAATTGTTTGATTTACCAAATCTTCCGCTTCTTCTTGATTTGATACATCAGCTTTTACTAACAATACTTTGACACCTAAATCTTCAAATTCTTTTTTTAGTTTTTCAGTATCTGTTTTAGAAGATACATAATTAATTACTACATCATAACCATTTTTAGCAAATTTTTTTGTAACTTCTTTTCCAATTCCTCTTGCAGCTCCAGTAATTAAAGCGACTTTATTTTCATCCATTAAATTTCCTCCTTTAAATAATTTTCTAAAGTTTCTAAATTATTTATGTTATATGTTTTTGCTTCTTTTATATCTTTTCTAACAAATCCTGTTAATGCTTTTCCTGGTCCGATTTCTACATATTCATCTACATTTTCATTTTTCATTAACTCGATTGCTTTATCAAACCTAACTGGATTTACAATATGTTCTGCCAAAATTTGTTTAAAATTTTCATTTTCAGAATAATAATTTCCATCAATATTTTTTATTACTTTTACATTTCCTTTATTAAAAGTTATTTTGTCTAACTCTTTTGAGTACTCTTCTTTAGCCTTTTCTAATTTTTTTGTATGGAATGGTCCACTCGTTTTTAGTGGTATTACTCTTTTAGCTCCTAATTCTTTTAATTTTGCTGTAGCTTCATTTATTGCACTTTCTTCTCCTGATATTACTGTTTGAATTTTGCAATTATAATTTGCTGGTGCTATAAACTTTCCTGTCTTTTCTATTTGTTTACATACTTCTTCTATTTTACTAGAGTCCAATCCAATTACAGCAGCCATTTCAAAATTCTCATTTGGCAATAAATGCTGCATATAATATCCTCTCTTTTTTATTAATTTTATTCCATCTTCAAATGAAATAACTCCAGAATACATTAATGCTGTATATTCTCCTAAACTTAGTCCTGTAGCTATTTGTGCTTCTATATTATGTGATTTTAAAACTTCTAAAATAGCTAAACTAGTTGTTAATATTGCAATTTGTGTGTTTTCTGTTTTCATTAATTCTTCTTCTGGTCCTTCAAAACATATCTTTTTTATATCCATCCCAGATATTTCTGATGCTTTATCATATATTTTTCTTGCTTCTTCATATTTATTATAAATGTCTTTTCCCATTCCAACACTTTGGGCTCCTTGACCTGGAAATAAAAATACTCTTTTCATAAAATTCTCCTTCTTATATCTCTAATAAAATACTTCCTGTATTTAAGCCTCCCCCATAGCCTAACAATATGATTTTATCATTTTCATTTAAGATTTTTTTATCAATCATTTCTGAAATAGCAATAGGAATACTTGCACAAAATGTATTTCCAACTTCTTGAATATTACTATATATCTTACTTTGTGGTATTTCTAATTTTTTTGCTATTGCATTCATTATTTTTAAATTAGATTGATGTGGAATAATATATTTTATATCTTCTATTTTTTCATTTGATTTTTGTAACAATTGTTTTATATTTTCTACAGGTTTAGTTACTGCATATTTATAAACTTCTTTTCCATTCATTTGTATTTTTTGTCCAATTTCATAATTCAAAATACTTTTTTCATCTATTTCAGATTCAATATTTGAAACATATTCCTTTTGAACATCACTTTTTTCTATCAAAACTGCTCCAGCACCATCTGATAAAACAGCCATTGTTCCGATATCTTTTTTATCTATTGTACTTGATAATTTATCAACTCCAACAACTAAAGCTTTTTTAATTTTTCCTGTTTCAATGTATAATCTAGCAATATCAAAAGCATTTATAAAACCGCCACATCCTGCAAAAATATCTAAACACATACATCTTTCAATTTTTAGCTTTTTTTGAATGTAATTAGAAATTCCTGGCATTGCATTATTGCTAGAAGTTGTTGCAACAATTATTAATCCTATATCATTTATTTTTTCATTTTTCATTTGTAATACTGCATTTACCGCCATATCTTCAATCTTTTCGTCTTTGGCATAATATCTTTTTTCAATTCCTGTTCGACTTTTAATAAAATCTTTTTTTAATTCAAATTCATTTTCTATTTCTTCATTAGAAATTTTATTTTGAGGCAAATAACTTTTACCATCTATTAGTTTTATATAATTCATATTTTCCTCACTTTTTCTTTCCTTATATTTATACACTATTTTTAAATTTTTTTCTATTAGTCTAGCCGGTCAATTGATACAAATATTATAAAAAAAGACAATTTACGTGATTTAATATCAACATAAAATTGTCTTTTTAATTAATTATTTCTATTATTCATTTCCACCATTTTGTTGGTCTCCATTATTTTCTGAACCTTCTTGTTCTCCATTATTATCATTTGATTGCTGTTCATCGCTTTGTTGTTCTCCAGAATTTTGTTGTTCAGAATTAGGGTTGTTTGAATTTGGTTGAGTTTGGTTTTGATTATTATTGTTTGTTGTATTAGCATTATTTGTAGAATTTATTGTTGTTTCTTCTCCTGTTGAAATATTGTTATTAACTTTACTTACACCGATATTTTTTAAATATGTTTCTGCATCCATTGTACCATTATTTGCTGCTATGTAATAATGTTTTTGACCACCATTTATTGTCATATATATATCATCTGCAACAGGTCCTGCAAATAGTTCTTTTCCTAAAGAACTTAACAATGTATATTTTTTATCTTTGCAAGCAACTAATACATTATAATCAGGTATTACAAGTAAACTTAAAGCATCTTTATTACTTGTTGTTATATATCCAAAACTATCATAAACATAATCTGCAACCTGTTTACCTGTTTTATCATATAATCCCCATTTTTTATCTTTTCTTGCAGGAATTAAATTTCCAGCTAATATATATTTATTTTTTATATTGTTTTGTTCAAATGGAGAAATGTCTAATCCAATTTCATCATTTTCAATATATATTTTTGTGTTTCCTCTTATATCTATTACACCATATTTCTTATCTTTTTGTACTAAATACAATCCTGATGCACTATCCATAAGATCTATTGCATCATAATATGGTTGAACTTTTGTCTTTCCATCTTTTCCTATTATTCCAACTTTTTTATTACTCTCTATTTGGAAATCTCCTGTTTCAGGAAGATATTCTATATTATCATATTTAGGTTCTAGAACAGCATTTCCTTTTGTATCAAGGACCGCATAAACACCATTTTCGTCTTTTTGCACAACTAACATGTTTTGCAATATTGCTTTTTGATTAGCAAATACATCACTAATTTCTTTATATCCATAATCTAAAACTTTTCCAGAATATGATTGAATTAAATATGGTAATGTATAAATATATACTCTATTTGCATCTTTATCATATTCGAAACTTACATTAAATCCTTTTTCAATTGCCTCTGAGCTAGCATATAAGACTCCATTATTTGATTTTATAGGATCTTTTACTTTTTCTATTTCATAATTTGCATCTGTTTTAGTTAAATCAAGTTTATCTATTTGATTTGAAGATAATGCAAAATTTGCAACTTCATTATCATTTTGCACATAACATTTATTAGCTTGTTCAGATTTTTCATTATATGAACCATTATAACTTTGATATCCTAAATAACTTGCAATTTCTTTTATAGGGACATCAATAGTACCATCATCATTAAATACTAATAATTGTTTTACCTTTGCGTTTTCTTTTCCATCTAATATAACTCTTAGTGTTGTAGTTTGAACATACACCAAATATGATGCTATTCCTATAATTATAATTACCAAAATTATTATAGCTGCAAGTATTATTCCTGTTGTTCTTTTTTTCTTTTTTTGTTCAGCATTTCTAACGCTTTCCTCGACTAAATTCATTTGTACCCCTCCTATTTAGTGTAACCATATTTTTTATAAAATTCTTCTTTAAATGTTCCTAAATTATCATGTTCTATTTCTATTCTAACCTTTTCCATTAAATTAGTCAAGAACCTTAAGTTATGGATTGATAATAATCTTACACCTAAAATTTCATTTGCTTTTATCAAATGTCTTATATATCCTCTAGTGTAATTTTTACAAGTATAACAATCACATTCAGGATCTAATGGTGTCCAATCTCTTTCATATGTTGCATTTCTAACTACAACTTTTCCATGTGATGTTAAAGCGGTTCCATTTCTAGCAATTCTTGTTGGTAACACACAATCACACATATCTATTCCAGCCATTGCAGCTTCAATTAAATAATCCGGTGTTCCAACTCCCATTAAATATCTTGGTTTATCTTTTGGCATAAGTGGAGTTGTAAATCGTAAAATATCTAAAAATACATCTTTAGGTTCACCTACACTAATACCTCCAATAGCATATCCTGGTAAGTCCAAATCAATTAAATCTTTTGCACTTTGAGTTCTTAAATCTTTATAAAATCCACCTTGGATTATTCCAAATAAAGCTTGTTTATCAACAGTTTTATGTGCTTCTTTACATCTTTTAGCCCATCTAGTTGTTCTTTCCATTGATTTTTTTGTATATTCATAAGTTGATGGATAAGGACAACATTCATCAAATGCCATTATTATATCTGCTCCTAAATCTTCTTCTGTTTCCATTACAGATTCTGGAGAAAAGAAATGTTTACTTCCATCTAAATGTGATTTAAATTCAACACCTTCTTCTTTAATAGTTCTTAATGATCCTAAACTAAAAACTTGAAATCCTCCACTATCTGTCAAAATTGGTCTATCCCATCTCATAAAATTGTGAAGTCCACCTGCTTCTTTTACAATTTTACTTCCTGGACGTAAATATAAATGATATGTATTTGATAATATAATTTGTGCTTTTACTTCTTCTTTTAACTCCTCTGGTGTCATAGATTTTACTGTTGCTTGAGTTCCAACTGGCATGAATATTGGAGTTTGAATATCTCCATGTGGTGTATGTATAACACCTCTTCTTGCTCCTGTTTGTTTACATTCATGTAATAATTCATATGTTACTGCTGGTTTCATATTTCCTCCTATTTTATTAGCATTGCATCTCCAAAGCTGAAAAATCTATATTTTTCTTTTACAGCTTCTTTATATGCTTCCATTATATAATCTTTTCCTGCTAATGCTGATACAAGCATTACTAAAGTTGATTGTGGTAAATGGAAGTTTGTAATTAATGCATCTAAGCATCTAAATTTATATCCTGGATAAATAAATATTTGTGTATCACCTTCAGTTGGCTTTACATATCCATTTTCGTCTGCAATTGACTCTAGCACTCTGCATGAAGTTGTTCCAACTGCAATTACTCTGTGACCTGATTTCTTAGCTTTGTTTATTTTTTCACAATCTTCTTCTTTTATATAAAAATGCTCTGAGTGCATTTGATGAGCTTCAACAGTATCTTCTTTTACTGGTCTAAATGTACCAATTCCAACATGTAATGTTACATTTGCAATTTCAATTCCTTTTTCTTCTATTTTCTTTAAAAGTTCTGGTGTAAAATGTAACCCAGCTGTTGGTGCTGCTGCTGAACCATCATATTTTGCATATACTGTTTGATATCTATCTTTTTCTTTTAATTGTTCATGTATATAAGGTGGTAATGGCATTAAACCAATTTTGTCTAATATTTCATTAAAAATTCCATCATAATGGAATTCTACTTTTCTTGTTCCACCTGGCATTGTATCTAAGACTTCAGCTTTTAATATCCCATCACCAAAGCATACTTTTGCCCCCGCATGTAATTTATTTCCTGGTCTTACTATACATTCCCATATATCTTTTTCAATATTATTTAATAATAAAAATTCTACTTTAGCTCCAGTTTCTTTTTCACCATATAATCTGGCTGGTATTACTTTAGTATTATTTCTAACTAAAACATCTCCTGGCTCTAAATAATCTATTATATCTTTAAATTTTCTATGTTCAATAGTATGTTCTTTTCTATCTAACACCATTAATCTAGATTCATCTCTTTTTTTTATTGGTGTTTGTGCTATTAATTCTTTTGGTAAATCATAATCAAAATCTGTAACTTTCATTTTTTACCTTCCTTTATTTCTATGTTCGATTAAAAATTTTATCTATTATTTCTTGTATTTCTTCTATAATATTTTGTGGTTGTTTGAAAACATCTTTTATCTGATATGAATTCTCAAAATCAATGCTTTTAGCAGGTTTTAAAGTATAAACTTCCTCTGGCAATCCAATTTTTCCATTTTGGGTATTTATATTTTTATTCATATAATCTCTGTACCATTTTTCTTGTCCATATATTTTTTCATTTTGATATCCATATTTTTCATAATCATGTAACTCTGGTCTTTCATATCCATATTCTTTAGCATTTCTTTCTAAAGTGTGTAAAAATTCATGTAAAAATACTTCTTCAGGAAATTGATTTATTCTCGTATTATATTTATAAATATAGCTTTGTGAATCATTTGGTAAACGAATATTAGAAAATCCTATACCATAATAATCCATTCCTCCGCAATCCTATCCAATCATTTATTTGAATATCATTTTCGTGTTCTTCATCTCCGCAATCTTACAATTACAAAGATGTGATCATACTGATTATTTGAAATTACATTTTTTATTTGACTTTCTACATTTTCTGGTGAAGCATAATATCCATAATCTTTATCATAGGAAAGTTCTGTTAATGGCTCTTGTATTTCATATACATCGCAATTTGCAGTCATCTTTCCATTTGATAATTTCTCACATGAATTAGAAAATCTTTTTATTGTAGATTTAATATCTGAAATATCGCTATTTGAAACATGTAAACTAATATTTTTCCCATCAACATTTACATTTGTATTTTCTAATATAAAGCATGCAAAATTCCAATTGTTATTATTTTCTGCAATACCTTCTTCTAAAGTAAATCCCGAAAACCAAGCTGTTCCTGAAGCTTGACCAGCATTTCCACCTAATCTAAAACCTATATTTATAGTAGTTCTATCTTTACTATTAAATATTAGCTCTATTTTTTGCCAATCAGAAGTTCCCTGTATTGCCACAGATCTTTCTGTTGATCCTTCTATAGATATTTGTGCACCTATTGCAGAATTATTTTCTTTTGGGGTTACATTTTCAGTTTTTACCATACATGTAACTTTATATGGTTGATCTTTTTCAACCTTTATTTTTTCATAAAACATTGCATCATTGTAAGTTGAAGAAGATATTTTATATGTTTCTTTATTATCATATTTTACATTATAATCTTTCTTAAAATCTGACGTATATAAATTAGCTTCACTCTTTACAAATTTATTAAAATTATTTGTTTGATAATATTGATATGTTAAATATAAAAATACACACAATATACATACAGTTAATATATATAAAATTCTAGAAGATACTGATTTTTTCATTATCTTATGTTTCCCTTCTTTTACAACCAAAAGCCATGGCTTATGCCACAGCTTTTAATTAATTATTTTTCTTCTGTCAAATCTTTCATTGAAAGATTTATTCTTCCTTGATCATCTATTCCGATTACTTTTACTGTAACTTTATCACCAACATGAAGAACATCTTCTACATTTTTAACTCTTTCTTTTGATATTTTAGAAATATGTACTAATCCTTCTTTTCCACCATGTCCTAAATCTACAAAAGCTCCAAAATTCATTATTCTGACAACTTGTCCATAATATATTTCGCCAACTTCTATATCTTTAGCTATATCTTCAACCATTTTCAAAGCTTTTTTAGCACTTTCACCATCTGTTGAATATATAAATACTGTTCCATCTTCTTCAATATCTATTTTTACTCCTGTTTCTTCAATGATTTTATTAATCATTTTTCCACCAGGTCCTATTACATCTTTAATTTTATCTGTATTAATTTTTGTTGTAACAATTCTTGGTGCATATTTAGAAACTTCTTTTCTTGGAGCTGGCATTACTGGAGCCATTATTTCGTCTAATATGTATTTTCTAGCTTTTGCTGTTCTTTCAAATGCTTCTTGAATTATTTCATAAGTTAAACCATCGCATTTTATATCAACTTGGATTGCTGTAATTCCTCTTTCTGTTCCACCTACTTTAAAGTCCATATCTCCAAAGAAATCTTCTAATCCTTGAATATCTACTAACATTACATAATCTTCATCATTATCTGGATTTGTTATTAATCCTGTAGAAATTCCTGCAACAGGTCTCTTAATTGGAACTCCTGCATCCATTAAGCTTAAAGTACTTCCACAAATACTTGCTTGTGATGTTGAACCATTAGATGATAAAACTTCTGATACAACTCTTATTGCATATGGGAATTCTTCTTTTGAAGGAATTACTGGTACTAAAGCTTTTTCTGCTAATGCTCCATGTCCAATTTCTCTTCTACCTGGTCCACGAGATGGTCTTGCTTCTCCTACAGAATAGCTTGGGAAGTTATATTGATGCATATATCTTTTTGATTCTTCTGTTGTATCAATACCATCTAATGTTTGTTCTTCACTCATCATTCCAAGTGTAGTTACTGATAAAACTTGAGTTTGACCTCTTGTAAATAAAGCACTACCATGAGTTCTTGGAAGTAAACCTACTTCACAAGATAATGGTCTTATTTCGTCTAATGCTCTACCATCAACTCTTTTATGCTCTTTGAAGATCATTTCTCTTACACATTTTTTCTCTAATTTATAAATAGCTTCTCCAATATTAGCTTTATTTTCTTCTAAAGCTTCATCTCCAAATTTTTCTGCATATGCTTCTTGAATTTCAGTAGTTAATTCATCTATATTGTTGTCTCTTGTTTCTTTGTCTTTTTCTTGAACTTTTTCTTTCATTTCATTTTTGAAGTTTTCTTCAATATATTCATATAAATCATGATCAACTTCAAATGATTTATATTCAAATTTTGGTTTTCCAATATCTTTTTGAATATCTGAAATAAATTTACATAATTTTTTAATTTCTACATGTGCTGCTTTTATTGCATCTAACATTACATCATTAGGAACTTCATTTGCACCAGCTTCTATCATTGTGATTTTCTTATCTGTTCCAGCAACTGTTAATGTTAAATCACTTTTTTCTCTTTGAGCAACTGTTGGGTTTATAATAATTTGACCATCTACTAATCCAACATTTACTGCTGCAGTAGGTCCATTAAATGGAATATCTGAAATTGCTAAAGCTGTTGCTGCACCAATCATGGCTGCTACTTCTGGTGAATTGTCTTGTTCAACACAAAGAACAGTACCAACAACTACTACGTCATTTCTAAAATCTTTTGGGAATAATGGACGTAATGGTCTATCAATTGCTCTTGATGTTAAAATAGCTTTGTCTGTAGGTTTTCCTTCTCTTTTTAAAAATCCACCTGGTATTTTTCCAACAGCATATAATTTTTCTTCAAAATCTACTGATAATGGAAAAAAGTCAACTCCTTCTTTAGGCTCTTTAGAAGCTGTTACATTTACTAATACACAAGTATCTCCAAAACGTACTAATACGCTTCCATTGGCAAGTCCTGCCATTTTTCCGGTTTCGATAACTAATTTTCTTCCGGATAATTCTGTTTCATAAGTTTTAAACATATGATTACTTCCTTTCTTTTTTGTGCCTTTATAAATTTAGATTGTAACCTCTATAATATGTTATTTTTATAGCACATTATACAAGCTACTGCCTAAATTTTTAGGCACATTTATTTTTTATTAATTTTAAGCAATTTAATTCTTGATAAAAGCCCGTGCTAAAAATAAGCATAGGCTTTTATTACTTTACTATTTTCTTAATCCTAGTTTTTCTACAACTGCTCTATATCTATTAATATCCTTTTTTGCTAAGTAGTTTAATAGATTTCTTCTTTTTCCAACCATTTTTAATAAACCACGTCTTGAATGGTTGTCTTTTTTATGAACTTTTAAGTGTTCTGTTAATTCATTAATTCTTTCTGTTAAAAGAGCTATTTGAACTTCTGGTGAACCAGTATCTTTTTCATCTCTTTTATAAGTATTGATTATTTCTTGTTTCTTTTCGCTTGTTATCATCTTGTTACACCTCCTATTTTTATTTTATTCCTTTAACTGAGCCTGTAGTCAAGGTGTTAACTATTAAGCTAAGTAAAAGGTAGTTCTAAATGTGAACCTTTATTATTTTACTATATTTTCTTAAAAATTGCAAGAAGTTTTGCAAGATTTTTATTGTATTGTTATTCAACACTTTTTAGGCTTTCAATCATATCAATTTTCTTTAAAGCAAAATATGTTACTATATTAACCATTAACGTAAATCCAACAGTAATGCATATAGAATATATATAACTAATTGGATGTATTACTTTTACAAACCTTAACATATTAATTTCACAAGTAGTAATTATAAAATAGTTTAAGAAATATCCTCCAACTAGACCAAGTAAAATTCCTATAATAGTTAATATCACTGTCTCTCGTGATATGTAATCATATACTTCTTTATCATAAAATCCTAAAACTTTAATTGTTGCTAATTCTCTAATTCTTTCGCTTATATTTACATTTGATAAATTATATAAAACTACAAATGCTAACATTCCAGCTGTTACAATTAAAACTACAACAACAAAATTTAAAGAATTTAACATATTATTTATCATTTCTGTTAATGTTGACATTGCAGAAACTGAAGAAACTTCATTTTCCTTCATAAATTCTTTTGACAAATTTTCCACTTGTTCAACACTTAAATTATTATCTTTTAACAATATTGCATTAATTTTATAATCTGTTTTATATATTTTTTGATACAATTCTTTTGACATATAAACATAATGATTTATATAATTTTCTACAATATTGCCTATTTTAGCTTCAACAACATTACCATCACTATCTTTTAATTTTACAGTATCACCAACACTAACATTTAGTAATTGTGCTGCTTTATCTGTTAAACATATTTCATCACTATTTAAATTAATTGGTTGCTTTGTTTTTTTATCATAAATTGTTATTAAATCTTTTAAACCTTCATTTTCTTTTGGCACAATTATTTGAGCATCTTCATCTAAACTGCCGTTTTCAACAGTTGTTGATGTTAAATAAGTTTCAGCAACTTTTACAACATCATCTCTTTTAGCTAATTTTTCCATATAGCTTTTAATTTGCTCATCTGTTAATCCATCTTTTAAATTTATTTGCATGTCATAATTAAATATTTTTCCATATTGGCTTGGCATAATAGCACTTATAGAATCTTTTAAGCCGAATCCTGCCAATATTAGTGATGTACATCCCATTATTCCAATAATAGTCATTAGTACTCTTTTTTTGTATCTAAAGATATTTCTTACTGTAACTTTTCTAGAAAAACTTAATCTTTTCCAAATAAATGGGATTTTTTCTAGCAATACTCTTTTTCCCATTTTGGGTGCTTTAGGTCTCATTAATGTTGCAGGTGTTTCTTGTAATTCTTTTTGTATTGAATAAATTGTTGTCCCAACAATACACACAAGTATTAAGCCTAATCCAATGCCCCCATATAGCCAATTAAACTCTAATACCACATCTGTCATTTGATACATCATCATATACATTTTCCAAATAATTGTTGGTAATATAACAAATCCTATACACATTCCTAAAACTCCACCAATTATACATGCCAAACTTGCATATATAATATATTTGCTTGCTATTTGGATTTTATTATATCCCAAAGCTTTTAAAGTTCCAATTTGGGTACGTTCCTCTTCAACCATTCTTGTCATTGATGTTAAAGATATTAATGTTGCTACTATAAAAAATACGGCTGGAAATACTTTACCTATATTTTCTATACTTTTAGAATCCTGAATAAAACTTACATATCCACTATTAGATTCTCTATCTAAAATATACCATGTAGGCTTTTCTATTTTAGAAATTTGATCTCTAGAATCTGCTACTTTTCCTTCTGCTTCTTGTAACTGCTTATTTACTTCTTGTTTTTTTAATTCAATTTTAGCTAATTCGCTTTGAGGAATTTTATTTTTAGCATCTTTTAATTGTTTTTTTGCATCTTCTATTTGCTTATTAGCTTCTTCTTTTTGAGAATTTAATTCTTTTTCAGCATCATCTACCTTTTTAGTTGCAATTTCAACTAATTCATCTTTTCTTGCCTGTTCTCTTGAACTTTTTATTTGGTCTATTTCATTTTTTACATTTTGAACAGTTTCTTTATATTGATTTTTAGAAGTTGTATACTTGTCTGCGTCTTTTACTTTTACATATAAATTTGTATAAATATCTTTGGCATTTATATTTTCTTTATCTATGTACATATAATAATTAACTTTTCCAGCTCCTAATTTACTATTTCCTCTATCTTTAGATATATAAACTGGGCTCTGAACAGTACCTACAATTTTTAATTTATTTTGCTTTAAATAGTCAATTTCTTCTCCATCATCATTTTTGCTTTTTGCAATATTTAATTCTATTGTATCTCCAATTTTTTTATTATTAAATGTTAAAAAGTTTTCTTCTACTAAACATTCATCTATTGATTGTGGCAGCCTTCCTTCTAATAATTTGGGTGTATTCATGTCTTCAAGGCATAATACTTTTGCCACGATTTCTTTTTCACCTATTTCAATTTTTCCATCTGTTTCATATGTTCCAATTGCTTTTTCGACACCATTTATTTTAGATACCTCTTGTATATCGCTATCTTTAAGTCCTAAAGTAGACATAATTTGAATATCATATACTTGCTGATCTTTATAATATTTATTAATTGTATTTACCATATCTGGTGAAGTTGCTTGAATTCCAGCAAAAAAGCCAACTCCTAAAAAAGCCATTAATAATATTGATAAAAAGCGTTTATGTGTATTTTTTATTTCTTTTAAACTATCTTTCATAAGAGCATTTTTCATAGTATACCTCCTACCATTCTATTTCTTCTACTGGTATCGGATTTTCATTTATTTCTATTTTTTCTACTTTTCCATTTTTAAAATGTATTACTTTATGTGCCATAGGCGCAATTGCACCATTATGAGTAATTATAAGAACTGTCATATTTTCCTTTTTTGCCGTTTCTTGTAATAATTTTAAAATTTGCTTTCCAGTTTTATAATCCAAAGCTCCAGTTGGTTCATCACATAATAAAAGTTTAGGATTTTTAGCTATTGCTCTTGCTATTGCAACTCTTTGTTGTTCACCACCAGATAATTGTGATGGGAAATTATCCATCCTGTTTTCTAGTCCTACTTTTTTTAACACCTCTTTAGGATTTAAAGAATCTTTACAAATTTGTGTTGCTAATTCTACATTTTCTAATGCTGTTAAATTTTGAACTAAATTATAAAATTGAAATACAAACCCTATATCTTCTCTTCTATATTGGATTAGTCCTTTATTTTTTAATTTATTAACTTCTTTTCCATCTACAATAACTTGCCCTGATGTTGTACTATCCATCCCACCTAGTATATTTAATGCTGTTGTTTTTCCAGCTCCTGATGGTCCTACAATTACAACTAATTCGCCTTTTTCAATTCTAAAATTTGCATTATCTAAAGCCTTTATTGTTACTTCTCCCATTTGATAGTTTTTACATACATTTTTAAATTCTATATAAGACATATTTCACACTTCCTTTGCAGACTTTTTATTGTGTGATTATATCATATTACAAATTAATTTTAAAAGCTTTTTTATTAAATTGTTAGGATTTTTATTGCCTCTATCATTCCAATTTTATAAGCAAATTTACTGTCTAAATCACATTTTTCATATATACAATTTTCTAGTTCTTCTAATTTTTCTGTATTTCCAATTTCTTTTTCTAGCTTTCTTATTTTTTTATCTCTTTCTTTATATTCTAGAGATTCACAATATAATTTACTATACTTTTCTAATTTTTCATCTAATGTTTTATCAATTTTATCTAATTCAAATATATCAGTTTTTGATACTATTTTTTGAATTTCGTCTTTTAAAAGCTTTTCTCTCATTTTTATATCATTTTTTAGTTGAGATATATCATCAACTCTTTTGATTTCATCTAATACATCTACAAATTGTGTTAATAAATATATTTGAATATCTGTTATTATACTTTTTTCCATAAATTGCCTCCACAGAATTATTATACCATTTAGCTATAAAATCAACAATATCTTATAGCTTTTTTATAAAAATTATTACTTTCCTTTAAAATGCCTACATTTTTTGCATTTAAGCAAAAAAATAGAGGAAAATATTATATATTTTTTCCTCTATTTTTTATTTTTATACATAGATATTATATTACTCAATCCAAGAACTTCTTACGAAGTTTATCTTGGATTGAGTTTTAAGCGTTATTTACATAACGCTTCTTTTGTTTCTAATTTTTT